>CAMAXX010000004.1 GCA_945862435.1 Pseudorhodobacter antarcticus
CGCTGGCGCGTTTTCACCCGAGAAGGGGCAAACTTTGCGGCGGCGGAAAAATGGTTTGGTCGCCATGATTTATGCCTTTCTGTCTGGGATCAACGACGGCGCTCGCCGCCGAACGACGGACGATCACCACGCTCGGGACGGTCACCGAAGGATGGGCGAGGCGGACGGGACGAATCAAAGCCCATATCGCCGCGGTCGCCGCGTTCACGGTCGTCACGCTTTTGCATCTGCACCGATGGGCCTTCGACATGGGCGTCAACCTTAATGGTCAGAACGCGCATCACGTCGTCATGCAGGCGCATCAGACGCTCCATTTCCTGCACGGCGGCAGAAGGGGCATCCGACTTCAGCATGGCATAGTGGCCTTTGCGGTTTTTGTTGATCTTATAGGCCATCGTCTTGACGCCCCAATATTCATGCTCGACGACTTTGCCGCCGTTATCTGCAAGAACGGTTGAGAAATGTTCAACAAGGCCTTCAGCCTGCGCCGAGGACAGATCCTGCCGCGCAATCATGACATGCTCGTATAGGGGCATGTAAACTCCGATCTGGGGCGCATTTCATAGGACGGGCACACACTTTCCACCGCCCGTCCACGAGAGGCTGCGCCGTTACGTGAAATGTGGAAAGCTGAGGGTTCATAGGGGCAAATCCCTGCTAGCGCAAGCAGAATACGCGCTATTTCTGGGATTTTGCGCCAAATCAGACCTTATAGGCCAGGCGCAAGCCACCCCAATGCCGCCCTGCGATCATAATGGGGGAAGAGACATCTTTCATCATGGCGAATGCGCCGTTGCCCATGTCGCGCCGATACGCTTGCAGGAGAAATACTTCGGTATTCTGGCCTGCAGCAAGGCCAACGCGATCATCAAATATGCGCCGATTGCGGCAATTGGCCGTGTTCCATACCACATCGCCTAAACGCTGAGGGTGGGAGAACTTGCGGTTATGCGTGGGTAAATAGCCGCGCCGATCAACTGCGGCGCAGAATACCACATTGTCTGCAATCTGCAACATTTCTTCTTGGATTGGGGTAAAGATACGGTCGGCCAGCGCTGTAAAAGGGGCCAAAACCTGCGCTGGGTTTGAACCATCAAGGGGTTTAAACCGCTGGTCAAAGAACACTTCCGCCGTGGCTTCGCCAACGTCAATAGCGGCGGTGATCGCGTCAGAAATGCGCTGGGCTGCGCCCGTGACTGCGCGAATAAACGGGGTATCAACGGTTTCAACGCCCAGTTTGGCGCAGGTAGATGTCACGCGTTCGCCCGCTGTAATCAGGCTGGCAATTTGCGCGCGCGTATCGCGCACCTCGCTTGCGGCGGCGTTGATACTGCCTGTCAGTGCGGAAATACCCGCCTCGACCCGTGTCACTGACTTTGTGGCAGACCCCGTGGCATTGGCAATCAGACCTTGTTGAAGGTCAACCAAAGCGGCCGCGCTGGCGATATCTGCCATGGCGGCATCAAGCTGTTTTGTGTCATTTTCCAAATCTACCGAGCGGTCAACAGCCGCAAAAGACCGCTTTCCCAGTTCGGAATTGCGATCATCGAGGTCGGCTAAACGCTGTTCGATAGACTGAATGGCAACTTCGGTGCGCCCAGCCAATTGTTTGATTTCTTGGGCGACCACCATAAACCCTTTGCCTTCTGCCCCCGCGCGGGCCGCCTCGATCGAGGCGTTGATGGCCAGCAGATTGGTGGTGCGCGCGATGTCGGAAATTTCCCCCGCCACGCGCGAGACTTCGGAAAGTGATTCGCGTAAATCGGTTATCCCATCGCCCAAATCGGCCACATCTTTGAACAGCGCCTTTAGGTTGTACATCGTCACCGAAATACGCGCTTTGCCGCCATCGACCGCCGATTTCGCGGTGCTGCTTGCGTCCAAGGCAGCTTGCGCTGCGCTGGCCACTTCGGAATTATGGGCCAACATTTCATGCGCCAACATCTTGATTTCATTTACAGTTTTTACATTTCCCGACAGGATATTATCGATGCCATCGATGTGGCCGTTCACCTCGGCCAAGGCGACGGTCAAAAGACCCGCATCTGATGCCATTGATTGAAGCGCTGGGTTTGCGCCAGCATTTTCGTGCGGAATTGGCGGAGAAATCTTTGCAATGGCATTCATGTGAAAATTAATCCCTTTTATGACATGTTTAATTTTAGAGCCATCAGGTTAATTTTCTCTAACATCTGTCTTGTATTTTTCGCGCACGGGCAATCGTTGCAAGCGGCGGCTTGGCGCGATATGGAGGGCAAACATTGGGGGAGGGCAACATGAGCCTTGCATTTGTATTTCCAGGCCAAGGGGCGCAAACCATTGGCATGGGGCGGGATTTGGCGCAAAGCTATCCTGCAGCCAAAGCCGTTTTTGACGAGGTGGATCAGGCGCTGGGGCAAAACCTGTCGGCGCTGATTTGGGATGGTGACATCGCTGAATTGACGCTGACGCAAAACGCGCAGCCTGCACTGATGGCCACGTCTTTGGCCGCTATGGCGGCGTTAAAAGCTGAAGGGATTGAGATTTCCCGCGCCAGTTTCGTGGCAGGCCATTCGCTGGGCGAATATAGCGCGCTGTGCGCGGCGGGGGCGATTGGGCTGGCTGATACGGCGCGGCTTTTGCGAATTCGCGGCCGCGCCATGCAAGATGCCGTGCCCGTAGGTGTGGGCGCGATGGCCGCGCTGCTGGGGCTGGATTTTGCTGCCGCTGCGCAGGTGGCCACTGAGGCCGCGCAAGGCGAGGTGTGCGAGGCCGCCAATGACAATGACCCCGCGCAGGTGGTGGTATCTGGCCACAAGGGCGCAGTTGAGCGGGCGTTAGAGATTGCAAAAGCCAAGGGCGCAAAACGCGCGCTGCTGCTGCCCGTGTCAGCGCCGTTTCACTGCGTACTCATGCAGCCTGCAGCGGATGTCATGACGCAGGCTCTTGCCGATGTGGCCATTTCTGCCCCGCTCGTGCCGCTGGTGGCCAATGTGCAGGCCAGCGCCGTAACCGATCCTGCGCAAATCCGCGCGCTGCTGGTCGCCCAAGTGACGGGGCGCGTGCGCTGGCGCGAGTCCGTGCAGTGGATGGCTGCGCAGGGCGTAAGTGCATATTGGGAGGTTGGCGCTGGTAAGGCGCTATCGGGGATGATTAAGCGCATCGCCGCAGGTGCGGAAACGCGGGCCGTTGGAACGGCGGCCGATGTTCTGGCAACGTAGGGATGGGAGAAGTAAATGTTCGATTTAAAGGGTAAAAGCGCGCTGATCACAGGTGCATCTGGCGGGATTGGCGGGGCGATTGCCCGCGCGTTGCATGCCCAAGGTGCCACTGTTGCGCTGTCAGGCACGCGCGAGGGGCCACTTGCGGAACTGGCCAGCGAGCTGGGCGCGCGCGCGCATGTGCTGGCGTGCAATCTATCGGACGGGGCGGCGGTGGACGGGCTGCCAAAGGCTGCGGCCGAGGCTATGGGCAGCTTGGATATTTTGGTGAATAATGCGGGGATCACCAAGGATAATTTGTTTATGCGCATGTCGGACGAAGAATTTGAACAGGTTATCGACATTAACCTGACCGCCACGTTTCGCCTGTGCCGCGCCAGTTTGCGGGGCATGATGAAAGCGCGCTGGGGGCGGATTATCAACATCACCTCGGTTGTGGGGCATTCGGGCAACCCCGGGCAGGGAAATTACACAGCCGCCAAGGCTGCCGTGACGGCGATGTCCAAATCGCTGGCACAAGAGATCGCTTCGCGCAATATCACCGTCAATTGCGTGGCCCCTGGTTTTATTGAAACCGCGATGACCGATAAGTTGAACGACGATCAAAAAGCGCGCATTCTAACGATGGTTCCCGCAGGCCGCATGGGGCAGGGGGACGAGATTGCTGCAGGGGTGGTCTATTTGGCATCCAACGAGGCGTCGTATGTGACGGGCACAACGCTGCATATCAATGGTGGCAGCTTTATGGTTTAAGTTTTGCATGGTGCGTAACTGCCCTGTTGCCATAAGCAGCGGGGCTTGCTATAGGCGCGGCAGACATGCGAGGGCGGTGGTTTTCGTATTTCTTGGCCCTGCCAGACATGGCGGACAGGGGCCTTAAACGCCTTGGCAACAAGGCACGAACAGAACGCGGCAAAGCCGCCTGCAACTGAGGAAATGACATGAGCGACATCGCTGATCGTGTGAAGAAGATCGTCGTCGAACATCTTGGCGTAGAGGCCGATAAAGTGACGGAATCCGCATCGTTTATCGACGATCTGGGCGCTGACAGCCTTGATACCGTGGAATTGGTAATGGCGTTTGAAGAGGAATTCGGCATCGAAATTCCTGATGACGCTGCTGAAACTATCCAAACCTTTGGCGATGCGGTAAAGTTTATCTCGTCGGCTGCCTAAGTTTTTCAGACTGGGTTATATAGAAAAGGCACCCTGCGGGGTGCCTTTTTTTGTGCGCGAATATGCGGTAGGGGGGCCTTTGCGCCCCCCTTTGAATTATTCTGCTGCCATGCCCTTGGGCGTGGTGCGCCCGCCCATCAGCGATTTGATTTGCGCCAGCAAGCCCTGCTGCTGGGCCTTTAGTTCGGCCACCTCGGCGGACAGATGTTCGTTGTCCAGCACTGGCGCTTCTTCTTCGCGCGGGCCAATCATGGGCGATAGGAGGCGCGTTACAAAGTCCGACAGATCATCCATTATCAGATAGAACGATGGCACAATTACCAAGGACAGCACGGTTGAAACGATAATCCCGCCGATGACCGCCGTGGCCATGGGCGCACGGAACGCCCCGCCTTCACCGACGCCAAGCGCCGATGGCAGCATCCCCGCAGACATAGCGATGGATGTCATTACAATGGGACGGGCGCGTTTGTGGCCTGCTTCCATCACCGCCTTAAACCGATCAAATCCACGCACGCGCATTTCAATCACGAAATCCACCAGAAGAATGGCGTTTTTGGTGACAATACCCATCAGCATCAAGATACCGATCAGCACAGGCATCGAAAGGGCGGCATTGGTCAGGATCAGCGCGGCGGCCACCCCGCCAATGGCAAGGGGCAACGAGAACAAAATCGTAAAGGGTTGAAACACTGATTTAAACAGCAAAATCAGTACCGTCAGCATCAGCATCAAGCCCAAGATCATGGCCTGGCCAAAGGATGCGAACAACTCGCCCTGCACTTCGGCATCGCCCGCCGCTTGCACTTTTGCCGTACCCGGCAAAGTGACCAATGGGGCCACGCCATTTGCAGGATCGCCTTCGACAATTGCTTTCAGGCGGGTTTGCGCTGTGCCAAGCGCCACGCCCAAGGGCAAGTCTGCACCAATAGACGCGGTGCGTTCGCGGTTAAAACGGTTGATCGTGGCTGGGCCTTCGCCAATGACCACATCGGCCACAATCGACAGGGGAACAGACGTGCCTGTGTTGGTCGGCACCCGCATCGCGGCAATGCGCGCAAGATTTTCGCGCACATCGTCGCGCACGCGCACCCGAACTGGAATCTGCCGCCCATCCAGCGATATTTTCGCCAGCGCCCCATCAACATCGCCAATGGTGGAGACGCGTAGGGTTTCAGCAATGGCAGCCGTGGTCACACCCAAACGGGCGGCCTCATCGGCACGCGGGGTCACCTGAATTTCGGGCCGTGGCACTGCGCCTTTGGTCGACACATTGGCAAACAGCGGATCGCCTGCCATCGCCTCTTCCAGCAAAGTTGCCGCGCGGTTTAAGTCTTCTTCGTTGGTTGCCAAAATCGAATAGCTAAGTTCGCGCTGGCCACGGTCGTCCACCTTTAGAACGCGCGCGTCTGGGATTGCGGCCAGACGTTTAAACACCTCTGCCGCGATTTCCGATTGCGGAACTGTGCGGCCATTATTTGGCAAATCAGGAACCAGCAAATCCACTAAAGGAATTTTGTTAAAAGATTCCGACAGCTTTAGGAGCAAGCCATGATCGAGGCTTTCTAATATAATGGTCAGGGTGCCATTGCGCAGATCAATCTCGCCCGTGGGCGACGCGCCTGCAATAACCAAAACCGATTTGATACCTTCAATATCGGCAATGGCCTGCCGCATCGCTTCGGTGGTTTTGTCAGTTTGTTCCAGCGTGGTGCCAGGGGGCAATTCGACTGACACGGAAATGCGGCTGACATCCTCGGGTGGCAGGAACGCGCCGGGTACTTGGGCCATGAAATACAGCGACACCATCAGCACACCAAAGGCCGCGACCAAAGTGATGTAGTAGGATTTGATTGTGCGCACGGGGTTGGTGACCCAGCCTAGCGCAAAGTTCACAACTCCAAAGGCAATAGCCAACGCAAACGAGCCTACCCACGACGACAGGCGAATGGCGATTGCCAAAAGCCCCATCGGGATCGCTAAAAGTGCAAATTTCGGAAATGCAGCGATCAGTTTGTCAACCACGGGGGTCAGATGCGGGCGCTCGATGCGATTGGGCACGCGGCGCAGAAACGGAATGAGCGGCAAGAAGCCGTTCTTCCAATGAATTTCCCCGTGCGTGGTCAGCGAGACAAACCACAAATAGCCGCGCATGACGGCGCCGTCTTGCTCGCCCTCGTGATCGCCAACATTGGCATCTTTGGCTGTCATAAAGAAGGCTGCCATCATGGGGGTGATTAGGCGGGCGACCAGCAGCGAAAACGCCACGGCAATGGCCACAGTTAGGCCAAACTGCATGAAATATTGCCCCGGAATTCCACCCATAAAAGATACCGGCACGAAGACCGCGATAATTGTAAAGGTCGTTGCAATAACGGCAAGGCCAATTTCATCGGCGGCTTCAATTGCTGCGCGGTAGGGCGTTTTGCCCATGCGAATGTGCCGCGCGATATTCTCGATCTCGACAATGGCATCGTCAACCAGGATCCCTGTGGCCAGTGTGATGGCAAGGAAAGAAACGAGGTTCAGCGAGAAGCCGAGCAAATCCATAATCCAGAAGGTTGGCACGGCAGATAGGGGCAGGGCGACTGCGGTTATGATTGTTGCGCGCCAATTGCGCAGGAACGCGAACACCACGATCACGGCCAAAAGCGAGCCTTCCAGCAGGGTGTGGAGTGCGGCCTCGTAGTTGCCATAGGTATAAAACACTGTGTCGTCGATCATATTGATCGCCACATCGGGATGGTCGGCGCGCACCTCCTCCAAGGCGGCGTGAACAGTTTCGGCAACCGACACTTCGGATGCACCCTTGGCGCGGTACACGCCAAAGGTCACTACTTGGGCACCGTCAAGTTTGGTCATGGATCGCAGTTCTTGGTTTGTGTCCAGCACTGTGCCCAAATCGGACAGGCGTACATAACGGCCCGACGGCAGTGCAATAATGCTGTTGCCAAGGCTTTCAACCGAGCGGGCATCACCCAGCGTGCGTATAGATTGCTCGCCCGCACCAATTTCGCTACGGCCCGCGCCCAAGTTCACATTGGTTTGGCGCAACTGTGCGTTCACGGCAGACGCGGTGATGCCATAGCTGTCCAGCCGCGAGGGGTCTAGTTCGATGCGGATTTCGCGGTCGGCCCCGCCGAAACGGTCAACACGGCCCACGCCCGCCCGCCCTTGCAGCGCGCGTTTGACTTTATCGTCAATAAAC
Organism: Pseudorhodobacter antarcticus; assembly: GCA_945862435.1. GTDB lineage: Bacteria > Pseudomonadota > Alphaproteobacteria > Rhodobacterales > Rhodobacteraceae > Cypionkella > Cypionkella antarctica_C. Next base: position 7,584 of record CAMAXX010000004.1, read on the forward strand.
CACGAAACCTCTTCCAGAGACATGTTCGGCGCTGTCACCGAAAACGTCATAATAGCCTGACCTTCGACATCTAGCTTCGCGACATTAGGTTCCGTCACCCCGCCCGGCAAATCGCCGCGCACACGGTCCATGGCATCTTTGACATCTTGCACGGCCTGATCGGTTGGCACTTCCATCCGAAATTCGATCGCGGTCATCGACATGCCATCATTGACAGTGGAGGTGACATTTTTCACCCCTGTGATGCCAACAACCGCGTCTTCGACGATTTTGGTGACTTGGGTTTCCAGTTCGGCTGGGGCCGCGCCTGGTTGGGCGACGGAAACCACAACTAAGGGAAAGTCTATGTTTGGAAAACGGGTGATTGGCAGGGCGTTAAAGCTTTGCCAGCCCAGCACCATAAGGATAAAAAATGCCAGAATTGGCGCGATGGGGTTGCGGATAGACCATGCGGAAAAGTTCATAGCAAACCCCTAGTTGGCTGTTTCGGGAACAGGATTAACTTTGTCGCCATTGCGCACAAAAGCGCCTGCTTTGGTGACAATCGTCTCGCCTTCGGTCAGGCCAGATGCGATTTCGATCCAGCCGCCTTCGCGAATGCCTGTTTGCACTTCGCGCCGTTCGGCAGTGCCATCGACAATGGCCATCACGGTCGGCTTGCCTTCATAGCGGCCCACGGCGGTGACGGGCACCGCAATCGTATCACGCTCGGCCACAGAAATGGCGGCTTCGACAAACATGCCCACGCGCACCAATGCGCTGTTATCAAACGCGATGCGCACGCGTCCAAGGCGGGTTTGCGCATTGATGGTGGGTTCTACAAGGCGCACAGAGCCAGATAGTTCGCTGTCAGCCCCAACCAGTTTTAGCGCCACTTTTTGCCCTTTTTGGAGACGCAAAAGATCACTTTCCGACACATCGGCCTGCAATTCCAGCGCGCCATCGCGAATGATGGTAAACATCGGCTGGCCGCTGGCCCCTGCAAGCGCACCCAGTTCCGCCGTGCGCGCCGAAATCTCGCCAGCGACGGGGGCCACAATTTCAGTGCGCCGAATGGTCAGATCGGCGCGGGCCAAATCTGTTGCGACTTTTGCAAGTTCCGCCTCTAGGGTGGTTTGCGCGGCACTATCTGCTGCGGCTTTCGCCGCCTCTATGGCGGCAACAAGCTGTGCGCTTTGCAGCGATAGCGCTGATGACGAAAGCCGTGCCATGACTTGACCTGCGATGACCATGTCGCCCACATCTACCAGCATTTCTGCAACTTGCTGACCCTGAACCATGGGATTGATCTGCACCTCTTCTTGCGCACCAACAAGACCTGAAACGATAATCACATCGCGCAGCAACCGCTTTTCGGCGCTGGACACAGTGATTGCGGGCAGGCTGGTGGCCGCCGCAGACGCCGCTGCATCCTGCGCAAAGGCAGGGGCAAGTCCCACAGGAAGGACTGCGGCGGAGATTGCCAAAAACAAAGTAACAGAGCGCATTGCTAGCCTTTCAAACCTGCGCTGGCGATATCGTCCAGCACTTGGTTAATTGTACGCAGGATAAGGGTGTTTAGATGACTGGACTGGTCGGTATTCTTCGGGGCGATCATCGCAGCAGAGCGGATCAGCAAGATGATAAACGCAGACTCGGTGGCGAATCGGCGCAGCGCTTCGGCCAACGGCAGGCCTGTTTCGGCGGCAAATACTTGGGCCAAATAGCCGCTGACAGTATTTTCCATCGCGCAGGCGCTGGCGGCGATTTCGGGTTTGCGCACAGCGGCGGCCGCGATTTCGGCCCAAAGCGGGCCCTCTTGCGGAACAGAGGCATCGTGTACACGGTGCGCAATCAGCGCGCGCAGTGTGGCCATCGGGCTGGCAGAGGACAAAACGCGGGCAAATTCCGCCTCGATTTCAGCCATATCCAGCGCTATCATCTGCGCGACAATGGCATCTTTAGATGGAAAATAACGGTAAAAATTGCCTACAGACATGCCCGCTGCGCGGGCCAAATCCTGCATCGATGCCCCGTCAAAGCCCTTTTCGATAAAGGCAGCTTTAACCGCACGCAAAATCTCGGCGGATTTTGGTGCGGCTGCGGCGGCAAGGGGGTGTTCGATCTGAAGCTGCATGCGGTTCATCGTCCAGCGTGCCGAAATATGGCGTGAATGAATATTCATTCACATAGCAAGCGCGCGCTAAAGGTCAAGGCAAAGCCGCAAATTTGCGCCTAAAATCTAATTGTGCGGCATAATTTAGGATAGAGCCGCGCAGTTTTAAGGCGGCGGGGCATTGCCAATGCGCAAGGGGTTTGGTTGCGCGGGGCAAAACGGCGGTGTATCACGGCGAAAAGCGCGCTCTTTGGCGCGGAAAGAACACAGGAGATTTGCCATGCGCCGCGTTGTTGTCACGGGTTTGGGAATGGTCACGCCGCTTGCCTGCGGGGTTGAAGAAACTTGGTCGCGCCTGCTGGCGGGGCAATCTGGTGCTGGCAAGATCACCCGCTTTGATACATCGGGCGTGATAACTCAATATGCCTGCGAAGTGCCTTACGGCGATGGCACCGCTGGCACCTTTAACCCCGATGATTGGATGGAGCCAAAAGACCGCCGCAAGGTGGATGATTTCATTCTGTATGGCATGGCTGCGGCCATTCAAGCGGTGCAAGATTCGGGCTGGGCGCCGAAAACCTTTGAGGAACAGTGCCGCACGGGAGTTATGATTGGATCAGGCATTGGCGGGCTGTCCTCGATTGCCGAAACTGCCGTTTTAATTAAGGAAAAGGGGGCAAAGCGTGTCTCGCCATTCTTTATTCCTGGCGCGCTAATCAACCTAATTTCAGGGCAGGTGTCTATTCGCTTTGGCTTTAAAGGGCCAAATCATGCTGTTGTAACGGCGTGCTCGACCGGAGCGCATGCGATTGGTGATGCCGCACGGCTTATTCAATGGGGGGACGCAGATGTGATGATTGCAGGCGGCGCAGAAAGTCCTATTTCGGAAATTGGTATTGCGGGCTTTAACGCCTGCCGGGCCCTATCAACCAAGCGCGAGGACGACCCAACCAAGGCATCGCGCCCTTATGATGCAGACCGCGATGGGTTCGTGATGGGCGAAGGCGCGGGCGTGGTAGTGTTGGAGGAATACGAGCACGCAGTTGCGCGCGGGGCCAAGATATACGCCGAGGTTTTGGGCTATGGCCTATCTGGGGACGCGCATCACATTACCGCCCCGTCTGAAGATGGCGAGGGCGGCTATCGCAGCATGGAAATGGCGCTGAAACGGGCAGGATTGGCCCCTAGTGCCGTCGACTATATCAACGCCCATGGCACATCGACCATGGCCGATACGATTGAACTGGGCGCGGTCGAGCGGCTGCTGGGGGATGCGGCGGAAAAAGCGACGATGTCATCGACCAAATCCAGCATCGGACATTTGCTGGGCGCTGCGGGCGCGGTTGAGGCGATTTTCTGCGTGCTGGCGATCCGCGATCAAATCGCACCGCCCACGATCAACCTTGATAACCCCGCTGTTGCGCCGCGTCTGGATTTGGCAGCGAACAAGGCGGTAAAGCGCAAGATTGACGTGGCGCTGTCGAATAGTTTTGGCTTTGGCGGCACCAACGCCAGCCTTGTGATGGGCTGCGTCACATGATGGCAAAAGCCATTGCATCTGGCGCGCTGACGCTGCTGATTGTGGTTTTGTTCAGCTTTGCTGGATTTTTGGGCTGGGCGCAGGGGCAATATACGGGGGCAGGGCCACTGGCGCAGCCCATATGCTTTGAGGTGAAAAAGGGCGCAAACCTAACTGCCGTTGCCGAGGATTTGTCAGCGCGCGGGGCCATTTCGAACGAGCGGATTTTCCGTATTGGCGCATCTTACGCCGAACTGGCCGATGATCTGAAATTTGGCAGCTATTTGATGCCTGCGGGCGTATCGATGCAAGCCGCGCTCGAGGCGATGACTGCGGGTGGGCAATCGACGTGCGGGCGCGAAAAGAATTATCGTATCGGTGTCAACAGCGCAGATATTGTGCTGCGAGAGTTGGATCCCAAGACAAATGAATATGTGGAGGTCGTGAAATATGACCCCGCAGTTGATCCGCGCCCCATAGTTTTGGATGATGAGGCTTGGAAAGTTGATCTACGCCTTCGCATCACACTGGCCGAAGGCGTGACAAGCTGGCAAGTGGTGGAAGCGCTGAAAGCGGCAGACTTCCTGACAGGGGATATAGCCGAAGTGCCAGCCGAAGGCAGCCTTGCGCCCGACAGCTATGAGGTTACCCAAGGGGCTGTGCGGGGCGATATTTTGGCCGATATGACGGTGCGGCAGGCCAAAACTCTTGCTGATTTTTGGGAGAAACGCGCCGAAGGTCTGCCCTATGATACGCCGCAAGACGCGCTGATTATGGCCTCGATTGTGGAAAAGGAAACAGGTATTGCCGATGAGCGCCGCCAAGTTGCTTCGGTATTTTTGAACCGCATTGCCGAAGGTATGCGCCTGCAAACTGACCCGACAGTGATTTATGGGATTACAAACGGGCAGGGCGTTTTGGGGCGTGGCCTGCGCCGATCTGAATTGAAGCGCGAGACACCGTATAATACCTATGTCATCGACGGGATGCCGCCGACCCCCATCGCCAACCCTGGACGGCTGAGTATTGAGGCCGCTCTAAACCCCGACAGCACCGAGTATTTGTTCTTTGTAGCTGATGGCACAGGCGGGCATGCTTTTGCCAAGACCTTGAAAGAGCATAACAAAAACGTGGAAGTTTGGCGCCAGATCGAGGCAGAGCAAGCCAAACAAGCTGAAGAGGCGTTGCCGCAGTAAGGTTAAGCATGCTCTAAGAAAGCGCGCGCAAGGCACTGATATAAAACAATAAAACTTGACACACCGCACGGGGCTGTGGCATGTTTTGGTTATGCTGGCAGAAATGCGATGGGCGGCGCTGGGGAAACCCTTGCGCCGTTTTTGCATATTGCGGGTGGGCGAACGGCAGGAAAGGCAGGCATTAACCTATGAACACCTATCATCCCCCAACACCTGAAGAAGATGTGGCCGATTTGGTGACCGAAACCCGAATATTGTTTCACCGGTCGAAGACCGCCTTGGTCAAGCGGATCAATGCGTTGGAAGAGGCTTTTCCCCCCGAGGAGAAAGCCACAAGCACCGTGATGAAAGACCTGCGCCAAGCGTTAGGCGTGGCCATGGAAGAGAGCAAACATGTTGAAAAAGTTGAAAAATCCCTTGCAGCCGCAGCTAGCCCCGTTGGATACGACCTTGATGCCGCCCGATCTGAAATTGGGGGCAGATTGGCTCGCTTGCGCGCGGCCAGAGGTGACGCAGGAGTTTTTGGGCAGCCTGAGTGATAATGCACTTCTGTCCTTGCCCTATTTGTTCGAGTTTTGGGCGATGCCCCATCAAACCCCGCCTGCGGGCAATTGGAAAACATGGGTTATCATGGGCGGGCGCGGGGCGGGTAAAACCCGCGCGGGGGCCGAATGGGTGCGCAGCATGGTCGAAGGCGCGGGGCCGCTGGACGTAGGGACGGCGCGGCGCGTGGCGCTGGTCGGGGAAACCATCGACCAAGTGCGCGAGGTGATGGTCTTTGGTGACAGTGGCATTTTGGCCTGTTCCCCCCCTGATCGGCGCCCGGAATGGCAGGCCACGCGCAAGCGGTTGGTTTGGCCCAACGGTGCGGTTGCGCAAGTTTTCTCTGCGCACGAGCCAGACAGTTTGCGCGGCCCGCAATTTGATGCGGCCTGGGTGGACGAACTTGCCAAATGGAAAAAAGGCGAAGGCGCGTGGGATCAGTTGCAATTTGCGCTGCGGCTGGGGGACAACCCGCGCCAAGTGGTGACAACAACGCCGCAAAACGTGGCCGTTCTAAAGGCGATTTTGGCCAATGACAGCACTGTTGTGACCCACGCCCCGACCATCGCCAACCGCGCAAACTTGGCGGCAAGTTTCCTTGCCGAGGTGCACATCCGCTATGCGGGCACGCAACTGGGGCGACAAGAGTTGGAAGGTCTGCTGATTGATGGCGTGGAAGGCGCGCTGTGGAACGCAAGTATAATCGAGGCGGGGCGGATTGATACCGCGCCAGCCCTTTCGCGTATTGTTGTGGCGGTTGATCCGCCTGTGTCGGCGCATAAATCATCCGACACTTGCGGCATTGTCGTGGTGGGGGCCATCACGGAAGGGCCGCCGCAAAACTGGCGCGCGGTGGTACTGGAAGACGCCAGCGTGCAAGGGGCATCGCCCGAAGCATGGGCGCGCGCGGCGCTCGACGCCTATGCGCGGCACGGGGCAGATCGTTTGGTGGCCGAGGTGAACCAAGGGGGCAATTTGGTAGAAGCGGTTATTCGCCAGATTGACGCGCTGGTGCCGTTTCGCGCGGTGCACGCCCGCGCAAGCAAAGGCGCGCGCGCCGAACCTGTGGCGGCGCTGTATGAACAAGGCCGCATCGCTCATGTGCGGGGCCTAGGCCACCTAGAAGAGCAAATGTTTTTGATGACGGCACAAGGGTTTAGCGGGCGCGGCAGCCCTGACCGCGTGGATGCTTTGGTCTGGGCGTTGACGGAACTAATCATCCAGCCCGCCGAAAAGTATCGCCGCCCGCAGGTGCGTTCGCTGGGTTAAAAGCCCTTAAACTTTTAGTCAATATGTTTGTTTTCAACACAGGCGATCACCTGCCACAGGTTGCAAGGAGCAAGCGATGTTCGACTTTCTAAAACGCGGAGCCACGGCGCATTTGCCCGAAAAGAAGGCCTCGGCAACTGGTCGCGTTGTGGCGTTTAACACTTCGGGCCGTGTGGCTTGGTCGGCGCGCGATGCGGTCAGCCTTGTCAAAACGGGGTTTCAGGCCAATCCAATGGGCTTTCGCGCGGTCAAGCTGATTTCTGAAGCGGCTGCGGCGCTGCCGCTGATCTTGCAAGACGCAAGCCAACGCTTTGAACAGCATCCCATTCTAACGCTGATCGCGCGGCCCAATGGCGCGCAAACCCGTGCCGAGCTGCTTGAGGCGATTTATGGGCATCTGCTGCTTTCGGGCAATGCCTATATCGAGGCAGTCGGCCAAACAGGCCTTCCGGCAGAATTGCATGTGCTGCGGACAGATCGCATGGCGGTGGTGCCCGGTGCCGATGGCTGGCCGATGGCCTATGATTACACCGTTGGCGGGCGCACGCACCGTTTTGCGATGGGGCCTGATGCCCAGCCTATATGCCATTTGAAAACCTTCCATCCACAGGATGACCATTACGGCCTGTCGCCTTTGCAGGCGGCAGCAGTGGCGGTGGATGTGCATAATTCGGCATCCGCGTGGTCAAAGGCGCTGCTAGATAATGCCGCGCGCCCATCAGGGGCGATTGTGTACCGCGGCGCGGATGGGCAATCGCAATTGTCATCCGATCAGTATGACCGATTGGTTTCGGAAATTGAAAGCAATCATCAAGGCGCGCGCAATGCGGGTCGCCCGATGTTGCTGGAAGGCGGGCTGGATTGGAAGCCAATGGGGTTTTCGCCATCGGATATGGAATTCCAAAAAACCAAAGAGGCCGCAGGGCGCGAGATTGCCACGGCATTTGGCATTCCGCCGATGCTGATGGGCATTCCAGGGGATGCGACCTATGCCAATTACCAAGAGGCCAACCGCGCCTTTTACCGCCTGACGGTGCTGCCCCTTGCGGCGCGGATGACAGCGGGGCTGTCGGCGTGGCTGTCGGGGTTTACGGGCGAGGCTGTCGATCTGCGCCCCGATTTGGATCAGATCCCCGCCCTTGCCACCGAGCGTGATGCGCAGTGGCTGCGCGTGGGGGCGGCAGATTTTTTAACGCCGCAGGAAAAGCGGGTTTTGCTGGGCCTGCCGGCACTGGCCGCTGACCCAATGCCAGCGAGCGAGGTGTAAATGCCGCCCATGCGCAAATCTGACGAGACGGCCACGGGGTCGCGGTTTTTATACGACAGTTTTGATGCGGCCCATGCGCGGATCGAGGCGAATGAGCGCGTGGCCGATGAACGTTGGACGGCGCTGGACTATCGCCTTGGGCTGATTGATGCGGCGCTAGAGCGGCTGGAAAAGCGTATCTGGCTGGGGGTTTACGGGGTGGCGGCGTTTTTGCTGGCACAAATGGCCGAGGCGTTGATTGCGGCTGCAATGACATGAGGTGCGGTATGAATTGGAAGATGGAAGGCGCGCCAGAGCGCAAATTTCTTGCCCCCGAAAGGGGTGGCAAAACAGGGCTGACAGTGGCCGATGGTCATGTGATTTCCGGCTATGCCAGCCTGTTTGGCGCGCGCGATCAGGGCGGTGATGTGGTGCAAAAGGGCGCCTATACGGCCAGCCTTGCCCGCCTGTCCGCCGCCGGGCGAGGAGTGAAAATGCTGTGGCAGCACGACCCCGCCCAACCCATTGGCGTGTGGGACGCGGTGCGTGAGGATGGCCAGGGCCTGTGGGTGAAAGGGCGTATTCTAACGGCAGTGGACAAGGGCCGTGAGGCGGCTGCCCTGCTGGAAGCTGGCGCAATTGACGGACTGTCGATTGGCTACCGCACCCTAAAATCCACCAAGGATGCAGGCGGGGCGCGCCTGCTGACCGAGCTTGAGCTGTGGGAAGTGTCGCTTGTGACCTTTCCCATGCTTTCCGAAGCGCGGGTTTCGGCCAAATCGGATGCGCAAGATGCAAATCTGCGCGCAGAGGAGGCTGCCGAAATCTGGGCAGAGTTTGCCGCGATACTGAAAGACGCACGCCAAACTTTGGCAGCCCGCCGCTAGCGCCCGCAGCTATGAGGGCCAACCTTTAACCCAAGGACAAGTGATGACCCAGACCAAGGCTGGGGCCGATGGCGGTTTGCCAAAAGCCCAAAACCCTGCGGCCGAAGCCAAGGCCGCGATGACTGAATTTCTGAACGCTTTCAAAGGCTTTCAGACCGATGTGACGCAATCTTTGCAACAACAGGAAGAGCGACTAACCATGCTTGATCGTAAAACAATGACCTATGGCCGCCCCGCCCTTAGCGCGGCGGTAGAAGCTGATGTGCCGCACAAAAAGGCCTTTGGTGCCTATTTGCGCAGCGGCGATGATGATGGCCTGCGCGGATTGGTGCTGGAAGGCAAGGCTATGTCGACCGCCGTGGCGGCTGATGGTGGCTATTTGGTCGATCCGCAAACGGCAGATACCATCCGCTCGATGCTGGTTTCAACATCATCGCTGCGCTCTATTGCTAATGTGGTGCAGGTCGAAGCCACGTCTTTTGACGTGCTGGTGGATCGCAGCGAAGTGGGCAGCGGTTGGGCAACCGAAGTAGCTGCCACAACCGAGACTGCAACGCCATTGATCGAGCGTATTGCGATCAAGCTGCACGAATTGTCAGCTATGCCAAAGGCTTCGCAGCGCCTCTTGGACGATTCCGCCTTTGACGTAGAGGGTTGGCTGGCAGGCAAAATCGCCACCCGCTTTATCCGCGCCGAGGCGGCTGCCTTTGTCAGCGGCGATGGCATTGACAAGCCGAAGGGCTTTTTGACCGCGCCAAAAGTGGCCAATGGCACCTGGACGTGGGGCAGTCTTGGCTATGTGCCCACGGGCGCTGCTGCCGATTTCGCCCCAACCAATTCGGTCGATTGTATCATCAATCTGGTTTACGCATTGGGCGCTGAGTACCGCGCTAATGCGTCCTTTGTGATGAATAGCAAAACCGCAGGCGCAGTGCGCAAGATGAAAGATGCGGACGGGCGTTTCATGTGGTCGGACGGATTGGCCGCTAGCGAGCCTGCCCGCCTGATGGGCTATCGTGTGCTGGTGTGCGAAGATATGCCTGATATCGCGGCAAATGCCTTTGCGATTGCCTTTGGCGATTTCAATGCAGGCTACACCATTGCAGAGCGCCCCGATTTGCGTATTTTGCGCGACCCGTTCAGCGCCAAGCCCAATGTTTTGTTCTATGCCAGCAAGCGTGTGGGCGGCGATGTGACTGACTTTGCCGCGATCAAGCTGCTGAAAATCGCTGTCTCGTAAGACACAGTGATCCGCGCCCCCGCTGCAAGTTAGCGGGGGCGATTTGGGCGCGCGGCATAAGCCGTTTGGCTGCTCTCCCCCCAATCTCCCCCCCCGCGCAGACGGCTTTCGCGCGCCCAAATGGGGAGGCTTTGCGATGAAAGGCTACAGGATGCTTTTGACCGAACTGATTCAAACCGCCAGTGCCGATTTGCCCGTGGCGGGCCTGAAAGATCATCTGCGCCTTGGTACGGCTTTTGGTGTGGATGGTTTGCAAGACGGGTTGATCGAGGCGCATTTGCGCGCGGCCATTGCGACGATTGAGGCGCGCATTGGCAAGGCGCTGCTGACGCGCGATTTCAAGCTGAGCTTGCCCGATTGGCGCAGTTTGTCGGCGCAGACCTTGCCGCTGGCTCCAGTTGTGGCGGTGACCAGACTGTCTGTGTTTGATGTTATGGGCGTGGAAATGGTGCTGGACGCCGCGCGCTTTGCCCTGCAAGCCGACACGCATCGGCCCAAGATTGTGGCAGTGGGTATGCTATTTCCGAACGTGCCTAGCGACGGGCGGATCGAGATTATGTTTTCTGCGGGCTATGGCCCAGCTTGGGCCAATGTGCCCGCCGATCTGCGCCAAGCGGTGATGCTGCTGGCCGCGCAATACTATGAGACGCGCCACGATGCAGCGGCATCAGCGCAGGGCTTTGGCCTGCCGATGGCGGTCCAATCGCTGATCGAACGGTATCGCAACATCCGCGTTCTGGGCGGTGGCGCAGCAAAAGGCGGCGCGATATGAGCGCGCCGCACTTGACGCATTTGCTGGTGCTGGAACAGGCGACGCGCCTATCCGATGGCGCGGGTGGGTTCACCAGCACTTGGGCCGAGGTGTGCACCCATTGGGCGGAGATTACTTCGGGGGCAGGGCGCATCACGGCGGGTGAGGAAGTTTTTGTCAGCCAAGTGCCCTATCGTATCACCTTGCGCGCGGCTCCTGTGGGCAGTGCGGCGCGCCCGCGCCCAGAACAGCGCCTAAGGCTGGGCACACGGATTTTTATCATTCTGGCTGTGGCTGAACGCGATGCAACAGGGCGCTATCTGGTTTGCTTTTCCCGCGAGGAGGTTCCCGCATGAGCTATGTCGCAAGTGCCGCACTGCAATCGGCGATCTTTACGCAGCTATCTAACGCCCCCGCGCTGGCAGGTGTGCAGGTGGTTGATGCGCTACCGCCCGGAACGCCCGTGGGCAGCTTTGTGCTGCTGGGGCCAGAGGTGGCGCTGGATCAATCAGACAAAACGGGCGCAGGGGCAGAGCACCGGCTTGAAATTTCGGTGATATCCGATGCGGCTGGGTTCCTGCCTGCCAAGGCCATTGCCGCCGCAGTTTCTGACGCGCTGGTCGGCGCAAGTTTGACCCTAAGCGTGGGACGGTTGGTGTCACTGAATTTTCTGCGCGCGACAGCGCGGCGGTTGGACGATGGTACGACACGGCGGATTGATTTGCAATTTCGCGCAAGGGTTGAAATCTAGGCTATTATACTTTTACAACATTCAGGCAGGTTAATCGGGCATTTAAAAACCCAAAACTAGCACAAATAGGAGGCTGTGATGGCTGTTCAAAACGGAAAAGACCTGCTGGTTAAGGTCGATATGACGGGCACTGGTGTATTTGAAACCTTGGCAGGGCTGCGCGCGACGCGCCTTGCCCTGAACACCGAAACGGTGGATGTGACATCGCTGGAAAGCACGGGCGGCTGGCGCGAATTGCTTGCAGGCGCAGGGATGAAGACTGCCGCCATTTCGGGCAGCGGCGTGTTTCGCGATGCCAATACTGATCTGCGCGCGCGCCAGATTTTCTTTGATGCCGAAATGCCCAATTTCCAAGTGATCGTTCCCGATTTTGGCGTAATCGAAGGCAAATTCCAGATCACCGCGCTGGATTATGCGGGCAGCCACAACGGCGAGGCGACCTATGAGGTTTCGCTGGCATCTGCGGGCGCACTTACCTTTCTTGCGCTGTAAGAGGGCGCGATGAGCAACCCTTTTGCAGGTGAAGTGACCATCACGCTCGATGGCGCGGCGCAGGTGGCCAAGCTAACTCTTGGCGCGCTGGCGGAACTAGAGGCCGCGCTGGGGGAAGATAGCCTGCTGGCGCTGGTGGAAAGGTTCGAGGCGGGGCGCTTTTCCAGCCGTGATGTGCTGGCGTTGGTGGTGGCGGGCCTGCGCGGCGGCGGTTGGCGCGGCGGGGCGGGCGATTTAATCGCTGCGGAAATTGGCGATGACGTGGGCACTGGGCCAGTGGCCGCCGCCCGGATCGCGGCGCAATTGCTGGCGCGGGCCTTTGCCCTGCCAGAAAGCTAACGCATGCGCGGCCTTGATTTTACGGGGCTTTTGCGCGCTGCGCTGACCCCGCCAGCGCTGGGGGGCCTTGGCCTGACCCCGCAAGTTTTCTGGGTGCTGACACCGATTGAACTGCGCCTGATGCTGGGGCGCGAAGGTGGCGGCGCGCTGATGAACCGCGCGCGGCTGGACGAATTGACAGCCGCCTATCCCGACCGAAAAGGGGACTAAATCATGACACAAGTGCAAGATCTGCAAGACCAAATTGCAGCGCTAGAGGCCTCGGTAGGGCAAACGGTGGGGGTTGTTTCGGCCTTTGACGGGGAACTCGCCAAAATGCGCGAAAGCCTTGTTTATACGGGCCGCGAGGTGAACGCGCTAACCAATGGCATTTCATCAGGTCTGCGCCGCGCCTTTGACGGGGTGGTGTTTGACGGGATGAAACTGCAAGATGCGCTGCGCGGCGTGGCGCAGTCCTTATCCCAAACGGCCTATGATATTGCGATAAAGCCCGTGCAAAACGCCGTGGGCGGGGCCATTGCCAACGGGATCAACGGGCTGATTGGCGGGCTGATGCCGTTTGAAAAAGGCGGCGCTTTCGCCTCGGGCCGCGTGACTGCCTTTGCCAAGGGCGGCGTTGTTTCAGCCCCCACGCAGTTTGCCATGCGCGGCGGAGCGGGTCTTATGGGCAAGGCGGGGCCGGAGGCGATTATGCCGCTGGCGCGCGGCCCTGACGGACGGCTGGGGGTGGCAGCATCTGGCGGCGCGCGCGCTGTGACAGTGGTGATGAACATCCAAACACCTGATGTTGCAGGGTTTCAGCGCAGCCAAGCCCAAATTGCCGCCAGCGCCCAGCGTATGCTGGCGCGCGGCCAAAAGAACCGCTGAAGGGAGCGATAAATGGCTTTTCACGACACCCGCTTTCCAGCCAACCTGTCTTATGGCAGCCTTGGCGGCCCGCAACGCCTGACCGAAATTGTCACGCTGGCCAATGGGCATGAGGAACGATCAACCCCTTGGGCCCATGCGCGGCGTAAATATGACGCGGGCTTTGGCCTGCGCAGTTTGGACGATTTGGAAACGCTGCTGGCGTTTTTCGAGGCGCGGCGCGGGCAACTACACGCCTTTCGCTGGAAAGATTGGACAGATTACAAATCGTGCGCCCTTGCCGCCGAAATCTCTCCCCTAGATCAACGCCTTGGGCTGGGCGATGGGGTGCAGACGCAGTTTCCGCTGATCAAACGCTATGCCTCGGGCACGCAAGAATACCTGCGCCCCATCAAAAAGCCTGTTGAAAATATGGTGCTGGTCGCCGTGGGGGGCGATCCCAAAGTGCTGGGAATGGAATATTGGGTGGATCATGCCACGGGTATTGTGACCTTTACGCTTGCGCCTGACATTGGCGCAGAAGTGACGGCAGGTTTTGAATTTGACGTGCCTGCGCGCTTTGACAGCGACGCAGTGCAAACCTCGATCGCGGCATTTCATGCAGGCGACATCCCGAATGTTCCGATTATCGAGGTGCGGCTATGAGCACGCGGGATGATTTTCTGGCGCATTTGGCGAGCGGAACAACCACCCTTGCGCGGGCATGGCAGGTGCGGCGGCGCGATAAGGTCACTTTAGGCTTTACCGACCATGACGAGGATATCGTCCTAAACGGGATGGTGTTCAAGGCCGCCACGGGCATGGCGGCCAAGGCGTTGCAGCAAACAACGGGGCTGGCGGTGGACAACACCGAGGCGATTGGCGCGCTGTCAGATGCGGGCATTGACGAGGACGATGTGATGGCGGGGCGTTATGATGGGGCGGAAGTCACGATTTGGCTGCTGAACTGGGCCGATCCTGCGCAGAATATTATCGAATTTAGCGGCACATTTGGCGAGGTGACGCGTGCTGGCGGTGCCTTTACAGTGGATTTGCGCGGCCTGACCGAGGCGCTGAACACCCCGCAGGGGCGCGTGTATCAGCGGGGCTGTGATGCGGTTTTGGGCGATACTGCCTGCAAGGTTGATCTATCCGCATCCGAATTTCGCACGGATATGGTGGTGCAATTGGTCGCGGGTAGCGGCGAGATCACCTTATATGGGGCCTCGGATCATCCGGAAGAGTGGTTCCAACTGGGACGCTTTGCCGTGGTGACAGGCTCTGCTGCCGGGCTGGTGGGAATGGTCAAGCAAGATCGCGCTTTGGGCGGCGGCGCGCGGCGCGTGGCCTTGTGGCAGGCCCTACCCGCCGCGCTGGCCACGGGCGATATTGTTACCCTTGAGGCAGGCTGCGACCGCGCGAGCGACACCTGCCGCATAAAGTTCAACAACCTTCTGAACTTTCAAGGTTTCCCCCATATTCCAGGCGAGGATTGGCAAATCAGCTATCCCAATGAGGGCGTGGCCAAAGATGGCGGGAGCCTGTTCAAATGACTAGTATTGCGGCACTTGCCCGCACTTGGATTGGCACGCCCTATGTGCATCAGGCATCAAGCTTGGGGGCAGGGACGGATTGCCTAGGCCTGCTCCGCGGGGTTTGGCGCGCCGTTTATGGGGCAGAGCCCTGCGCCATACCCCCGTATAGCATGGATTGGAGCGAGGCTGGCGCGCGCGAAGATTTGATGCAGGCGGCAGACACTTGGCTCATCCGCAAAGAAATAACCGATGCGGCAGCGGGCGATGTTTTGCTGTTTCGCATGCGCGCAGGTGCCGTGGCCAAGCATTTGGGCATTGCGGGCGAGGTTGGGCAAACCCCAACCTTTATCCACGCCTACAGTGGACATGGCGTAATCGAAAGCCCGCTGTCTGACCCTTGGGCGCGCAAAATTGCCGCCCGCTATCAATTTCCTGCAAAGGTGTAACATGGCAACCATTCTTCTTTCGGCGGCAGGGGCGGCGGTTGGGGCCGGCTTTGGCGGCACGGTCTTGGGCCTATCGGGTGCAGTCATTGGCCGCGCCGTTGGGGCCACCATTGGCCAAGCGATTGACCAGCGCCTGCTGAACCAGCGTGTGATGGGTGCGGGATCCGAAGCGGTAGAAGTGGGCAGGATTGACCGCCTGCGCCTGATGGGCGCATCCGAGGGGGCGGGCATTGCGCGGCTATGGGGGCGCCAGCGCATTGCAGGCCAAGTGATTTGGGCGACGCGGTTTAAAGAAACTGTCACAACCGATACCACCACTACGGGCGGCAGCGGTAAGGGTGGTGGGTCTGGCCAAGAAACCAGCCAAACAACGCAGACCTATAGCTATTCCGTGTCGATTGCCGTCGCGCTGTGCGAAGGGCAAATCACCCGTGTGGGGCGCATTTGGGCCGATGGCAATGAAATCTCGCCGCGCAAGTTGACCATGCGGGTCTATAAAGGCGCCCAAAGCCAATTGCCCGATGCAAAGATCGAGGCGGTTGAAGGAACGGGCCGCGCCCCTGCATACCGCGGCATTGCCTATGTCGTGATCGAAGATTTGCAGCTGGCCGCCTTTGGCAACCGTGTGCCCCAGCTGTCGTTCGAGGTGATCCGCCCCGTGTCGGGCGCGGCGGCGGACGCACATCCTGACCTATCGCGCCTGATAAAGGGCGTGGCGATGATTCCTGGCACAGGCGAATATGCACTGGCCACAACGCCAGTTTTTTACGATTTTGGAACGGGCGCAAAGCGCAGCGCCAACCGTAATTCCATCGCGGGGGGCACGGATTTTACCGCATCTCTGCGCGATTTGCGCAATGAATTGCCCGATGCAGATGCCGTTGCATTGGTGGTTTCTTGGTTTGGCGATGATCTGCGCGCGGGCAGTTGCACCGTTCGCCCCAAGGTCGAACAAATGCAAAAAGATGGCATTGAAATGCCTTGGCAGGTCAGCGGCCAAACACGGGCCAGCGCGCTGGAATTACCAAAGCTTGCAGGCCGCGCTGTTTATGGCGGAACGCCGACCGATCAATCAGTAATCGAGGCGATTAAGGCACTGAAAAACGCGGGCAAAGAGGTAACCTTTTTGCCATTTATCCTTATGGATCAATTGGCAGGCAACGTGCTGCCGAACCCCTATTCGGATGATCTGGGCCAACCTGCTTTGCCTTGGCGCGGCCGCATCACGGGGTCGATTGCACCGGGCCGCGTGGGCAGCCCCGATGGCACACCCACCGCCACCACCGAGATTGATAATTTCTTTGGCACTGCCGCGCCTGCGCAATTCTCGCACAGCAGCACTGCGGTCACTTATACTGGGCCAAATCAGTGGCGTTATCGCCGTTTTATTCTGCATTACGCGCATCTTTGCGCAGCGGCAGGAGGCGTGGACAGTTTTCTGATTGGATCAGAAATGCGTGGGCTGACCCAATTGCGCGGCGGCAGCCACAGCTTTCCTGCCGTGACCCGCCTGCGCACGCTGGCAGGCGAAGTGCGCGCCATTTTGGGCTCGAACTGCAAAATCAGCTATGCGGCCGATTGGTCGGAATACTTTGGCACCCATGTTGACGGCAACATCTATTTCCACCTTGATCCGCTGTGGAGCGACGCGCATATCGACTATATCGGAATTGATAATTATATGCCAATGGCCGATTGGCGCGATGGCACAACGCACGCAGATGCCGCCTATGGCAGCGTTCTAAACGCTGATTATTTGATCGCCAATATTGCAGGCGGCGAGGGGTATGATTGGTATTATGCCAGCCCCGCGGCCGAAGCCGCACAAATTCGTACGCCGATTTTCGACGCAGACTGGGCCGAGCATTGGATTTACCGTTATAAAGACCTGCGCGGCTGGTGGGATAACTTTCATTATCAGCGCATTGGCGGTGTTCGGGCGGCTACTCCCACGGCTTGGGTGCCGCAATCTAAACCGTTTCGCTTTACCGAATATGGCTGCGCGGCAATTGATCGCGGTGCAAATCAGCCTAACCGCTTTTTGGATCCGAAATCATCGGAAGGGGGCACACCGAAATATTCTAATGGGATGCGCGATGATGCCATGCAATTGGCTTATTTCGCTGCTCAATCGCAGTTTTGGCAAGACGCGGCCAACAACCCTACTTCGGCTATTTATGGCGGGGCGATGCTGGATTTCGCCCGCAGCCATGCTTGGGCGTGGGATGCGCGGCCCTTCCCCGATTTTCCGCGCAATCTGGCGCTGTGGTCGGATGGTGACAATTATGAGGCTGGCCATTGGAAAACGGGCGCACGGGCAATCAGCCGATTGCGGGTGTGATCGCGGAAATCGCTGCGCAAAGCGGAGTGGATCAGTTGGCAACAAATGCGGCTTATGGCATTGTGCGCGGCTATATCCTGTCTGATCCAACCACCGCCCGCGCCGCGCTGCAGCCCGTGCTTCAGGCCGCGGGGGCCGAAGTGGTTGAACGCGAGGGGCTGCTGCATTTTGGCCTTCGTGCACAGGCAAAAACCTATGAAATAGCCCCAGAAAACCTTGTGCGCAGCCAAGAGATAGGAAGCACAATAGAAGTGACTCGCGGCGCGCTGATGGAAGAAACGGGCCGTCTGCGGCTGGGATATGTCGAGGCGGAGGGGGCCTATGAGGCCCGCGTTGCCGAGGCGATTTTCCCCGACCAGGGCCCGTTAAACCTTGCCCAAAGCGAATTGCCAATGGTTCTAACCGAAGCCGAGGCCCGCGCGCTGGCGCAGCGGTTTATGGCAGAGGTGCGGGTGGCGCGCGACAGCGCCCGTTTTGCGCTGCCCAAATCTTTGGCCCATATTGGCGCAGGCGACCGCTTGATAATCGCAGGGCAAGATTACCGTATCGACCGTTTGGATAGCGCAGCATATCAGTTGATCGAAGCGGTTCGCAGCGAGCCTGCCCTATTCACCCCTATGATTGCGCCGCCCCCAACGCGCCGCTATACTTCGCCCGTTACCGATGCGCCTTTGGCCGTCCAATTCTTTGATCTGCCATTGATGACGGGCGACGAGTTGCCCCATGCACCCTATGTTGCGGCTTTTGCTACACCGTGGCAGGGGGCGGCGGGGGTTTGGTCTTCGATCAGCGATGACGGGTATAGCCTGACCAGCGCTTTGGCCGAACCGGCGGTGTTTGGCCAGACCCAAACTGAAATGGCGGCGGCGCAAACAGGGGTCTGGGATCGCGGCCCTGCCTTGCGTGTTCTGCTTGCAGGCGGCGGATTACAATCGCGCACAATGGATGAAGTGCTGGCAGGCCAGAACCTTGCGCTGATTGGCAACGGCGCGGCAGATGGGTGGGAATTGTTCCAATTTGCAAGTGCCGTGCTGGTTGCGCCCAATACATACGAGCTTTCTCTGCGCCTACGCGGCCAAGCGGGCAGTGATGGGCTGATGGCCGCTGTCTGGCCCGTTGGTGCGCAATTCGTGCTGGTCAATTCTGCTGTGCGGCAAATTCCCTTGCCTGCATCAGCGCGGGGACTGCTGCGCAATTACCGCATAGGGCGGCTAAGCGCGGGCTATGATGCGCCCGATGTGGTCCATCAGCAAGCAGCCTTTGCGGGGGCGGGCCTGCGCCCTTATCCAGTGGCGCATCTGCGGGCCAAGCTGCAGGGCGGTGATTTGGCTGTGACGTGGCTGCGCCGCACGCGGATTGATGGCGACAGCTGGCAATCGATCGAGGTGCCTTTGGGCGAGGCAAACGAGACCTATGTGCTTCGCATTTCAAACGGGGCGAGTTTGCTGCGTGAAGTGGTTCGATCGGCGCCCAGTTTCGTCTATACTACCGCAATGCAGTCTGCCGACGTTGCCGGGGGGGCGCTGACGATTTCCGTAGCGCAGCAGTCGGATGCATTTGGTCTGGGGCCCCTGCGCAGCATATCGATCACGGTTTAACCCATGCGCCGCGTGCTGATGGGCGATTTGGTGGCAGCGGCGCAACTGCTGGCCGCCGCCGATGCACCGCAGCGCGCGGCTTTGGCGCAGCGCCTGATCGCCGAGGCCGATGCCGCGCACCGCTACATGAAACGTTACGGTCGCTCACATTCTCAATGGGGAATCGGCACGTTAGAGGCACGGGCGCGGGGACAGTGCCCTGCGCAGCAGGTCTGCTTTGATCTGGGCGATGCCCGTATTCTAGACGCGCTGGCCGTGCTGGCGGCAACCTTGCCTTGCCGCGCCCGCGCCACTTGTGATAGACTGATATAGCATCAAGGGGAGTATAATCGTGGCCAATTCCAAAATTAAACTCGCCAGCATTGACCCTGTTTGGGATCGTGTCCGCTTGGAAGCGGCTGATATGGTGCTATCAGAGCCTTTGCTGGGCGGGCTGGTGCATTCTAGCTTGCTGCACCACGCGACAATGGAGCGTGCGCTGGCCTATCGTTTTTCGCTAAAACTCGCCAGCGGTGAGATGAGCGAGCAGATCCTGCGCGAAATCGCCGATGAAGCCTACGATGCTGATACAGATCTGGGCGCGGCCGCCCGCGCCGACCTGACTGCGGTCTTTGACCGCGACCCTGCCTGCCTGCGATTCATTCAGCCGATGCTGTTTTTCAAGGGATATCAGGCAGTACAAGCCTACCGTGTGGGCCATTGGCTATGGCAGCAAGGGCGGCGCGATATGGCCTATTTTGTGCAAATGCGCGTGTCCGAAGTGTTCGGGGTAGATATCCACCCCGCCGCCCGTATTGGCCGTGGCATCATGATAGACCATGCCCATTCCATCGTTGTGGGGGAAACAGCTTTGGTTGGGGATAACGTATCGATGCTGCATTCCGTTACCCTTGGCGGTACGGGCAAAGAAGATGGCGACCGCCATCCCAAAATTGGAAATGGAGTGCTGATTGGGGCAGGGGCGGCGATACTGGGCAATATCACCATTGGCCACTGCTCGCGCATCGCCGCAGGCTCGGTCGTGCTGGCAGATGTGCCGCCATGCAAAACTGTCGCTGGCGTGCCTGCGCGCATTGTCGGCGAGGCCGGATGTGAACAGCCATCGGTAACGATGGATCAACTGGTCAAGGGCGAGATTTAGGGCGAGATTTAGGGCGCGCCGAGTGGGGGGGCGCCGAGTGGGGGGCGTTTGCCGCCCCCTCGTCGCTTACGCTCCTCACCCCCTGCAGGATATTTTTCGAGTTAGGAAGCGGGCCGCTGAAATTGACGTCCTAACTCTGCAAATATCCTGCGGGGGGTGAGCGCAGCGAGGGGGCCGCAAAGGCCCCTTTTGTTACGCAAGCATTGCCAACGGATTTTCCAAATTGGCGCAGATCGCGGCAAGCAGAGTTGCGCCCAAAGCGCCATCTATGACGCGGTGATCGACCGATAGGGTCATTGACATGACTGTTGCCACGCCAAGGCTGCCATCCGCCTGAACCACAGGCTGTTTAGTCCCCGCGCCCACGGCCAAAATCGCAGCCTGCGGTGGGTTAATCACAGCATCAAAATTCTCGATCCCCATCATGCCAAGGTTGGAAATGGCAAAACTACCACCTTGGTATTCATGAGGGGCGAGTTTGCGGGTTTTGGCACGGGCGGCGAGGTCTTTCATTTCCACCGATAGGGCAGACAGCGATTTCTGATCGGCGTCTTTCAGAACGGGTGTAAACAAACCGCCCTCAATTGCCACAGCGACGGCAACGTCAGATGGTTTCAGGCGCAAAACACGGTCGCCGGCCCAAACAGCATTGGCATCTGGCACGCTTTGCAGCGCCATTGCGCAAGCTTTGATGATGAAATCATTGACAGAAAGCTTGACGCCGCGCGATTCTAAACCTTTGTTCAGTTGTTCCCGAAAGGCCATCAAACCATCAAGCCGAACCGAACGGCGCAGATAGAAATGCGGGATGGTTTGTTTAGCTTCGGTCAGGCGCGCGGCGATGGTGCGGCGCATGCCGTCAAGTGGTACTTCGGTAAACGCGCGACCTTGATACATTTTCAGGACCGTGTCGGTTGACATACCTTGCGCTGGCGCTGCGGCCACAGGCGCAGATACGGCAGGCGCGGCTTTTGGCGCGGCAATGGGCGATTGCCCTTCAACATCGGCGCGGATGATGCGGCCATGTGGGCCAGTACCGGAGACTTTGGTCAGATCCAGACCCTTTTCAGCGGCAATGCGGCGGGCAAGGGGGGATGCGAATATCCTTGCACCCGCAACTTTTGGTGCGGCGGGGGCAGGTGCGGAAATTGCGGCTTTAGCCGCCACGGCAACGGAGGCAGCCGTAGGTTTGGTGGCGGCAGGGCTTGCGCCCAAATCTTCGCCATCTTCGACCAGAACCGCAATGGCTACATTCACCTTGACCCCTGCCGTGCCAGCAGGGATCAAGATTTTGCCAATGCGGCCTTCGTCCACCGCCTCAAACTCCATCGTGGCCTTATCGGTTTCAATCTCGGCGATGACTTGACCAGATTTAACTGTATCGCCTTCTTTGACCAGCCATTTGGCCAGCGTGCCTTCCTCCATCGTGGGGGAAAGGGCGGGCATTAAGATATTGATTGCCATGTCTTTTCCTTTATCGATAGCAGACAGATTTAACGGCAGCGACCACTTCCGCCGTGGTCACCAACGCCAGTTTTTCAAGGTTCGCGGCATACGGCATTGGCACATCTTTGCCCGTGCAAGTAATCACGGGCGCGTCCAGATAATCAAAGGCGCGCTGCATGATGGTGCTGGCCAGATGGTCCGACATTGAGGCCACGGGGAAGCCTTCTTCGACACAGACGCAGCGGTTGGTTTTCTGGATCGATGCCAGCACCGTGTCATAGTCCAGCGGGCGCAACGTGCGCAGATCGATCACTTCGACGCTGATCCCGTCTTTGGCCAAAAGATCAGCCGCCTCTAAAGCATAACGCATACCAATCCCGAAGGAAACGATAGTGGCGTCCGTGCCTTCGCGCCAAATGCGGGCCTTACCGAAGGGAATGGTGAAATCGTGCAGGTCGGGCACCTCGAACGTCTGCCCATACATAATTTCGTTTTCCAAAAAGACCACGGGGTTCGGATCTCGGATCGCCGATTTCAATAGCCCCTTGGCGTCCGACGCCGAATACGGTGTGACCACCTTAAGACCAGGAATGGCCGCATACCATGCCGAAAAATCCTGAGAATGCTGTGCGCCCACCCGTGCTGCCGCGCCATTCGGGCCACGGAAGACGATGGGACAACCCAATTGACCGCCCGACATATAATTGGTTTTGGCGGCGGAATTGAGAATATGATCGATAGCTTGCAAGGAAAAGTTAAAAGTCATGAACTCAAGGATCGGGCGCAGACCACCCCAAGCGGCCCCGACGGCAATCCCTGTGAAACCCATCTCGGTGATCGGCGTATCAACGACACGTTTCGGGCCAAACTCATCTAAAAGGCCCTGAGAAATCTTATAGGCCCCTTGGTATTCGCCCACCTCTTCGCCCATCAGCATAACATTGGGGTCGGCGCGCATTTCTTCGGCGATCGCCTCACGCAGGGCCTCGCGCACGGTCATGGTTTTCATCGGCGTGCCTGCGGGCCAATCTGGGCTGGCTTTGGCGACAACTGCAACTGCGGCGGCAGTTGGTGCGGCGGCGGCGGAAACAGGCGCGGCAACAGGCCTTGCCGCCATGATGAGGGCAGGGGCCGCGTTTGCATCTTCGCCTGCCTCAATTAGGCGCATAATGGGATCGTTCACTTTGACCCCCGAAGTGCCCGCAGCCACAAGGATTTTGCCAACAATGCCCTCATCAACGGCTTCAAATTCCATCGTGGCCTTGTCAGTTTCAATCTCGGCGATGATTTGGCCAGATTTCACGCTGTCGCCTTCGGCGACCAACCATTTGGCCAGCGTGCCTTCCTCCATCGTGGGGGAAAGGGCGGGCATAAGAACATCAATTGCCATAGTTTTCCCCTTATGCGTAAATATCGGTGTAAAGTTCAGAAACAGACGGCTCGGGGCTTTCTTTGGCAAATTCAGCCGATGCGTTCACCACATCTTTGATTTGCTTATCAATTGCCTTCAACTCGTCTTCATTGGCAAGGCCCGCGCCCAAGAGCAGATCGCGCACATGTTCGATCGCGTCTTTTTCGGCCTTCATCTTTTCCACCTCTTCGCGGGTGCGGTATTTCGCGGGGTCAGACATGGAATGGCCGCGATAACGATAGGTCATCATTTCCAAAATATAGGGGCCTTTGCCCGCGCGGCAGTGGGCCACGGCTTTTTCGCCGGCCGCTTTGACCGCCAGAACATCCATGCCGTCCACCTGTTCGCCCGGAATGCCATATGCCAGCCCGCGCCCATACAGCGATGTTGACTTAGTGGAACGCTTGACCGAAGTGCCCATCGCATAGCCGTTGTTTTCAATCACGAAAATCACGGGCAAGTCCCAAAGTTCTGCCATGTTATAAGTCTCATACACTTGGCCTTGGTTCGCAGCGCCATCGCCGAAATAAGTGAAGGTGACGTTGTCATTGCCCTTATACTTATCGGCAAACGCCAGACCTGCGCCGATGGGCACCTGCGCACCCACAATGCCGTGGCCGCCATAGAAATGCTTTTCACGGCTGAACATATGCATCGAGCCGCCTTTGCCGCGCGAATAGCCCCCCTCACGGCCCGTAAGTTCGGCCATCACGCCGTTGGCTTCCATGCCGCAGGCCAGCATGTGGCCGTGGTCGCGGTAGGAGGTCACGCGCTTGTCGCCTTCTTTTGTGCAAGCCTCTAGCCCGACAACAACGGCCTCTTGTCCGATATACAAATGGCAAAAGCCGCCAATCAGGCCCATGCCATACAGTTGGCCCGCCTTTTCTTCGAAACGGCGGATCAGCAGCATCTCGCGGTAGTATTTCAGCAGTTCATCCTTAGACACATTGGATTTCTTGCCCGTTTCGGGTGTGGTGGATTTGGCAGCCAAAGGGGTTCCTCCCAGATGTGACCGTAAAGTAGTTTACCGTTAAACTATTTATATCATAACGGAAAAAATAGGGCAAATAGCATTTTTCATTGCCGCAACGCGGCAATCTTTCGAAAAACGCATATCTGGATTAGCGGATGACCACTTCGTCAGCACGCAAATAGCCCAACACAATGCGGGCGCGTTCATCCAAAAGGTCGATGTCCAAATACGTGTCAGACAGCCGCAAGTTTAGGTTTTCTATACGCTTTAGGTCCGCTTGCAGGACATCGCGTTCGATACGCAAGGCGGCGGCTTCAGCGTTTAACTCGACACGGCGCATGACGCCAAATTCACCTTGAACTGCGGCAACAACAAAACTGCCACCCATGACCATCATGGTGACCAAAAGCAGGCTGCCCATAACAGCCGAGCGTATAGATAAACCGATCATCCCGCGCCTCATCACCCCTCTGACGGGGGCCTAAAAGCAATTTGCCACAAAATCGCGGTCAGGCAAACGAAAAGTTACGCGCGAGCGAAGTTTAAGCGCGGCCGCGATAAATTTCCACCAATTTACCCAGCATGGTCAGCGCATCGGCGCGCGGGCGCTGAAATGAATTGCGCCCAATGATGCTGCCGTGGCCGCCGCCATCGCGAATGGCGCGGGCATCGTCATAAACAGCATCCGCACCTTTGGCCGCACCGCCCGAAAAAATCACTATGCGCCGCCCGCCAAAGGCCGCGTCCATACAATGCCGCACGCGGGCGGTCTGAGTGGCGATATCGATCTTTTCGCTCTCATATACCTTCTTCGCCTCTGCCAACATCAGATGATCGGTCGAAAGTTTTATCTTGATAATATGCGCGCCCAAAAGAGCGGCAATTTGTGCAGCATATGCGGCAACATCTATAGCCGTCTCGCCGTCTTTTGTTATTGCTGGCCCGCGCGGGTATGACCAGATGACCGATGCCACGCCCTTGGCCGCTGCCTCGCGCCGCATGTCTTTGATTTCTTCGTACATTTCCAGTTGCTGATCCGATCCTGGATAGATCGTAAAGCCTATTGCCGCGCAGCCAAGTCGCAGCGCATCATCGACAGATGCTGTTATCGCTTGGTTTTTGCCCGCGCCTTCGCCCATCAGCGAATTGGCCGAATTCACCTTTAGAATGGTTGGAATCTGCCCTGCAAAAGTATCGGCGCCTGCCTCTAACATACCCAACGGTGCGGCATAGGCGTTAAGGCCCGCGTCAATCGCCAATTGGTAATGGTAATGCGGATCATAGCCAGCGCTGTTCATGGCAAAACTACGCGCGGGGCCGTGTTCAAAGCCTTGATCCACCGGCAGGATAATCATCTTTCCCGTGCCGCCCAGTTTACCTTCCATCAGCATCCGCGCCAAATTGCCTTTGACGCCTGCGGTTTCGCCTTCGTAATTTGATAGGATTTTTTGAACGATTTTGCTGCTACGCATGTCAGCCCCCCTGATGCCTGATATTGGCATAGGGGGGCTGTTTTAACTGTGCAAGAATGTTTGCGCTAACGCCCTAAATGTTTGCGCAAACAATGGCTTAAAGATGGATTATGGGTGCAGCAAAGCCGCCACGCCGGGCAATTCTTTGCCTTCCATCCATTCCAAAAACGCGCCGCCTGCGGTCGAGATAAAGGTAAAATCATCCGCGGCGCCCGCCATATTCAGCGCCGCAACTGTATCGCCGCCGCCTGCAACGGACACCAATTTGCCTGTGCGGGTCAACTCTGCCGCCGCCTTGGCCGCTGCATTTGTGGCCATGTTAAAGGGCTCGAGTTCGAACGCGCCAAGCGGGCCGTTCCAGATCAGTGTTTTGCAAGCGCCAAACAAGGCCGTCAGCGCCGCCACAGTTTGGGGGCCAGCATCCAAAATCATCGCGTCGGGCGGGCAGGCTGTTGCCGCAACCGTTTCGCTGGGCGCGTGGGCGCGAAACTCGCGCGCAACAACAATATCGACGGGCAGGTGAATGATGCAACCTGCCGCTTTGGCCTTTTGCACAATGTCCAATGCCGTGGGGGCCATATCCCGCTCGGCCAAGGATTTGCCAACTTCGATGCCGCTGGCCACCAAAAACGTGTTTGCCATGCCGCCACCAATCACCAAGTGGTCAACTTTGGTCACCAAATTGCCTAGCAAATCCAGCTTGGTTGACACTTTCGCTCCGCCCACAACGGCGACAACGGGGCGGGTCGGCTTGCCCAAAGCAGCCTCTAGGGCTGCAAGTTCTTCGGCCATCAAACGCCCTGCAAAACTGGGCAATGCATGGGCGATACCTGTGGTAGAGGCGTGGGCGCGGTGCGCGGCAGAAAACGCATCATTGCAGAAATAATCGCCAAGGCTGGCAAGAAAGGCTACCATTTGAGGCGCGTTTTCTTCCTCCATGGCGGAAAAGCGAGTATTTTCGGCCAAGATCACCGCGCCCGCAGGCAGCGCATCAATCGCAGCGCGGGATGGTCTTTCCATAAAAGTAACGCCATACCCTAGCGCTGCCTCCAAAGCGGGTTGCACATGGCGCAGCGACATTTCTTCCACGGGCTTGCCTTTGGGCCGCCCAAAATGCGCCAGCAGAACAACTTTGGCCCCAAGGCTTTGCAAATCACGCACGGTTGGCACAATTTTCTCGATCCGCGTCGCGTCTGTCACGCGCCCGCCTTCCATGGGTACGTTGATGTCCACCCGGGTCAAAACGACTTTGCCCGCTACGTCCATATCGTCAATCGTTTTCCAAGCCATGCAAGCCTCCAAAATTGCGCCCTGTTTCCGCTGAAACGCGGGCTTCGTCAACCTGCCCCTTTTCCTTTGCCGCGCTGCGCGATAAAACCACCCCATAAATGAAAAGGAGCCACCATGGCCGAGATCAAAGATCCCGAGAATACCGTCATCATCACGCTGAAAGGCGGCGACGTGGTAATTGAACTGCTTGCCGATATCGCCCCAAAACATGCCGAGCGAATAAAGACCTTGGCCCGCGCCAAATCCTATGACAATGTTGCCTTTCACCGCGTCATCGACGGTTTCATGGCCCAAACTGGGGACGTGGAAAACGGCAATATGGAAAAAGATTTCAACCTGCGCCGCGCTGGCACGGGTGGCTCGCAGCACCCTGATCTGCCTGCCGAATTTTCGGGTATTCCGCATGATCGCGGCACCATTGGGGCGGCGCGCTCGTCTAGCCCAAACTCGGCCAACAGCCAGTTTTTCATCAACCTGTCTGACAACCATTTTTTGAACCGCCAATATACAGTGTATGGGCGGGTGATTTCTGGGATGGAACATGTGGACGCGATCACGCGCGGCGAGCCGCCAGCATCGCCTGACCGAATGATCACTGTAAGGGTAGCTGCCGATGCTTCGTAAATATTTGTTTGTATTGGCCCTTTTGGCCAGCCCTGCAGGTGCAGAAGGTTTTGAAGATACCGCTGCGCCCAATCTGGTGATCGACATCACGGGCGCGGCTGCGGGCCAAGTCGCAATTGATCTGGCCGCTGATACCGCCCCGCAACATGCAACCCAACTGATGGCGCTTGCAAAAGCAGGGGCTTATGATGGTGTTGTGTTTCACCGTGTGATTGATGGTTTCATGGCCCAAACGGGCGATGTGCAGTTCGGCAAATTGGGCGGCGATACCAGCATGGCAGGCATGGGCGGCAGTGATATGCCCAATATTCCAGGCGAATTCACGCAGGAAACCTTTGCGCGCGGTGTGGTTGGCATGGCGCGGGCGCAAGACCCGAATTCTGCCAACAGCCAGTTCTTCATCATGTTCGCCGATGGGCCGTTCTTGGATGGCCAATATACTATTGTCGGGCGCGTGGTGGCTGGCATGGAAGTGGTTGATGCGATCACGCGCGGCGAGCCGCCTGCGACACCCGATGTGATGCGCAAAGTGACTGTTCAGGAATAATCTGGTCAAAATAGGAAAGGGGGCAGCAGCCCCCTTTCTTTATCCCAATTTCACCAGCGCGTGGCGCTTTTTGCCAGCCGTCAATTTGATACCATTGCGCAGTTCATCCTCGCCAATCAGGCGCGGGGCGGTCTCGATAATATCGTTTACTTTTGCCCCGCCGTCAGCAAACAGACGCTTTGCGTCTTTGCCAGATGCCGCAAGCCCCGCCTGCACAAAAAGCGCGGCCGTGGACATGCCTTCGGACAATTGATCGAAGGTCACGGTGATGGTTGTAAGCTCTTCGCCCACGCCGCCCTGTTCGAACACGGCCTTAGCGGTGGCTTCGGCGGCTTTCGCAGCATCCGCCCCGTGCAAAAGGATGGTCACTTCGTTGGCCAAAACGATTTTGGCGGCGTTGATGTCTGATCCTTGCAACGCGCCCAGTCTTGCACATTCGTCCAAGGGCAGTTCGGTGTAGAGTTTCAAGAAACGCTCAACATCCGCATCGGTCGTATTGCGCCAAAACTGCCAAAATTCATAAGGCGGTAGCATATCACCGTTCAGCCAAATCGCCCCGCCCGCCGATTTGCCCATTTTCTTGCCGTCAGATGTTGTCAGCAAGGGCGAGGTCAGGCCGAACACTTCGCCCTCAACCACGCGGCGCGTCAGATCAACCCCGTTGACAATGTTGCCCCACTGATCCGACCCGCCCATCTGCAACATGCAGCCATAGCGGCGATGAAGTTCAAGAAAATCATAGGCTTGCAGGATCATATAGTTGAATTCAAGGAACGACAGCGATTGTTCGCGGTCAAGACGTGATTTCACGGACTCAAACGACAACATCCGATTGACTGAAAAATACCGCCCAATATCGCGCAGAAAAGTCAGATAGTTCAGGTCATCCAGCCACTGCGCGTTGTTGACCATAACCGCATCACTGGCGCCGTCACCAAAGCGAATATAAGGCGAAAAGGCGCGTTTTATTCCTTCGATATTGCTGTCAATTTGTGCATCTGTCAGCAGCGGACGCTCTTCGGCGCGAAAGCTAGGGTCACCCACCTTGGTCGTCCCACCGCCCATAAGAACAATAGGTTTCCCACCCGACTTTTGTAGCCAGCGCAGCATCATAATCTGGATAAGGCTGCCCACATGCAGCGATGTCGCCGTTGCATCAAATCCGATATAGGCGGGCATGCCGCCATTAAGCAGCGCCTCGTCTAACGCCTGATAATCGGTGCAATCTGCAACAAAGCCGCGCGCCAGCATCACGCGCAGAAATTCGGATTTTGGATGGTAGGTCATGGTAAACTCATGCGATAAGGTTGCACACCTATAGCGAGGGTAACGCTGTAGGGAAAGGTGGGGGCAGGGGGAATATGAAAGAAACGGGGCCGATCTGGGCGCTGGGGATGATGTCGGGCACCTCTTTGGATGGGGTGGACGCGGCCATGATTCGCACCGATGGCGTTTCGATTTTCGAATTCGGCCCGCATGATTATCGCCCCTATACAGATGGCGAGCGCGCGGTTTTGCACGCCGCATTAGGCAAATGGCAGGGCGAAAGCGGTGTGGCAGAGGCCGCCGAGGTGGTCGAGGCCGCGCATGTCGAACTGGCCAGTCGCTTTTCGGGGGCCGAAGTCATTGGCTTTCACGGCCAAACCTTGGCGCATGATCCAGCGCATGGCCGCACCCATCAGGCGGGCAATGGCGCGCTTATTGCCCGCGCATTGCGCCTGCCCGTGGTTTGGGATTTTCGCAGCGCAGATGTGGCGATGGGCGGGCAGGGCGCGCCGTTGGTTCCCTATTTCCACCACGCCTGCGCGGGCTGGGCAGGGCTTGATGCGCCGCTGGCTATGCTAAATTTGGGCGGGGTAGGCAATATATCCTACGTCGATCCGCGATTGACCGACCCGCAAGACCATGGCGCGGTTTTGGCCTTTGACACAGGCCCCGCCAATGCGCCGATGAATGATCTGATGCGGGCGCGGCGTGGGTTGGCCCAAGACGACGGCGGCGCATTGGCGCTGATCGGCACTGTCGATCAGGGGATAGTCGAGGCTTTTTTGCGCCACAGTTATTTTTCAATAATGCCGCCCAAATCATTGGATAGAAATGATTTTTCACAATCGTTTAACGTACTTGGCGATCTAAGCGATGCCGATGCCGTCGCGACCGCAACTGCCATTGCTGCGGCTTCGGTCGCAGCAAGTATGCAGCATTTGCCCGATGTGCCTTCTCAAATTTTGGTCGCAGGCGGCGGGCGGCATAATATTGCCATGATGAAGATGTTAGTGGGCAAGTTGAGGATCCCCGTGCATCCGATTGAAAGCATTAATCTTAACGGCGATATGCTAGAGGCGCAGGCCTTTGGATATCTGGCACTGCGGGTCATGCGGGGGCTGGCCACATCTGGCCCCAGCACCACGGGCGCGCCTGTCTATGTCAGCGGCGGGCTGATTGGCAGACCGGCTTAGGCGGCCCGCTTTTGCGCAAAGAACGACCAAGTATACAGTGCTAAACCCGCCCAAATCATTGGGAAGGCAATAGCGCGGGCAGGGCCGAAAGGTTCATTAAACAAGAACACTGCGGTTAGAAAAATCATTGTCGGCGCGATATACTGCATCACGCCAATGGTCGAAAGGCGCAGTTGTTTGGCCCCGTTTGCATAAAACATCAAGGGAATTGCCGTGATTAGTCCTGTGCCCATTAGCAGCAGCGTATCAGACATGTTCTTGCCGAAATTCCCCGCGCCCGTGCCCGCGCTATAGACCAGGTAAGCAAGTGCAAAGGGTGTAAGAAGCAACACTTCCAGCAAAAAGCCTTGGTTGGGGCCGATTGGCAGAGATTTTTTGAAATACGCATAGGCGGCCCACGACAGGGTCAGCCCCAGCGCAACCAGCGGCACGCGGCCCGCATCCACAGTCAGCACCACAACGGCAAGGCCGGCCAAAGCAACCGCGGCCCATTGCAGTTTTGACAGCTTTTCTTTTAGGATCACAAAGCCAATCAGCACGGAAAACAGCGGGTTAATATAATAGCCCAAGGCTGCGTCCAACGCATGACCTGTTCCAATGGCCCAAACATAAATCATCCAATTGAGCGAGACCAGCGCCGCCGTGACCGCGCCCATCGCCAGCATCGACGGCGTCGTAAGCGCGCGTTTTAAATCGCCCGTTCGGCCCTGATAGATCAGCACGCCAGCGGCAATGGGCAGCGACCAGACAATGCGATGCGCAACAACTTCTGCGGGTGGAATGTGCGCAAGGGCTTTCATATAAAGGGGCAAAAACCCCCAGATAAGATAGGCAGACAGCGCATAGCCAAAACCAGCCATGGTATCTTTGTTTTCGGGAATGGGGGGATGGGTATTCATAACGCATCCTTACGCGCGCCCGAACAAAAGCGCGACCTGAAAGCTGCGGCAAAACTGTCCAGATTGCAGATTTTTACCAGCCCAAGGTAGCACTATGCCCCGCGCGGCAGTTCAAATTCGGGCGAAGCAAGGGTAAAGCCTGCAAAATCAAAGCCTGGACTAACGGTGCAAGACACCAGCGAATATTCCCCAGTGGTGGCGGCTGCCTGCCAATGATGGGCGGGAACAATGGCTTGCGGCAGTTGTCCACCCAAAACATCGGGGCCAAGGGTGATGTCGCGGGCGGAAGTTTCGCCCAAGGACAGGATCATTGGCGCGCCTGCGTGCCAAAGCCAAATCTCATCTGCATCAACGCGGTGCCAATGGCTGCGCTGCCCTTTTGTAAGCAGAAACAAAATCGCAGTGCCACTGGCGCGGCCCTGAACGGTGGGGCCAACCCATGTTTGCCTATACCACCCGCCTTCGGGGTGGGGGCTAAGGGCAAGCCGTTCGATCAGGGCGCGCGCCGTGTCCATTAGCGTAAGATACTGCGGCCCGCGTAAACTGCCGTCTCGCCCAGCATTTCCTCGATACGGATCAACTGGTTATACTTGGCCAAACGATCAGACCGCGATAGCGAGCCCGTTTTGATCTGGCCACAATTGGTGGCGACTGCCAAATCGGCAATCGTCGCATCTTCGGTTTCGCCCGAGCGGTGCGACATCACATTGGTATAGCGCGCGCGGTGCGCCATCGATACAGCCTCTAGTGTTTCGGTCAGCGTGCCAATTTGGTTGACCTTGACCAGCATAGAATTGGCGCAGCCCTTGGCGATACCTTCTGCCAAACGGCGCGGGTTGGTGACGAACAGATCATCGCCCACCAATTGCACCTTGTTGCCCAAGGTTTCGGTCAGCAGTTTCCAACCTGCCCAGTCGTCTTCACTGCAGCCGTCTTCGATGGAAATGATGGGGTAATCGTTGGCAAGGCCAGCCAGAAAGGCAACATTTTCCTCAATAGACAAAGATTTACCCTCGCCCTTCATCTCATACTTGCCGCCTTTGAAATATTCAGTGGCCGCACAATCCAGCGCCAGATAGATGTCTTCACCGGGCTTATATCCAGCCTTTTCGATGGATTTCAAAATGAAATCAAGCGCATCGCGGGCAGAGTTCAGGTTAGGCGCAAAGCCGCCCTCATCGCCAATGCCCGTGTTATGGCCAGCGGCTTGCAGCTCTTTTTTCAGGGTGTGGAATACTTCAGACCCCATGCGGATCGCTTCGCGTATATTGTCCGCGCCCACTGGCATGATCATGAATTCTTGAATATCAATCGGGTTATCGGCATGTTCGCCCCCATTGATGATGTTCATCATCGGAACAGGCAGAACATGCGCCGACGTGCCGCCGATATAGCGATATAGCGGCTGGCCTGTGTATTCGGCAGCGGCTTTGGCGACGGCCATGGACACGCCCAAAATTGCATTCGCGCCAAGGCGGGATTTATTGGCGGTGCCGTCCAGCTCGATCATGGTGCGGTCGATGCCCACTTGTTCGGTTGCGTCAAAACCAACAATCGCTTCGGCCAACTCGCCATTTACAGCGGCAACAGCCTCTAGAACGCCCTTACCTTTGTAACGCTTGGCATCATTATCGCGCCGCTCGTTCGCCTCGTGTGCGCCAGTGGACGCGCCCGAAGGCACCGCCGCACGGCCAAAAGCGCCGCTTTCCAGCAGCACGTCTACTTCAACAGTGGGATTACCACGGCTGTCCAAAATCTCGCGGGCGTGGATATCAATAATCGTGCTCATGCTCGGCTCCGATGAATGGGGTGCTCTCGCGCTGCTGATACCGCACGGGGGGGCGCTTGGGAAGTGTTACTGCGCGCGCGCAACCGCGCGTTGGCGCATAAAGGCATAAAGACCAGAGCCGACGATGATCGCAGCGCCAATCAGGGTGTAATGGTCGGGAATTTCGGCAAAAACCACCAGCCCGATCGCCATGGCAAAGACCAGCCGCACATAGCGGAAGGGGGCAACGATGCTGACTTCGCCTGTACGCGCGGCAGTTGTGATGGCTAGGTAGCCAACGGTGCCAAAAATCACACCGCCCAGCAGCCAGAGCGCATTTTGTTGCGCAACAGCAGTAACCCCGCCGCGCAGCATCATGAGCGCACCCAAAAGCGTGACGGCAATCAGCCCCCAAGCCGAAACCTGCGCATTGCCAAGCCGCGCGGGAATTCTGCGCGAGACCAGATCGCGCCCGCCCATGCCCAAAACCCCCAGCACCAGCCAAAGGGCAGTGGGGTCAAACCCCTCCATCCCTGGGCGGATCACCAACAAAACCCCGCAAAAGCCGACTACAATCGCCGTCCAGCGCCGCCATCCAACCGATTCGCCCAAAAACAGTGCCGCCCCCATAGTCACGACCAAAGGCATCGCCTGCATCACCGCCAAAACCAGCGCCAAGGGCAAGGCTGCAAGAGCGATTATAAAGCCCAACGTGCCGACCATCTCGCCCAAATTACGCGCTAAAACAGCGGGATGCAGGGCATCTTGGATAAAAATCGCCTCGCCCCGCCGCCATGCCAGCAGGAAAAACAAGGGCGCACCGCAGGCCCCAAGAATAAACACGATCTGCCCAGAGGGCAGGCTATCGGCGGCCAATTTGATGAACATATCTTCAACGGCAAACAGTGCCATCGCCGCAATCATCAGCAAACTGCCCTTCAAATTGTCGGTCATGGTATCCAAAATCCTGCGCGCACCGCCCGATTGCGTTTTTCTGCGCAAGTTTTCGGCATAGCGCAAATGACAAACAGAGACCAGTCGCTGCGAAAAAGAGTAGGTGATTCGATCAAATTTACAGGGGCGCAGCGAGTGCAGAGGTGCGAGGAGTTCACCGAAAATCTTAAATATGCCGCCTAGAAGCGCGATTTTGTTGCAAGAATTGCCGCAACGGAAAGTTGGCTTAGGCGTGGCGCAGAATCAACCCGTGGCAGATCGCCTGCAACGGGAAAAGTACAGCCGCGCAGTCAAGCCCAAAATTTAGGGTTGGAAGTAAATAAATCGTTTGAAGCCCCCATCGATTTACCCCATGTTGGGGATCAATCGCCAGCAGACACTAAATCTGGGGCATGTGGGGCAGCGACATGAGTTAGTGAACACACCCAAACGAGGGCTGTTCCATTTCGTTTGCTTCAAAACATGCCGCAAAGGCGCA
Organism: Pseudorhodobacter antarcticus; assembly: GCA_945862435.1. GTDB lineage: Bacteria > Pseudomonadota > Alphaproteobacteria > Rhodobacterales > Rhodobacteraceae > Cypionkella > Cypionkella antarctica_C. Next base: position 42,140 of record CAMAXX010000004.1, read on the forward strand.
AAGATTGGCGGTAAACCGCCTGCAAAATAAGGCCAGCAATGGTTATAAGTAAAGGACGGGGCAATGAAAATAGAGCGAAATTTTACCACAGAAGACAGCGGCGCCTACGGCGCAATGGCGTTTACGACCATTGTATCGGAAATCCGCAACCCAGATGGGTCAGTCGTGTTCCACAACGATGCAGTTGAGGTGCCAAGTGGATGGAGCCAAGTGGCGGGCGACGTTTTGGCCCAAAAATATTTTCGCAGGGCAGGGGTACCCGCTGCGCTGAAAAAGGTCAAAGAAAAGGGCGTTCCCGAATTTTTGTGGCGCTCGGTTCCCGATACGGCTGCGATGAAATCGCTGCCCGCCGAAAGCCACTTTGGCGGCGAAACCAGCGCCAAACAGGTGTTTGACCGTTTGGCAGGCGCTTGGGCCTATTGGGGCTGGAAGGGCGGCTATTTCACCACCGAAACCGATGCGCGCGCTTATTACGACGAAATGCGCTTTATGCTGGCAAACCAAATGGCTGCGCCAAACTCTCCGCAGTGGTTCAACACAGGCCTTCATTGGGCTTACGGCATCGATGGGCCAAGCCAAGGGCATTACTATGTCGATCACGAAACGGGAGCCTTGACCAAATCGGCATCCGCCTATGAACACCCGCAACCGCACGCCTGCTTTATCCAATCGGTCAAGGATGATCTGGTAGGCGATGGCGGCATCATGGATTTGTGGGTGCGCGAGGCACGCCTGTTCAAATACGGCTCGGGCACGGGCACGAATTTCTCGTCCTTGCGTGGCCAAGGGGAAAAGCTGTCTGGCGGTGGTAAATCATCGGGCTTGATGGGCTTTTTGAAAATTGGCGACCGTGCGGCGGGCGCGATCAAATCGGGCGGCACGACGCGCCGCGCCGCCAAGATGGTTATCATCGATATGGATCACCCCGATGTAGAAGAATTTATTAACTGGAAAGTGATCGAAGAGCAAAAGGTGGCCTCACTGGTCGCAGGCTCGAAAGCACACGAGCTGCGCCTGAACGATATCTTTACCGCCATTCGCATGTGGGATGGCAGCACTGAAGCCTCTGTTGACCCTGCCAAAAACCCCGCGCTGAAGGCAGCGATCAAAGCCGCTAAAAAGGCGATGATCCCCGACACTTACACAAACCGCATTTTGCAATACGCCAAACAGGGCTTCACGAGCATCGAATTCCCCACCTATGATGTAGATTGGGATTCTGAGGCCTATGTGACTGTTTCGGGGCAAAATTCTAACAATTCGGTGCGCGTAACTGATGCGTTTCTGAAGGCGGTAAAAGACGATGCTGATTGGGCATTGATCCGCCGCACCGATGGCAAGACCGCAAAAACTGTCAAAGCGCGCGAATTGTGGGATCAGGTTGGCCATGCCGCATGGGCCTGCGCCGATCCAGGAATTCAGTTCCACGACACCGTCAACGCATGGCACACCTGCCCCGAAGATGGCGCGATCCGCGGGTCTAACCCTTGCTCTGAATACATGTTCCTAGACGATACTGCCTGCAATCTGGCGTCGATGAACCTGCTGACCTTTCACAAGGATGGTAAGTTCCAAGCAGAGGCTTATATTCACGCAACGCGTCTGTGGACAGTGACATTGGAAGTGTCGGTGATGATGGCGCAGTTCCCGTCACAGGAAATTGCACAATTGTCTTATGACTTCCGCACGCTGGGTCTGGGCTATGCCAACATCGGCGGGCTCCTTATGAACATGGGCCTAGGTTACGACAGCACTGAGGGCCGCGCGATGTGCGGCGCTTTGACTGCGCTGATGACGGGCGTCAGCTATGCGACATCAGCCGAAATGGCGCGCGAGTTGGGGGCGTTTTCAGGCTATGGCCGCAACGCCCAGCACATGCTGCGCGTCATTCGCAACCACCGTGCAGCGGCCCATAATGCGGGCGCTTATGAAGGGGTAAACGTCAATCCCGTCGGTCTGGACGCGGCTAATTGCCCCGATCAAAAACTGATAACCTTTGCGCAATCCGCTTGGGACGAGGCGCTGCATTTGGGCCAGCAGCACGGGTTCCGCAATGCACAAACTACCGTTATCGCGCCCACAGGCACGATCGGCCTTGTCATGGATTGCGACACAACGGGGATTGAGCCAGATTTTGCACTGGTCAAGTTTAAGAAACTTGCAGGCGGTGGCTATTTCAAAATAATCAACCAATCTGTGCCTGCTGCGCTTGAAAAACTGGGCTATCCCACATCGCAAGCGGCCGAAATTGTGGCCTATGCCGTGGGTCACGGCAGCATCGGCAATTGCCCTGGCATCAACACTACTGCTTTGATCGGCCACGGATTTGGCGCGCGCGAATTGGAAAAGATCGAGGCTGCTTTGCCCTCGGCCTATGATATCCGCTTTGTGTTCAACCAGTGGACCCTGGGGGCAGATTTCTGCAAAGGCACTTTGGGCATTCCCGACGACAAGCTGAACGATCCTACCTTTGATCTGCTACGCCATTTGGGCTTTACCAAGGCACAGATCGATGCTGCCAACGACCATGTTTGCGGCACGATGACGCTGGAAGGGGCACCGCACCTGAAGACGCAGCATTACAGCGTGTTCGATTGCGCCAATACCTGCGGCAAAAAGGGCACGCGCTATCTGTCGGTGAATGCGCATATCTATATGATGGCGGCAGCGCAGTCGTTCATTTCGGGCGCGATTTCCAAAACAATTAACATGCCAAATTCTGCCACCATTAGCGAGACCTTGGCCGCCTATGAATTATCTTGGTCGCTGGGTATCAAAGCCAATGCGCTGTACCGCGATGGATCGAAACTAAGCCAGCCCTTGGCGTCAGCCTTGGTCGAAGATGATGAAGAGGCCGAAGAGATATTGGCCACAGGATCGGCACAGGAAAAGGCCGCCGTTCTGGCCGAAAAGATTGTCGAGAAAATTATCTACCGCGATATCATCCGCACAAACCGCGAAAAACTGCCCGAACGCCGCAAGGGTTATACCCAAAAGGCAATTGTTGGTGGGCACAAAGTGTATTTGCGCACGGGCGAATATGGCGATGGACGTCTTGGCGAAATTTTCATCGATATGCACAAAGAAGGCGCCGGTTTCCGCGCGATGATGAACAATTTTGCCATCGCTGTGTCAGTAGGTCTGCAATACGGCGTGCCGCTGGAAGAATTTGTCGAGGCGTTTACCTTCACGCGGTTCGAACCTGCGGGCATGGTGCAAGGGAACGATTCGGTGAAAAACGCCACCTCAATCTTGGATTACATCTTCCGCGAACTGGCAATTTCCTATCTGGATCGTACTGATTTGGCGCATGTCAAACCCACGGGCGCATCTTTCGATGATCTGGGGCGCGGCGAAGAAGAGGGCAAGCGCAATATCTCGGAATTGTCCGATCAGGCAACGACGCGCGGGCTGGAAGTGCTAAAGCAGATCTCCTCAACAGGTTATCTGCGCAAGCGTTTGCCAAGCGAATTGGTCGTGCTACAAGGCGGTATGGGTCAAAGCGCGCTGGCCAATGGCACCGATCCCGTATCGACGTTGAACATGCTAATCCCAGAAACCGCACGCGCGGTTGGGGCAGGGTCTATGGGCATGACTTCGGTTCTGTCGTCAGGTGCCAGCACGGCGGTCGCCTCGGGCGTGGTCGGAATGGACGCGCGCACCAAAGCCAGAATGCAAGGCTATGAGGGCGACAGCTGCGGCGAATGCGGCAACTACACGCTGGTGCGCAACGGCACCTGCATGAAGTGCAATACTTGCGGCGGGACGAGCGGGTGTTCTTGATCACAGCCGAATGAATGATAAATGGCCGAACGTAGTGATGCGTTCGGCCATTTTATTTGAGAGTTACATGAATGAGTAAAAGGCTTAGAGTTAGACATCTACTTATCCGATAATCAATATTATGTAATATAATCGCCATATCTAAACCCAAGCGCCGACTTAAGCTTCGAAGTCTATGTTTCTGAAAACGTTCGAAAAAAACGCATTCGCCGCGGTTATCACTGTGGCGCGCGCCTCGGACATGGAATAGGCGTTCGGTAAGGTCATCAGGTCCAGCCAGACCCCTTGGATCGTCACGCGCAGAATGCGCGACACGCGGATCGGATCGCTGTTAAGGCCAAGTTCGTTATTCATTTGCACGCAAAGCGTTTCGATGAACGCATTATATGCGGCGTCAAAACTGCCGCAGCGGTCTTGGTAGATTGGGCGGCTAGCAGCCTCGCCCCAAAAGGCGCTCCATGCGGACAAACGATCTGGTGTGCAGATGGCTGGATGAAAATCCGCCATCAACAACGCCAGTAACTGATCTTGGGGGTTTGCCCCCGCCTCTGCTACAGCGGCCTGCCAATTGGCGTGATACTCTGCCGACAAAAAAAGGAGCGTTTCTAAAAGCAGGTTCTCTTTGCTTTGAAAGTGGAAATTGACCAATCCGTGCGACAGACCCGCCGTGCGTGCCACGTCCGACATGGTCGTGCGTGCATATCCCATTTTGGCGATAACTTTGATCGTTGCCTCGATCAACTGCGCGCGGCGATCATCGCGCGGCATCGTGCGCGGCGGGTCTTGGGGAGCGTCTAAAGGGGCGTCGTGCTGTTCCATGACGCCGTTTAGCAAATTCTTGTAGAAATGAAAACCACGGGCCTTATTGATTGACAAGTCAGTCAGAAATGCGCCACCTTTGGATAAATGCGAAGGAGCGATCATGCGGTCTCGCGGTCTGACAAAATCGAACGAAAACTTTCAAAAGGCGGTGTGCAGATGGCCGGTGGGCTTGGCTTCGGCCTTTCGCTACTGCGGCGACGACCAGATGGTCTATGTCAAAGATGGCAAGGGTGGCCCAAGATTTGACATTGACAGCAATTCCTATGTCCAATCAATATTCAAAAATACTCCCGAAAACTTTGTTTATGCTGACCGTCGATTTGGCAGTTCGGCGTCCCTTGCCCTAATCCCCGTGTGGGGTTTTGATGCAGCGTCATTATAAGTATCTGAAATTTATACATTTTTGTCTCCAGCCCTTTGATTTTATGACCAAACCCAATTTCCGAACTCTGCTAGATGTAAAAAGGATGCCCTTATGACGATTTCTGTGCCACAAACTTGGGATCGGCGCGGTTTGCCTGGATGGACGTATCAGTCGGATGCGTTCTTTGCCTTGGAACGCACGCATCTTTTTTTGAACCATTGGCAACTTGCATGCCATGTTCATGATATTCCCGATTCAGGCGATTGGCGCGGCTTTGATCTTTTGGGCGAGCGCGCGGTGGTCATGCGCGGCGCAGATGGACAAGTGCGGGCATTTCACAATCTTTGCCGTCACCGTGGTGCGCGCGTGGTGGATGGGGTCAAAGGTCACTGCAACGGAGCTATGGTCTGCCCTTTTCACGGCTGGGTTTATAATTTGGACGGCACTCTGCGGGGTGCAGCGCGTCCCGAAACATTTGCCACATTAGACCGTGCTCAATTAGGCTTGAAACCCATCGAAATGGAAATTTGGCACGGATTTGTGTTTTTGCGATTCTTGCCTGGGCCACAGCCCAGCGTGGCGCAGCTTTTGCACCCATTTGATCAGGATTTCACCGATTTTCGCGCCAGCGGTGTTATGCCGTCGGGCGAACACGGCTTTTGGGGCCAAACACCAGTCAATTGGAAATCGGTGTGTGATGTCGACAATGAGGGCTATCATGTTCCGCTTGCGCATCCCAGCCTGCAAGAGCTGTATGGTCGCAGTTATGACAATATCTTCTTTGAGCATGGAATAAATCGCGCCAATGCCACCTACGGTGACCGTCCTGGTCGGCGTTGGTCCGTGCGCAATTATGTCAAACACTCGCCCCGACAAGATTGGCTGCCAAATCGCCTGCAGCGCGCGTGGAATTATTACGGGGTTTTTCCCAATCTTGTGTTTATCTTCACCCCCGAATCCGTGCAGTTCTATCAAGAAATCCCCAAATCAACGGGGGAAACTTGGATGTCTTTTCATGGCTATCGTCAGCCCGATGAAACCCGCGAAACCCGCCTTGCGCGCTACCTTGGCGCGCGCATCGATCGTGACACGTCGGCCGAGGATCAACAATTGACTATCTGGTCGCATGAATCGATGCAATCTTCGGCGTTTGACGGCTTTCATCTCTCAGATCTGGAATACGGTTTGCGCCTACATCACGATCAGATCAGGGCACTTTTGCCCGTTGCTACCTTAGAAAATGCCCCGCCCGAGCATAAAATTTTCGCTTTAAATACGGAAATGCTTGGCAAACGATAAAATCAAGATCACCCTGATATAAACACGCGGAGAAAAAACATGAACATTACCAGACGCAGCAGTCTAGCCTTGATCGGCAGCACCCTTGCCGTTCCTTATGTGCGTCCGTCCTGGGCGCAAGCGGCCACATTGAACGTTTACAACTGGACAGATTATATTGGCGAAACGACCATCGATGATTTTCAAACCGAGACAGGCATCGGCGTGGTCTACGACGTTTATGCCAGCACCGAAGAGATGGAAGCAAAGATGCTTGCTGGCTCTACGGGATATGATGTTGTGATCCAAGCGGGCAGAAATCTGGCGCGGTTGCGCGATGCGGGGGTTTATCAAAAAATTGACCGCAGTCGTTTGAAAAACTGGGGGAACCTTGACGAAAGTATTCTGAAAATCGTCGAAGGCTTCGATGCTGGGAATGACTTTGGTGTGCCATATACTTGGGGATCGGTCGGAATGACCTATAACTTAGACATGGTGAAAGAGCGTTTACCAAATGCAGATCTGAGTTCTCTGGCTACAATCCTTGACCCTGCAAATGCGGCAGCCTTGGCCGATTGTGGAATTTCTTTGCTAGACAGCCCTACCGATTGGGGCCCAATGGTACTGAAATATCTTGGGCTGGACCCCAACACCGCAGGCCCCGCCGAATTTGCCAAATTGGCCGAGGCTATGGCGCCAATTCGGCAATATATTACCACTTTTGACAACTCGAATTACCTCACCAGCATTCCCAACGGTGAATTGTGCGCAATTAATAACTGGTCTGGCGACTATGGTGTGGCCAAGGCCCGCGCGGCCGAAGCGGGTATCACAATGAACCTTGGCTATTTCGTACCGAAATCGGGCGTGCCAGCGTGGTTCGATCTGTGGTGCATCCCTTCGGATGCGGCCAATATCGATCCAGCAATGGTGTTTTTGGATTATATGCTGCGCCCCGAAGTGGTGGCCGCAACAACTAATTATACCGGTTATGCCAGCGCCAACGCCGCCGCCACTGCCTTTGTGGACCCTGCGATTGCCGCCGACCCCGCCGTTTACCCTGATGAGGAAACGCTTGCACGCATGTACACGCCCACGCCTCAAACCCCTGAACAAGAAAGCGAATTGGTAAGAATTTGGACTGATATCAAGTCGGGCAGCTAAGATGGAGCCTTTCCTTCGCATCGAGGGGGTGTCAAAGTTCTTTGGTCAATTTCAAGCGGTCAAGGATGTAAGTCTGACCATCGCCAAGGGGGAAATATTTTCTTTGCTGGGTGGTTCTGGTTGCGGCAAGACAACGTTGCTGCGAATGCTTGCAGGCTTTGAGACCCCCAGTGCGGGGCGGATCTTTCTGGATGGTGAGGATTTGGCGGATGTGCCCGCCTATGCCCGACCAATTCATATGATGTTTCAAAGTTACGCTTTGTTTCCGCATATGACAGTTGCTAAAAACATAAGTTATGGTCTGAAGTACGAGAATATGACACCCGCCCAGCGGAAAGACCGTTTGCGCGAAATGTTGGACCTGGTACAACTGACCCCATACGCTGATCGCAAACCGCATCAGATATCCGGCGGGCAACGGCAGCGCGTGGCCTTGGCGCGCGCCTTAGCCCGCCAGCCGAAGTTGCTGCTGCTAGACGAACCACTTGCAGCTTTGGACAAGAAATTGCGCGAACATACGCAATTTGAATTGATGTCGATCCAAGCCCGAACCGGGGTTACTTTTATCGTCGTCACACATGATCAAGAAGAGGCGATGACATTATCAGACCGCATCGCGGTGATGGACAAGGGAAGCGTGCAGCAAATTGGCAGTCCGACCGCAATTTATGAATATCCAAACAGTCGTTTTGTGGCCGGATTCATTGGATCAATCACGACTTTCGCGGCCACGGTGGCCGCATTGAACGGCGATCAAGTGCGGTTGCATGTCGCAGATTTTGGTGCGGAAATTACAGCGCGGGCGATTGAGAATCTAAACGTTGGACAAGAGGTTGTTTTGGCGCTGCGCCCTGAAAAACTGCACATCAGCCATGACTGCACCTTGGAGGGCAACGTTATTGCAGGTCAAGTTAAGGATTTGGCCTATTTTGGCAAAGACAGCCTTTACCGCATTGTCCTGCCTTCAGGTGCACTCGTTTCGGCGCATATGGTGAACGCAAGCCGCGGGTCGGGCACACGCGCCGACTGGGATGATAACGTGTTCTTGTCCTTTGATCCCGCATCAGCCATCGTGTTGCCTGCATGATCGGATGGTTCCACCGCCGAGGATGGTCAGATATCATCATCGCATTGCCTTATCTTTGGCTTGTGGTTTTATTCTTGATCCCGTTTGCCATTGTTGTAGGGATCAGCCTGTCGACCCGCACTGTGACCGCCCCACCTATTGGATTTGGCGGCGACAACCCGTGGGTCAGCCTATCAAGTTATGCGCGCCTCTTTCAAGACGATCTCTATCTGCGCGCGTTTTTTACTTCGATTACCAATGCTTTTGTCGCGATGATCCTGTGTTTAGCGATTGGCTATCCGATGGCTTTGGGGCTGACGCGGGTATCAAGAAATTGGCGCAACATTCTGCTGATGCTTGTAATTTTACCATTTTGGACATCGTTTCTTTTGCGCGTTTACGCCTGGATGGGTTTGATGAGCAAGAATTCGTGGTTCAACGAAATGCTGCGCGACAGTTGGAATTTTCTAGTTCCAGTCAATTGGGCCGTAACGTTCGTTCCAATGATGTATTCCAACTTTGCGGTCGTTTTGGTGATGGTCTATACCTATCTTCCGTTTATGATCTTGCCACTTTTCGCCAGCTTAGAGCGATTGGACCCAGTATTAGACGAGGCCGCCTTTGATCTGGGTAGCCGTCCTTGGCAGGTGTTTGTGGACATCACCTTGCCGCAAAGCATTCCTGGAATTATTGCGGGCGGGCTTTTGGTGTTCATTCCAGCGGCGGGCGAATTGGTGATACCCAGCCTGGTTGGCGACACGCGGGCCCCAATGATTGGGCGCGTGATTTCGGATACATTTTCATCTGCCCGTGATTGGCCTATGGCGGCGGCGGTGGCGGTGGTGCTGCTTCTTCTTATGGTCGTGCCGATGATGGTCTACAGCCATTATCAGGCCAAAGGCGGTGCTAGATGAACCGCCGGCCTATGTTTTTGGTATGCGTACTCGTTTTTGGATTTGCATTTTTCTACATCCCGATCTTATCGATGATGGTCTATTCGTTCAACGCCTCGCGGCTCGCCACTGTCTGGGGCGGATTTTCGGTAAAATGGTATATCTCGCTGTTCTCCAACGAACAAATTGTAGCAGCGTTTTGGCTTTCGCTGAAGATCGCATTCATTTCAGCAACCTTCGCCACAATCTTGGGTACAATGGCGGCAATAGCGCTAGTGCGGTTTCCTAAATTCCGTGGCCGTACCCTATTTTCAGGGCTGGTGAATGCCCCCTTGATTATGCCCGAGGTGATTACAGGGATTTCCGCGCTGATCTTCTTCATCCTGCTTGCCAAATTAGTCGGTTGGCCCGCGCAGCGCGGCTTTGCAACCATCACTTTGGCACATATCACTTTTTCCATGGTGTTCGTCACCACCATCGTGCAGTCGCGGCTACAACAGTCTGACCGCGCCATTGAAGAGGCTGCGATGGATCTGGGGGCAAAACCGTGGCAAGTGCTATGGGATATAACCCTTCCAGTGATCTCTCCAGCAATCTTGTCAGGATGGCTGCTCGCCTTTACGATTTCATTGGATGATGTGGTGATAACCTCTTTTACCACCGGGCCTGGAAACACCACGCTTCCCTTGCTGATTTGGTCAAAGGTCAAATTGGGTGTAACGCCAGACGTCAACGCCTTGGCAACTATCACAGTTTTGGTGGTGGGCCTGGGCGTGATCGTTGCGGGGATTGTCATGGGGCGGGCGGATCGGCGGCGAGAACTGGATGCGCAGATGGCCTATCGGGACAACAAATGACGCTGCTTGGAATTCCATTAGGTGCTGGATCGGGGCGTACGCGCTATGCTAGGGCTATGTTGCTTTACCACGAAGGGGAAATCACCATCGACCAACTTGAGGCATATCGCATCGCAAGTGCCGAAGATCATTTAGGCCCAGAAATTGAGTTGCAGAAAGTTGAGGCCAGCGTTGCCGCCGGCCCCAACCTTAAAGAATAACTTAGATCAACCCTGAACCATCTTCGCAACTTCCGCTGCGAAGTCTTCTTCTTTCTTCTCGATCCCTTCGCCGCACGCCATGCGCACAAAACCCGTGATCGTCACGCCAGCCTCTTTCGCGGCTTGCTCGACAGTCAGGTCCGGGTTAATTACGAACGCTTGGCCCAGCAGCGTATTCTCGGCAAAGAATTTCTTCATACGGCCTGGAATGATGTTGTTTTGGATAACGGACTCTGGCTTGGGCTTGGCGTTAGCTGCGTTTTCTTCCAGCGCTTTGCTGGTCTGAACAGCCAATTCGCGTTCTACCACAACGGGGTCAAGGTCGGCTTCCGACAGTGCTAATGGGCTGGTTGCCGCGACGTGCATCGCGACTTGTTTCGCAAAGGCCGCGTTCGAACCCGTGATCGCAACCAACACGCCGATTTTGCCCATACCATCGGCGGCAGCGTTGTGCACATAAGACGCCACATGCTCGCCGTCCAAAATCGCCATGCGGCGCAAGGACAGGTTTTCGCCAATGGTCGCCACAGCTTCGGCGATCACAATATGCACAGGCTGGCCGTTTAGATCAGCCTCGCGCAGCGCATCGACGTTTTCGCAGCGAACAGCGGTTTTGGTGACATTGTGCAGCAGCTCTTGGAAGCTGGCATTTTTGCCAACGAAGTCGGTTTCCGAGTTGATTTCCACGGCCACGCCGCGCGTGCCAGCAACGGCCACGCCAACCAGACCTTCGGCGGCCAGACGGTCGGCCTTTTTCGCGGCTTTCGCCAGACCCTTGGTGCGCAGCCAATCAACGGCCGCTTCCATATCGCCGTCGGTCTCGACCAAGGCTTTTTTCGCATCCATCATGCCTGCGCCTGTGGATTCGCGCAGTTCTTTCACCATTTGTGCGGTGATGCTCATGTTCAGCTCCTGTGAAATAGGTGCGGCGGGGATATACCCCCGCCGTAAATTTTGCATGACAAAAGGCTTACGCCTCGATTGGTTCGGCGATGGCTTCTTCGACAGGTGCCATTTCCAGCGCGCCAAGATCAACACCAGCCGCGCCCATTTGCGCCGACATGCCGTCCAGCGCAGCGCGGGCGATTAGCTCGCAATACAGGCCAATAGCGCGGGCCGCATCGTCATTGCCAGGGATCACATAATCAACGCCTTTGGGCGAGTTGTTGGTATCGACAATACCGATCACTGGGATGCCCAGCTTTTGCGCCTCGAGGATGGCCAGATCTTCTTTGCCCACATCGATGATGAAAATCAGATCAGGGGTGCCGCCCATTTCGCGGATACCGCCCAACGACGCCTGCAACTTGGACTGATCGCGTTCCATGCCAAGGCGTTCTTTTTTGGTCAGGCCTTCGCCCCCTGCCCCAAGCACCTCGTCAATCATTTTCAGGCGTTGGATGCTGGCCGAAACCGTCTTCCAGTTGGTCAGCGTGCCGCCCAGCCAGCGGTGATTCATGTAGAATTGCGCGCAACGCTCGGCTGCTTCGGCGATAGGCTTTTGCGCTTGGCGCTTGGTGCCCACGAACAAAATCCGGCCGCCCTTGGCGACAGTGTCACGCACCACTTTTAATGCAAGGTCCAGCATTGGAACGGTTTGCGTCAAATCAAGAATATGAATGCCATTGCGGTCGCCGTAGATATAAGGCCCCATTTTTGGGTTCCAACGGGCGGTTTGGTGGCCGTAGTGTACGCCTGCTTCAAGCAATTGGCGCATGGTAAACTCTGGAAGAGCCATGTCGTTATCCTTTCCGGTTTCAATCCTCAGCGGGGCGCTTAGGCATATGCCCAACCGGCGGAAGCTGCGGGATTTCTCCCCACACCTCCCAAGCCCCGCTTGTGAAGTGACGAGCGTATAGGCGAGTATCGCCCCCCGCGCAAGGCGCAATCTGCTGGAATTTGGCCGAAATTCGCCTTAAAACGAATAGCTGACACCAATATTCAGCGCGTTGGTGATGATGTCAGTGTTAAACGTGCCCGCGCCATCCAGCTTGACCGCGTGCTGTGAATAACTGCCCTTATATTCTGCAAAGGCCTTCCATCGGTCATTGATCGGCAACGATGCCCCCGCCACCCATTGCACGGCAACACCCGTCAGTTGATAGCCGAATGTATGCTGCCCACCATTGGGTGTGATATCAACATGCGGCACAGCAATGCCGATTCCTGCGCCAATATAGGGTGTGATCTTACCCTTGCTTTTATAGCGCTGAAAGGCATTTAACGTGACCAAATTCAGGCCATCAGTAAACTCCATCCGCTCAAACCCATAGTTTGACGGCTGGTCGGCGTAAACCTTGGCATGGTTCAACTCAACCCCCCAGCCAAATCCACTAGGCTGCCACATGATTGCGCGCACCCCGTAATAGGGCGGCATTGAAAAAGATTTGCCCTTCCAGCCCACTGTAAAATTGCCAAAATCGCTGGTCGTGACCACGCTGTGCGGCGCTGTCTGATAGCCGCCGTAAAATGACAGTTCGGTTTCGGCCAAGGCGGGGGCAGCGGCAGCGGCAGCGATAAATGCAAACGCAATGCGTTGGGATGTTTGAGGATATGAAATAAACTTCATCGAAGCAACCTTTTGTGTTTTCTCAAGTATAGTCCCAAATCTGCGCTATGCGCAATCGCTCTACCCAAGCAGCGCTGCATTGCGCGGATTTGGCGCAGCGTTGTGGGGGGGGGCGTTACCTGCTTGCACTGGCGCGCGCAGGCTGGCAAAATAACCACATGATACCCGATATCCTTTGCATTGGCGCGGTTTTGTGGGACATTATTGGCCGCACCCCTGCCCCGATGCAGGCTGGCCAAGATGTGCCGGGCCGTATCACACGACTACCCGGGGGCGTGGCGTTCAATATTGCAATGACGCTGGCGCGGATGGGTCTGCGCCCTGCTGCGCTTTGCGCCATTGGCCGCGATGGCGCTGGCGATGAATTGATGGCCGCCTGCCAAGCATTGGGATTAGACATGACCCTTGCCTATCGGAGCGCTGATCCTACGGACGTTTATCTGGCGATTGAGGGGGCGGGCGGCCTAGTTGCCGCTATTGCCGATGCGCATTCTTTGGAACATGCGGGCGCAGCGATCCTCGCCCCGCTGCTGGATGGGCGTCTTGGCAGCGTTGACGAGCCGTATTTGGGGATGATCGCCCTTGATGGAAATTTAACTATAGATTTGCTGGCAGAAATCGCCGCCTCGCCTGCATTTGCCGCCGCCGATTTGCGCCTTGCCCCCGCCAGCCCCGGCAAAGCGGAACGCTTGGCACCCCTGCTGCCCCACCTGCGCGCCACGCTTTATGTAAACCTGATTGAGGCAAATGTTTTGGCAGGCCGCGCACATGGAACTGCCCAATCTGCCGCGCAAGAATTGGTTGCACGCGGTGCGCAGCGAGTGATGGTGACCGATGGCGCAAGACCCTGCGCTTTGGCTGGCAAAGATATGGCCACGCTCACCGCCCTGCCCCCCAGCATCACCCCGCGCCGCATCACCGGGGCTGGGGATACGTTTATGGCCGCCCATATCGCTGCCGAACGACGCGGACAATCGGGCGAAATTGCTTTGCAAGCAGCCCTTGCTGCCGCTGCCTCTTATGTATCAGGAATAGACCTATGACAGTAATTCCCCTGCGATTTTCGCCTGAAGTGGCAGACGCCCGCGCAAACGGGCTTCCAATTGTCGCGCTGGAATCAACCATTATCAGCCACGGCATGCCCTTTCCGCAGAATATTCAGGCGGCCCGCGCGGTAGAGGATGCAGTGCGTTCCGCCGGCGCGGTGCCTGCGACGATTGCGGTGATGGGCGGCGAAATTCTAATCGGGCTGACCAATGCGCAGCTTGCCAGCTTTGGCCAAGCGCAGGGCGTGATGAAGCTGTCGCGCGCTGATCTGCCCGCCTGCCTTGCCCTTGGCAAAACAGGGGCGACGACTGTGGCCGCCACAATGATCTGCGCCCATTTGGCGGGGATAGCCATCTTTGCCACGGGCGGAATTGGCGGCGTGCATCGCGGCGCGGAACTGAGTTTTGACGTTTCCGCCGATCTGTTAGAGCTGGCGCAAACCCCTGTCACTGTGGTCTGCGCAGGGGCTAAGGCAATCTTGGACATCTCCAAAACCCTAGAGGTTATGGAAACCCATGGCGTGCCCGTTATCACCTATGGCGCGGATGATTTTCCCGCCTTTTGGTCGCGCAGCATCGGAATTAAATCTCCTTTGCGGATGGATTGCGCCGCCGAAATTGCTGCCAGCGCGATGATGCGGGCAAAACTGGGGATGAAGGGCGGGCAATTGGTGGCAAATCCTATTCCCGCAGGCGACGAGATTGCTTACAGCGTCATAGGCCCCATTATCGAAGCCGCGCTGCAAGACGCTAAAACAGCGGGCATTGCTGCAAAAGAGGTAACGCCATTTCTACTGGACCGCATTTTTGCGCTGACAAAGGGCCGCTCGTTGCAATCAAATATCGCTTTGGTCTTGAACAACGCGCGGCTTGCGGCGCAAATAGCAATAGCAATGCAAGAAAAGGCCCGATACCCATGACCGATCCCGCCGCGCCCAAACGATCCTTCCTTGCCGCTGTACGCAGCTCATTCTTTACGGGGCTAGTGGTGGTTTTGCCAGTGGGGCTTACGATTTACGTCGTCTGGGCAGTTATCGGCTGGATTGACGGCTGGATATTGCCGCTTATCCCCGCAGCCTATCAGCCCGAAGAATTGGTCAACCGCTTTTTCGGGCCTGAGGCACAGTTTCCCGTGCGCGGGATTGGGGTATTGGTGTTTTTGGTTGTCACCGCCGCCGTGGGCTGGGTGGCGCGCGGGCTGATCGGGCGCAGCATTATTCGCCGCGCAGAAAATCTGGTTGACCGCCTGCCCATCGTCCGATCTGTCTATTCGGGCGTCAAGCAAGTGACGGAAACTTTCTTTACAAAGGCGGAAAAGAACTTTGATCGCACCTGCCTGGTGCGCTTTCCCCATCAAGGCGCTTGGGCGGTCGGATTGATCGCCAGCGCGCCGCAAGGTGAAATTGCAGCCAAGCTGCCCTCTGAAGAACAGATGGTGGCGGTTTTCGTGGCGCTGACGCCAATGACATCGGGTATGCTGATTTACGTGCCTGCGCGCGATGTCATCTTGCTGGACATAAAGGCTGATGAGGCGATTAAGCTGGTTGTATCAGCGGGGCTTGTCTATCCCGCTGGCAAAACCCAAACTCTGCTATAGACCAAACTCTGCTATAGCGCCGTCCAACCGCCATCAACGGAAATCGTAGTGCCGGTAATTTGGGCAGCATGTTCGCTGCACAAAAACACCGCTGTGCCGCCAATTTGGCCCGTCGTGGCAAATTCGCGACTTGGTTGACGCGCGAGCATCACCTTTGCAATCACCTCATCGCGGCCCATGTTGTGGACGGCCATCTGTTCAGGGATCTGCGCCTCGACCAAAGGGGTCAGCACATAACCTGGGCAAATTGCGTTGCAGGTAATGTTTTGCCCCGCCGTTTCCAGCGCCGTGGTTTTTGATAGCCCCACGATCCCATGCTTTGCCGCGATATAGGCAGACTTATAGGGCGATGCTGTTAGCCCGTGCGTGGAGGCGATGTTAATCACCCGCCCCCAGCCGGCACGGCGCATCATGGGAAGGGCAGCGGCGGTGGTATGAAAAGCGGAAGAAAGATTGATCGCGATGATCTGATCCCATTTTTCGGTGGGAAATTCTTCAATTGGGGCGACAAACTGGATACCCGCATTGTTGATCAGAATATCGCAGCGACCCGCGCCTTCGATCAGCGCACGGCAATCAGCGGCTTTGGACATATCTGCAGCGATATAGCGGGCCTTCACGCCAAAGCGCGCAGCTATACCATCCGCCAGCGCATGATCGGCCGCGCACTTGGTAAAGCTGTTAAGCACAACATCAGCGCCCGCGCGGGCCAGTTCTTCGACGATGCCAAGCCCAATACCAGACGTACTGCCCGTAATCACCGCCAACTTGCCCTTTAGCATTTGCGCCCCCTATGTTCGCGGTCATCATAGCGCGCAATTGCTGCGGCTGCAAAGCACGTGGTGCCATGAGTGCAGAACAAAAAAACGCCCGCTGGCCAAAGGCAAAGCGGGCGCAAGTCATTGAGGCAGGTTTCATACAGGCAAGAAACCTATCGAGCAGTAGCATCTTTATAGCCCTATCCTTCGGCTTGGCCAAGTTAAAAGTTTGAATTTCCTACACCAAGCGCTTAGACTATGACAAAAGGCCATAAAAAATTGAACAAAATACGAGGGGTTTAGCCATGAAACTGATACAAATTCCATACACTCTGCGGCAAGTCGGGGTCATTTTTGCCTTGTCGGTAGCGGGAATCTCCGCTCATGCGCAAGTCAATCCCGCGCCAACGCATGGAATCGCCATGTATGGCGCGCCTGCTCTACCCCTAGATTTTGTGTCCCTGCCCCAAGTTAACCCCGATGCGCCCAAGGGCGGGCGAATCGTTTTTGGTGAATCGGGCGGGTTTGATTCGCTTAATCCCTTTATTGTCAAAGGCTCGGCCCCTGCGGGCGTGTCGCTGCTGACAGTGGAAACCTTGATGGGACGTAGCTACGACGAGCCGTTCACCCTGTATGGCACGCTTGCCGAAGGGATCGAGACAGACGAGGCGCGCAGCTATGTCGCCTTTACCCTTCGCGAGGGGGCCAAGTTCTCGGACGGCAGTCCAGTAACCCCCGAAGATGTTCTGTGGTCATTTGAAAAGCTGGGGGTCGAAGGCAACCCGCGCTATGCCACAGCTTGGAAGAAAATCGCCACATCGGAACAGGTTGGGGATCGGGGGGTAAAGTTTACCTTCACCGAGGCTGACCGCGAAATGCCACTTCTGCTGGGCCTGCGCCCGATTTTGAAAAAGGCACAGTGGGAAGGCAAAGATTTCACCGCCAGCACGCTGGAAGCGCCCATTGGGTCAGGCCCCTATGTTGTAGATGCCTTCGAGCCGGGCAAGTTCATCAGCTTTAAGAAAAATCCAAACTGGTGGGGCACAGATGTGCCCTTCTACCGCGGCCAACACAATTTTGATGAAGTGCGTTATGAATATTTCGGCGACGGCGGCGTGGTTTTTGAGGCGTTTAAGGCAGGCGAAATTTCCTCCTACCGCGAAACCAACCCTGCCAAATGGGCCAGCAATTACGATTTCCCTGCTGTTCAAGCGGGCGATGTCGTGAAATCTGAAATCCCGCATTCCCGCCCATCTGGCATTGAAGGGTTCGTCATGAACACCCGCCGCCCCATCTTTGCCGATTGGCGCGTGCGCGAAGCAATGATACAGACATTCAACTTTGAACTGGTAAACCAAACCTTAAACGGCGGGGTCTATCCACGCATTCAATCCTATTTCTCAAACTCTGATCTGGCGTCCGACATGGCCGCCCCTGCCCCAGAACCTGTGGCGGCGCTTCTGAAGCCCTATATCGACGATCTGATGTCAGGAACAGTGCGCGGCTATACCTTGCCAAAAACCGATGGAACCGAGGCCAACCGCGACGGTTTGCGTGCGGCCACCACCCTGCTAGAGGAGGCGGGATGGACCGTGCAAGACAGCGTTCTAAAGGATGCAAATGGCGCGCCCTTTACCTTTGAGATTTTGCTAACCAACGGCCAAGACGATATGATAGCCGCTGCCAATATCTATATCGAGGCGCTGAAACGTTTGGGAATTGAGGCCAAGCTGACCACGGTGGACAGTGCCCAGTTCAAAGAACGCAGCACCGCCTATGACTATGATATGACACATTATGTGCGCAGCCTATCGCTGTCGCCCGGCAATGAACAAACGCTGTATTGGGGGTCTGCTGGGGTCACGGAACCTGGCACGCGCAACTGGATGGGCATGAATGTGCCCGCCGCCGAGGCAATGATCAAAACCATGGTGCAGGCGAAATCCCGCGACGAATTCGTGATCGCCACGCAAGCGCTGGATCGTATCCTGACAGCGGGGCGTTATGTTATCCCGCTATGGTATTCGGACAAATCGCGCCTCGCGCATGTAAAGGCGCTGAAATTCCCAGCCAAGACACCCATTTACGGCGATTGGCTGGGGTTCCAACCCGAGGTGTGGTGGTATCAGGAATAAGGCTGTTTATAATCCAAGATACATATACTGCACTGGCGCGCGAATTGTAGCGCTAGTGTTTTTGCGTGATAAAAGACGCTTTTAAAAAGGTAAATGTCAGCTTTCTAAAATATTGCGTAAAGCATCGAAAATTACATCTCCGCTGACCGAGTAATTGCGCGTCTGATAGCGCGGCTCGTTTGGATCGTCTATAATGTGCTCGGCAGGAATTACGATATAGGGTTTCAAGTTTTCTGCAAAAACAAACCGTTGATCGATGTCTGGATGCATAGCACTTTGTTGCACATAATGCGAGTTGGCATGAACGATCGAAGGCAGATTTGCGACAAGGCAGGGCAAAGTCATTCCGCTGCCAAATGAAACAACACTGGCGCTGCATCGAAAGGCCCAACGTAGTTTTTCTTCGCTGCTTAAACCTACACCGCAAATGACTGGCAAGCGGCCAGTCGCAAACTCTGCAACTTCTTTGTATATTTTCATGTCAAGGCCAATTTGAACATTGTCCTCTTCACTCGGATCCGCTGGTAATGACCAACCAGCTATGAATACAGAAGCGCTGGGATAGCGATCGATCAACTTAGCGATTATGGTTTTAATTGCATCAGCTTGGTTAGTCCAAATGCGGTGGTTGTTGCGCACTTCGATCCAAATAATGGCCGATTTCTGCTGGTTCACAACCGCTTCCACATTGAAACTGGCACCACGCATTCTACCGAGCCACACCTGAAATTTTCGGATTAGATCTTGTTGAACATTAGTCTTTATCCCAACGGAAACATTGCGAAGGCGCGCGCGAAATTTTTCAGAAATGAAATAGTGCCGCATCATCGGGCGAACAGGTAACATGGAGTTTTCCAAACAATAAAGAAAAAGATCTGACCCATTGAGATCAAACTTTGAAACATTTTTGCTTGCAAACTCTGGAAAAACTGAAGTTATTGGAAAAAATTCATGTGGACCAACCAAAACGGGCAGTCGCGCAACATCGTCAATCTCATCCAAAACAAGGTCAAATCCTGGTAGTTCGTTAAGCAGCGTATGCCCCGTGTGCTGCATAAAGGAAGAAATTAGAACAGTCTTAGAGGCGGATTCACTGGAAATATACTTTTTAACCTGTTCTTTATGCTTTAAAATTTCAATCTTTAGACGCGCAATTGGTTTTTCGTATTTGAATTCATGGCCTATAATGAAATTTCGGTGAGGAATGTAAATAGCAATAATATTTCCCATATTCGGATTAACAATAACGATTGCAGGAAATTGGTCATAGAAAATGTAGAAAATGTACGGTTTTCCGTCAAGATAATGAATAAATCCCTTATCGGAAGTCAATTTTGTACCGTCTCTAGGTGAAGGATAGCTGATCACACCATTGGAAAGAATCTCAGAAACATAAGTGACAACTTCGCTCAACTGCCCCGCTCCAAAGATAAGACGGTCAACACACTCTTTGCAAACATCAAAATTATTCACGCCTAGCCGCAATTGCTGTAGTGTTGTTCCGCTTGAATGTAGTGTCGGTGTCTTTAGCGCGCGCAGCAACGTCTCGATCATGCCCCAATGCGGTTTCCAATCCCATTCGGGAAGGCTCTCTGAATTGTTTGAAATCGCGTTTAGAAAAATATCGTCAACTCTATCAATAAATCCCGAATCCAGCGCGTGGGCTATCAAAGCATCCTTAGACACTTTGCCGCTTTTGACTTTGCGATAAGTTTGCAAAAGAAGGTCATGGGTTTTCCGCAGATTTTGCAATTCGTTGTCTCCAAAGCTTGGATCAACGCTGCCTTAGTACCGAACCAATAAGGAGAACTGTTAGCCGAAGTTCTACTTCAGGTAAAGTTGATTGTTCTAAACGGCCGACGTCACCCACAGCAAGGTTGCGTCATCTTCTGACAGCGAAATCACGTTATGGCCCATGCCTGCGTCATAATAGGCGCTGTCGCCGCGCCGCAGATCGACGGGTTCATAAAATTCTGTGTAAAGGCGCACAACGCCGGTGAGGACATACAGAAATTCTTCGCCCTCGTGGCGCACCCAGCCGTCAAAATCTTCCATCGTGCGGGCGCGGATTGTGGCGCGGTAGGGCAGCATTTGCTTTTTGGTCAGGCCCGCTGCCAGCAATTCATGCTCGTAAGTGATGGTGGCATGGGCTTGGCCCTCGCCGCCCTTTGTGGTAACCATGCGGCCAGATACTTGCGGTGCAGGCGCAGGAGTAAACAACTGCGGCACCGATATGCCAAGCCCAAGCGCTAGCTTCTTAAGTGCTTCAAAAGTGGGCGACATTTGCCCGTTTTCAATTTTTGACAGGGTCGATCTTGCAAGGCCGCCTTGGACTGCCGCCTGCTCTAGGGTCCATCCTTTTGCGCGGCGCAAATCACGCACCCGCGCGCCCAAATCAAGCGGCGCAGGCGGGGCCGCATCACCGCTTTCGCGGGCAAGTTTTATCATGCGTTTGGGATCGCTGGACATGGGCTGGGCGATACCCTATCGCGCCGCGCGATGCAACCTTGGGGCAAATGCCGCGCCGCACCCGACCCTGCCCCTTGACCCCGCCCAAGAAACAGAAAACAACGGGGAAAATCAATGAGGATGCTATGACACGCCTTGATATTTTCTCTGACCCAGTCTGCCCGTGGTGCCTTGTGGGCAAAACACATCTTGATCGCGCCTTGGCGGACAAGCCGCTGCATCCCTTTGCTGTTCAATGGCATCCGTTCCAGTTAAACCCCGATCTGCCCGTTGAAGGGGTCAATAAGCGCGAATACCTTGAACGCGCTTTGGGTGGGGCGGGCCGCGTAGACGCGGTGCATGAACGCCTGCGCGAAATTGCTGGTAAAGCAGGGCTTGATCTAAACCCCGACTTGCCCCAGCGCATTCCCAATACGCTTAAGGCGCACCGCCTGATCCATTGGGCGGGGATTGAGGGCGCGCAAAACGCCGTCGTAACTAATATGTTCACCGCCTATTGGCTACAGGGTCGGGACATTGGCGCAGATGAAGTGCTGGCAGATATAGCCCACGCGAATGGGATGGACCGCGCGGCTACCCTGCGCCTGTTGCAATCGGCGGCAGATGCTGATGATATCATGGCCCGCGACCGTGATGCGCGGCAAAAGGGCGTGACCGCAGTGCCGACCTATCTGATCGCGCAGCAATATGTCGTATCAGGCGCACAGCCCCCCGAGGTGTGGGCCGATGTCATAGCCGAGTTGTCGGACAAGGTAAAACTTCATTGACAGATCAAGGCGAGTTACAGCGCCCCGCCCTGAACTTTGTGCTGATGATGGCGGCGCTGTTTTCCACCATAGCGCTGTCTATCGACGCTATGTTGCCCGCTTTGCCCGAAATCGCAGCCAGCCTGTCGCCCGATGCGCCCAACCGCGCGCAAATTGTGGTGACCAGTTTTGTGCTTGGCATGGGGATTGGTACGCTTTTTGCTGGGCCATTGTCAGACGCCTATGGCCGCAAACCGGCGATCATTGCTGGGCTTGGCCTTTATGCTTTGGGCGCGCTTGGCTGTTATTTTGCGAACGATCTGAACAGCTTGCTTGCAGCGCGGGTGATCCAAGGGCTTGGCGCTGCCGCCCCGCGTGTGGTGGGCAGCGCGATGATCCGCGATCTGTACAAGGGCCGCGCCATGGCCCAAGTTCTAAGCTTAATCATGACTATTTTCACCCTAATGCCCGCCATTGCCCCGCTGATGGGCCAAGGCATTATCGCATGGGGCGGGTGGCACATAATTTTTTTGTTCTTCATCGCCTTTGCCGCCCTTAATCTGGTTTGGGTTGGGCTGTTTCAGCCAGAAACCCTTCCCCCCACGCAGCGCCGCAGCTTGAACCTGCGCAAATTGGTGCAGGGTCTTCGCGAAGTGCTGGCGCAGCGCATAGTGCTCGTATCTACAGCCGTGCAGTCGCTGGTTTTGGGGGGACTGTTTGGCACATTGTCCTCGCTGCAAGGAATTTTCGAGCAAAGATTTGATCGCGCAGACAGTTTCCCACTTTGGTTTGGGCTAATTGCGCTTTTGTCCAGCATGGGTGCCTTCGCCAACGCTCGGCTGGTGCAACGGCTGGGGATGCGCCGCATGGTGGCTGGCGCGCTATGGGGTATGTTTGCGGCTTCTGCCCTGCTGGCGGGGGACGGTGCGCTGCATCTGTTGCGCGCGCCGCTTGATTTTGCGCTGCTGCTGGCTTGGGCCGTGATGATTTTTGCGGCCATGGGGCTGACACTTGGCAATCTTAGCGCGATGGCGCTAGAACCCTTGGGTCATTTGGCGGGCATGGCATCCAGCGCGGTGACCGCACTGTCCACTGTTGCTGCCGTGGTTTTGGCTATGCCTTTGGGACTTGCCTTTAACGGAACTGCACTGCCGCTGGCGCTGGGAGTTTGCGGATTTGCCGCCGCAGCCTTGGGCGTTTTGCGCTTGATGCAGGTCCATGACTAGCCGCTAATACCAAGCATCATCCAGCCCATGCTTTTTGCGGGCAACAAAATCGGCCAGCGCATCGCCAATACCTTCGTCCAAATGCGGGGCCTGATATTCGGCCAGCGATTTCTTCCAGGCTGCATTGGCGCGGGTTGCGGCATCGCTGCTGCCTGACGCCTCCCATTTCTCGAACGGTTCATTATCCGACAAGCTGCTGTCCCAGAACGCAGTTTCATAATGTGCCATCGTATGGCTACAGCCGAAAAAGTGATTGCCTGGCCCCACTTCGGCAAAGGCATCGACGGCCAACGTATCATCGCTGATGACCACCCCATCCAGATAGCTGTGCAAGGCCCCGCAAAGATCGGCGTCCAGCATAAATTTCTCGTATGACATCGATAAAAGCCCGTCTAAGAACCCCGCCGAATGCAAAATGAAATTGGCCCCGCAATGGATGGCCGCCAGCATTGACATGGTGCCTTCCATCATCGCTTGGGCATCGGGCAGTTTGCTGGTGGTGAAATTGCCACTGCACCGCAAGGGCAGGTTCAGACGGCGCGCGAGTTGCCCAATGACCATACTGCCAATCGCAGGTTCGGGCGTACCAAAGGTGGGGCTGCCCGAGCGCATCGACATCGATGACAGAAAATTGCCGAAAATCACAGGCGCGCCGCGCCGTTCTAGCTGTGTCAGCGCGCAGCCCGCCATGGTTTCGGCCAGCGATTGCGCGATGGCCCCCGCATTGGTCACAGGCCCCATCGCCCCACCAAGGATAAACGGAACGATAACGGCAGCTTGGTTTGCGCGGGCATAGGCGCGCAAACTTTTGGTCATCGTCCCGTCCCAAACAAGGGGCGAGTTGACGTTTACATTGCCCAAAATCACACAGTTTTGGTCGGTAAAGTCGCGCCCAAACACGATCCGAGCCATATCGATACTATCTTCCGCGCGGTCTTCTGCAGTGACCGATCCCATAAACGGGCGGTCAGACAGGGTTAAATGGGCCAGCACCATATCTAAATGGCGCTTGTTCACGGGAATATCGGTTGGCTCACAAATGGTTCCGCCCGAATGGTGAAAATTGGGGCTGGCCTGTGCCAGTTTTATGAAATTCTGAAAATCGGTCATCGTGCCAAAACGGCGGCCCTTATCCAAATCCATCACAAATGGGCTGCCGTAAGCGGGGGCGAAGACCACCGATTTGCCGCCAATTTCAACCGAATGGGCGGGGTTGCGGGCATGTTGAGTGAACGCGGCGGGAGCATGGGCCAAAATCTCGCGCAGCATCCCTTTTGGAAAGCGCACCCGCAGGCCATCCACCTCGGCCCCTGCTTTCCGCCAAAGCTCTAGCGCGTCTGGATCGTCGCGAAACTCGATCCCCGTTTCAGCCAAGATGCGATCTGCCGCATCTTCGATCCGAACGAGGTTCTCTTCGGACAAAATATCATAAGTGGGGATGTTGCGGATGATGTATGGGCGGCCCAAACCCCCGCCTTTTTGCGCGCGTTCTGATTGGCGCGCGGCGCGGCCCGATCTGCGATGCTCGTTCATTGCGGCCCTCCCAATTGGGCTAAGTAGGCGGCCAATCACGTGATAAGTCCGCACAAGCTGCGACAGTTAAAGGTCTATTCGCGCCCCTCATTGTGTTTGATTGAAATATGCCAATATCGCTTCTAATTATTGCAAATTGGCGGGCAGAACCACAATTCCGCCACCGCAACATTGTGCGCCTAGCGCAATGCGTTATAGCCGCCGCGTCCGCTGACCCATGTGCGCAATGCGGCGGGGGCTTGGCCATCTGGCCAATCCAGCAGCACAAGATCAGCGCGAAGGCCCGCCGCAATACGGCCGCGGTCTGTCAGCCCCATTGCCGCAGCGGGGTTGGCGGATACCAATTTCCACAAATCTGCCAGCGGCGCGACAGCGTCGGCATGCAGGCGCACCATCGCCCCCAGCATGGCAGGGTAGTAATAATCAGATGCTAAAATATCGCACAACCCGCGCGCAATCATGTCGCCTGCGCTAGGGCTGCCCAAATGGCTACCGCCACGCATGGCATTTGGCGCGCCCAACACTATTGGGTCGCCCGCCTGTTTAGCCGCCAGAAAAACCCGCTCATGCATAGGGAATTCTGCGATATGGGCCCCTTGCGCGCGGTAATAATCGCGGGTTTGCACTTGGCTGTCATCATGGCTTAGCATAGGCGCGCCATGCGCGCGCGCAAGCGCGGAGACGCGTTCAATATCGCCGCGCACTGCACCGCGCTGTGCCCAAATATTTGTAATCATTGCCACATAATCGGCCGCGCTCATATGCGCGCGCTTGGCCCGATCGGTCATTTTGCGGGCAAACGCCTCGCCTGCCAAATCGGTTATCGGGTAATCATCGATCAGGTCAAACGGGCGGTCATGCAGGGCAATTTCGGGATGCAGTAGGGCCGCCGTGGTATGATCGTTAAAGGCAAGTGCAGGGCGATCTGGGCCCACCAGCACATGCGCAATAAGCGGCTCTGCCTGCGGGCAGAACGTTTCCCAGCGCAGTTGGATGCGGTTATCGGCGGTCAGGCGCGGGCGCAAATCTTGCAGCGCGCGCACAACGTGCCAGCCCATATCCACGCTGCGAAGCCCCGGCTCCCACGACAGGGTCAGCGCATGATAGGCCGTTGCAATACCGTTGGCCGCAAGCTGCCTGTCGGTTTCCAAAAGCGCCGTTTGGATCTGAACAGTCACCCCTGGGCGCGGCATGATTTGACGCTCAAACGCATCGCCGTGAATATCTACAAACGCAGGCGCCAGAATGCGCCCGCGACCATTAATCACCGCCGCTCCATCGCGCGCAACGTCAATGCCTGTAATCAGCCCATCTTCAATGCGCAGATCGGCCGTTTCAACACGGTTCTCCAGAATAACGCTGGCACCTTCAATAAATTCGGCAGACATTACAGCTTCTCGGCCAAAAGGTGCCAATGCCATGATCCGGGCTTTTCATGCACGCGGTCAAAGAGGGTTAACATTTCAAATTCGGGCATCAGGGCAATCAGGTCTGCTGCGCTACAAAAGTAATGTGGATGCACTTTGTCGCCTGGGCCGTCGAACGTCCATGTATTACGGCTGATCTCGCGGCCGGGCGCAAGGGCCCTCTCCACAGAAACACGGCGCGCCGACAGCATCGTTGCCATAAACGTGCCGCCTGTTTTGGTCACCCGCGCAATCTCTGACAGGCAGCGGCGCACGATGGTTTCATCACCATGATAGATGACGTTCCAAGACAGCACATGATCGAACTGACCATCTGCGAAAGGCAGGTCTGTCATCGCGGCCAGATTGGTAGCAACGGCCAGCCCCTGCGCCTGGGCCGCCGTATCAATGGCGGAAATAGCCGCCTCAGCGGCGTCCAATGCGGTTACCTGATGCCCCATCGCCGCAAATGCCAAGGCATGCCGCCCGATCCCTGCGCCAAGGTCAAGAATACGGCTGTTTGGCGGCAGACTGCGGGCATGATCCAGCACCCAAGGTTCAGCGGTAGCCCAAGGCGAAGTTGCATCCGCCTTTTGCCACTGCGTATTCCAGTAAAGATGCGCGGTGTCTGTTGCAGTATTGGTCATATCAATTTCTTTCTAATCCAGCCCGAACCTTGTTCGACAGCAATCACAAGCACAAGCATCAATAAAATAATTGCCAGCGCCTCGTCATAATTGAACAGATCAAAGGCGACCTTTAAATCAACCCCAATACCCCCTGCCCCAACAAGGCCCAAAGCCGCCGATCCGCGCACCGATTTTTCCAGTGCAAACAAAGATGTGGCGGTGAAAGACGGCAAACAGGCAGGAAACACTGCCGATACAATTGTGCCCAAACGGCTGGCCCCAATGGCGCGCAGCGCGTCTTGCGGGCCCACGTCGGTTTCCTCCATGGCTTCGGCGAAAAAACGGCCTGCAAAGCCAATTTTATCAACCATAATCGCCATTACACCCGCCGCAGGGCCAAGGCCCACGATGATAATAAAGATAATCGCCCAAACCAAATCAGGCACAGTGCGAAACAGCGCGATGACAGCGCGCGCGACTTGGCGCAAAAGCGGGTGCGGCGACAGGCGATCCGTTGCCAAAATGGCAAATGGGATGGCCAATATCAGGCCCAGAAAGCAACCAGCAACAGCCATTTGCAACGTTTCCAACAGTTTCCAGCCAATGGGCACGATACGGGAAAAATCGGGGGGAAACATCTGCATCAACATGCCAGATGGCGCAAATAGGCGCGCAATACCGCGGCTTAGCTTGTCTAGGGCGGGCGCAGTCGCCATCAAGCATGAGATGACCAACCCCAAAACCAGCAAAATACCCACATATTCGGGAATGCTGCGATGGCTAAAGCGTGGTGGCGGTGCAAGCGTTGTTGGCACGGTGGGCGTGGTCATGCAGGCTCCTGATGGTCAAAAAACCGCCGCAAACCAGCAGCGTCTGCTTGCGCAGTTGGCAAATCCAATGCGATGCGACCCTGCGCAAGGCCCAAGATGCGGTCAGAAAATTCAAGCGTATGTTCCAAACGATGCGAGATCATCAGCAGTGACAAACCATTTTCACGCACAAGGCTGAGCAAAAGCGCCATTACCTCTTCGCCCGTTTGCGGATCAAGGCTGGCATCAGGTTCGTCTGCCAAAATGAACGCAGGGCGCTGCATCAACATGCGGGCAATGGCGACGCGCTGCTGCTGCCCGCCTGAAAGACTGTCAACGCGCGCACCCGCGCGGTCGCTAAGGCCAACACGGTCTAGGCATGCCATGGCCTCGGCGCGCACTTCGGCAGGGGCTAGGGCCTGAAACCACGCGCGCGGGCCAGACATGCGGGCCTGCACACCGTGAATGACATTGGATAACACCGAAAGGCGCGGCACCAAATTGTGGCGCTGCCAAACAATCCCGACCTGCGCGCGAAAGCTGCGCAAATCGCGGGTATTAAGCGCGCAAACATCGCGGCCCAGCATTTTTATCTGGCCAGCGGTAGGTTCGATCAGGCGGATCAAACATTTCAGCAGCGTCGATTTGCCAGACCCATTGGCCCCTATCAGCGCGGTCGATTGACCAGGCGCAAGGGTAAAATTCAGACCATTCAAAACAACACGGCCATCGAAATCCTTAACCAAGCCATCAACAACCAAAACCGGCCCCACTTGCGTGGAGCCGGCCTGAGAGCTTTCTGGCGCAATATGCGCGTTCATACAGTGATCACTCAACGAAAGCAGTGAACTCGGTGATACCGATGTTTTCGTACATTTTGCGAACGATGTCATAGTCAGCGTCAGTTACAGTCGCGCCAAAGCTGCCGCCAAGATACTTGGCGTTCTCTTCAGAGGCGGTCACAGCCGCCAGCAGCGCATCGCCATTTTCGGCGAATGTTTTGCGAACAATTTCAACCACTTCTGGCTTAACTGTTGACGAGGCGAGCAGCACGTCATTTGGCAAAGTTACACCCTTTGCAATTTGACGGAACTTTTGGTCAGGGAACTTTTCGGTGATGCTTTCGATGTGGGTGCGGTTCAAACCAATTGCACCAATTTCGCCAGCAATCAAAGCTTCGACGGCGACGTTGCGGTTCAGGAAAACAGGCTCGTAATCGGTGCTATAGACCAGACCTGCTTCGGACATCAGGGTCACTGGGCCAAGGTGCTGCGAGGTTGAACCGATTTCACCAAAAGAAACTTTCGCACCTTTCAGGTCGGCTGGTGCCTGCACTGGGCTTGCGTCCAGCACAACAAGGGTCGAATAATAGTCAGGGCGCGCCCAAGTCACGACTGGCGTCGCTTGCAGACGTGCGTTGAACACAACGTATTCGGCAGGACCAGTCATCACGAAATCAACCTGATCGGCGGCCATAGCTTCGACAGCAACGGTGCGGCCAGACACTGGGAAAAATTCTACTTTCAGGCCCGAAGCGGCTTCGAATGCTTCTTTGAAGGGGCCCATTTCGCGCTGAACGGCTTCTAGGCCATCAATGTCGGTAAAAGCAAAGCGGATCGTGTCCTGAGCAACAGCGCTCGAGGCTGCAAAAACACTCATGGCAATCAAGCCAGTGGCAAGGATCTGTTTCATGACGACTTCCTGTTTTAGGTTTAATGTGCCATCAGGTAGCGAGCGGATGTGACGGATCCGCGACAGATATGCGAATGATTTGTAAAAACTCACTTGGGCCGCGCAAGGGTCTGCAGCGCTTCAAAATGGCCGTCATAACATTTTTAAGGTTGCTCTTAGGAGATCACATCAGGCGCAGCGCGCCCCGTCTGTGCGGTGATTTGGGCAATCTCTTCGGCCGCGGCAATCACGGGCGCAAGCGCAGTCTGAACAGAAACATCCAGCCCGTTTGGCCCTGCCTGATAGCGTTCCAAATACAGGCGCAGCGTTGCCCCCGACGTGCCTGTGCCTGAAAGTCGCAGCACAATGCGCGCGCCGCCATCAAACACCACGCGCACGCCTTGGCGGGCTGATATACTGCCATCGACAGGGTCTGTATAAGAAAAGTCATCCGCCGCAGCAATGGTCATGCCCTGTATCGTCTGTCCTGCCAATGTCGGCAGTTTGCCGCGCAGGTTGGCCATCATGGCATCTGCGCGGGCGGTTTCAATCGCCTCATAATCATGGCGCGAATAATAATTGCGCCCATATTTAGCCCAATGCTGCGCCAAAATCTCGGCAACCGAACCACCGCGCACGGCCAGAATATTCAGCCACAGCAAAATTGCCCAAAGCCCGTCTTTTTCGCGTACATGATCGCTGCCCGTGCCAAAGCTTTCCTCGCCGCAGATCGTTGCGCGCCCTGCGTCCAGCAGATTGCCGAAAAACTTCCAACCTGTGGGGGTTTCATAAGTGGTCAGCCCCATGGCCGCGCCCACACGGTCAACTGCCGCCGATGTCGGCATCGACCGCGCAATGCCCTTAAGCCCCGTTTTATACCCCACTGCCAAATGCGCATTGGCCGCAAGTACTGCTAAACTGTCCGAGGGCGAGACGTAAATCCCGCGCCCCACAACCATATTGCGGTCGCCGTCTCCATCCGATGCCGCACCAAAATCGGGCGCATATGGGCCCATCATTTCAGCCATCAATTCATGCGCCCATGTCGGGTTGGGATCGGGGTGCATACCGCCGAAATCGGGCAAAGGCGTGGCGTGGGTCACTGTGCCTTGCGCCGCGCCAAGGCGGTTTTCAAAAATATGCACAGCATATGGGCCCGTTACAGCGCACATGCTGTCCATCCGCATCCGAAAACCGCGCGCGAACATTGCGCGGATCGCGTCAAAATCGAACAGGCTTTCCATAAGGGCGGCATAATCATTGACAGGGTCGATCACATCAACCAGCATCGCGCCAGCATGGCTGCGGCCAAGGCGCGTCAGATCAACGTCAGGCGCGCTAAGTTTATGATATTCAGTGGTGGCAAGCGTGCGCTGATAAATTGCATCGGTTATCGATTCGGGCGCGGGCCCACCATTGGGCATATTGAACTTAATCCCGAAATCTTCGTCAATCCCGCCCGGGTTATGGCTGGCCGACAGGATTAGCCCGCCATCGGTTTTGTTAAGCCTAATCAGATGGCTGGCTGCGGGAGTGGACAATATCCCCCCCTGCCCTACGATCACGCGCGCCGCTCCATTTGCCGCAGCAATCGCCAAAATGATCTGAACTGCGCGGTCGTTATAAAACCGACCATCCCCGCCCAAAACGAATGTCTTGCCTTTGCAGCCCACCACATCAAACGTAGCCTGCACAAAGTTTTCCAAATAATGCGGCCCCATAAAGACCCTTGTTTTCTTGCGCAGGCCCGAAGTGCCGGGTTTCTGATCGGTAAAGGCGATGGTTTGGATGGCGGTCATGGCGTGGCCTCAATCGACAAGGGTTGAAAGACAAGAACAGAAGCCGCAGGCGCGGTCAGCGCGCCATTGATCGGCTGGTAGGACAGTTTTGGGCGCGTGGTATCTAAGATCAAAGCCCACGCGGGCGCAGTGCTGGGCAGGGTTAGGGGAATATCGCCACCGGCATTCAGCACGATAAACAGTGCATCTGGCGCGTCCGCGCCTTCGGCAGCCATGCGCAATTCCAAACCTATACAGTGCAAATCGGCACTATTCCAATCGGAAGGTTCGGGCGCTGTGCCATTTGCCAAATGCCAAATCACATCCGCCAATCCATCTGCGCGGCTGCGTCCGTGCAAAAACAACTTTTGGCGTAACACTGGGTGCGCGCGCCGCAGGGCCGTTAGACGCGCGATGAAATCTGCCAGTTCATCAGAATTCCAACCAAGCCATGTCGTTGCATTGTCTTGCGCATAGGCATTGTTATTGCCGCCTTGAGAATGGCCCATTTCATCGCCTGCCAGCAACATCGGCACGCCTTGGGCCAGCATCATCGTAGCCAAAAGGTTACGTTTGCGCAGATCGCGCTCTGGGGTAAGCGCATCGTTTGGCCCCTCATGTCCCATATTGTCCGAATGGTTGTCATCATGGCCATCGCGCCCGCCTTCGCCATTGGCAAGGTTGTGTTTAACGGAATAAGACACCAGATCGGCCAATGTGAACCCATCATGCGAGGTGATAAAATTTATGCTAGATTGCGGGGCGCGGGCAGAATGGTGAAACTTATCAGCGCTGCCAAGCAGGCGACGCGTTAGGTCTGGCACCATTCCCGCATCATTGCGCCAAAAACGGCGGATGGTGTCGCGGGAGCGGTCGTTCCACTCGGCAAAGGGCGCAGGATATGCGCCAAGTTGATACCCACCCGGCCCAATATCCCAAGGCTCGGCAATCAGTTTTACGCTTGCCAGAACAGGGTCTTGCAGCAGCGCATCAAAAAACCCGCCGCGCGGATCAAATCCTGCCGTCTCGCGCCCCAAAACCGATGCCAAGTCAAAGCGGAACCCGTCGATATGAACCTCTTGCACCCAAAAACGCAGCGAATCCATGACAAGGCGGAGCGTGGCTGGGTGCGTCAGATCAAAGGCATTGCCCGTGCCCGTATCATTCGCATAGTACCGCCCCCCCCCCGCAAGGCGGTAATAGCTGGCGTTGTCCAGCCCGCGAAAGGCCAGCGTTGGCCCCATCTGATCGCTTTCGGCGCTGTGGTTATAGACCACATCCAAAATCACCTCGATCCCCGCGCGGTGCATCTCTCGCACCATCGCCTGCACCTCGGCCAAGGGGCGGTTTGTGGCGGCAAAACGCGCCTCGGGTGCGAAAAACCCGATGGTATTATAGCCCCAATGGTTCGTCAGCCCTTTGTCCACCAAAAAACGGTCATCAATAAACGCATGGATCGGCATAAGTTCAATTGCCGTGATTCCAAGGCGCTGCAAATGCTGGATGGCGGCGGGGTGGGCCAGCCCTGCATAAGTGCCGCGCAGGCTGGGCGGAATTTCGGGGTTCTGAAAGGTCAGCGCCTTAACATGCGCCTCATAAATCACTGTCTCTGACATGGGACGGCGAGGCGGTGTTACACCTTGCCAATCAAAACCTGTGTCAATCACAACCGACTTGGGCATAGCAAATGCACTATCGCGGGCATCAAAGCCAAGATCAGCCTTGGCCGCCCCCGCGCGGTAACCATACAGCGCATCCGACCAGCGCAGACGCCCTGTAAGGCCCCGCGTATATGGGTCGATCAGAAGTTTGTTCACGTTAAAGCGATGGCCGTTTTCGGGCTGATGCGGCCCTTCGGCGCGCAGCCCATAAAGCTGCCCCGCAGCCAACCGCGCCACATGCATATGCCAAATATCCCCCGTGCGCGCGGCAAAGGGAATGCGGGCCTCAATGCGCCCCGAGGGGTCGAACAGACATAAGAACACTTGTGTGGCATGGGCGGAAAATACTGCAAAATTGATCCCATCCGCGCGCAGGCTTGGCCCCATTGGATAGGGCAAGCCTTCGGTAATGGGGCCAATGGTTATGGCAGAAGTCACTTGATAAGCCTTTGATATAGCGCAGCATACTGCGCAGCCGCCGGGCCCCAGCCCAAATCTAAAGCCATCGCTTGCCGCTGCATTTTGGCCCATGTCGGCGCATCGCGGTACAGACGCAAGGCTTGGCGCAGCGCCCCTGAAAAGCCCATTGCATCCACGGGGTGAAACACCACACCCGTCGCCACACCCGCCGACAGCGCGGCTGGAGAGGCATGGATAACCGTATCGGCAAGCCCGCCCACCGCCGCCACCACAGGCAGAGTGCCATAAGCCAGCCCATACATCTGCGTCAAACCGCACGGTTCAAACCGCGACGGGACAAGCACCATATCTCCCCCTGCAAACAGGCGGTGGGAATACGCCTCGTTGTAGCCGATCTTAACCGAAACCTGCGCAGGGTAGCGCGCCGCCAGCGCCCGCAGCGCAATTTCAAACGCCGGATCGCCCGTGCCCAAAACCGCAAGGCCCCCTCCTGCATCCAGAAATTCAGGCATAGCGGATAGTGCCAGATCAATGCCCTTTTGCGCGGTCAGGCGCGAAACAATGATCGCGAGCGGGCCTTTGATCTTGAGTTTCAAATCTTTCAGCAGCGCCAATTTATTCTTCGCCTTGTCGCTAAGCGTTTCACGGCTGTATGCAATAGGCTCCAACTCAGGCGACCAAACGGCAGGGTCTACCCCGTTGAGAATGCCCAACACATCCCCCGCCCGCGCCGCAATCACGCCCTCCAGCCCCATACCAAATTCGGGGCGCATGATTTCTGCCGCATAGGTGGGCGAGACCGTTGTAATGGCATCAGCCGTGACCAGCGCGGCCTTAAGCGATGCAAGCCCGCCGTAATACTCCAGCGCATCGGCGGTAAAGGCCGATTTGGGCAGGCGCAGCACATCAATCAGCGCGGCATCGGCCCAGCCCTGAAAGGCAATGTTATGGATTGTGATAACGGATGCCGCCCCGCCCGTGCCATGATAGCGCAGATAGGCTGAGGCAAAACCCGCCTGCCAATCATGGCCATGAAGTACATCAGGTTTCCAGCCCGAAGCCCCTTCGCGGGCAATGCGCGCGGCAACCCATGACAGCGCTGCAAATCGTTGCGGGTTATCTGCAAAATCGCCTCGCGTATCCGAATAAGGCCCACCATCGCGATCATATAAATGTGGCGCATCCAGCAGCAGCAGGTCTAACCCCGCGATCTGCCCCGCCACCACGCGCGCGGGCGCGCCAAACAAATCCGCCTCGCGCAGCACTTCTGACATTTGCGCCAAATGCGGCAAAAGCGGGCGGTAGGCTGGCAGCAAAGTGCGCATGTGCCAGCCCAGTGGGGCGAGCGCGGCGGGCAACGCGCCGACCACATCGGCCAGCCCACCTGTTTTGATCAGCGGCACACATTCGGATGCAACGGATAGAATTTTGCCACCCATGCCGCCCCCCTAACGTGCCCTGGCCCGCGCATCCAGCATGTTCTGCGTGACAAGCACGATGCCCCCTTCGCTGAGGCGAAACCACTTGGCATCTTCCACAGGGTCTTGACCCACAACCAGCCCATCGGGAATAATGACGCCGCGATCAATCACACAGCGCGTCAATTCGGCCTTGCGATTGACGATCACCTGCGGCAGGGCAACGACATGATCCAGCGCAGAAAAGCTGTGCGTGCGAACTCCAGTGAACAGCAGCGAATTGCGCACCTCTGACCCCGACACAATACAATCTCCCGACACCAGCGACGAGACCGCCATGCCGCGCCGCCCGTCTTCGTCATGGATAAACTTGGCGGGGGGCAGTATTTCGGCATAAGTCCAAATCGGCCAGCTTTGATCGTAGATATCCAGCTTTGGGATAAAATCCGTAAGGTCGATATTGGCTTGCCAAAAGGCATCAATCGTCCCCACATCGCGCCAATAGGGTTCTTGTTCCAGCCCCGAGGTCACGCAACTGTCGGCAAAGCGGTGCGCCACGGCCTTGCCGTTTTTCACAATGTCAGGGATCAAATCGTTGCCAAAATCATGGCTGGAATTGCCATCGCTCATATCGCGGATCAGAAGATCACGCAGAAACGCCCAGTTGAAAACATAAATCCCCATCGAGGCGAGGGCATGTGCCGGATCGCCTGGAATGCTAGGCGGGTCTTTGGGCTTTTCCAAAAACTGGGTGATGTTCATGTCTTTGTCCACCTGCATCACGCCAAAAGCGGTCGCCTCCATACGCGGCACTGTCAGGCAGCCAATCGTCACATCCGCGCCCGAAGTGACATGCTGTTGCAGCATCACCTCGTAGTCCATTTTATAGATATGATCGCCCGCCAGCACCACGATATATTCGATATCATAGCTGTCAACGATGTCGATATTCTGCGCCACAGCGTCCGCTGTGCCCAAATACCATTTGTTTTCGTCAACACGTTGGCTGGCAGGCAGAATGTCCAAATATTCGTTGCGTTCAGCGCGGAAAAATCCCCACCCGCGCTGCATATGGCGGATCAGACTGTGCGCTTTATATTGGGTGGCAATCGCCATTTTGCGAATGCCCGAATTCAGCGCGTTCGATAGGGCAAAGTCGATAATGCGCGTCTTGCCGCCGAAATAAACGGCGGGTTTGGCGCGGTTATCTGTCAACTCCTTCAGGCGGCTACCACGCCCGCCGGCCAGCACAAAGGCCATGGCGCGGGATGCTAGGCGGGTGTTTGGTCTGGCTTTCATGTCGTCCTCCCAGTCGATTATTTGGCGTTGATGATGTGATTATTTTTGTTGTTTGAAAAACAGCGTAGCCATAGGCGGTAGGGTGATTTCCGCCGAGTAATCGCGCCCATTATGCGCGATGGATTCGGCTGTAACGCCCCCAAAGTTAACCGCATTGCCGCCACCGTAAATCGCGGCATCGGTGT
Organism: Pseudorhodobacter antarcticus; assembly: GCA_945862435.1. Classification (GTDB taxonomy): domain Bacteria; phylum Pseudomonadota; class Alphaproteobacteria; order Rhodobacterales; family Rhodobacteraceae; genus Cypionkella; species Cypionkella antarctica_C. The sequence continues at coordinate 77,922 of CAMAXX010000004.1, forward strand.
TCAAAACCTCGTTCCACAGCCCGCCTGCGGGCAATTCAACGCGGTGGCGTCGCGCGACGGGGGTCATGTTGCAAACCACCACCACACGCGGGGAATCGCCTGACTTGCGTTCCCATACAAACACCGAATTCTCGGCATCGCGACCTTGGATCCATGCAAAGCCATCTGGTTTGCAATCCATCTCGTGCAAAGCGGGTTCGGCCCGATACAGATGGTTCAAATCGCGCACCAGCAGTTGAACGCCGCGGTGGGCGGGGGTATCTGCCTCGTGCCAATCAAGGCTTTGGTTGTGGTTCCATTCGCGGCTTTGGGCAAATTCGCAGCCCATAAACAGCAGCTTTTTGCCAGGATGACCCCACATAAAGCCGTAATAGGCGCGCAAGGACGCAAAGCGGTGGGCAGGATCGCCGCCCATCTTTTGCAACATCGACCCTTTGCCATGCACCACCTCGTCATGGCTGATGGGCAGCACATAGTTTTCCGAATAGGCATACTGCAGCCCAAAAGTCATTTTGTCATGATGGTATTTGCGGTTGATCGGGTCTTCGGCCATATACCGCAAGGTATCGTTCATCCAGCCCATATTCCATTTAAACCCAAAGCCAAGCCCCCCCAAATGCACGGGACGGCTGACGCCATCAAAGGCGGTGCTTTCTTCGGCAACGGTCATGATCCCGTCCATCGCGCCGTAGGCATCTGTGTTCATGGCGCGCAAAAGGGCGATGGCCTCATAATTCTCGCGCCCGCCGTCAATATTCGGAATCCACTGCCCTTCTTCGCGCGAGTAATCGCGGTACAGCATTGATGCCACCGCATCCACGCGCAGCCCGTCGATATGGTATTCTTCCAGCCAATATCGGGCGTTAGACACAAGGAAGTTTGCAACTTCGACGCGGCCATAGTTGTAAATAAGCGTGTTCCAATCCTGATGAAAGCCTTCTTTGGGATCAGAATGTTCGAAAAGTGAAGTTCCATCAAATTGGGTCAATCCGTGGAGATCGGTGGGAAAATGGCCCGGAACCCAGTCAATCAGCACACCGATACCGCGATTATGCGCGGTATTGATAAGTGCGCGCAACTCGTCTGGCAGCCCGTGGCGGATGGTTGGGGCGAAAAGCCCGATGGGCTGATAGCCCCACGAGCCGTCGAACGGGTATTCAGAAATCGGCAGAAATTCGACATGGGTAAATCCCATCCAAAAGACATAGTCGATAAGTTGCTTGGCCAGTTCCAGATACGACAGCATCCGCCCGCCCTCTGCGCGCCTCCAAGACGGAAGATGCACTTCGTAAACAGACATTGGGGCCGCGATAGTGTGCTTTTCTTTGCGCGATTGCATCCAATTAGCATCCGACCACACCGCCTTGGAAATATCGCGCACCACCGAAGCATTGGCTGGTGCATGTTCTGAACCAAATCCAACGGGATCCGATTTCAGCGGCAGGGTCTGCCAATCAGGGCCCAGAATTTCATAACGGTAAAGTGCGCCCTGCCCCACGTTTGGCAGAAAAATCTCCCAAACACCGCAGGCGGGATGATGGCGCATTGGGGCGCGGCGGCCATCCCAGTGGTTAAAATCGCCCACCACGGACACGCGTTGCGCATTTGGGGCCCAAACGGCAAAATGGGTTCCCGCTACCCCTTGGTGCTGCATTACATGCGCGCCCAGAACCTGCCAAATCCGCTGATGCTTTCCAATCGCCAGTAGGTATTCGTCCATTTCGCCCAAAACAGGGCCAAAACGGTAGGGATCTTGCACCTGCCACTGCCCGCCATACCCCTCCCAGCGCAGGATGTAGGCCGCATCACTGCCGACCTTCGCTGCGAACATGCCCGTTGGGCCAAGGGCATGGGCCACAAATTCTGCTACGCCTTGATGCACAAATAGCGCCTCGGCGCCAGGATCAAAGGCGATGACCCACCATTCACCCCGATGCTGATGCAGGCCCAAATGTGCAAACGGGCCTGCAAAACGCCCCTGCGATATCGCCTCTAACGCGCCGAAATCAAAGGGATATTCTATCATGTGCTCTACTTTGGGTTAAAGGGCGGAAGGAATATCCCAGATGTCTTTCATATAGCTGCGAATGGTGCGGTCGGATGAAAAATAGCCAGACCGCGCTGTATTCAGGCCGGCCATCTTGGCCCATCGTGGCCCGTCTGCATAGGCTAAATCGACCTGCGATTGTGCTGCGTCATAGGCTTCAAAATCAGCCGCGACAAGAAAGTAATCATGGTGCCAAACGCGGTGGATGAGGTCGTGGTAGCGATCTTTTTGATCTGGGCTGAACGTTCCATCGGCAATGGCAGACAGAACGCGTTGCAACGATGGGCTGGCTTCGATCGCTTTGCGCGACTGGTCAGGGTATTCTCGGCGTTTGAACGCCTGATCGGTGGTTAGGCCAAACAGGAAAAAGTTTTCCGCCCCCACTTCAGCCAAAATTTCCACATTCGCGCCGTCCAAAGTGCCAATCGTCGGCGCACCATTCATCATAAACTTCATGTTGCCAGTTCCAGACGCCTCTTTGCCCGCAGTGGAAATCTGCTCGGAAAGGTCAGCAGCGGGAACCAACGCTTGGGCCATTGAAACGTTGTAATTGGGCGGATACATGATTTTCAGCAAATCACCAACTTGACGATCGTTGTTAACAACATCAGCTACATCATTGATAAGATGAATTATTTCCTTAGCGACAACATAACCAGGCGCGGATTTGCCACCAAAGATTTTCACGCGTGCAATCCATTCAGCCTGCGGATTATCTTTGATACGCTGGTAATGCGCCACAGTTTGTAGAATGTTCAAAAGCTGGCGCTTATACTCGTGGATACGCTTGATTTGCACATCAAACAGGGCATCAGGGCAGATCACCTGCCCCAAATGCGATTTAGCCCAAGAAGCCAGCGCCACTTTATTTGCCCGCTTGGCCGCCATGAATTTGGTTTGGAATCCAGCGTCTGTCACATGGGGTTCCAGCCCCTTTAGGCGGTCTAGATCATCCTGCCAGCCCGTGCCAATGGTGTCGTTGATAAGCCCCGCAAGCGGCGGGTTGCACATATTCAGCCAACGGCGCGGGGTCACGCCATTGGTTTGATTGATAATGCGGTTTGGATGCAGGGCGTTCAATTCGGGAAACAGGTTGGATTTCACCAAATCCGAATGCAGCGCGGATACGCCGTTCACCTTATGCGCCATCACAAAGGCCAGCTCGCCCATACGCACCTCGTGGTGCTTTACGATGCCAATGTAATGCGGGCGCGTATATTTCGCGGCATGCCAAGCGTCGATTTGTTCGACCAGTTGCATATGGCGCGGCAACGTGGTGCCAAAGGTAAATGTCGCCCACCGCTCTAACGCTTCGGGCAAAAGAGTGTGGTTGGTATAGCCAAGACAGGCGCGGGCAATGTCCACAGCCTCGGAAAAGGGGATATGGTTTTCATCGACGAGCAGCCGCACCAATTCTGGCCCTGCCAGTGCTGGGTGGGTGTCGTTCATCTGAATGGCAACGAATTTGGGCAGCGTGCGCAGGTCGGAATGGGCCGATTTAAAGCGGCGCAGAATATCTTGCAGCGCGGCAGAGGTTAAGAAGAACTCTTGCTTTAGCCGCAGCTCCTTGCCCTGATATGTTGTGTCATCGGGGTAGAGCACTCGGCTAAGCGTGCGCGCAAGCGCTTCGGGTTCGGCGGCGGCAGCGTAATCGCCGCGATTAAACCGATCCAAATCGAACAATGTGGTGGGCTCTGCCCCCCACAGCCGCAGCGTATTGGCCCATTTGCCCTGCCATCCGATCACGGGCGTGTCATAGGCGCTGGCCATCACGGTTTCGACGGGCACCCAACTCGCCACGCCGCCATGGGTTTCGACATGGCCTTTGAACGGGATCACATAGGCGCTTTCAGGGCGCGGGAATTCCCAAGCAAAGCCATGCGCTAGCCAATCTTCTGGCGCCTCGCCCTGCTGACCGCCTTGGAAGAACTGGCGAAACAGGCCATGTTCATAGCGTATGCCATAGCCATAGGCAGGGCAGCCAACTGTGGCCATCGATTCCATAAAGCAGGCCGCAAGCCGCCCCAGCCCGCCATTGCCAAGGGCGGCGTCAGGTTCGTCATCGACCAAATCGGCAAAGTTCTGGCCCAAAGCGGCCATCACATCGACGGCCATCTCGCGCAGACCAAGGTTTGTGGCGGCATCTTCCAGGATGCGGCCAATCAAAAACTCCATCGACAGGTAATAGACCCGCTTGCGGTTTTCGGCGTGGGTGCGTCGCGTCGCGGCAAACCACGGGCCAACAATGCGGTCGCGCAAACTGTATGTTAGCGCCATGCGCCAATCATAACGGCTGGCATGAGCGGCGTCCTTGCCCAAAGTATAAGTCAAATGGCGCAGTACATCTGCTTGCAGCATTGCGGGGGTCACATCGATGGGGCGCTGTTGGGTCATAACTTTATCCACAAATCATACGGCTGTTGCCGCCTTTACCTGCCTTATGACCAGAACGCAGCATAACATCGAACCCCCAAAACGCCGTTCCGGGAATGTTAGCGCAAACATCGGCGGGAATGAAAGGGCTTTGCCTTGTTTTTGGGCAAAAATCTGTACGAAAGATTTAGAGAATATCCTTTGCGCGATAACGGCGCAGGCGCAGCGCATTGCCCAGCAAAAAAATTGAACTTGCGGCCATCGCCCCCGCCCCCAGCATTGGCGACAGCGCCGGCCCGCCAAACGGCACCAAAGCCCCCATTTGCCACAGGGATCAGCGCGATGTTATCGCCAAAGGCCAAAATCAAGTTTTGGCGTATATTGCGCATCACGGCACGCGAACGCCCAATCGCCCGCGCCACGCCCTGCATATCGCCCGACACCAGCACCACATCGCCCGTCACCTTATCGCCCAGCGTCAGGGCAACGGGCACGGCCTCGCCCAACAGCATAGATGTATCAAGGCTGGATTGCCCCCTCTGACAGTGCCATCTGCCAGCATAACCGCCGCCTGCGCGCGCAAAACCCGCTCGATGCGAGCCACACAGGGTGCAGGTCATCGCGTTATTCGCAAAGGTAATTGTGCGGGTCCTTGAGTTTCTCTGCGCTTCAAATAGGCTATTTTGAAAAGGGACAAGGGCCGCGCCCGCGCTACGACTTGACGCCGCCCAGACAGCGGCGCGCTATACTTTCAAAGGAGAATTTGGTGACCACACAATCCATTCCGACATGAATTGCGGGCATTGCAAAGCATCGGTCGAGACAGCGCTTGCACCCTTGGCGACGAAAATTTCAGTGGATTTACCAGTGCGGCAAGTCAGCTTCGATGACGCGCAAGACATTCAGGCTATTTTGTCCGCCTTGGGCGAAATTGGGTTTCCTGCACAAGTTCTTGCAAAATAACCACAATTGCGGTAGGTTGATCGACATAATGCCGCAGTTTAGCCACGGCTAGGCCAAACCTGCGCGGAAAACTACCAATGCGGCCAAGACCGCAGGCGAAGATGGAGACGATGATGGCGGGCCCAATTCAACAGCAAGGCGCCGCGACGCCGCAACCTCAGCAGCAGCAAGGACAGGTTCCAGCCCCCAGTGCGCCGCCTATTCGCGACTGGGCGTCAATCTAAAACGTGAACACCCCGATATCCTCGCTTCCCAATCTTGGCCCCGAGGCCGAGGCAGAGTGCGCGCGCGCGGGTATTCATTCGGCCGAAGCTTTGCGCGCGCTAGGCGCAGACGCGGCCTATGCAATGCTGATCGCCGCAGGCACGCGCCCACATTTTATTGGCTACTATGCGCTGCATATGGCGCTGCAAGGCCGCCCTTGGAACGATTGCAAAGGCGCTGAAAAGGTCGCTTTGCGCAAAAGCTTCGACGTCCTCAAAAACACGCATCTGCGATCTGATGCAAAAGGCCGCTCAGATTCAGAGGTCGCTTTGCAGTTTTTCGGTGTGGTTGAGAAGAAACGTACCTAGCATATCCTTAAGCATCTTATGCAATCCAAAGTGCATAAATGCGCGATTATTATTGCCAAATGTATCATCTTATTTTCACTATGATATACAATTAAAGTCTTTGTACCCCCCTTCTTAGTCTTTGACTATAGTTAACGCCCACGCAACCATTCATTAATCATGAATGGTGCGCAGTGAATGGTAGAGATTAATCTTTCGTCAACTTATGCCAACCAAAAATCAACAGAAGTTTCTGAAAGCTTCTTTGGCACAGTTGTTAAATCTGGAAAAAAGGATGAAGGTGTTTATAGCACTTTCTCAACCAATAATGCCCTATTCTTAGAAGGTGTCACTAATACGACCCTTGCGCTTGATGCGCTGAAGATTGGCTCAATCCGCTATCCAGGCGGATCGGAATCGCGCATATTTGATCTTAGTGATCCAGAGGATATTGCAGGTCTGCACCGCGCAATAGATTACTGCGCAGCCAATAACCTTGCGTTGAATTTTACGCTTCACGATACAAGGTACTTCAAAAACATTGCAACACAGGAAGTATACTTAACAGGGTTTGAACGCGCCGAGCTTTCTAATTTTATAACAGAAGATCTTATTGGGTATGCTAATGATAAGCATGTAAAGATTGAATCCATTCATTTGGGAAACGAATTTCAAAGTCGCGTTGAAGAGTACGGATCGCCTGCTTGGGTGGGATATGCAAAAGTTTCATCCGTTCTGTTGAACGAACTTGACCAGATTTTGGGCAATATCGATGAAAAGCCCTATGGCGAACCTGATCTTGTTATTCAACCAAATAATTGGCTTTCGCCACAAAATCATGATGCGTTTGTAGATATTCTTGTCTCGTCAATTGGTAAGGACGGGACGTCGGCGGCAAGCAAACTGGATGGGATTGACATTCACGGTGCGGGCACGGGCAGCCTTACGACGACCAATACGTTAGAGCTGACTTGGGAGGATTACTTTGGTATTGGAGGTGCGCCGTCTTATGAACGAAATATAAACAGGATGGTGGAGGACTGGCGCAGCGATGACAGATTTTCAAATTTGTCCTTTCGCAACGATGCATGGGCCTATGCAACATCGCCGAAACTATCCGACGCAGCGCTTGGCATGTTGCAACTGCATACAGCATCTGAACTTGGGCTTACATCCGCAACAAGTTACGTTGCCTACAATCTTGATGACTCCGCCCTAGTGCGACACATTGCAGATCAATTTAGTCCCGAAGTGAAAATGACTGCCGGCGGCGCGCTTTTTGCAATGATGAGCGAGGCCTTGCAGGGCACTGAAGCCAGCACTTTTAAATCCGAACTTACCCCAGCACAGGAAGCACGACTGCCTGTCTTGACACGCGCCTTTGAAGGGGATCAAAAAACTGTTCTCTATTTGGTGAACCGCACCGATCAAAGTATAAATATCGATCTGAACGCGGCTGACATGCTTTTATCCGATGAAACATATGTGGGCGGCGTTTCCAGCGTGTCGGTGAATATTCTGGGGTCAAGCGATCCCACAAGGGGAAACGGGACGCCAACGAATACGATCTTCTCCCTTACATCGCAGCAATTGGACGAGGGCAGCGATGATTTCGTTTTGAATACATTTGAAATCGCGCAAGTTACCCTGATGTCCGCTGGTACATTTGGCACGGATAAATCGGAAAGGATGACCGCGCCCCAAACTGGCGCAATCCTACATGGATTGGGCGGGAACGATTCCATGTTCGGCAGCGGTTTTACAGATACGATTGCGGGCGGTGCGGGAAATGATTTTCTGTTTGGTGGGCTTGGCGACGATGTTCTTTTTGGTGGGAACGGCGCTGATAAATTGTTTGGTGGTGCGGGAGTGGATACAGCGAGCTATGCCTATTCAAGCGGCGCAGTACGTATTCACCTCGGCCTGCCTTCGCGCAGCAGTGCGGATGCGGCGCAAGATGTTTTAAGCGGAATTGAACACATCGAAGGCAGCAGATTTAACGATTCGATCACTGGTGATATCAAAGCCAATGTTATTTTTGGTGGCGCGGGTGACGACGATTTGTATTTCTCGGGTGGCGCAGACTCTTTATTCGGAGGAACTGGGGCAAACGATAGCCTGTATTTGGGGCGGTCTGCGGCGCAGGTTTCGCTTTTTCAGGGCAAAGGCAGTGGCGGAATTGTCGTGGACGGTATCGAGAACTTGTATGGAAGTATGCGAAACGACAACCTGACAGGAAACTTTGCAAACAATATTATTGCAGGTGGCGGCGGCGATGACGTGTTGTCGGGCTTTGGCGGAAATGATCATCTGATCGGAAGTAGCGGCGACGACAAACTGTACGGCGGGCGCGGCGATGACCGTTTGGTAGGAGGCGCGGGCGCCGATACGATCAGGGGTGGTCTCGGCAGCAATCAGTTTATCTACAATTCTCCGAAAGAGGGCGGCGATTTTATTGCGGATTTCAAGACTGATCCAGATACGGCAGATCGGATTCATGTCCGGGGCACAAACTTCGGCAATCTAGATCTGGGCCAACTAAAGGCTAACCAATTTGTTTCGAACGAAGATGACATCACTGCGAAAGACAGCAATGACCGCTTTATCTATCGCGAAAGCGATGCGACTCTTTGGTTTGACATGGATGGAACTGGCGTTCTGCCTGCGCGCCTTTTGGCGCAACTGGATGACAGCGATGATGCGCAAAATGCGGAGACCGCTTTTGCGGCCTCCAACATTTGGATATTCTAGGCTTAGCCGACCAGCTCAAGACCCGCGAAGAAGAACGCGATCTCACGTGCAGCAGCAGCTTCGCTATCAGAACCGTGAGCCGAATTTTCGCCCTTGGACAGCGCAAATTCCTTGCGGATCGTGCCGGGTGCCGCAGCGGCTGGATCTGTCGCGCCCATAACTTCGCGGTTCTTGGCAATGGCGCCCTCGCCTTCCAAAACCTGCACAACGACCGGCTCGGATGCCATGAAATCACACAATTCGCCATAAAAACCGCGCTCGGCATGTTCGGCATAGAACTGGCCAGCTTGCGCTTTGGTCAGGTGGATACGCTTGGATGCAACTACGCGCAGGCCAGCCTCTTCAAATTTTGCCACAATTTTGCCCGTCAGGTTGCGCTTGGTGGCATCGGGCTTGATGATAGATAGGGTGCGTTCAATGGCCATTTGGCTCTCCATAAAGTTAGGGCTTGTGCCCGAAAACTGATGCGCGGCGCTTAGCACGAGGCAAAGCTGTTGAAAAGCCGCTAAGTGGTTGACGGCGCTTGCGCCATGGGGCATCCCCCGCATCATGTTAAAAATTGATGATATCACCTATAACGTCGAAGGCCGCCCCCTGTTTGAAGGGGCATCTGCAACCATTCCAACGGGTCATAAAGTTGGGCTTGTGGGACGCAATGGCGCAGGCAAAACCACGCTGTTTAAGCTGATTAAACGGGAACTGGCATTAGAGGGCGGCGAAATTTCGATGCCAAACCGCGCCCGAATTGGTGGTGTGGCGCAGGAAGTGCCCTCGTCGTCCACATCTTTGCTGGACACGGTTCTGGCCGCCGACACCGAACGCGCCGCCCTGTTGGCCGAGGCGGAGACTGCGACCGATCCGCACCGCATTGCCGAAGTGCAGGCGCGGCTGGCCGATATTGATGCATGGTCAGCCGAGGGGCGCGCATCGGCCATTCTAAAAGGGTTGGGATTTGATGGGGCAGCCCAGCTAAAACCTTGCAGCGATTTTTCGGGCGGCTGGCGTATGCGCGTGGCGCTGGCAGGCGTGCTGTTCGCCCAGCCTGATTACCTTTTGCTGGACGAGCCGACGAACTATCTAGATTTGGAAGGCGCGCTGTGGCTGGAAAGCTATTTGCAAAAATACCCCCACACAGTGTTGATTATCAGCCATGATCGCGGTCTTTTGAACCGCGCCGTATCGGGCATTTTGCACCTTGATAACCGCCAGCTGACCTATTGGTCTGGTCCCTATGACCAATTTGCGCGCCAATTTGCCGAACGCCGCGCGGTGCAGGCCAATGAAGCCAAAAAGCAAGAGGCGCGGCGCGCGCATCTGCAATCTTTTGTGGATCGTTTCAAGGCAAAGGCATCCAAGGCTGTGCAGGCGCAATCGCGCGTCAAGATGCTGGAAAAGATGGATATCATTACCGCGCCTGAAGACGCAAAAAAGGTGGTGTTTACCTTTCCAGAACCCGAGGAACTCTCGCCGCCGATCATTTCTATGGAAGGCGTCTCGGTCGGCTATGACGGGCGCGCCGTGTTGAAAAACCTGTCTTTGCGCATCGATCAAGATGACCGCATCGCCCTTTTGGGCCGTAACGGCGAAGGTAAATCTACCTTGTCCAAACTGCTGGCGGGCAAACTGCCGACAATGGCAGGTAAAATGGTGCGATCCAGCAAGCTGCGCATCGGCTATTTCGCCCAGCATCAGGTGGACGAGTTGTTTATTGATGAAACGCCCCTGCAACACATCATGCGCCTGCGCCCCGGCGAAGGGCAGCCCAAACTGCGCGCGCGGCTGGCATCGTTTGGCCTTGGCGCAGATCAGGCTGAAACCATGGTCGGGCGGCTGTCGGGCGGGCAAAAGGCGCGGCTATCGTTGCTGCTGGCCACCATCGACGCGCCGCATTTGCTGATACTGGACGAACCTACCAACCATCTTGATATTGAATCGCGCGAAGCGCTGGTAAACGCGCTGACCGAATATTCTGGCGCTGTGATTTTGGTCAGCCACGATATGCATCTGTTATCCTTGGTTGCAGACCGCCTTTGGCTTGTTAAGGGTGGGGCCGTGGCCCCCTATACCGAAGACCTAGAAGCATACCGCCGCCAACTGCTTGCTGGTGATGAAAGCGCGAAGCCTGCCAAAGCGGCCATCGAAAAACCAAAACGCGCCAGCGCTGATGATGTCAAACGCCTGCGCGCAGATGTAAAGGTTTGCGAAGAACGCCTTGCGAAACTGGGCGATATGCAAAGCAAACTGGCCACAAAACTCGCCGACCCTGCCCTTTATGAAGACGGGCGTTCGGGCGAACTTGAGACGTGGAATAAAAAATACGGCGAGGTGATGACGGCACTAGACCGCGCCGAAGCCCTGTGGCTGGCAGCGTCAGAAAAGTTGGAGGCCGCAACAAGTTAGGCAGCATAAGAGCTGCGAAAGTGCCGCCGCACACCCCTCTTGTCCAACCGCGCCCTAAACATCATATATGTGCCATAGCAGGAGAGCATATGAGCGGCGACAGTTTTGGATCCTTAATCTACCTTGCGCTGTTGCTGGCGGCTTTGGGGGGCTGGGCGCTGGTGGAATACCGCACGCGCATGGGCGAGATGCTGCGCGTTGGGGCCGCTTGGGGGCTGATCTTTGTGGCAGTGGCGGCGGGTTACGCGATTTGGGGCGATTTGCGCCGCGATATTTTGCCGACGCAATCGGTGCAGGCAGGCAGTGTGCTGATCCCGCGCGCGCAAGACGGGCACTATTACCTTGGCCTGAATATCAACGGCGCAGATATCACCCTGATGGCTGATACCGGCGCAAGCGGCATTGTTTTCAGCAAAGCAGATGCGCAATCCTTGGGGATTGATATAGCAAACCTGCGATATTTGGGCACCGCAATGACGGCTAACGGAGAAGTGCGCACGGCGCGCGTGACGCTGGATACAATCACCCTTGGCCCGTTTTCTGATGCAAATATCACCGCCTTTGTCAATGACGGCGAGATGGACGGATCACTTTTGGGTATGGAATATCTGGGGCGGTTCAATATTTCGCTGGTTGACAATCAGATGGAACTGACCCGTTAAATCAAGGGCTTGCAGGCGCGTTGGCGGCGGTTTTCAGCGCCCATTTTCCGCTTTCCTCGCTGTGATACTGGGCGTGCAAACCCGCTGACGAAACTGATTTCCAAAGCGCGCGCGCGGCCGTCACCTGCCCCACATCGCTGGCATCAAACAGCACCCAAACCCGCTGCAAAGCTGCAGCCTCGTCCATATCCAAGCTAGTCGATCCGACAAGGGCCAACGCATCAAAGCCCGCGCTGGGAATATTTCCCAGCAAAATAGGCTGATCTGCGTCCTGCGCCCCGCCTGTAATGCCATGGGGTAGGAAGTGGGCCGCCTCACCTTCCCATAGTTTTGCGTCTAATTCCGCCAAAACTGCCTGATCCCCGCGCAACAGCACGCGCCACCCCGCCTGCAACGCGCGCGGCAAAATGGCCTGCAACGTGCTGGCAGCGGGGGATCGGGTTAGGTGGTAAAATACCACCACGCCCCCCCCAGTGGCGGCATTCCCGTTCATTTCGCTTCAAACTTATCCGCAATCAGCCTGTTCAGCGCCGCCACGCCCCAGCCAGTTGCACCTTTGGGGGCAAGCGGGGAATCTCCTTTTAAACTGGCGACCCCTGCAATGTCTAAATGGCACCATGGCACATCATCGCGCACAAAACGGCGCAGAAATTGGGCTGCAGTGATAGAGCCCCCATCGCGCCCACAGGAATTGACCATATCGGCCACGCGGGATTTTAGTTTATCATCATAGGCTTGGCCCATCGGCATACGCCATGCGCCCTCGCCTTCCGCCGCTGCGGCCTTTAGAAAATCATTCGCAAGCCCGTCATTATTAGAAAAGACACCTGCATTTTCATGGCCCAAGGCCACGATAATCGCCCCCGTCAAAGTGGCCAAATTGATCAGCGCGCTGGGTTTAAAACGATCTTGCGCATACCAAAGCACATCGGCCAGCACCAACCGCCCTTCGGCATCGGTGTTGATCACCTCGATCGTATCGCCTTTCATCGAACGCACCACATCGCCAGGACGCTGCGCGCGCCCGTCAGGCATGTTTTCCACAATACCAACAAGCCCGACAACATTGGCCTTTGCCTTGCGCAGGGCCAGCGCGCGCATCACGCCCGCAACCACGCCCGCGCCGCCCATATCCATTGTCATATCCTCCATCCCGCCCGCAGGTTTGATGGAAATACCCCCCGTATCAAACACAACGCCCTTTCCCACAAGGGCAAATGGCGCCTCATCGCCGCCACCGCGCCACTGCATGACAACCACTTTGCTGGGGCTATCTGACCCCTGCCCCACGCCCAGCAGCGCGTTCATGCCCAGTTTTTCAAGCTGCTCCTCTTCCAAAATCTCAACATCCAGCCCAATTTCCTGCATCGCAGCAAGACGGGCGGCGAAATCATAGGTGGTCAGGATATTGGCGGGCTCGTTCACCAGATCACGGGTAAATAATACACCCTCGGCCAACGCGGCATTTGCGCGGGCCAATTTTGCCTGCATTTCAGGGTTTGCAACCGCCATCGTCACCGCGCCATATTGCGCGGCGGGACTAGTTTTATGGGCAGAAAAATCATAGGCGCGTAGGGCAATTCCCAGCGCTACCTCGCTGGCAGCGGGATGGCTTTCGGCAAGCACCAACGCGCCTTTTGCTCCCAACGCGCGGCCAATCGCACCGCCCGCGCGCCGCGACTCAATCGCGCCAGCCTTTTTGGGAAGGCGTATCACGTGCAGCGCATCTGCGTCCAACCCCGCCGGATAGGCCAAATCAATGCCATCCCCTGCCTTCAGTTGCGCAAAAGCCTCAGATGCCAGCGCCCGCGCCAGCGCGCCGCGCGTGGCCTTGTTCAGCGCCTTTGCCGCAGGCGTGTTGGGTGCATCGCCGTCGCACAAAAGGGCGATACGCCCCACAACCTTTGTCAAGTTTGGCAAATCAGGGCTTTGAAAGGCAATCATCACAGATTGGGCCATAGAGTTCTCCTCGCTCTGCGCCGATTGCGCAGAAATACGCCTCAAGCTAACCTTGGAAAGCAGAATATGCCAGATAGCAGTTTTCCCTTCAGCGCGAATGGGGTAGGGTCGCCCAAAATCGAACCAGCGAAAGCACGGCTTTGCAGAACCCTATGTCACGAATAGATCGCTACATATTCTGGCAACTGCTTGGTTTCTTTGGGTTTTTTTCGGTTATTTTGATTGCTGTTTATTGGGTTAACCGCGCTGTAGGTCTGCTAGAGACATTGCTAGGCGATGGGCAAACTTTGGGCGTTTTTGTGCAAATGTCGCTGCTAACCATTCCGGGTGTGGTCGAACTGATTGTGCCAATGGCTGCCTTTGGCGCTGCTGCCTTTACCGCCAATAAGTTGTCAGGTGATAGCGAACTTGTCATTCTACAAGCCACGGGGTTTTCTTATTGGCGCATTATGCGGCCGGTGATGTATTTTGGGGCTGTCGTGGCCATTTTCACCGCACTGGTGACCAATTACCTGATACCAGAGGCGGCCACGCAACTGCGCGAACTGAACGCCGAAATCTCTAAAAACACCACGGCGAAATATCTGAAAGAGGGGCAATTTCACACGCCCAGCGAAGGCATCGTTCTTTATTTCCGCGACATCACTGATAACGGCGAGCTTTTGGATATTTTCATCGCAGATTCGCGCAACTTAAATTTTCAACAAATATACACCGCACAGCGCGCATTTGTGCTGAACGATGACGGAAGCCCAAAGCTGCTTTTGCTAGACGGCGTGGTGCAGCGCAGCGTTATGACGGGTCAAACTCTATCAACCAGCCATTTTTCTGACTTTACCATTTCTTTAGATTCGTTGCTGGCAAACGAAAGAAAGGGCAAATTAGGCGCTGGCGAAATGTCCACGTTTTATTTGATCACTGCAACGGAAGCTACAGCGAAACCTCTGCGGCGTAGCGTTGAATATCTGCATTTTAAGGGTCATTTGCGCATCACTTGGGCTGTCAGTGCCGCCTTCACCGCGATGATTGGCTTTTCATCGCTGCTAGTTGGCGGATTTAGTCGCCAAGGGCTGTGGAAACAAATATCTTTGGCGATTGGGTTGTTGATAGTGATGTATCTTGTGCACATTGTGACCCTCAGCAACGGCCCGCTCTTGGCAGGCGGTTGGACTTTGGCCTATTTGACGCCATTGGTGGGCGCTATTGCCACAAGCCTTGTGATTTGGCAGGCTGGAAGACCGCGGCGTGTTGAACAGGCATCCACCCGTATAGTGGCTGCACGATGACATTGTTTCGATACATCCTTATGCGATTTCTGGCAACATTCGCGCGGGTATTGATGATTTTTGTCTTTCTGCTGTTCGTGGTAGGGATTGTTGACGAACTGGGTGCACTAAAACCTGAACAGGGCATCACTCGCGCGATTTACTTGTCTGTCATTGGGCAAATGCAAACCGCTTATACGATTTTGCCCTTAATGATTATCATCGCCGCGATCACTTTCTTTTTAGGTATGTCGCGCTCATCCGAACTCGTGGCAGTGCGGGCATCAGGCGTGTCAGGGTTGCGGTTCTTACTGGCGCCTTGCACAGGTGCGCTGCTGATCGGCTTGGTGGCTATAGCGCTGGTCAACCCTCTTGTGGCCGTGTTCAGCACCAAATATGAGGCCGAAAAAGGCCGCGCCAGTGCGTCGACTGCGCTCTCAGTTGGGGATACTGGGGTCTGGCTGCGCCAAGGCAGCGCGGGCGAGCAAACCATGGTGCATGCCCAGACAACCGAGGGATCTGGCCTGCGGCTGGTAGGAGCAACATTTATTCGCTTCGATCCTAGCGGCACACCAATCGCACGGGTTGAGGCGGCTTCGGCCCAACTTGAACCGCAAGCTTGGGTGCTGAAAGGCGCGCTTTCGTGGGATTTAACGCAAGGCAATCCCGAAAGTCTGCGCAAAGTCCTACCTGATGGCAGCCGCATCGCAACCGATTTGCATCCCGAAGATTTGACATCGGGCTTTGGGCGGCCAAATTCAGTGCAAATCTGGGCTTTGCCTGCGCATATAGCTTCGCTGCAATCGGCAGGGTTTTCAGCCCGCGCTTTTCAGGTCTGGCTGCAAAGCGAATTGGCAAAGCCGTTCTTTTTGGTTGTTATGGTCTTAGTTGCGGCAGGCTTTACAATGCGGCATATCAGGTCAGGAAACCGTGCGCAGATGGTAATCATTGCGGTAATGTTAGGGTTTGGTATTTTCTTCTTTCGCAACATCGTAGAGGTATTCGGCCAAAACGGCAAAGTACCTGTGATGCTATCTGCCTGGGGCCCAACCGCAGCAGCATCCTTGCTGGCCGTAAGTCTGCTTTTGCATTTGGAGGAAGGATGATGGCGGGAACGGCTGGCATCATCCGGCGCGCGTTTATACTGTGCGCAGTTCTTTGCACATTCTTTGCGCTGGGGATTGTATCAAGCCCGCCCGCATTGGCCGAGGCTAAGGCTATTTTGATTGCAGATAACGTGGCCATCACGCCGGGCGATGTTTTGGTCGCCACGGGCGATGTAGAAGTGATCCATCAAGGTCTGCGCCTGATCGCACAGCGCATCGTATATGACCGCACCCGAAACAGTTTGGTGATTGAGGGGCCGATCACCCTTGATGATGGGAAAAACATTACAATTCTTGCCTCGTCTGCCGAACTGAGTGATGATTTGCGCACTGGATTAATCAGCAGCGCAAGGATGATTATTGACCAACAGTTGCAGATAACTGCAGCAACGATGCAGCGTGTTGATGGGCGTTATAATACCATGTTCACGGCTGCGGCATCATCGTGCCAAACCTGCAAAGGCCGCGCACCTTTATGGGAAATTCGCGCCAGCCGCGTGGTACATGACACTGTCGAAAAGCAGTTCTATTTCAACGATGCGCAGTTTCGCATCGCAGGCTTGCCAGTGTTATATTTTCCGCGGCTAAGATTGGCCGACCCAACCTTAAAGCGTGCCACTGGCTTTTTGGTTCCAAAATTTGAAGCCAGTACATCGCTAGGCTTTGGTGTAAAAGCTCCATATTTCATTGCGATGGGGCCCAGCAAAGACTTGCTGATCACCCCCTATGCAACCGATTTGGGCGAGCGCAGCGTCGAGTTGCGCTATCGCCAGGCCTTTCGCGCAGGCGCAGTCACTTTAACGGGTGCGCTGTCCAATGAAACAACCAAGAACGGAAAATTGCGCGGCTATGTGCTGGCCTCGGGTTCTTTCCGCTTGCCCGCAGGCTATACATTGAACCTGCGAGGGGAGACGGTTTCAGATGCTGGGTTTTTCAATCGCTATGGCCTGACCGAGCAAGACCGCTTTGTGACCTCTGCCGAAATCGGCCGCGCAAATCGCGATCAAGTGGTGCAAGCACGCGTCTTGGGCTTTTATTCGGTACGCAATCGCGAAGATAACGCCACGCAGCCCAGCCAAATGTCTGATTTTGAGCGTCTGCAACGGATAGATTTGGGTGATTTTGGCGATTTCACCTTTGGCCTATCGGCAAAGGTGCGCCAGCGGTCTTCGACCGACCCGCTGGATGGAGACGACCGGGACAGCGCCGCTGATGGCCGCGATGTGGGGGGATTTGGGGTTTCTGGCGAATGGCAAAAATCCGCCCTCCTGCCATTTGGGGTTTTGGGCAAAGCGACAATAGGCCTAAGGCTGGATCGATATCGCGTTGCCGAAGATGCCATTTTTGCTGGCGATTACAATCGCAGCAATGCAGCCTTTGCCGCCGAATTGCGCTGGCCGCTGATCAAAACCAGCGCAAATGGCGGCACTCATAAGTTAGAGCCTATAGCGCAAATCGTGCTCGCCCCTGATAACGCCCAGCGTCTGTTCAACGAAGACAGCGCGCTGGTGGAATTTGACGAAGGTAATCTGTTTGCTTTGAACCGCTTTCCAGGATCGGATCGGATCGAGGCAAGTAATCGTGCCAATTTGGGGCTAAACTACACCTATGCCGCACCAAACGGCCAGCGCCTGCAATTGTCAGTGGGACGAGTGATTTCCGCCAATACATTGCCTCAGTTTGCTGCAGCCTCTGGTCTTGGTCAGGCGCGATCTGATTGGCTTGTGGCGGGACAGCTTGATATGAACAATCAGATGGGACTAACAGCGCGCAGCCTTTTTACGCAGCAGGGCGATCTGCGCAAACTGGAATTGCGCAGCGAGGTTAAGGTGAACAAGACCGCTCTGTCAGTGGGGTATCTTTACACCCCTGCCGATGTCGACGAACAGCGCAGCGATACGATCAGCGAAATTTCGCTGTCTGGCTCGCAATCTTTGTCGCAACGCTGGAATGCCAGCGTGACTGCGCGCTATGATGCGCAGGCGAGGGCGCTGTCTAAATCGGGGGTAGGAATGGTTTACCGCAATGAATGTTTGCTGCTTGATGTTTCGCTCTCGCGTGGCTTCACAACCTCCTCTAATGTCGATCCAAATACGGTCTTTGGCCTGTCCGTTGCCTTTTTGGGCTTTGGCGGTCAAGCAGCAGGTGTAGCAGAACAATGTCGGGGATAAACATGCGTCAGCAGCCGAAGATAATAGCACGAAATACGCAAGTCATACGCGGATTTGTATCGCTGCTGACGGCAGGGTTTCTTGTTTTTTCTGCGCAACTGGCTTGGGCACAAGACGCAACGAAAGCTTCATTCACGCCCGTTAAATTTGTGAATAATCAGGCGATTACGGGGTTTGAACTGAACCAGCGCATGGACTTTTTAAATTTGCTTGGGTTTGATGGCGATCTGAAAAATGAAGCTATGACCGGGCTTATTGACGATCGTTTGCGACTTGCCATGGCCAAATCTATGGGCCTGTCCCTGTCGCCCGAAGATGTGATGGCGGGCATGGAAGAATTTGCATCGCGCGGAACTTTGGATGCGCAAGGCTTTTTACAAGCCATTGGCGAGCAAGGTATCGCCCCCGAAACATTTCGCGATTTTGTCAGCGCAGGGCTGATTTGGCGCCGCGTGATAAGCGCGCGCTTTGGCGATTCTGTTGTAATCTCCGAAGCTGCGGTTGATCGCGCCTTGACCAATATGATCGTTACAGACGCGCAAACTGTCACTTTGGCAGAAATAGTCCTAAATGCGGGCGGTGATCGGCGCAACCAAGCCTTGGCTTTGGCGCGCAATTTGCAGATCGATTTCATCAAGGGGCGCAGCTTTTCGGATGCTGTGCGCGCCGTCTCCATAGGGCCCACTGCGGGCAGCGGCGGAACAATCGCAGCAAAACGCCTGTCCGAACTGCGGGATGATGTTGCTGTTTTGGTGCGCGGTCTAAGTGCGGGTCAGATATCTACCCCGATCATCTTGGACGATAAACTTCACATCTATCAGATGGTGGAAAATGGCAGCACACCCGTGGCAGAACCGGGTGCGCAGGTGGTTGATTATGCACAAATCTCCCTAAGCAGCGGCGCGGAGGCCCTTGCCGATTTGCGCGCCAATGTCGATGGTTGCGACGATCTGTATGACTATGCCAGCAAAAACGGCCTGACTGTGACACGCAATAATCGCGGCCAAACTGGCGGCTTAGGCGTATTGCAAAGTCTTGATGCGGGCGAACTTGCTGGGCCACTCAATGGCACAGCCGGGCCGATGGCGGTGATGCTTTGCGCGCGCGGGATTGATCCGCAGCAAACCGCCAGCCGCGATGAAGTGAAGTTGCTGCTGAAAAATCAACGCCTTGCGGCGATATCGGAAGTTTTTCTTTCGGAACTGCGCGCCGACGCGCTGATCCGCGATCCATGATTGGGCGCGCGCCCATCGCGCTCAGCTGCGGCGATCCCTGTGGAATTGGCCCTGAACTTGCCCCTTTAGCACGTCAGGCTTTGGGGCAAGGGGTGCCTTTTTTCTATATCGGCGATCCCGCGCATTTGCCGCAGGGCACGGCTTTTCAAGTGATTAATGCGGCGGGGCACGCGCTGGACGTTGCAGCGGGTACCCTACCCGTTTTAATGCATCCTTTCGCGGCCCCTGTTGATTTTGGCAAGCCAAACCCCGCCAATGCCGCAACGATCATTTCGGCCATCAAACTCGGTGTTGATTTGGTACAATCGGGCACGGCATCGGCGCTTTGCACTCTTCCCATCAATAAAAAGGCGCTGAAGGATGGCGCGGCTTTCGCCTTTCCTGGACACACAGAATATCTGGCACATTTGGCAGGCGGTGCGAGAGCGGTGATGATGCTTGCGGCCCCTTCCCTGCGGGTTGTGCCAGTTACCATTCATATTCCGCTGTCTGACGTTCCATCCGCGCTGACTTCAGACCTGTTGCGCGAAGCCATTGTTATCACTCATGCCGCGCTGATGCGCGATTTTGGTTTGCCCGCGCCGCGTTTGGCGGTGGCAGGGCTTAACCCGCATGCAGGCGAGGGCGGCGCGATGGGGAGGGCGGAACTTGACATGATTATCCCCGTTTTGAACGATCTGCGGGCGGCAGGCATGGATATTGCAGGCCCCCTGCCCGCAGATACGATGTTTCACAGCCGCGCGCGCGCCGCCTATGATGCTGCGATATGTATGTATCACGACCAAGCGCTGATCCCGATCAAGACCATCGATTTTGATGGCGGTGTGAATGTAACGCTAGGCCTGCCCTTTGTTCGAACCTCGCCCGATCATGGCACGGCCTATGACATCGCAGGGCGCGGCATGGCACGCGCCGATAGCCTAATCGCTGCCCTGCGCATGGCGCAGGATATGGCAGACAAGCGGAGCGCACATGGCCACACTTGATGGACTGCCCCCGCTGCGCGAAGTTATCCAAGCTCATGATCTTGTTGCCAAAAAGGCGCTGGGGCAGAATTTTTTGCTGGATATGAACCTGACTGCGAAAATCGCCCGCATGGCGGGAGATTTGACCGCTTGCGATGTATTAGAGGTTGGTCCGGGCCCTGGCGGGCTTACACGCGGGTTGCTGATCGAAGGCGCGCGGCGGGTTCTTGCCATTGAAAAAGACCCGCGCTGCATTGCAGCCCTAGAAGAAATTTCGGCAGTCTATCCAAATCGCCTGTCGGTGCTGAACGCCGATGCACTGACAGTGGACGCAGGCGCGCTGCTGACCTCGCCCATTCGCGTCATCGCCAATCTGCCCTATAATGTGGGCACGGAACTGCTGATCCGCTGGCTTTCCCCCGCCATTTGGCCGCCCTTTTGGCAAAGCTTGACGCTGATGTTTCAAAAAGAAGTGGCCGAGCGGATTGTGGCGCGGCCAAAGACAGATCACTACGGACGATTGGCCTTGTTGGCCCAGTGGCGCTGCGATGCCAAAATCGTTATGCACCTGCCGCCCGAGGCATTTACCCCCGCCCCAAAAGTTCATTCGGCAGTGGTGCATCTGACGCGGCTGGAGCAGCCGCGCTTTGCAGCAGATTTTGGAATTCTGCAGCGCATCACTGCAATGGCTTTCAATCAGCGCCGCAAAATGCTGCGATCCTCGCTAAAGGGGCTGCATCCAAATATCGAAATCATGCTGACCGCATGCGATATTCCCCCCACCGCGCGGGCAGAGGAAATTTCGCTAGAGCAGTTCTGCGCACTGAGCCGCAGCTTTGCCGCCGTCTAATTAGACGTCAAGCTGGCCTTCGGGCGCGGCAGGTGCCACGGGTTTCTTCGCACGCGGTGCGCGCGGCTTTGGCGCTGGAGCGGGCGTTTCAACGATCTGCGCCACCACTGCTGCGGGGGATTCAAAAACTGGAGCGGGTGCGGGACGTTCGCCTGCCGCCCCATCTTCAAAGCGCAGTTGCGGTGCGGGTGCTGGACGGCGGTCTTCACGGCGGTCTTCACGGCGTTCTTCGCGGCGTTCTTCGCGGGGTCGATCACTTTGCTGTGGCCGTTCCTCACGGGGCCGTTCCTCACGCGGGCGATCATCGCGAGGGCGATCATCGCGAGGGCGATCATCACGCGGCTTATCAGTTTGGGGCCTTTCGTTTTGAATTCGATCGCCGTGTGGCCTGTCAGGTTGAGGGCGATTGTTTTGACGATTGTCATTTTGCCGCCCGTTGTTCTGGTGGTTGTCGTACTGCCGATCTGGGCGCGGCTGAAACTGGCGTTGGGGCTGTTGCGCACGCTCTTGTTCTGGCAAATCTAGCAAAGCGGCTTCGCCATCTACGACGTCATGGGATGCGCCGTAGGGTTGATCCCCCTCGCCACCATCGGAACGGCCAGCATCCGCACGCCCGTCTTGGCCGCGATTTTGCCAGCCGTTTTGGCCACCATTCTGACCACCATTCTGACCATTGTTCTGACCATTGTTCTGGGTGTAGTTTTGGCCTCTCGCCTCTTGCTCGGCGGCCATTTCCCGCATCGCCTCGGCCAGAAGGCGGGTATAGTGTTCAGCGTGCTGCAAGAAATTCTCGGCTGCAACGCGATCATTCGACAGTTGCGCATCACGGGCAAGAGTTTGATATTTTTCAATAATCTGCTGCGGCGTTCCACGCACTTTGCCTTCGGGCCCAGAGCTGTCGAAGACGCGGTTGATAATGTTGCCTAAGGTGCGCGGGCGGTTCGCCTTGGAACGCGAGCGGGACTTGGAAGAACGCATATGAGCCTTTGATCCAGATAACGGTCTTAAACCTGCCTGATCTGTTCAGATCGCCCCTGAAGGGATACGGCAATGACCGGGGTTAAGCGCGACATCAAGGCCTAAGCCAGTAGCGCATGAAGCTGACTAACCATAGCTGCCGCGCTTGGGCAAGCTGATTCTTCACCAAAATTGAATTGTTGGCGCAGGGTGCGACCATTAGGACGCAGGGGTGCCACTTTCCAGTAGCTTCTGCGCGCAAACGACGCGATCTCGGCCATCGAAATCGGGTAAAATACGTATTTTGTCGAAACCTTGTACGCCCAATAGCTGCGCTACAGCCGCGCCTTGCGTTGGGCCAATTTCCAACAAAATTCGTCCACCCTCCATCAGACGCGCCCCTGCACCTGCGGCAATTGCGCGGTAGGCCATCAGCCCATCAGCCCCGTCCGTCAGGGCCAAATGCGGCTCCCATTTTTGCACATCCAAGGACAGCCCCGCCATTTCATCCGCAGCGATGTACGGCGGATTCGAGACGATCAGGTCAAAGCGGCCCGTGATCCCTGAAAACCAATCGGCAGCTTGAAAACTGGCACGGTCTTCAAGCCCAAGCGCGGCAGCATTGCGCTGCGCCACGTCCAGCGCGGCAGTTGAAACATCGACCCCAACACCAACCGCCATCGGAATAGCGGCAAGGCAGGACAGTAAAATACAGCCCGTCCCCGTGCCCAAATCAAGCATTTTCACAAAAGGGCGGGATACGGCCGCTGCAACCAAAACCTCGGTTTCTGGGCGCGGGTCAAGCGTATCGCGGGTAACGATAAAGTCGCGCCCCCAAAACTGCCGCCGCCCAATAATCTGCGCCACGGGCTGATGGGCAGCGCGGGCGCTGATATGGGCGGCAAAGCACACGTTTGCTGGCTCGGCGATATCATCCTGCAAATGCAGCGTCAGGCGGTCTGGCGCGATGCCCATCGCATGGGCCAACAAGGCCCGCGCATCCCCTGCCGCGCCGTCAATACCCGCCGCCTTCAGTGCGGCCACCCCATCGCGCAAAGCATTTGCGGCAGTCGCGGGGCAGCTCATCCCTCCATCTCGGCCAATTTATTCGCCTGATCGTGGGCGACCAGCGCATCAATCACTTCGGCAATATCGCCTTGCATCACAGCGCCCAAGGAATACAGGGTAAGGTTGATGCGATGATCTGTCATGCGGCCTTGCGGAAAGTTATAGGTGCGGATGCGTTCACTGCGATCGCCGCTGCCCACTTGGGATTTGCGTTCAGCCGCCCGTTCGCCATCTACCCGCGCCCGTTCCAAATCATACAGCCGCGCACGCAGAACCTGCATCGCAAGTTCGCGGTTGCGGTGCTGAGATTTTTGCGCCGAAGTTACAATGATACCTGTGGGCAGGTGCGTAATGCGAACCGCGGAATCGGTCGTGTTTACATGCTGACCGCCCGCCCCTGATGCGCGCATGGTGTCAATGCGGATATCGGACGTTGGGATGACCAAATCCACCTCTTCCGCTTCGGGCAGCACGGCTACAGTTGCGGCCGAGGTATGCACGCGGCCCTGCGCCTCGGTTTCGGGCACGCGTTGCACGCGGTGCACACCCGATTCAAACTTCATTTTGGCAAAAACACCCTCGCCTTTGATGTGAACTGATACATCTTTGATGCCGCCAAGTTCGCTGTCTTGCTGATCAAGCACGTCCCAGCTCCACCCCATTTTCTCGGCATAGCGCTGATACATGCGCAAAAGGTCAGCGGCGAACAGCGCGGCCTCGTCTCCGCCCGTGCCGGGGCGAATTTCCAAAATGGCAGGGCGGGCATCTGCGGCATCTTTGGGCAGCAAAGCCACCTGCAGGCGTTCCTCCATTTCAGGGATACGCGCCTTTAACTTGGGAATTTCATCTTCCGCCAGCGCGCGCATATCGGGGTCGGACAGCATCAATTCTGCCTCGGCCAAATCATCCAAAGCACGGCGATATCCGTTTATTTCGGCCACCACTTGGCCAAGTTCGGAATATTCGCGCGACAGATCAGCGATTTCGGTAGGCGAGGCGCCCGCGTTCAGACGCGCTTCGAGAAACTCGAACCGCTGAGAGATTTGTGCAAGTTTGTCTAAGGGAACCATAGGCAGGCTTTGGCGAATTTGTGCGGCGTGGTCAAGGGCACTGTGCGGGGGCACTGTGTGGGGGCGCTGTGCGCTAGGCTTTGGTCAAAGCAGCAATCCATCCCGCCAGCCGCGCGGCATTAACCCCCATATCACCACCGCCAAAGCGCTGGCGGGAATAGATGGTCAGCCCCTGCGGCCCCACCTCGGCGGTGGTATAATCGGGAAATCCCCACAGGGCAGAGCGGGTGATCCAAGTGAACCGCCCCTCGGCCACACTGCCTGCAAGCAGCAAAGTGCGCGGCGTGGCCATGACGAGGGCATCGAGACGCTCTAGCACTCCGCCCGCGTTGGGCAGGTCGATATAGGCCCCGCCCCGCAGCAGCACCATTTGGGCCGAGGGCGTTGCAATGTCTGCAGGACGCGGGTTCAGTGCGATATGCCAACGTTCAGGATCGCTTGGGGCAAGTCGGATATAGGCCACCAGCGCGGCCATTGCGATGACGATCAGAAAAAATACAATTTTCACCCGCGCACCTTGGCCCAATGATACAGGCACATCAATTCATAGGCCACATGCGCGCCCGCAATGGCCGTAGCCCCCGTGGTATCATAAGGGGGGGATACTTCGACAACATCGCCGCCCACCAGATTGATCCCCGCCAAATCGCGCAGCATCGCAGATGCTTGCCATGAATGCAGCCCGCCCCAAACAGGTGTACCCGTGCCCGGCGCATAGGCGGGGTCAAGCGCGTCAATGTCAAAGGTCAGATAGGTGGGGCGCGCGCCCACAATTTCGCGGGTGCGGGCGGTGGCCCAGATATGGCCCCGCTCGTGCAACTCGCGCGCGGTAATCACGTTAAAGCCAAGGTAATCTTCTGTCGTGGTGCGTATGCCGATTTGCACCGATGTTGTCGGGTCAACATAGCCTGCCTTAACAGCCTTATACATCATGGTGCCATGGTCGATGCGAGACATATCATCGTCTGGCCACAGGTCGGAATGGGCATCAAAATGTATCACTGAAAGCGGGCCAAATTTGGCGGCAAAGGCCCGTAAGATAGGCAGGGTGATGTAATGATCCCCGCCAAGCGTGATAACTCCTGCCCCTGCCGCAAGTATCCCCGCAATATGATGCGTCAGGCGCGCGGGGAAATCAGCGGTTTTGGCATAATCAAAGGCCAGATCGCCATAATCAACAATGGCCATATCTTCCAGCGGATGCGTGGGCCAGCCATGCGGCGGATCAAACGGCATCAGGCTGGACGCCTCGCGGATCGCGCGGGGGCCAAAGCGGGTGCCCGCGCGGTGCGTAACTGCTTGGTCAAATGGTACGCCCGTAATGGCCAGATCAACGCCGTTTAGATCTTTGGAATAGCGGCGGCGCAGAAAGCTGGTCGCCCCCGCAAAGGCGTTTTCAAAGGAATAGCCGCGCAGATCGGGGCGCATAAAAGCGGCGTCAATATCGGATTTAGCGTCTTCTAAAGGCATGGAAATCTCGGACAATAAAGCGCTATCATTGTGGCGGAGACTGCGCGGATCCTTAGGCTAAAACTAGGGCGCGTAGGCGAGGTTGGCAAGGGGCGAGATTGCCAGTGTGCGGGGCGTGCTAGCCCAGTCGATACCCCTCGCGCACCAAATCATCGGTAACCCGAAGAATCGCGGCTTCCAGCACCTCGGCGATGAAATCGACGTCTTTTACGGTGATAATCAGCGGCGGAGACATCACGTTCAAATGGCCAATCGGGCGCACCAAAAGGCCCATGTCTTCGCAGGCGTTCGAGATGCGTTTGCTTTCATTGGCCCCATCGGGAAGGGGCTCTTTCGTGTGTTTATCGGCCACGTTTTCCACGCACAGCATCAACCCTTGGCCCCGCACTTGGCCCACCAAAGGCAGGGCTTCCAGCGCCTTCAGGCGGATTTGAAAATACGCCCCCACTCGGGCCGCATTGCCCAGCAAATCCTCGCGCGCCATAATTTCGATGTTCTTTAACCCCGCAGCGCAGGCCACAGGATGGCCCGAATAGGTCAGCCCCGATGTAAACCAGCGCTGCCCGCCTGCCGCCATAACATCCCAAATCCGATCCGAAAACACAACCGCGCCAAGGGGTTGGTACCCCGATGTCAGCCCCTTGGCCGTGCAAATCATATCGGGCTGCACGCCAAATTCGTCCAAACTGGCAAACCAATGGCCAAGGCGGCCCCAAGCGGTGACCACTTCGTCGGCGATAAACAAAATATCATGGCGCTGGCAGACATCCCACATGCGGCGCAGATAGCCCTGCGGCGGAATGATAATGCCGCCCGACGCCTGAATAGGTTCGGCAATAAAGCCACCAATACGGTCTGCGCCAACGGTTTCAATCAGCGTCTCAAACTCGGCCACCAGGAAATCGCAAAAGGCAGCCTCGCTCATCCCATCAGGGCGGCGGTAGGGGTTTGGACAGGCCAAGTGATGGATGCCGTCGGTTTTATAACGGAATTCCTCCACGCGGTCGCCGGGCCTTTTGCCCACAGATTGCGACAGATAGGTGCTGCCGTGATAGGAATGTTCGCGCGCAACGATGTCGGTTTTCAGCCGATTGCCCCGCGCGTGGTGATAATAGGACACCATCCGCACAGCCGTATCCACCGCCGTAGACCCGCCCGTTGTGAAATGGACGCGGTTCAAATCCCCCGGCGCAAGGCGGGCTATTTCAGCGGCAAGCTGTGCGGATGGATCGTTCGTCATGTCAACAAATGTATTCGAAAAGGCAAGCCTCTGCGCCTGATCGCCAATCGCGCGCGCCATTTCCGCCCGCCCTAAACCGATATTGGTGCACCATAGGCCACCAACAGCGTCGAAATATCGCTTGCCGCCAGCGTCCCACAAATGGGCCCCTTCACCGC
Source organism: Pseudorhodobacter antarcticus (assembly GCA_945862435.1). Lineage (GTDB taxonomy): Bacteria > Pseudomonadota > Alphaproteobacteria > Rhodobacterales > Rhodobacteraceae > Cypionkella > Cypionkella antarctica_C. The sequence continues at coordinate 105,183 of CAMAXX010000004.1, forward strand.
GCGAGATCACCAGCGCGCCCTTTTCTTCAAATGGGCCAAAATTTGTCCATGGATGCAAGGAATGGCGGCGATCCATATTCATTAGATCTTCAGGGCTGGGGGTGTTTTGGCGGATGGTCATGATAGGCTCCTTTGCCGCCAGCCTAGCATTTTGATCAAATTCGCGCCAGAGCCACTTGCGCCCTTAAAACGTGATACCGTGCTTTTTTGTGAACCACGAAAACAGCGGCCATTCGATAATCAGCAGCGTAATCACCGCAAACAGCGCTGGCCCTACATGCCAGCCCAGCAGCCAAAACTGCGTACCGCTACCCCAAAACCACACGGCCGAGATACCGACCAAAACACCGGTCACGATTGTATCAGCCAGCACCATTTTGCCCATAGTCATAGGCAAAAGGCGCGGATACATCGCGCCATAGGCAAACGCCATTCCTGCCGCATTTATCAGCAAAACCATAACTTCAGGTGTCATTTTACCCCCCAAATCGCTTTACCAAAAAACTCTTTGGGGGCTTAGCTATGCAAGCGGCTGGGCTGTTTCAACCAACCGCGCAAAGAAACTTGCGCCAATCGGGGATACATCATCGTTAAAGTCAAAGGCCGAATGGTGCAGACCTGCGCCTGGCCCCGCCCCAAGGAACAGATAAGCGCCCTTGCAGGCTTCAAGCATATAGCTGAAATCTTCTGACCCCATCTCGCGCACGGATTCGCCATTGACCGCTGCCCCGCCCACCACATCGCGCGCCACGGCACAGGCAAAATCGGTGGCCCCAGGCTCGTTCACCGTGGCGGGATAGCCCCAGTCATAGGCAATGTCCGCACGCACGTTAAAGGCCGCCGCCGTGCCTTGGACAATTTCATAGAAACGCCGTTTCAACAGATCACGCACTTCGGGGCGAAAGGCGCGGATCGTGGCGCAAAAGGTCGCCTCTTCAGGGATGATATTGCTGGCGGTGCCCGTGTGAATTTGGGTAACAGAAATAACCGCCTCGTCCAGCGCATAGACATTGCGCGGAATGATGGTTTGTACCGCCTGCACCATGGCAACCACGGCAACAACAGGGTCGATACATTCGTGCGGCGTGGCCCCATGCCCGCCCTTTCCAATGATGGTGACATCGGCTGTATCAACCGACGCCATCAGTGGCCCCGCGCGGGTGAGGAAATGGCCAAATGCGATATTGGGTGCATTGTGCAGCGCATAGATTTGGCTGATGTCAAAGCGCGAGATCAGCCCGTCTTGCACCATGGCCTGCCCACCTGCGCCGTCTTCCTCGGCGGGTTGAAACACCAGCGCCACGCGGCCCGAAAAGCGGCGCGTCTCGGCCAGATATTTCGCCGCCCCCAGCAGCATCGTAACATGGCCATCATGCCCGCAGGCATGCATTTTACCCGGGATTATGCTGGAATATTCCGCGCCCGTTGTCTCGGTGATCGGCAGCGCGTCCATATCAGCGCGCAGGCCAATCGTTGGCCCCGCGCCTTGCGCGTTGCCTTGCCCGTTGATAATCGCCACAATTCCCGTCTGGCCAATGCCTTGGTGAATTTCATCCACGCCAATCTCGCCCAAGCGAGCGGTGATATAGGCGGCAGTTTCGTGACATGCAAAGGCCAGTTCAGGATGCGCGTGCAAATGGCGACGCCAGCCCTTCATTTCTTCGGAAAAAGCGGCGATACGATTGATAATGGGCATAGGACACTCCTCACAGGGGTATTTATGGCAATAATCGGGGGTGAAGCAATGGGCACGATAGATTTTGAACAGGCCTTGACGCAAATGCAGCGGCTTTTGCGCATAATGGAGACCCTGCGCGATCCGCAAACGGGCTGCCCTTGGGATATAGAGCAGACCTTTGCCACCATTGCGCCCTATACGATTGAAGAAGCGCACGAGGTGGCAGACGCCATTGCGCGCCAAGCTTGGGGGGAGTTGCCCAGCGAACTTGGCGATTTGTTGCTGCAAGTGGTCTTTCACGCCCAAATGGCGAGCGAGGCGGGAGTGTTCACCTTTGCCGATGTGGCCCGCGCCATTTGCGACAAAATGATTGTCCGCCATCCACATGTGTTCGGAGGCGAAACGCGCGATAAATCTTCATCCCAGCAAACGCTGGATTGGGAAAAGCAAAAGGCTGCCGAGCGTGGGCAAGATGCTCGCATTTTGGACGGGGTGGCAATGGGCCTGCCCGCGCTAACCCGCGCCATCAAACTGCAAAACCGCGCGGCGCGCGTGGGGTTTGATTGGCCATCAACCGATGAGGTTTTGGATAAACTGCGCGAAGAAATTGCAGAACTGGCGCAGGCGCGCGCCAGCCTTTCGCCGGATGCGATCGAAGATGAGTTTGGCGATATTCTGTTCGTTATGGCCAACCTTGCCCGCCATATTAAAATCGACCCCGAGGCCGCCCTGCGCCGCACCAATGCCAAATTCACCCGCCGCTTTGCCCGCATCGAAGATTGGCTGCGCGAAGACGGCAAAACACCCGCCACGTCCGATTTGGCGGAAATGGACTCGCTGTGGAACCGCGCCAAGCGTGAAGAACGCGGCTGATTTCACATAGGTCTAAATATCCCCCGCAGAGCGTCTGCCCCATCCGCTAAAGCCTTCGGCGAGGATATTTGCGCCTATGTGAAACTTGCCGCGATTTTTCTATTGACCAAGTAAAATAGTCGGGATATTCAACCGCTAGTTTCCGACTAAAGGAGTCAACAATGTCGATACGCTTTCCCCTGATCGCCCTGATTTTGTCCAGCGCCGCGCCTGCACTGGCCGAAGAAGTGAATATCTATTCCCACCGCCAGCCCGAACTGATCCAGCCGCTGCTGGCCGCCTTCACCGCTGAAACGGGCATCACCACCAATGTCGCTTTTGTCGACAAGGGCATGGCAGAGCGTCTGACGGCCGAGGGCGACCGCTCGCCCGCTGACTTGGTGCTGACAGTCGACATCGCACGCCTAACCGAAGTGGTGGATGCAGGCGTAACACAGCCCGTCACATCGGCTGTGCTAGAGGCGAATATCCCCGCAGAATTCCGCGACCCTGCGGGCCAATGGTTTGGCCTAACCGCCCGCGCCCGCATAATATATGCCAGCAAAGACCGCGTGCAGTCGGGCGAAGTCACAACTTACGAAGATTTGACAGACCCAAAATGGCAAGGGCGCATCTGCACCCGCTCGGGCACACATGATTACAACGTGGCCCTAACTGCGGCGATTATGGCCCATCACGATGAAGCCTTTACGACGTCGTGGCTAGAGGGGGTCAAGGCCAATCTGGCGCGAAAACCTGATGGCGGCGACCGCGATCAGGTCAAGGCGATTTGGGCAGGCGAATGCGATATCGCTGTTGGAAATACCTACTACATGGGCCAAATGCTGGCAGATCCAGAGCAAGCAGAATGGGCAGGTTCGGTGAATGTGGTGTTCCCAACTTTTGCAGATGGCGGCACCCATACGAACCTATCCGGCGTGGCCATGACCAAAGCTGCGCCGAACAAGGTTGCGGCGCTAACGCTGATGGAATGGCTGTCTGGGGACGCTGCGCAGAAAATCTATGCCGAAACCAATTTCGAATTCCCCGTCAAAGCAGGGGTGGCACGATCAGAGTTGGTGCAATCTTGGGGCGCGTTTACGCCTGACACCAAACCCCTAACCGATATTGCCGCCTTGCGCCCCGCTGCGCTGCGACTGATCGAAACGGTTGATTTCGATAACTAAGACCTCTCGACAAAAGGGCGCGGCTGAGATTTGGTAGGGAAAAGGAGCCTATCATGACCCAGCCGCGCCGCATTATTATTGACACAGACCCCGGCCAAGACGATGCCTTTGCCATCCTGCTGGCTTTGGCTAGTCCGGAAGAGATTGAAGTTTTGGGCGTGGTTGCGGTGGCAGGCAACGTGCCGCTGCCCTTAACTCAGCGCAATGCGCGCATTGTGTGCGAGTTGGCGGGGCGGCGCGATATTCCCGTGTTTTCGGGCTGTGATGCGCCCATTAAGCGCAAGCTTGTTACGGCTGAACATGTTCACGGGGTCACGGGCCTTGACGGCCCGCCAATGGTGGAACCCACCATGGCGCTGCAAACCCAGCATGGGGTGGATTTTATCATCGACACCATCCGCCGCGCGCCCGAAAACACCATCACCCTTTGCCCGCTTGGCCCCCTAACCAATATCGCGCAGGCGTTTTTGCAAGCCCCTGATATCATTGCGCGCGTGCAAGAAATCGTGCTGATGGGCGGGGCTTATTTTGAGGTGGGCAATATCACCCCCGCCGCCGAGTTCAATATTTACGTCGATCCAGAAGCCGCTGAAATTGTGCTTTCATCGGGCGCACCCGTGGTGATGATGCCGCTGGACGTGACCCACAAAGTGATTGCGACCCGCGCCCGCGTGGAGGCCATTCGCGCAATAAACAGTAATGTCGGCCGCGTTGCTGCCGAGTGGGCCGATTTTTTTGAACGATTTGACGTGGCCAAATATGGCAGTGATGGCGGCCCGCTGCACGACCCGACCGTCATAGCCTATCTAATCGCGCCCCATCTGTTTACGGGGCGTTTTATCAATGTAGAAATTGAAACCAAGTCAGACTTGACATTGGGCATGACGGTGGCCGATTGGTGGGGCGTGTCAAACCGCCCGCCCAATGTGATGTTCATCGGTGATGTCGATGCGCAAGCGTTTTTCGATTTATTAACTCAGCGTTTGGCGCGGCTGTAGGGGCGCTTAACCCAGCGGTAGGAACACAGAAAAGCGGCTGCCCTGCCCTTTGCCACTTTCGATGCTTAACTTGCCACGGTGGCGGCTGACGATATGTTTGACAATCGCCAGCCCCAGCCCCGTGCCCCCTTGCGCGCGCGAGCGGTGGCTATCGACGCGGTAAAAGCGTTCCGTCAGGCGCGGGATATGTTCTTCAGCAATGCCGCTGCCCGCATCTTGCACCCAAAAACAATAAGCAGGCCCGCGCAGGGTTACAGTCTCGGTTAGCCCCACTTCTACACGGCCACCCTTAATGCTGCCATATTTTATTGCATTTTCCACCAGATTGCCAACCACTTGCATGATCTGATCGGCATCGGCAAACAGATTGCGCGGCGCGTCCAGCCCCTTGCTTTGCAAGGTCACCTCGGCGCGCTGCGCCAAAGGGCGCAATCCATCAACCGCCAGCGCAATTGTCGCCGCAAGGTCGATTTCCGTATCGGGACGCAGGCGTTCTTGCGCCTCGACGCGCGATAGATGCAGCAAATCGGTGACAAGGCGGTTCATCCGCTCGGCTTCGGTTGCCATGATTTCCAAAAACCGCGCCCGCGCCGCTGCATCTTCGCGCGCGGGGCCTTGTAGCGTTTCTATAAAGCCCTGCAGCGCAGTCAACGGCGTGCGCAATTCATGGCTGACATTTGCCACAAAATCGCGGCGCATTTGGTCGGTTTGTTCTTGCGGACTGACGTCTTCAAACACACAAATCGCGCCATTTGGCACGGGCGAGATCGTAATGGCAAAGCTGGCCTCTTGATCGCTGGGACGCATCGTTAACCGCAGCGTTGCGCCCGTACCCGTGTAAAGACAATCGGCCACAGAGTCCAAAACCTCTGGCTGGCGAAGCGTCAGCCCATAGTGGCGCCCTTGCAAAGCTGGGCCAAATAACGCGGCGGCTGTGGGGTTAGCCATGGCAACTTTTGAATCGCGCGCCACCAAGATTGCGGCATGGGGAAAACCCGCCAATAAGGCAGGGAGAAACTCTTCCAGCAGTGCATTTTTCTCGGTAGAGATGAACACTTCATTAACCTCTTCGCGTTATCATAGTAGAAGATCAACAAAAACAGGATGGTAGGTCTTGCATTAACCATGTTTTTGCGACAGAACAATCACAACTATGTGTCATTTCAGTGGGGTGTCGGTCGTTTCCTTGGGCCATTTGGCCAGATCTATGCCTATGGATACTGGCACAATGAATGAAGATAACACAACCTCTGCTGCGCGGCCCGATGCGGGGGTGGGAACTTTGGTTTTTGGCCTATCGCCTTCTAGCGATGCTGTAGCGCGACTGAAACTGGGCGGCGACGTTCATCAGGCAGATTGCCGCACCATCAGCGCCGCCCAATTGGCGCAGGTAACACGCACGATATGCAGCCTGTTTCCGACCCAAGGTGATCGGCAAAACGATGCCGTTTCGGTGATCGAGGCGCTGTGCCAACTGGGTTATCACGGCGAGATTTGGGTTTTGGCCCCGCCCCTATTGCGCCCCAAAATGGTCGAAAGCGAATTGCGTGGCTTGGCAAAAGGCTTAACTTTGTCTCTGCTTGCAGGCCATTTACCTCCTCTGACCGAGATTTAGCGCCCGTCCGTAGGGTTGTCGCGCTGATAAATCCATTCATGCGCCGGGTCATTCTGAAACCGCCAATTGCGGCGCGGGCCCGCCATGACATTTAGATAATACATCTCATACCCATAGGGCGCGCCGCAAGGATGATGGCCGCGCGGCACCAGCACAACGTCGTGGTTTTTCACCGCCATCGTCTCATCCAAACTGCCGTCTTCGGTGTACACGCGCTGAATTCCGTAGCCCTGTGCGGGGTTCAGGCGGTGGTAATAGGTTTCCTCAAGATAGGTCATGCGCGGGAAATCATCTTCATCATGCCGATGGGGCGGGTAGGAAGACCAGTTACCGGCGGGGGTGAAAACTTCGGTCACCAAAAGGCTAGAGGCCACATCGCGCCCCTCCATCGCGATATTGTTGATATAGCGCGTATTGGCCCCCTGCCCGCGCGGGGTAAGGTCAATACCATCAGGCCCAAGACGGGCGGCGGGATGGTCAGCAATTGCAGGCGCCGAACAAATTGCAATGGTGCAATCGGTTGTTGCACGGACGTCCCAATGGCTGCGGGCGGGCAAATACAGGCAATGGGGCGCGGTTTTTTCAAACACATCCAACCGGTTCCCCATTTGGCCCCAATTCTGCCCTGCACCATTGACCTGCGCATGGCCTTCGACCATGACGAAAATCACCTCGGTGCTGCCCGTGTTGCCCTGCGCCACATCGCCCGCTTTTAGGCGGTGCAGCGCAAAACCAACATAACCCCAACCCGCGCTTTGCGGCGTGATATCATGCACCAATCCTTGGGAATTAAGGGGTTTGCGCAGCAGGTTCATCGCTTATCCTTTGTCCAACCCTGCACGGCGGGCAAAGCCCTTTAGCGCGCGCAAGCCCATGGTTTGATAGTCAAGCGGAATGCGCACAGATGGGTCTTGCTCCGCCTCGATCACCAGCCAGCCCGAATAGCCATGGCTGGCCGCAACTTCCAAAACGCTGTAAAAATCAACGACCCCTTCGGCATCGCCAGGCACAGTAAAGACCCCGCGCCGCACACCATCAAGGAACGAAAGTCCCTGCTCGCGCACTGCGCGCAAGACGTCGGGGCGGACATTCTTGGCGTGAATATGGGCCACGCGTCCCATATGCCGCTTGGCCAAACGTACAGGGTCGCCGCCCCCGAAATAGCAGTGGCCGGTATCCAGCAGCAGGTGCAAATGCGGGCCTGTTTCGGCCATCAGTCGGTCAATTTCCCATTCGGCTTCGATCACAGTGCCCATGTGGTGGTGATAAACCATGGTAACACCTTGCGCGGCAGTATAAGCGGCCAGCGCCTCGATCCCCGCAGCAAAGGGCTTCCATTGCGCCGCCGTCAGGCGCGGGCGGTCATTTACCGCCATCCCATCATTTCCGTGGATCGCGTTCGAGGTTTCGCACACGATCACAACCTTGCAGCCCATCGCCTTTAACAGGTCAAGATAAGGCTGGATCGCGGCCTTTTCCGTTTCCAGATCATTGACCAACAGATTGGTCGAATGCCAGCCAGAGACATATTTCAGCCCACGCGGATCTAATTCTGCGTGCAGGCCTTCGGGTGTTGTGGGCAGTTTATGGCCCTTTTCAATACCGTCAAAGCCAATGGTGGCAGCCTCGTCCAAACATTGGTTCAGCGAGATATGCGCGCCAAGGCTGCGATCGTCATCGTTTGTCCATGCAATGGGATTTGTGCCGTAAAGGATCATGTGTCACCTAAGGTTTAATCAGCAAGACGCTGAATTTTTTTGTTTTTCTCAAAATTGGCCCGGCTGGCTTGAACCTCGGCGCGCGTCGAGACCTCGGGCACGCCCACTTCCCACCACGCCCCGCCCGCCTCGGTGCTGGGCCATGGGTCGGTGTCAATCACAATCACAACTGGAATTGCGCTGCCCTTGGCGGCGGTCAGTTCGGCCTCAAGTTCGGCAATCGAAGCAACCTTAATCGCTTTGGCCCCCATTGCGCCCGCATGCGCGGCAAAATCGATATGGCTGAGATTAACGTGATAGCTGTCATCCAAAAGGTTGTTAAACCCCGCCCCGCCCGTGCCCTTTTGCAGCCTGTTAATGCAGCCATAACCGCGGTTGTCGGTGATCACGACTGTAAAGGGGATGCCCATCATCACCGCTGTGGCCAGTTCGGAATTGGCCATCATATAGCTGCCATCCCCAAGCATACAGATCACATCAGCATCAGGCCGCGCCATTTTGATGCCCATCGCGCCCGCAATTTCATAGCCCATGCAGGAAAAGCCATATTCCATATGATAGCCGCCTTGGGGCGCATCCCAGATTTTGTGCAACTCCCCCGGCATTGTGCCCGCGGCGGACATGACCATTGTTTGCGCCGTGGCGGTGCGCTGCACAGCTCCGATCACCTGCATATCGGACGGAAGTCCTAGGTGGTTTGGCGCAGCCTTTACCGCATCTTTCGCCGCTTGCCATTCGGCCTGCAGGCGGGCAATGGCGGGCCATTTATGCCCCTTTAATCCCAATGTCAGGCCATCAAGTGCCACCAACGCATCGGCAGTCAGGCTGATTGCGCCATGCTTATAGGCGTCATAAGGCGCGACATTAATCGACAGAATTTTGCGCGCAGGGTTTTGGAACAATGACCACGACCCCGTGGTGAAATCTTGAAACCGCGTACCCACGCCAATCACCAAATCGGCATCGCGGCAGACGGTGTTGGCGGCCGCACCCCCCGTCACGCCCACCGGGCCAAAGTTCTGCGGGTGATCATGGGCCAGCACAGATTTGCCCGCCTGCGTTTCGACAACAGGTATGCAATGCGCACTGGCAAATTCGGCCAGCGCCGCCTCGGCCCCAGCATAAATCACCCCGCCCCCAGCCACTATGACAGGGTTTTTTGCGGTTTTAATCGCAGTAAGGGCTTGGTTAAATTCATCCAGGTCAAATGCAGGGCGGCGTATGCGCCAAACTTTGGGTTCAAAGAAAATCGTTGGATAATCATAGGCTTCGGCCTGAACATCCTGACAAAATGCCAGCGTCACAGGCCCGCAATCAGCAGGGTCTGTCATCACGCGCAAGGCGCGCGGCAGCGCTGTCATAATCTGTTCGGGCCGCACGATGCGGTCAAAATAGCGGCTGACGGGGCGGAAACAATCATTGGCCGATACGGTGCCATCGGTGAAGTTTTCCAACTGTTGCAGCACAGGATCGGGCGCGCGATTGGCAAAAACATCGCCTGGAATAATCAGCAAAGGCAGACGATTGGCATAGGCCACGCCCGCCGCAGTTACAACGTTCAGCGCGCCTGGCCCGATGGATGTGGTCACCGCCATGGCGCGGCGGCGCTTTTGCGCCTTGGCATAGGCAATGGCGGCATGGGCCATAGTTTGCTCGTTCTGCCCGCGCCATGTGGGCAAATCGCCGCGATGCGCATACAGCGCCTCGCCCAGACCCGCCACATTGCCATGGCCGAAAATCGCCCAAACCCCTTCGATGAAGCGATGTCCATCTTCGGTCATTTGCACAGACAGCCAACGCACCATGGCCTGCGCTGCTGTTAACCTGATCGTGGTCATTGTTTGCCTCCATTTTTGCGGGCTTCATCCCAGTATGAACACATCCGCAAGTAATTCTGCGCCATTTGCGCCACAGCTGTTGCGTCATCGACACGGCCAGACATCCACCCTGCCCCGACATCCGCATGAATAGTGCGGCCCACTGCAAAACCTTTGACCAGTGGATACTTAGCCGCAAGGCTAAATGAAGCTGCAAGCTCGCTTTCGGATTGCCCAAGGCCAAGGATGACAATTCCTTGAACGTAAGGATCACGCGCAGTAATCGCATCGCAAGTTGCTTTCCATGCGGCATCGGTTTGCATTGGCTCTAGCTTCCACCAATCGGGGTAAATGCCAATGTCATAGAACCGATCAATCAGCCGCGCCGTGGTCGTATCATCCACTGCGCCCACTTTGGACGGGATAATTTCCAATAGCATTTCCAGACGGTTGCGGCGGCAGGCGTGAAACAGACGCAGCAGCGTGTCTTCTTGCGCCGCACGCATTTCGGCCGTGTCGTTTGGATGGCAAAAGCACAAAACTTTGACGATATGTTCAAGCGGCCATTCGTTCAGCCCGCCAAAATCTAGGCCCAGTTCAGGCTCTAGCGTCAGCGGCCGCGAGGAGGGCCATTCAACGGGCCGCCCAATCCACAGACCCTGCCCCGCTGCGCGGTGCAATGCCTTTTTGCCAAGGCGGTTGTCGCACAACAGTCCGAAACCCGCGCGCCCTGCAGCAACAGTTTCCGTGGCCTTTAGGCAAAGCTCTTTGAAACGGCCAATCTTTTCGGGTGTTGCCCCAGCCATAACTTCTAGCTGCGCGCGGTGGTCAAAGGCGAATATTCGCAGATCACCCCATGTCTGGCGGCGGTTGGTGGCCCAATGCACCTGCTCCAATTCGGCATCTTTGCGCAAAGCGGGGTTTTTCAAACCGCGTTTTAGGAAGAACTGCAGTTCTTCCCAACTTGGGTAGGCAGGTGTGCAGCCGTGGCGCGAAACCGCAAAGGCCCCGCAAGCATTGGCATATTTCAGCGCGGTGGGCCAATCGGTCCCGTCAAGCCAGCCTTTGGTCAGGCCGGACATAAACCCATCCCCCGCGCCTAAAACATTAAACACTTCAATGGGAAAGCCCGCGCCAGTTTGCCCATCATCCAAACGGGCGGGGATCGCGCCCGTAAACGCCACTGCCCCCGCGGCCCCCCTTTTGCAGACCAAAACCGCGCCCGACACGGCCCGAACAGCGCGAAGGGCTGCCAGCGTATCAGTGCTGCCGCCTGCGATGTGAAATTCCTCTTCCGTGCCAACAATCAGATCGAACAAATGCAAATGAGCTTGTAATTTGGCGGTAACGGCAGCAGATTCTATGAACCGGCTTTCGCCATCGCCATGCCCTGCAAGGCCCCACAAATTGGGGCGGTAATCGATGTCCAACGCGGTTTGCATTGCGTGTTTGCGCGCAAAATTCAGCGTCTTCAGCACGGCCGCCTCGGTGCGCGAATTGCTAAGATGCGTGCCCGTTGCCACCACCGCCCGCGCTGACGCCACAAAGCTTTCGTCGATGTCATCTTCGCACAGCGCCATATCCGCGCAGTTTTCGCGGTAAAAAATCAGCGGAAACTGATGCTCGTCCCGAATGCCCAAAATCACAAGCGCGGTCAGGCGGGCGGGGTCTGTCACCACGCCCTGCGTATTCACACCTTCGCGGGCCAATTCTTCACGGATGAAACGGCCCATATGTTCATCGCCCACGCGGGTTATCAGCGCCGATCTCAAACCCAGACGCGCCATGCCCGCCGCCATATTGGTGGGGCTTCCGCCGATGTACTTGTTGAATGAAGCCATATCTTCCAGCCGCCCACCCACCTGCGCGCCGTATAAATCCACCGAAGATCTGCCAATGGTGATAACATCAAGCGGTTTTGCTAGCATAAAAGACCCCTAAAAGCTGCGCCGCTTGGGCAGAATCGTCACCCTCGCTGTATGGAATAAATATTCCATTATGTAGAAAAGGGAAAGGCTAAACTGCATTATTCGCGGGCGGCAGCCACCGCCACCGCCAGCGCCAGTGCAAGGGCGATGGTCGCGGTCAATGCGCGAAACGCGCCAAAATCCACCTCTGCCACAGGCAAAATGACGCTTGCATATTGTGCCAATGGGCTGGCCATATGGTCGGACAGCGCCACAACTGGCACCCCCCGCGCGCGCGCTGCCGCAGCCAAATCCAATGTTTCGGTGCTGTAAGGGGCAAAGGTGATGGCAATAAGGGCATCCCCGGCGCGCAGGGCATTTGCGTGATCTAACTTGCCTGCACCATCGTGCAACATCGCTGGTATATTCAGTTTTTCAAACACATAACACAGGTAGCTTGCCACAGGAAAGGCGCGCCGATACCCTACGATATGCAAAGTGCCCGCATGGGCCAGCAGATTAACCGCCTGTTCTAGCGCACCTTCGTTTACAGATTTTGCCAAAGATTCCAATGATAAACGGCCAGATTCAATGAATTCACCCAAAAGCCGCGCAGGGCTGCCTGCCCCGCCTGATTTCAAATTTTCCAGCCGCGTGCCATAATCAGGCAGGCTAGGGCTGTAAGCGTCACGGAACAGCTTTTGCATTTCGGAAAAGCCTGAAAACCCGATAATTTGGCAAAATCGAATCAGTGCAGAGGGGGGCACATCCGCGCCTGCCGCCAAATCGGCCACAGTCGATACCGCAATACGGTCAGAATTTGCCGCGATATAGTCAGCGCATTGGCGCAGCCGTTTGGGCAAGCTTTCAAAACTTGCCGCAAGTCGCGCATGAAATTCATCAACTGTGGCGGGGGGCAGGTCAGCGTGCATATTGCCAATTGTGGAACAAAAATTCCATGGCTGCAAGCCTCACTTTGTCTGCGCCTTAAACCGCGCGATCAATGCCGCTTCAACAGGGGCGGGCACAAATTTACTGACATCCCCGCTAAGTCGCGCGATTTCTTTGACCAGTTTGCTGGCAATGGCCTGCCGCCGCGCGTCAGCCATCAAAAACACAGTTTCAACCGATGCATCCATCGCGCGGTTCATGCCAACCATCTGAAATTCATATTCAAAATCGGCAACCGCGCGCAACCCACGAATAATTACCCCTGCGCCCACATCGCGCGCGCAGTCGATGAGCAGGTTTTCAAACGGATGCACCACAATCTCGCCCCCCGTTTTGTCGGCAATTTGCGCACATTCGGCCTGTACCATGGCAACCCGTTCTTCCAGTGAAAACAGAGGGCCCTTATCGCGATTGATCGCGACACCAATCACCAAACGGTCAACCAATTGCATCGCGCGCTGGATGATATCGGTATGACCCAAAGTAATCGGGTCAAAAGTTCCAGGATAAAGACCGACGCGCATGACACCCTCCCGTGTTGGTGACCAAGCAATAATATTGCGCGGTGAAGTGCAAGCGGTTTTGCGCGTCTAAAAGCCTTTGATCATGCCTTCAAGCGCGTCTTTTTCCATAGCGAGTTCTGAAAGCCGTGCCTTGACAACATCGCCAATCGAAATAAACCCAACAAGCCGCCCGCCCACTATCACAGGCAGGTGACGAAAGCGCCCATCGGTCATCAGTTGCAAGACTCCATCGGCGCTGTCTTCGGGCGCGCAGGTGATCACTTTTGTTGTCATGATGCTGCTGACAGGTTGCGCCAGAGACACGGCCCCTTTCTGCCCCAACACACGCACAACATCGCGTTCAGAAACAATGCCTTGCACTGTTTCGCCGTTGCTTGACAGTACCACAGCGCCAATTTTTCTCTCGGCCAAAAGGGCAGCCAATTCGGCCACACTGATCGTGGGCGCGGCAGTAATAACGCCCTGCGGTTTTTGTTTCAAAATTTGGGAAACCAGCATGACAATCCTCCCTGATTGTCCTTTTTATGGTCGCCCCATGCGGGTGCTGTGTCAAGCAATTCTTCGCGCTACTTCCGCCTCAAGGCGCGCCATTTCGGCCCGCATGCCAGCCGTCAGCGCGGTGGCAAAGCGCGTCAGGCGCGCCACGCGCCCGTCATCGGCATGGCGGATCAGCCAAAAACTGCGGGTCAGCGAAATCTCGTCGCTCAAAACGCGCCGCAGTTCGGGGGCGGCGGGCAGGGCAAAATCATGCACCACCCCTACCCCCGCTCCTTGGCGCAGAAAGTTCAGCTGCACCGAAACCGAGTTTGAGGCAAGCGGCGGCGAGTTTTGGTTGGGTGCCGCGCCGATTTCGGCCAGATAATCCAGTTCTTTATCGAAAATCATATCGGCGATATAGCCGATAAAGCGGTGCCCCGCCAAATCGGCGCGGGTGTGGATAGGATGTGCGGCAAGATAATCGCGCGATGCGGCCAGATGAAGCTTGTAATCGGTCAGCTTTTGCACCGTCAGCCTGCCCGCTTCGGGGCGCGAGACGGCCACGGCCATATCCGCCTCTCGCTTAGACAGGTTAAACACCCGCGGCAGAGCAACCAGTTGCACCTCTAGCCCTGGATTTTCGTCGCAAATGTGGGCGATGACCTGCGGCAGCAGATAATTGGCGCAGCCATCTGGCGCGCCAAGGCGGATTTGCCCCGTCAGCCCCTGCGGCGCGGTGACGGCATCGCTGGCCGCCATAACTGCCGCCTCGGCCCGCTGCGCATGGGGCAAAAGGCCCGCCCCAGCCTCGGTCATAGCATAGCCTTGCGGTGTTTTGGTGAACAGCCGTACGCCCATACCCTCTTCTAGACGGGCAATGCGCCGCCCCACTGTGGCGGGATCCACCTTAAGAACTCTACCTGCGCCAGACAGGCTATCGCTGCGCGCCACGGCCAGGAAAATGCGCAGGTCATCCCAATCCATCCAGTTAATCTAAACCCTTTACCTTTGCAAAATCGCAAAATGCTTTTGGCATATTGTGCCTTTTCAGTGCAAATTCGCAAGGCTATTGTGCAAAAAAGAAAAGGGAGAGTTCTATGCAAGAGATTGGTCATTGGATTAACGGCAAAATGGTTGCGGGCACGTCGGGCCGCTATGCCGATGTGTTCAACCCCGCAACGGGCGAGGTGCAGGCGCACGTGGCGCTCGCAAGCAAGGCTGAATTGGATGCGGCAACTGCAGATGCTGCGCAGGCGCAAATCAAATGGGGCGCGACCAACCCACAGCGCCGCGCCCGCGTCATGATGGCGATGGTGCAGCTACTTAACCGCGATATGGACAAGTTAGCCGAGGCCCTGTCGCGCGAGCATGGCAAAACCATCCCCGACGCCAAAGGCGATATTCAGCGCGGACTGGAAGTAATTGAATATTGCATCGGCGCGCCGCAACTGCTGAAGGGCGAATTTACCGACAGCGCTGGCCCTGGCATTGATATGTATTCCATGCGCCAACCCATTGGCGTCGCGGCTGGTATCACGCCGTTTAACTTTCCCGCTATGATCCCGATGTGGAAAATGGGCCCAGCCCTTGCCTGTGGCAATGCGTTTATTCTTAAACCATCCGAACGCGCACCATCGGTGCCCATGATGCTGGCAGCTTTGATGCAAGAGGCGGGCCTGCCCGATGGCGTGTTGCAGGTGATCAACGGCGATAAGGAGTCCGTCGATGCGATCCTTGATAACGAGATTATTGCTGGCATTGGCTTTGTAGGTTCCACGCCGATTGCAGAATATATTTATGGGCGCGGCTGTTCGAATGGCAAAAGGGTGCAATGTTTTGGTGGTGCAAAAAACCACATGATAATCATGCCAGATGCCGATTTGGATCAGGCCGCCGATGCACTGGTCGGCGCAGGCTATGGCGCGGCAGGGGAACGTTGCATGGCAATTTCCGTGGCCGTGCCTGTGGGCGAGAAAACCGCAGATGAGCTGGTCAAACGCCTGATCCCACGTATTGAAAAGCTAAAAGTCGGCCCTTATACGGCGGGCAATGATGTGGACTACGGCCCTGTTGTCACGGGCGCGGCTAAGGCGAACATCCTGCGGCTGGTGGAATCGGGCGTGGCTGCTGGTGCGCAGCTAGTTGTCGATGGGCGCGGGTTTAAACTGCAAGGCTATGAAGATGGCTTTTTCGTTGGGCCTCATCTGTTTGACCATGTAACCACCGAAATGGAGATTTACCGCAAGGAAATCTTCGGCCCCGTGCTGTCGATAGTGCGCGCCAAAACATATGAGGAAGCCATCGGCATGGCGATGGATCACGAGTACGGCAACGGCACCGCGATTTTCACCCGCGATGGCGACACTGCGCGTGATTTTGCCAACCGCATCAATGTGGGCATGATTGGCATCAACGTGCCAATTCCAGTTCCGCTGGCCTATCACACCTTTGGCGGCTGGAAAAAATCTTCCTTTGGTGATTTGAACCAGCACGGGCCAGATGCATTCCGCTTTTATACCCGCACCAAAACCATCACTTCGCGTTGGCCTTCGGGCATTAAAGAGGGCGCAAGCCTGAATTTTAAGCAGATGGATTAGGCCTAACGTTCTTGTATTTAAGAAACGCCCGCACCCAACCGTGCGGGCGTTTCACATTGATCTGTATCAAATTCACATTCATAATATATGATATTACTTTGGCATCTCGCCAGAATGCGGGCAACAAAGGGGAATGACATGTTCAAAATAAACGAAGGCACCATCGACCGCGCTTTGCGCATTATTGTCGGTGCAGGGTTACTGCTTTGGTTCTTTATGGATCAAGGAACAGGCACATGGCATTATGCCAAGCTGATCGGCATCGTGCCTCTACTAACAGGCCTTGTTGGCAGTTGCCTCGTCTATTCCATCTTTGGGATCAATACCTGCAAGATGAAGGCGTAATTGCTTCGGGGCGGCATCAAACCCCGCCCCTGTCACATAGGCCCAAATATCCCCCCGCGCAAAGCGTATCAGCGTTTGGACTTAAGCATATCTTTCAAATACTTACCCGTATGGCTGCTGGCATGGGCCGCGATGACCTCGGGCGTACCTGTGGCCACAATCACCCCGCCACCGTCGCCGCCTTCGGGGCCAATATCAATCACCCAATCGGCGGTTTTGACAACGTCTAGGTTATGTTCAATCACGACCACGGTATTGCCCTGATCGACAAGTTCGTGCAGCACTTCTAGCAGTTTGCGCACATCTTCAAAATGCAATCCAGTTGTTGGCTCGTCCAGAATATACAGCGTGCGGCCCGTGGCGCGGCGTGACAGTTCTTTGGACAGTTTCACGCGCTGCGCCTCGCCCCCCGATAGGGTAGTCGCCTGCTGGCCCACCTTGATATAGCCCAGCCCCACTTGGCACAGCGCAACCATCTTTTCGCGGATCGCAGGCACGGCGGCAAAAAACTCCTGCGCGTCTTCACAGGTCATATCCAGCACATCGGCAATGGATTTATTTTTGAACTTCACTTCCAAAGTCTCGCGGTTGTAGCGCGCGCCTTTGCACGTCTCGCAGGTCACATAGACGTCGGGCAGAAAGTTCATCTCAATCTTCAAAACACCGTCACCCTGGCAGGCCTCGCAGCGGCCGCCTTTGACGTTGAACGAAAACCGGCCCGGTTGATAGCCGCGCGCCTTGGATTCGGGCAAGCCCGCGAACCAGTCGCGGATAGGCGTAAAGGCCCCCGTATAGGTGGCAGGGTTAGATCGCGGCGTGCGCCCAATGGCGCGTTGGTCAATGTCGATGACCTTGTCCAGGTGTTCAAAGCCTTTGATCGTCTCGCACGGGCTGGGCGTTTCATGCGCGCCGTTCAGGCGCATTGCGGCGGTTTTAAACAAAGTTTCAATGGTCAGCGTCGATTTGCCGCCACCCGATACGCCCGTCACGCAGACAAATTTGCCCAGCGGAAATTCCGCCGTGACGTTCTTCAGATTGTTCCCAGTGGCCCCGACCACAGTCAGTTTCTTGCCATTGCCCTTACGCCGCATCTTTGGCACGGCAATTTCGCGCAAGCCAGAAAGATAGGCCCCCGTGATGGAATTAGGATCAGCGGCCACCTGCGCGGGCGTTCCGTGCGATATCACGCGCCCGCCATGCACCCCTGCACCTGGCCCCATATCAAACACATAATCGGCAGTGCGGATTGCATCTTCGTCATGTTCCACGACCAACACCGTATTTCCCGCATCGCGCAGGTTTTTTAGCGTGGTCAGCAGGCGGTCATTATCGCGCTGATGCAGCCCGATGGATGGCTCGTCCAGCACATACAAAACCCCCGTCAGGCCAGACCCAATTTGGCTGGCCAGACGAATCCGCTGGGATTCCCCGCCCGAAAGCGTGCCCGCCGCGCGCGATAGGGTCAGGTAATTCAAACCAACGTTGATAAGAAAACCCAAGCGTTCGCGGATTTCCTTCAAGATCGCCTTCGCAATCTCGTTCTTCTGCGCGCCCAAATGTTGCGGAACCGCTTGCACCCAATCGAACGCTTCGGTGATCGACATTTTCACCACTTGGCCCACGTGCAGCCCGCCGATTTTCACGGCCAGCGCCTCGGGTTTCAAACGATACCCGCCGCAAGACCCGCAAGATCGGTTATTCTGAAACCGCTCCATATCTTCGCGCGACCACGTGCTGTCCGTTTCGCGATAGCGCCGTTCCATATTGGGTATCACGCCTTCAAACACGCGGGACACTTGGTACACGCGCCCACCCTCGTCATAGCGAAACTGAATTTCTTGCTCGCCCGATCCGCGCAGAAAAACGTGTTTCACCGCCTCGGGAAGATCTTTCCATTTCGACTTTTTATCAAAAGCATAATGCTTGGAGATTGCATCAATCGTTTGGGTAAAATAGGAACTTTTTGATTTTGCCCACGGCGCGATTGCCCCACTTAGTAGGGTTAGATTTTGGTCAGGCACGACAAGGCGTTCGTCGAAAAACAACTCCATCCCAAGCCCATCACACACAGGGCAGGCCCCATAGGGAGCGTTGAACGAGAACAGGCGCGGTTCAATTTCGGCAATGGTAAAGCCCGACACAGGGCAGGCGAACTTTTCCGAATAGGTGGTGCGCGGCGCATCTTGCCCTTCGTCCACTGCAAGTTCCACCACGGCAATTCCATCGGCAAGGTTCAGCGCCGTGCGGAAACTGTCGGCAAGACGTGTTTCTAGACCCTCGCGCACAACAATTCTGTCTACAACCACGTCTATGTTGTGGCGAAATTTTTTGTCCAAGGTTGGCGGCTCTTCCAATTCGTAAAAAGCGCCGTTTACCTTAACCCTTTGAAACCCCTGTTTGCGCAGGTCTAAAAATTCTTTCTTATACTCGCCCTTTCGGTCGCGGATAATCGGGGCCATTAAATAGGCCCGCGTGCCCTCGGGCATGGCCATAACTGCATCGACCATATCTTGCACCTGCATCGCCGTAATCGGCAGGCCCGTGGCAGGCGAGTATGGCGTGCCTGCGCGGGCGAACAATAGGCGCAGATAGTCGTAAATCTCGGTCACTGTCCCTACGGTAGAGCGGGGATTTTTTGAGGTGGTTTTTTGCTCGATAGAAATGGCGGGGGAAAGCCCGCTGATATGATCCACATCAGGTTTTCCCATCATATCAAGAAATTGCCGCGCATAGGCCGACAGGCTTTCGACATACCGGCGCTGCCCTTCGGCATAAATTGTATCAAAGGCAAGGCTCGATTTGCCGCTGCCCGAAAGGCCCGTAATCACAACCAACTGATCGCGCGGAATATCCACATCCACCGATTTTAGATTGTGCTCGCGCGCACCGCGCACCTCGATAAATTTCTGCTCTGCCATGATCTTCCTCGCTACCGTACGCAAGATAGGCCGATTTGGGCGGCAGGCCAATGGCAAAAGTGAACGATACGTGAACGTTTGCCTTTTAATTAGATTGCCCTTTTGGGAATCTCGGCAAGAGCTTATACTTTACAACTGGAACGTCATGGGGGCACAGTGCACAAGATGAAGACCGCCGAAATCATCACCGCTGCGGAAATTGGTGCAATGACAATAATTGATTTGCGCGATGCGGCAGAATTGCACAGCTCTGGCTATGCTTCGGGCGCATTGCATATTCCGCTGAAAGATTTGGTGGCCAAAGCAGATCCGTCCAGCCCGCAGCACGACCGGCGTCTGCTGCAAGGTAGGCCCGTTGCAGTCTACAGCGCAGCAGGCAGACGCGCGCGCATTGCCGTGCAACTGCTTAATGGGTTTGGCTATCAGGCGATGGATATTGGCGGCTTTTACGTTTGGGCAGCAGCAGGCGGGCCAGTCTCGCGTTAATTTTGCGGCACCTGCAACGCCGGCACTTGTTTTGGGGCGATACATATTCTAACTATAGAATGTATTATCCCTGCAACTCTCCGAAAAGGTGCCCCATGGCCTATAACTCCCTCCACGATGTGATTAAAGCCGCTTTAAGTGGTCAGGTAACAGTGATTGACGTGCGCGAGGCAAGCGAAGTGCAAGCCTCTGGCCTAGCCAAGGGCGCGCTGCATATCCCGCTTGCCACGCTAGCGATGAACGCTGACCCCAAAAGCCCAGACTATGACGTACGCATCGCGCAAGGAAAGCCGATTGCTGTTTACTGCGCTGTGGGCGGTCGGGCAGGCATGGCTGCCTCGACACTTGCCCGCATGGGGTATGAAACCATGAATATCGGCGGCTTTAGTGATTGGGCCGCAGCGGGTGGACCAATCAGCGACTAACGATAAAGGGCAGGGTTTGCGCCCTGCCCCCTTTGCATAATCTGTTCTAACCTAGCCCTTCAAAGCATCAGAAATCGGCCCAGAAATTGGCGACGTTGGGCGGCCAATCAGGCGCGACAAGGTATGGCTGTCATCAAACAGCGCGCTATCCTTGGCCTGTGCATTGCTGTCGGCCAGCACAAAGGTAAAGCTTTGTGGCAGACCAAAACTAACCAAGATGTCGTGGTAAGAATCTTGCGACAAGTCATTGTAAGGGACTGACTTTCTAACCACATTGCTGACGTTGGCTGCAAATTTGGCCATCGTATGCGCAGTGTCCCCCGCCAGTGCATTGACCATGCCCGCATGCGATACATCCAGCGCAGCCGTGGCAATCACTTTGGCGTCATCTGCGCGGGCGGCAGAAAAAATCTTGCCCGAAACCCATGCGCCAATCAGAGCGCGCGGGGCGAGCGATCTCGCCAGCGAGCGTGTATAATTTTCGGTATGCCACCCATTGCGCACAATCGTAGTGGCCAGATCCTAATCGGCCAGCGCCGCCTCTGTTGCAATGTGGTCTTGCGCCAGAACCATCGGGCTGGCCGCATCCTTCAAAATCGAGGTGTAAATAATATGTCCCACACCTGCGGACTTTGCCGCAGTAATCACATTCTGATGCTGCCCCGCACGATCTTTAAAATCATTCGCAGAAATCAGCATCAAAACACCAACGCCTGCCAAGGCATAGGCCCGCGTTTCGGGTTTGGTATAATTTATGGCGCAGGCAAAAGCGCTCACATCGGCGGCGGTATTGCGCACCAATGCCACCACGTCAGCGCCTGCATTGCGCGCCTTGATGGCCGCAATCGCCAAACGCCCAAGTTGGTCCGATGCCCCCGTCACTGCAATTTTCGTCATAACACACCCTTATTATGGATGTCTGACGCCTATCTATTGCGTTACTGACGATGCGTAAGAACCTATATTTTTGTAAGAATCCACTAAGGTCGCACATGATGACCCAACACCGGACACAGATTTGCTTCGCCCCAAATGAGATGTCCGCCGAAAGCCTGTAGCGCGATATTGGGTTATCTTACCTCGTGGTGGGGGGTGCTTGTGATGGTGACACTACAATTGGGCAAAAGGCGCTTTTTCCTACTGCGGCGTCACACCCGCGCAGTGCCGCACCGCATGCTGGTGCAAACGCCGCAACAATTACAAACCGATGGCTGCGTCCTGCGCACAGCGCGCGATATAGTTCCGCCGCATGCCGACTACGCTTTGTCCCCTTTGGAGCGCGAGACGGCGGCGCATGTAGCAGCTTTGGCGGGCTGGATTGAAGGGGACCTGCCCGGTATCTTGTCGGCCAAAGCGATCTAATACAAAGACTGCGCAAATTTGAAAAGTCTAAACATGTATCCCGCACCGTTCATCTAGCGCAACGTGCAGCGACTTACTCACAGCATAAAACAATAACCCCAGCAACGCTGACGCGACCTATTGTCACTTTTGCAATATACCTATGGCGAAACGCCCCTATGCCCGCTACCTGTTGGTCAAATTGCTGCGAGGATTTCCATGAACTTTGATGCCCTATTCACCGCCCAGCTTGATGCTCTGAAAGCCGAAGGCAATTACCGCACCTATGCGGAATTGGAACGCAAGCGCGGGGCGTTTCCGCGGGCGGCTTCGCACAAGGATGGCGAGGTCAGCGATATCACCGT
>CAMAXX010000005.1 GCA_945862435.1 Pseudorhodobacter antarcticus
CACATCTGGGCCATCAGGAATGTAGACCAAATTACTGACCAAAAAATCCCTACTTGCAGCGAACAACAGCAACGTGCATATAGTGAAATCAGTGTGTTAGTAGATACATGATGCCTGTAGCAGGAACATAACACTGGCCGCGGGCACCATTTACACTAAGATTCAAAGGCAGAATCTCAGGTAAGCATCTGAACTTGCACACATATTTCAACTTACCCCATCGTGGGTATCAGATTGTGTCTACTTTCAAAGACTTACCTTCGCCATCCATTCATTCAAAACATGCATTGGGTAGCCATCTCCGTACCCATGACCCACCCCATTGGTTTGCCATCCACCAATTTGATCCACGATATCAGCAGGACATTGTACAGCCCTTAGCCTGTCACGCATGGAATGTCTGAAGCTATGCATTGAGCATTCTAATGGCACCAAAGGTTTCATCCATTTGTTTAACGCGGCACTGGCTGAGTTAGCGTTTGTTGTCGTTGTCTTGTTATATCTGGGAAAGGCGAACTTGCTGTCTGACTGTCTGGTAATGATGCGCTTTGCAGCCCAAAGAGATGCACCTACCAAGGGCACATTGCGTTGACTGCTTCCCGTCTTAAGTGTTCGCCATGCATACGGCTTTATTTGTATAAAAGGTGATGTGCCATCTAGGCCAACAAAGTCTTCACGCAGCAAGCCTGTTGCCTCTGCCAGCCGCATACCCGTGTCCGAGATCAGCGCTACAAGCCACCGCATTTCATCATCGACCCTGGTGCATTCAGTTTGAATTTTGCGAATGCTGACCACGGGAATTGGTTTGCGATCTGATACACCTGCCTTGCGATCATGGTAAATACCAAGAAAAGGATTGCGGTTTTCGAGTGCCAGTTCTGAGATTGCAAAGTTGAACACTGCCTTTAGGCTAGACATAACACGGGTGACACTCGATCCACTTAAATTCTTTGCAATCAACCAATCTCGAAATTTCAGAGCATCTGTTCTGCTGTAGTTTATCAGGGGCTTAACGCCGCAGGCTGCTGTCAGATAGGTGCAAGCACGCTCAGACCCTGCATGAAACGTCTTACCCCGACCCTTGCCCTTTTGTCTGATGTAAAGAGATAGGGCCTCAGCCAATGTTGGACCATGCGGTTCAGGCACATGGGCTTGCAGTAAGCGATCTTGGCTTGGTTCAGGTAGTCCAGCCCCAGACTTCTGTAATTTGCCGCCAAAGGCTTCACTGTGCGCCAGCCTTAATTGTGACCAACGCTCATCCAGCTTGGCTGCTGCTAACAGAGCACGGGTTTTTGCAGTTTGGGGGGACTTGGTGCGAAGCCCCTGTACGATCCTAGGGCCAGTGTAATGATGCAGTAAGTCGGATGGAACACGGCGAGAGAAGTAAAAATAGCCGCAGCGTTTGAAAGTATAGGGGATCGTTTTGGTCTGCATTTTGGTCCACACAATCTGATACCCACGATGGGGTAAGTTGAAATATGTGTGCAAGTTCAGATGCTTACCTGAGATTCTGCCTTTGAATCTTAGTGTAAATGGTGCCCGCGGCCGGACTTGAACCGGCACGGCCATACAGCCGGGAGATTTTAAGTCTCATGTGTCTACCATTTCACCACGCGGGCGGCAAAGCGTTCCCAATTATAGCGTTCCTTGCCGTTCCTGCGCAAGGGTGGATCAGACTGTTGTAGCCCTTACAGAATTGACATCGCAGCATCCCCGCGCGCATAAACCCATGAGAGTTTGCAAAGGGGTTTGCGATGAAGAAAATCTATCCCAGCGCCGAGGCCGCGCTGGAGGGTCTGCTGCGTGATGGCATGTTGATTGCGGCGGGCGGCTTTGGTCTGTGCGGCATTCCTGAACTGCTGATCGAAGGCATCCGCAAAGCGGGCACGAAAGAGTTGACCATCGCGTCGAACAATGCAGGCGTTGACGGATTTGGTCTTGGCGTGCTGCTGGCAACCAAACAGGTCAAAAAAATGATCTCGTCCTATGTGGGGGAAAATGCCGAATTTATGCGGCAGTATCTGTCGGGCGAGCTCGAGTTGGAGTTTAACCCCCAAGGCACGCTGGCCGAACGTCTGCGTGCAGGCGGGGCGGGGATACCTGGCTTTTATACCAAAACGGGTGTGGGCACCGTGATTGCCGAAGGCAAACCCGTGATGAATTTTGATGGGCAAGATTATATTCTGGAACGCGGCATTGTGGCCGATCTTTCGATTGTTAAGGCGTGGAAGGCCGACCCATCGGGCAATTTGGTGTTCCGCAAAACCGCGCGCAACTTTAACCCAGCCGCCGCCAGCTCTGGCAAAGTTTGCATCGCGGAAGTCGAGGAAATTGTGCCCTTGGGCAGCCTAGACCCCGACAGCATCCACCTGCCGGGCATCTATGTGCACCGCATTGTCCAAGGCCAGCACGAAAAGAGAATTGAACAGCGCACGACGCGCAAGAAGGAGGCGTAAGCCATGTGGGATCGCAACCAAATGGCCGCCCGCGCGGCGCAAGAACTGCAAGATGGCTGGTATGTGAACCTAGGCATCGGGATTCCGACGCTGGTGTCGAACTATATCCCAAAGGGGATTGAGGTGACGCTGCAATCGGAAAACGGGATGCTGGGTATGGGGCCATTTCCATTTGAGGGGGAAGAGGACGCCGATCTGATTAACGCAGGCAAGCAGACCATCACCGAATTGCCGCAGACAGCCTATTTCGATTCTGCGCAATCTTTCGCCATGATCCGTGGCGGCAAAATTGCCATGGCGATTTTGGGCGCGATGGAGGTTGCCGAAAATGGCGATTTGGCGAACTGGATGATTCCAGGCAAGCTGGTCAAAGGCATGGGCGGGGCGATGGATTTGGTCGCAGGCGTGGGCCGTGTGGTGGTGGTGATGGATCACACCAGCAAAACGGGCGAAAGCAAAGTGCTGAAATCCTGCACCCTGCCGCTGACGGGCCGCGCTGTGGTCAACCGCATGATCACCCATCTGGGTGTTCTGGATGTGGTCAAGGGCGGGCTGAAGATTGTCGAATGCGCAGATGGCGTGACCGAGGCAGAATTGCGCGCCGCGACAGAAGCCACGATCGTAGGCTAGTCAATCCCCGAAACCTTTATACCGCGCCCGCATGGCTGCGGGCGCGGTATTTGATTTCAGTCGTGGCTTAACCCCTTTGCAGTTTCACAGGCTCGCTGCGCCCCAACCGCAGGAAATGCGCCATATAGGGCTTTTCAGCATCTTCAGACCTTGTGGCGCCGAACAGGCGTTTGGTGACGGTTTGCGGGCCAAGGGGGCGTGTGATGTAATCAGCGTGGGTTTTGATGTCGCGCAAAACCCAATCGGGCATAACGGCCACGCCGCGCCCTGCAGCGACCAGCATCAAAATTACGGCGGTCAGTTCCACTGGCCTTGTAGCAGCGGGTTCGACTTTGGCGGGGGTAAGAAGCTCGGTGAAGACATCCAGCTTATCGCGGGTGACGGGGTAATGCAGAATGGTCTGATCGCGCAAATCAGCCGCTGTGACAAAGGGTTTGGCGGCAAGTGGGTGGTTTGAGGCCGCCACAAACACAGGGTGATAATCAAACAGCGGGTGAAAGGTGACGCCATCAATCGCTTCGGGGTTAGAGGAAATCACCAAATCCACCTCTTCGCGCACCAATGCGGGAAAGCTGTCAAAGGCAAGCCCCGCGCGGATATCGACATCCACTTCGGGCCAAGAATGGCGAAACATTTCCAGCACGGGAAACAGCCAATCAAAACAAGCGTGGCATTGGATGGCAATGTGCAGGCGCCCCGTTTTGCCCCTATGCAGGGCGGAAAACTCATCCTCTAGCGCGGTGATTTCGGGCAAGATGCGGTCAGCGGCGCGGAGTAGCCGCATTCCCGCCGCAGACAATGTCATGGGACGCGAGCGGCGGGCAAACAGTGCCATGCCAACCTGATCTTCCAGCCCGGCAATCTGATGGCTAAGGGCGCTTTGCGTGACATTCAGCACCTCGGCAGCTTTGGCCAGCCCGCCTGCTTGTGCAATGGCGCGGATGGATCGCAAATGGCGCAGTTCGATATACATGGCGCATACCTCATGTTATAGGTGAATAATATGAATTAGACTCATATAGTGCGATATGGGATAAGGTGGCAAGTCAAAGGAGCCAGACATGCCCACGCCCCGTTCTTCCTTGCTGCGTATCAGTTTTGAATTTTTCCCGCCCCAAGGCATCGATGCCTCGTTTCGTCTGTGGGAGACTGTGCAGGCACTGGCCCCAATGCGGCCCGAATTTGTGTCTGTCACCTATGGCGCGGGCGGGACGACGCGCAAGTTGACGCATGAGGCTGTGGTTGCCATAAAACGCAATTATGGGCTGAAGGTGGCGGCGCATTTGACCTGCGTCGATGCGACACGCAGCGAGACGATGGACATTGCCAATGCCTATGCCGATGCGGGCATCACGGAAATTGTTGCGCTGCGCGGCGATGCGCCCAAAGGCGCGCAGCGGTTTACAGCGCATCCTGATGGGTTTGCATCCTCGGTTGACTTGGTGGCGGCGCTGGCGGCCACGGGCAAGTTCAGCTTGCGTGTTGGGGCCTATCCCGAACCGCACCCAGATGCGGGGCATGCAGGGGCAGATATTGCGCATTTGAAGCGCAAGTTTGATGCGGGGGCGACCAGCGCCCTGACGCAGTTTTTCTTTGATCCCGACACGTTTTTCCGCTTTCGCGATGCGGCGGATCGCGCGGGTATCACGGGCCGCATCATTCCTGGCATTTTGCCTGTGCAAAGCTGGGATGGGGCAAAGCGTTTTGCCGCCCGCTGCGGCACAAAGGTGCCTGCCAAATTGGACGAGGCATTCACCCGCGCCGCGCGCGATGGGCGCGAAAGCTTGTATTCCTTGGCGCAGTGCACATCGCTGTGCGAGCGGCTGATTGCGGGCGGCGTGGACGATTTGCATTTCTACACCCTAAACCGCCCCGATTTGACCCGCGATGTGGTGCGGGCGCTCGGTATCAAGACGTGGGGGATTACGCCAGATGTGGCGCTGGAAAAGGTTGCATAACCTTCGCTTTCTTCCCTGATAGGCGGGGGGTTGGGATGCGACTTTGACGGCGGTGCAGGGCGCGGGGAAACCTGCGCCCTCTTTTTTGTATTTTGCGCAAATGGCCACGGGCTGCTATGGTGTCCCGAACCCGCAAAGGATGCCCGCAATGAAGCCTGTTTTTGTGATAAATGGCCCCAATTTAAACCTTCTTGGCCTGCGACAGCCTGAAATCTATGGGGCTGAAACGCTGGCCGATGTAGTGGCCGGTTTGCAGCAGCTTGGCGGCGAATTGGGGCTGGTGGTGGATGTGCGCCAATCCAACCACGAGGGCGAGATTGTTGAGATGATCCACACCGCGCGCAATGCTGCGGCGGGAGTTATCATCAATCCAGGGGCCTATAGCCATACTTCGGTGGCCATTCTAGATGCGCTCAACGCCTATGACGGGCCAGTGATCGAAGTGCATATCACCAATATCCACAGACGCGAGGCGTTTCGGCATCACTCGTTTGTATCGGCCCGCGCGGATGGTGTGATAGCGGGGTTTGGCACGATGGGCTACGCCCTTGCGCTGCGGCGGATGGCGGCCGTTCTGGGAGGTTAAGATGGCGGCGCGGACGGATTCAGGTATTTAAGTCAGTATGAAAGCACGGTTTTCATGGGCCAAGGGGGCGCGGCTGCTGGTAGGCGGAGCGGAGGTAGAGGCGGATTTGCGGTTGGCCCTGTCAGGCGCGCCGTTTCGTATTGGCGGGCCAAATGGTCAAAACATAGGCGCACTTGAGGCGGGGGAGGGGGAGTTTGAAACTCTGACCTCGGGCAGCAGCGCCGCGCCGCGCCGCATTTTGCGCAGCATGGACAGTTGGATTGCCAGTTTTTCGGTGAATGCACGGCTTTTTGGGATTGGGCGCGGCGCGCGCGTGGCCGTGCTGGGGGGGCTAGAGCAATCACTCTCGCTGTATGGCGCGGTAGAGGCACTGCATCTGGGGGCGGATTTGTCTGTGCTGGGCGGGATTAATGCGCGTGCGCAGGTCCGCGCGCTGCGCGGGGTGGATGTGCTGTGGGCCAGCCCAGCGCAGTTGCGGCTGCTGCTGGCGCAGTCCCAGTTGCCACGCGTGGGCAGGATAATTGTAGGCGGATCAAAGCTGGACGATGCCTTGCGCGCAAGTTTAAGCGATGTGCCTGCGGGCGAGTTTTATGGCGCGGCAGAGGCGAGTTTTATCACGATGGCAAGTGCAGGCACGCCCCATGCCAGCGTCGGCGCGCCCTATCCTGATGTGGAACTTGCTGTTTGGGGGGGCGAGGTTTGGTTGCGCTCGCCCTATACCTTTATCCGCTATGCGGGGGCGGAAGCGGGAAGTGCGCGCTGGCGCGATGGTTGGCTTTCGGTGGGCGAAATGGGGCGGATGCAGGGGGGCAACCTGTATCTTTCGGGCCGCGCGGGGCGGATGGTGACGGTTGCCGATTATAATGTATTTCCCGAAGAAATTGAGGCGCGGATGATGGCCTTGGCTGGGGTGCGGCAGGTGGCCGTTTTGCCGCGCAGGGACGCATTGCGCGGGGTGCATCTGGTGGCTGTGTGCCAAGGGGATAGCGCACAAGAAGGGACGATTTTGGCGGTTTTGCGCGGCGAGATGGGCGCGCTGAAAGCGCCCAAGGCGTTGATATGGCAAGATGATTGGCCAACCCTGCCCAGCGGCAAGACCGATTTGCGGACGCTTCAGGCGCAGGTTGACCCATCATGGCCGTAATCATCGCTGCCAAACGCAGCGCGATTGTGCCGCGCGGTGGGGCCTTTGCGGGGCTGGAGATTGAGCAGATTGCCGCCCCTGTGATTGCCGCATTGCTGGAGGGTTTTCCACACAAAGTGGACGAGGTGATTTGCGCAAATGCCCTTGGCGCAGGGGGCAATGTTGCGCGGATTATTGCGCTGGTGGCGGGCCTGCCGCATGTGGCGGGGCTGACGATTGATCGGCAATGCACGGGGGGGCTGGATGCGATACTGCTCGGCCGTGCTTTGGTGGACAGCGGGGCTGCGCGCGTCGTAATTGCAGGCGGGGCCGAGAGTTATTCGCGTGCGCCGCAGCGGTTGCGGGACGGGGTGGAATATACTCAGGCGCGGTTTGCCCCGCAGGGCTGGGATGACCCCGATATGGCGCAGGCGGCAGATTTAATCGCGCGCGAGGCGGGGGTTTCGCGGGCGGCGCAGGATGCCTATGCGGTTGAAAGCCATGCGAAATATCGTGTTTGCGCGGGCGAAGTGGTTTCGATTGCGGGGCAGGCACGCGACCCTGCTGCGGGGCGGGTGACGGCGGCGCTGGCTGCGCGCGCTGTGCCCATTGCGGGCAGCATTACGGCGGCGAATACGGCGCTGGCGGCGGATGGGGCGGCGTTTGTTTTGGTGGCGGCCGATGAGGTGGCCGCCCAGATGGGCTGCGGCGGTGTGCGGATTTTGCGCGGCGCGAATGTGGGGGGGGATGTGGCGCGGCCTGGCCTTGCGGCGATTGCTGCGATGGATGCGGTGGGCGGGGCGGGCGCGGATTTGGCTTCCAACCTTGTCGAACTGATGGAGGCTTACGCGTGCCAAGCGATGCTGTGTTCGGCAGGCCTTCGCGCGGTGAATGTAGGCGTCAATGTTGGAGGGGGCGCGCTGGCGCGGGGGCACGCGATTGGCGCATCGGGCGCGGTGCTCGCGGTGCGGCTGTTTTATGAACTGGGCGCGGGGCAAACGGGCGTGGCGGCGATTGCGGGCGCGGGGGGGATTGGAGCGGCTATGGTGGTTGAGAAGTTGACCTAAATCATATCGCGCCGCTCCCCTGCTGCTAGGCTGGGCAAAAATGGGGGCGATGATGCGGTATATCCTTTTGACGTTGGTTTTGGCAGGGTGCGTGGGGCAGGGGGCAGTTCAGGGCGATACTGGCCCTGATCCTGCGCGCGACTTTGCCGAGAATTGCGCAGCCTGCCACGGTGCGGGCGGGCGCGGCGATGGGGCGGCGGGGGCGGGCCTGTCGCCCAAACCCGCCGATCTGACGGGGCTGGCGGCAAGGAGTGGCGGCGTTTTCCCGACCACGCGGGTGATGGCCTATATCTGGCGGGGCGAGGGGGCCGTCGCCCACCGCGCCATGCCCGCATTCGCAGGGCTGATGGAGGGGGCGCTGGAGCCCTATGATGGCGGCGACGGGATCGAGACCCCCACGCCAGAACGGCTGGTGGCGCTGGCGGAGTATTTGAAGGGGGTGCAGGAGTGAGGGACGGCGCGCCTGCGCGCAAAAACGCTCCAGTGGAGCGTTTTTAGTCCTGAACGCCCGCGCATGCCTGTGCGGTCAGGGTGTTGATGCAACACACCCGTTACACCATTAACGCAGCAAACCGCAGTTGGGGACAAAGCTGACAGCGTTGCTTAAGTTGTGTTGAGTGTAAACCTTGTTCATATGATAACTGTCAAATCGCCTTTGCTTTCGTGCGGGTTTGCGATTTCGGTTTTTTGATTTCTTCGTGAATCACTTTATCTGATAAATCCACAAATTCGTCCATCGCGCGAATACACAGTTCAACTGTACCTTTCGAAATCGCAGAGGCCTTGTGATGCGAATTCAGGTCGCCCTCATGCACTATTTTGTGGCGCCGATTCACCGCCTTATTGATACGATCAAGTAAAAGCCTCGTTTTTGATTTCTTGCAAACTCTATTTGTTAAATTGAATATATTAATCTTCTTAAACAACTTGTCGATTGCATCTGTCTGTTGCGTGGTCTTATAGAAAATATTTCCTTGTATTCTATTCCTTACAGTGCGGAATGGCCGATCACTCCCCTTAACCAAAAGGCCCAGAACAAACTTGTAATCGACACCCATTTCGTTAAGCGTTGCGATCAGTTCGTCATTTGCTGGGTTCTTCTTCAAGTAACTTGAAAGATTGTCTACAAAAACATGAGTGAACTACCGGTCAAATCCAGCGACTGCCAAAACCAATGCAGACCGAATTAAGTCATCGCGTAGGATCTCAGAATTCTCAACTCCGATCGGAAATTGAAGTATCGCCGAAGCTCTAGTGGCCGTTGATTTGAATGTGTTGAGTGCTTCTCCCATTATTTCGTTCCCCCCTCACACATCCAACTCCTCCACAAACCTTGCATTTTCCTGAATATACTGGAACCGCAACTCAGGCTTTTTTCCCATCAGCCGTTCCACCAAATCCCCCGTCTCTCCCGGTGCATCCTCATCAATCGATACCCGTATCAGCTTGCGCGTCGCGGGGTTCATCGTGGTGTCTTTCAGGTCTTTCGCGTCCATCTCGCCCAGTCCCTTAAACCGCTGCACGTCGATTTTTCCTGTGCCGCCCAAGCCCTTGGCCAGCCACTTTTCTTTCTCGGCGTCATCGGCCACATACAGCCGCTTGGCCCCTTGGGTCAGGCGGTACAGGGGCGGGCAGGCCAGATACAGATGGCCCTTGTCGATCAGCGGGCGCATTTGGGTGAAGAAAAACGTCATTAAAAGGCTGGCGATATGCGCGCCGTCGACATCGGCGTCGGTCATGATGACGATTTTATCGTAGCGCAAATCATCCACGTTAAACCGTGTGCCCATTTGCACGCCTAAGGCTTCGCAAATATCGCGAATCTCGGAATTTTCGTTCAGCTTGCCACTGGCCGCGCCCAAAACGTTCAGGATTTTACCTTTTAGCGGCATGATCGCTTGGGTTTCGCGGTCGCGCGCGCCTTTGGCGCTGCCGCCCGCCGAGTCACCCTCGACAATAAACAATTCCGTTTTATCGCGGGTTTTGCTGGAACAATCGGTCAGTTTACCCGGCAGACGCAGTTTTTTCGTCGCCGTTTTGCGCTGCGTTTCCTTTTCCTGTTTGCGCTTTAGCCGCTCTTCGGCGCGCAGCACCAGAAAATCCAAAATCGCGCCAGCCGATTTGGTATCGCCAGCCAGCCAATTGTCAAAGTGGTCGCGCACCGCGCCTTCGACATATTTGGCGGCCTCTTCTGTGGCCAAGCGGTCTTTGGTTTGGCCCACAAATTGCGGCTCGCGGATAAATACCGAAATCAGCGCGCAGCCGCCTGTCAGCATATCATCGCGGGTGATAAGTTCCGCTTTGCGGTTTTTAATCAGCTCGCCATAGGCGCGGATGCCTTTTAAAATCGCGCTCCAAAAGCCAAATTCGTGCGTGCCGCCTTCGGGGGTTGGAATGGTGTTGGTGTAGCTTTGAATAAACCCATCGCGCACGGGCGACCAGTTGATTGCCCATTCGACCGACCCCGGAACGCCATATTTTTCTTGAAAACTAACTTTGCCCGCAAAGGGGCGGTCGGCGTAGGTTGTGGTTTTTTGCAACGTATCGGCCAGATATTCGCCAAGGCCGCCCGGAAAGTGAAACACTGCTTCCATGGGCGTATCACCATCGGGGATGGCGGATTTCCAGCGAATTTCCACGCCTGAAAAGAGGTAAGCTTTGGATCGCACCATGCGCATCAGGCGGCTTGGGCGGAAGGCATGGCTGCCGAAAATATCGGCATCGGGGTGGAAGGTGACCCACGTGCCACGGCGGTTTTGGATGGGGCCCAGCTTTTCAATTGGCCCAAGCGGTTTGCCGCGCGAGAAGGCTTGGCGGAACAGTTCTTTATTCTTGGCCACTTCCACAACCATGCTGTCGGACAGCGCGTTTACCACGGATGAGCCAACCCCGTGCAATCCGCCCGAAGTCTCATACGCTTTGCCATTGAATTTACCGCCCGAATGAAGGGTGCAAAGAATGACTTCCAGCGCGGATTTGTCGGGAAATTTCGGGTGTGGATCTACGGGAATACCGCGCCCGTTGTCGCGCACAGTTAGGCTGCCGTCCGCGTGCAGTTCCACGTCGATCCGCGTCGCGTGGCCTGCCACTGCCTCGTCCATCGAATTGTCCAGAATTTCTGCCGCTAAATGGTGATACGCCCGCTCGTCAATCCCGCCGATATACATGCCGGGGCGCAGGCGCACGGCCTCGAGCGGTTCGAGCACCTCGATTGAAGAGGCATCATAGGTATCGTTTTGGCCATTTGGCGGGATCAGATCGGCGGGCATGGGGTATCCTTTGGCTAGGGAAGCATTAGACCACGCGCGGGGGGGCGGGCGCAAGATGTGGGGCCTAAAGTGTTTCGGCGCAGCCAGTGGGCCAATTCGCCCTCATCCAGCAGGCGCTGCGCGGCGCGGATGATGACTGGGCCGATTTCGGCTTCATCAGTGGGATAAGGTAACCCGTGCAACTCCAAACAGGTTTGCATAGCGCGGTAGGCGGTGCGTTTGTTGGCATCGTTAAAGCAATGGCCCTGCGCTATGGCAATCGCATAGGCGGCGGCCAAATCATATGCGTCCTCGATCATGCCATAGGCAAGGCGGTTGTCCACGCGCGCCAATGCCCCCTCTAGCGATTTATCCAGCGCTAGGCCCGCAAGTTCGCCCTCATTCAATACAGCGTCATGAATGGCGATCACGATGTCGACAGTCAGCAGATACATTTACTTATCTTTCAGATAATCCAAAACGGGCTGAACGCGGGCCTTGCTGCGCGCCAAGCTTTCCATCACTTCTTCCATCGTGGCAGCGCGGTGTTGGGGCGCAGCCTCTACCGCCTCGACGGGCACCAAATACCCCACCAGCGCGGAATTCTTCAAAATCGCCACGGGCTGGCCGTTTGCGCGATCAAACACCTTTTGCGGCTCGCGCAATTCGGTCATGGTGCAAATTTGGGGGGTGGCGAGGCGTGTCATGGGCTTGCTCCTGTTGGTGTGTAGTGCAATATACACTGTAATACATATTTAGTCTATCAAGATCATATAGCGGAGGGCGCGATGCGGGTTCTATTCACGGGCGGTTCGGGCAAGGCGGGGCGGCATGTGGTGCCTGTTCTGACGGGTGCGGGGCATCAGGTGCTGAACGTTGATCTGGTGCCGCTGAATGCGGCGGGCGTGCCCGACCTGATCGCCGATCTCACCGATCTGGGGCAGGTTTACAGCGCCATGCGCAGCCATATCGGCATGGACAGTTTGGAAACGGGGCTTGGCGCGCAAGTGTTTGATGCGGTTGTGCATTTCGCCGCCGTGCCGCGCATTTTAATCGCGCCTGACAGCGAGACGTACCGCGTCAACACCATGTCCACCTATAACGTGATCGAGGCGGCGGCGAAAATGGGCGTCAAAAAGATCATCATCGCCAGCAGTGAAACCACCTATGGCGTGTGCTTTTCCGAAGGCCAAACCGACCCCGCCTATCTGCCCTTGGACGAAGACTATGACGTGAACCCGATGGACAGCTATGGCGCGTCCAAGGTGGTGAACGAAGTCACCGCCCGCGCCTTTGCCCGCCGCTTTGGCATTGATGTTTACGCGCTGCGGATTGGCAACGTGATGGAACCGCAGGATTATTCGGCCTTCCCCGATTATGCCGAAAGCCCCGCCCAACGCCGCCGCATCGCGTTTTCCTATATTGATGCCCGCGATTTGGGGCAGATGGTGAATTTGTGCCTTGCCAAGGATGGGCTGGGCTATCAGGCGTTTAACGTGTCCAACGACAACAACTCCGTGCCCCAGCCCAATTCAAAGTTGCTGGCCGAGTTTTTCCCGAACGTGCCGCTAAAGCGCGCGGTAAGCGAGACGGAAGCGCTGTTTTCATCGGCGAAGGCAAAGACGGTGCTGGGGTTTGCGCCGAAGTTCAATTATCGGTGGTAGGGGGTAATCTTCCTTATTGCGCTGCATAATCCCCGTCAGCGCGGTCACGCCCAAGGCGATGAAGATCCAACCCGCCGCGATCAGCACCCAGCGGCCCCACCTTAACTGCACCTTAAATGGCATCTATCGGCGGTATCGGCACTTGCGCTGGCCAATTCGCGAAGCGCCCGTTGGGATGGGAAGTTGGGGGAGTTCATTTCGTCGCGCTCGCCTTCGCCTAAGCCTTGGCCCGAGCGCGCCCCATCGTTTCCTTGAAGTTGTCCATCCCCGTTCCTCTATTGCCTACATCTCGGCCAAGGTTAGCAATGGATACCGTTTCAGGGGTGTTTTCAATAACGGCTCTGGGTTGCCCGATGGGGGCGGTGTTGTCGATTTTGGCATAACCATCGGCCTATTCTCGCTCTTTCAATGCTGTTTGGTGCAATAAAATCCAGTCAGCGTGGGTTCCAATCCCATTCCCACAATCTGCGCGGGAAAAGGCTTGGTTGGCAAGGGGGATCGCGTGGGACAAATCCCTGCGACAAATCCCTGCGGCAAGTCCCCGCGCATGGGCGGGTGGGGGCTACTCTTGCCGCTGCGCGCCTGCTACATTCACCCCATGCGCTGCATTGCCCTGACCCTTGCCCTAACCCTGCTCGCCGCCCCCGCTTTGGCGCATCCGCATATGTTTTTGGACACATCGGTTGACGTGATCTTTAACGATGAAGGCGCGGCGGAATCTGTCAAGATCACATGGGTTTATGATGATCTATCATCCCT
The DNA here is from genome assembly GCA_945862435.1 of Pseudorhodobacter antarcticus. Taxonomy (GTDB): domain Bacteria; phylum Pseudomonadota; class Alphaproteobacteria; order Rhodobacterales; family Rhodobacteraceae; genus Cypionkella; species Cypionkella antarctica_C. Next base: position 13,492 of record CAMAXX010000005.1, read on the forward strand.
GCAATACATCGCCGATCGCGCCTTGGATATGGATGGGGACGGGGTGCTGACCTCTGATGAAAAGGCAACCCTTACGGGGTTTGACATGAACTGGGACGCGGGGTTTCCGGGCGATTCCTATGCCCTTGTCGGCGGCGTGGATCAGGGGTTGTCGCGCCCGCGTGATTACACGGCCGATTACCAGGACGGCAAAATCATCACCACGCATATCCGCGATTTGCCCGCGCCATTGCCACTAAATATAGGGCAAACGCTGACAATTCAGGTCTATGACCCCGGCTTTTACGCGGCCTACACCCTGCAATCGGCGGCGCTGGAATATGGTGGGGCGGCGCGGGCTTGTGCGGCGCAAATATGGGAACCCGACCGAGATGCCGCCGACGAGGCGCTGCTGGCCGCGCTGGCGGAATACACCGCCGATGAGGATGTCGAGGCTGACTTTCCCGCCATCGGCGCGGCCTATGCCGAAGAGGTGCGCGTGACATGTGGCGATTGACCCTTGCCATCGTGATTTTTGGCGAGCTCGTTTTGGTGCTATGGGCCACGGGCAAGTTTGCCGATTTTGGCGCATGGGTGCTGGCATCGCAGCGCGATGTGCAACAGATGCTGGCGGGGGCCATTCGGATGCTGCGGTCGGGCGATATGGGCGCGTTGGCGGGGTTTTTGGGGATATGCTTTGCTTATGGTGTGCTTCACTCGGCGGGCCCGGGGCATGGCAAGCTGGTCATTGGCGGATATGGCCTTGCGCGGCAGGTGACGGCGCGCAGGCTAGCCATGCTGTCGGTTGCCTCGTCGCTGGCGCAGGCGCTTGTCGCGGTGCTGGCGGTTTATGCGATTGTCGCGGTGCTGGGCCTGTCGCGGCAGGCGGCGGGTGACGTGGTGGACAGCATCATGGCCCCATTGGGCAGCGCCGCCATTGCCGCGCTGGGCCTGTATTTGGTCTATCGCGGGGTGCTGGGCGTGCGTGCGCAGGTGGCGGCGGGCAGGCTTGAGCACGACCGCCACGACCACGACCACCACGACCATGGCCCCGATTGTGGCTGCGGCCATGCGCACGGGCCAACGCCCACGCAGGTAGCACAGGCCCAATCCCCGCGCGAGGTTGCCGCCTTGATTGCAGGCATCGCGATGCGCCCCTGCACGGGGGCGGTGTTTGTGCTGATCTTGACATGGCAGCTAGGGATTGGCGCTGCTGGCATTGCAGGGGCCTTTGCGATGGGGCTGGGCACGGCGGCATTCACCGCCGCTGTTGCGCTGATCTCGGTCTTTGCGCGCGAGGGGGCTTTTGGCGGGCTTGGCCTTGGCCAACTTGCGCGGGTATTGCCATGGGCCGAGGTGTTTGCTGGCGCGCTGATTGCCACAGGGGCAGGGGTGGCGTTGGCGGCGGCGCTGTAACCGCTTCGCGGCTTGCCTAAATCTTGGCCAAGCGATAGCACGGACGGCATGACACATCCGCGGCGCCTGTCCTACTCCGCTCATGCCACTGCCTCGCTGGCGTTGGGCCTGCCGCTGGTGGGCAGTCATTTGGCGCAGATGATGCTGCATGTCGTCGATACAGTGATGCTGGGCTGGTATGGGGTCACCGAACTTGCCGCGATGGTGATTGCGACATCGTTGTTCTTTGTGGTGTTTATCCCTGGTTCGGGCTTTGCCAATGCCGTGATGCCGATGGTGGCACAAAGCGTGGGTGCGGGGGACGAGGCGCAGGTGCGGCGCGCGGCGCGCATGGGGCTGTGGCTGTCCATCGGTTATGGCATGCTGACATACCCGATGTTTTGGCATTCCGAAGCGGTGCTGCTGGCGTTGGGGCAAAAGCCTGAAGTGGCCGCGCTTGGCCAAGAGTTTTTGCGCATTGGCGGGCTGGGGATGATCCCTGCGTTGGTGATTATGGCAATCAAGGGGTATCTGGCTGCACTGGGGCGCACGCAGGTGGTGCTGTGGGTGACGGTCGCGGCCATTCCGGCCAATGGATTGTTGAATTATATTCTGATTTTTGGTAATTTCGGCGCACCCGAATGGGGAATTGAAGGGGCGGCGATAGCCTCGGTTTCGGTGCAGGCGGCATCGATGCTGGTGCTGCTGGCCTATGCGGGGCTGCTGCCCGAACTGCGCCGCTACCACCTGTTTCAGCGGTTTTGGCGGGCGGATTGGACTGCGATGGGGCAGGTGTTTCGGCTTGGTTGGCCCATTGGGGTAACGCTGTTGGCAGAATCGGGTCTGTTTGCCGCAACTGCTGTTATGATGGGCTGGATCGGCACGCAGGAACTTGCCGCGCACGGCATTGTGCTGGAAATTACCGCGATGGCCTTTATGGTGCATTTGGGGCTGTCGAATGCGGCGACCATTCGCACGGGCCATGCATACGGCAGCCACGATGCGCGCGGACTGCGCGATGGGGCGCGGGTGGTGATTGGCATATCGGCGCTGTTTGCGCTGATAGTAATTGCGACGTTCCTTGGCACGCCGCGCCCGCTGATTTCGCTGTTTTTAGACCCTGCCGCGCCAGAGGCCCCCCAAATCCTTGCATTTGGCGTGACGCTTATGGCTATTTCGGCGCTGTTCCAAGTGGCCGATGCGATGCAAGTTATTGCGCTGGGCCTGCTGCGCGGCATTCACGACACGCGCATTCCGATGATTGCCGCGGCAATCAGCTATTGGGGTATTGGTATGCCCGCTGCCTATGCGCTGGCGTTTTGGATGGGCATGGGCGGGGTTGGCCTGTGGCTGGGCCTGACGCTGGGGCTGGCCTGCGCTGCTGTTACCTTGATGTGGCGGTTTTGGGCCAAAGCGCCGCGCGCGGCATAGCCTACTCTGCCGCCTCGCCCTGCGTCATGCGTTCGGATTTCTTGCGCACCAGCACCAGGCGCAAATCATGCATAGCAAGCAGCAACTTATCTGTGACGGCCTCTAAAGCCTGGTCACTGGCGCGCGACTGTGCCCATTGCGTGGTGAGGTTCATATGGTCGATCGCGCGGAAAATGTCATCGACATCGCGCGCGGCCAAAAGGGCAGTCCGCTCGGCCACCCAAGTGGCAATGGCCGCCTTGTCGTCCTCGGTCAAGGCCCGTTCGCCATGCGGTTTGATCGCGCCGTTTTTGACATTCACAATCGCAATCTCTTCCAAATCAATGCGGCGCTGGCGGTTTTCGGTATCTACCCGAAACACCAACGCGCCGTTTTCACGGATGCGAAAATAATACTCTGGAAGATCACCCGCCATATTGCCCCTATATCAGTGCCGCGCAGAAATTCTGAATCCGCGTGCATGCGTCCCGCAGTATAGCATCAGAGGTTGCATAACTCACCCTAAAATTGGGGCTTAGGCCAAAGGCCGCGCCAAACACCACGGCCACCCCGGTATCTTCCAGCAAATAAGTTGCAAAATCCTCATCATTTGCAATCTTTTTGCCAAGCGGCGTGGTCTTGCCGATACAGCCCGAAATGTCGGGATAGACGTAAAACGCGCCTTCAGGCTTGGGGCAGGTGATTCCTTTGGCAGCGTTCAGCATAGATACAACCAAATCGCGCCGCTTTTGAAACACGACGCGGTTTGGGGCCAGAAAATCTTGCGGCCCAGTGAGTGCCTCTAGCGCGGCATATTGGCTGACCGAGCTGGGGTTCGACGTGCTTTGCGATTGGATCGTTCCCATGGCTTTTATCAGATGCGCTGGCCCGCCCGCATAGCCAATGCGCCAACCCGTCATTGCATAAGATTTCGACACGCCATTACAGGTCAGCGTGCGGTCGTAAAGTTTGGGTTCAATCTGCGCGGGGGTGGTGAAGACGAAATCGTCAAAGACCAGATGTTCATACATATCATCCGACATGATCCAAACATGCGGATGGCGCAGCAGCACATCGCACAGCGCGCGCAACTCGTCCGCCGTATAGCCCGCGCCCGTGGGGTTAGACGGGCTGTTGAAGATAAACCATTTGGTTTTTGGGGTAATGGCCGCTTCCAATTGCGCGGCGGTTAGTTTGAAATCGGATTCAATCGTGGCGACCACTGGCACAGGCCTGCCGCCCGCCAGTTCCACCATATCGGGGTAGGATACCCAATACGGCGCGGGGATAATCACCTCGTCGCCCTTGTTGCATGTGGCCATAAGCGCATTATACAAAATCTGCTTGCCGCCCGTGCCCACACTGATCTGGGCTGGCGTATAAGTTAGCCCATTTTCGCGCAGAAACTTATCGCAAATGGCCTTTTTCAGCTCGGGAATGCCGTCTACTGCGGTGTAGCGGGTTTTGCCTGCGTCAATCGCCCGTTTTGCCGCCTCGCGGATGTTGGCGGGGGTGTCAAAGTCTGGCTCGCCCGCACCAAGGCCGATCACATCGCGCCCCTGCGCCTTGAGTTCTGCCGCTTTGGTGGTGACGGCAATAGTTGGCGACGGCTTTACGCGAGAAAGCGTATCGGACAAAAATGGCATTAAAACCTCCTAAGACTGGCGCAAGTTTGCTGGTTGTTCTATGGCGGGCGGGAATAGGGCGCAAGCGGGAATGGTAATGGAAACGCACGAGGCACGGATCAAACGAATGACGATGCGGTCATGGCGGCGTGGGATTAAGGAGATGGACTTAATCCTTGGCCCCTATGCGGATGCATATATTGCGCGCATGGATGAGGATGCGTTATCGTTGTTCGATACGCTGTTAGAGCAGAATGACCAAGATCTGCTTGCGATGATTCTTGGTCAGCAAGAAACGCTGCCGCAATTTGCCAAATTGCTGGCTGAGGTTGAAAAATTTGCCCGCGGTCGGTTGGCAAAGAGCTAAATCTGACCTAGATGGGCAAAAAAACCGCACAAATCGATAAAATTCGCGAAAAATCCTGCATTTGTTTACTATATGTTTCCGATTTGAGCTGATTCTGCGTTTCGTTACCCCGTTGCTGTGGAGATGTATATATGACAGCTTTTACCCCCGTTCTGGATGGCTCGCACAAGGCGATGATGGCCGGCTATCTGGATAATCTGGCCCTTGTCGAACGGCTGCATCGTTTGCTGCTGGATGTTATCAAAGACGAATTCGAACGGCTTGCGATTTTGGAAATAAACTCGGTGCAGGCGCTTTTGCTGTTTAACATCGGCGAAAACGAGGTCACTGCGGGCGAGTTGAAATCGCGTGGCTATTATCAGGGCAGCAATGTGTCCTATAATCTGAAAAAACTGGTCGAACTGGGCTATATGCACCATCAGCGCAGCGAAATTGACCGCCGCAGCGTGCGCGTGCGCCTAACTGAAAAGGGCCGCAGTGTTCGCGGCATGCTGACCGATTTGTTTGGCCGCCATGCCGATGGCTTGTCCAAACGCGGTTTGGTTGATGCCGCGGGCATGGAACATATGAACCAAAGTTTGAAGCGTATTGAACGCTATTGGACGGATCAGATCCGCTATATCTATTGATTTTGCGCTATCTTGGATGCGGGGGTGACCCAAGATGAACGCAAATGCGGCGGGTGTTCTGCGCCGCATATCAGGTTAAGCGGCCCTAGAATGGGGAATGGGTTTGGCGCAAAACGCGCCGATCCTACGGGGGCAAAGCCCCTGTCCGCGCAAATCGCAGGGTAAAGCCCCTATCCGCGCAAATCGCAGGGCAAAGCCCTGCCTTTGCAGCCCGCCAAGGTGCGGCTGCGATCAGAGGGGGCAAAACGCCCCCTCTTTTTTTCAGGCAAAGGCGATGACTGCTGCGCGCTCCAGTTGAATGCAGTGCGCTTGAATGGGTAGGAGACTGCAAGCGTGCTTGATTGGCAGTGCAGCCAAAAAGCTTGGCTGTTCTTGCTGCGCCTAGATTCCGCCTGCGTCGCAGTCAAGGCCAGTTTGCCGCCTTTAGCGCCACCAATGGGCATAGCTTGCACAATATCCTTGCGCCTTGGACAAAAGCCGCAGCATCGCCCCTTTGGGCATGGCCGCCCCGCCTTGCTTGGCATTGGACAGGCGCAGCAACGCCACTTCGGGTGGGCAGGGCTGGCGCGTTATGGGATCAAAATAGCGCGGATAGGCGATCAGCGCGGTATGGGTCAGGTGAATCAGATCTGGCGCTGGCAGGCCTTTTTGATCCAAGCTGCGCAGATGGTCACGTCGCCGCTGCGGCACGTCGCCCAAATCGTGGGTCAGCCCCCAGCCCGCATAAAACGGCGCGCCCAAAATGGTGACGGGAACCCCGCGCAAAAGCGCCTCGAACCCGTAGGTCGAGGTCAGGGTAAAGACCACATCGACCTGATCGAGCAGCTTTGCCGCATCGGCGCGCACGGCGACCAAATCGGCCAGCCCCGCCAAATCCTGCGCGGCCACTGCGCCCAAACGCAGCCCCGCTTCGACATCGGGGTGGGGTTTATAAATCATAAAACCATTCGGATGGACGGTGCGGGCGGCGCACAGAAGGTCAAGATTGCTGCGCCCACCGCCGCCAAGGAGAACCGAGGCATCATCGGTCACTTGGCCCACAACCAGAACAACTGTCCGATCTTTCGCGGCGTCGGGCAAGGTCAGCGCTGCGCCGCCAAGATTGTATTTGGACAGGCCCGCGCTGCGCAGACCATCCAGCAAAACCTGCGCCCGTGCGCGCGCGTCATCGGCAATTGGCTGCATCATCAGCGCTTCAAATCGGCTGGGGTGGGCTGGGTCATAATAAATGCCCAGATCATCCAAGATCAGGCTTAGCGGCGGTGTCAGTTCGGCCCCAAGGCCGCTGCTGCGCAAAAGCCCGTCTTCAACACGCAAAACGGGGGTATCAGGCGGGGCATTGGCCATACCCCAGACCATCAGTCTAGCGCCTGTGGCCTGCGCGCGCAGGGCCGCTTTTTGGGTATTTTTCATGAATACCAACGGCTTATTTGGCCCGTACACGGCCTGCAAACGCCCGCGTTTCCACGCGCGCATGTTAGCTGAGACATAGCCCGCGCCATCTTCGCGCCGTGCGCGCAAGGCGGCCTCTAGCACGTCTAGCATTTCTTCAAAGCTGCATAGCGCGCCCTTAAACGGGTTAAACCAGCACGGCGCGATCAGATGGCTGGCGGCAAACAGTTGCGCGCGGGTCAGTTTGCGCCCCCGCCGTGGAAGGGCCATGCGATCATCACTCAGTCCCCAGCCCGCATAAAACGGCGCGCCAAACACCTGTGGGCGGTGGCCTGCAAAAATCGCCTCCAGCCCCAGTTGCGACGACACGGTATAGACTGCAACCGCGCCTTCCAGCACGGCCCAAGGCGAGATATTGGCGTCCAGAATTTCTGTGCAGGCATCGCAATCTTTGGCGCCGAAATGCCCTGCCCGATATCCGCGTGCTGTTTCGGGATGGGTTTTTATCACGATGCGCGCGGAGGGATGTTCGCTGCGGGCAGCTTCCAGCATTTCGGTAAAGCGCGCGGCATCCGCCCCGCTATGGGCAATTGATGCATCGCCCTGCGTTTGATCCACCACCAAAACATAGCCCGCTTGTGGCGGCGCAAGACCCTGATCGTGCATGTTATATTTCGAAATATCCAAGGCTCGCAGCCGCGCGATACCCTGCTTTGCCCTTACCAAAAGCGGGGCATCATCAAGCGGGTCTTTGGCCAAAATTTGCTCTAGCCGCGAGGGGTGCGAGAAATCAAAATGCACGCCAACGGGGTCAATCAGCAGACCAAGCGGCGGATCACCTGCGCGGCCCAAATTGATGGATCGCACAAAGGCATCCTCAACGCGCCAGACGGGCAGGCCGTGGCGGGCGGCAAAAGCCTCGCCCCTATGGGCGGTGGGTGATTTACCCCAGACAACAACGGCATCCCCTGCGCGGGGGCGCGCCAGCGGGCCAAAGGCCAGATCATAGCCCGCCGCGAACAAAATCGCGCGCAGGCGTTTTTGCTGCCAAAAGTCTGCGTTAAAATACAAAAGCCGCAGCACCTGTTCGGACGCTGCGGCTTTTTGGTTTGGCATGTGGCCCAGCACCAAGGTCAGTTGGCGGCGGCTGTGCCCAGCGCCGTGCCCGCCGCTGTTGACAGCGCCGTGGCCGCCGATGTGGTGCCAGTGATTGCCGTCAACACTTTTGTCCACTGCGTGAACGGTGCTTCGGTCACATAAACCGTGTCGCCATCGCGCACCAGAAAATCGCGGGCCTCGAACATGCCCGTGGGCTGGGTCAGGTCAAGCACATAAACAAAGCGTTGGTCGCCTTGCAGGTCACCTCGCCCCAGCACAGTGTTGGCGATTTCGGACGGCTCGTTGCGGAACACGAACACGCCCGTTGGGTCGGCGCTGCTGGTGGACAGCCCGCCGACAGTGGCAATCGCCTCAATTGCGGACAGGGTTTGCGTTTCAAATTTCACCAATTGCTGGCTGCCCGTGGCCCCCAGCGCGGTAAATTTGCGGGTGTCGCGTTCCACCGTAATCTCATCGCCTGCGCGCAGCGCAATGTCGAGTTCGGGGTTGGAATACAAATCTAGCAGCCAGACGCGCCCCGTTTCCCTGCCGCGCGTCACGCGAATGATGGCGGTTTCAGGTTCAATCGAAACGCCGCCCGCCTGAGCCAGCATCGACAGCAGCGTCCGCGTGGGCCGTTCAATCGGCAAAACGCCCTGCGCACCTGCAAAGCCCGAAACAGTAACAGTCGATCCATCGCCTGCAAGGCGCTGCACGATCACCTGCGGATCGGGGGTTTGGCTGTCTAACTTTTCGGTCAGGATATTGCGCAGGCCATCGGTGGATTGGCCTGCCGCTTTGATCTTGCCCGCGTAAGGCACGAAAATATTGCCTTGGCCGTCGACTTCAATCTCGGTGAGCTGCGCCACGCGCTGGCCCGTATTGCCCAAAAGCGGATCATCTTTGACGTTTTCAAACACGGTCAGGCCCAGTTTGTCGCCGGGCGAGATGCTGTCAGATCCCAAAATGCCTGCGTTTTTGAAGGAAGCGGCAAAGCCAAGCGATGGCACAACGGATGTGGCGCGCGTGACGCGGCTGTTGACTGTGACGATGAACGCGTCTCCTTGGCGCAGCACCGAGCCTTTGAAGATTTCCGATTTATTCGGGCCAGATCGCGGCAAGCCGCACCCTGCAAGCCCCGCGACTGCGGCAACAAGGGCAAGGGCTGTTGCCCCTGTTGATAGATACGATGTCACTGCTCGGGCTCCTTTAGATGGATTTGCCTCAAGTTTTTTTGTAACATATACAAGAACGCGAAAAAAAGCGAGAGGCTTTTTTCCGCTTAGGATACAATCCTAAGATGCAGGCGCGGGGCAGGGCGGCCCATGGCCAGCGCGTCATAGGGATCGGCGGCTTGTAGCATCATATCCACGATTTGGCGCAGCACCTCGCGCCGCCCTGTGTCCGAATAAAACCCGCCTTGCACTTGGCTGGTTTCCAGCAGGAAATGGCGATAATCGCGGTAGGCGCGGCTGTCGGGTCGGGGGGGGGCCGCAAAGAATTCGGGCAGCGGCAGATCGCTGACGAATTCAGGTTTGGCAAAGACGGCAGCGCCAAAGCATTTCAGCGGCAATCCGCGCCACAGGGCCTGTTGGGCGGCCGTGGAATTAACGGTGACCGCCGTGCGGGCAAAGTTCAAAAGGCCAGCCAGTTTACCGCCGCGCACAAAATGCACGCGGCCCTGAGCCCCGTGTAGCGCGGCAAGGCGTTTAATTTCGCGCGAAAGGGGCGCGCGGCCATCTTCCAGCGGGTGCGCTTTGAACACGATATGATGGTGGCCAGGCGCGCCGCGCGCAAACCCCTCCATCACCACGGCCAAAAATTCGACCATAGTTTTGAAGGGCGAATGCATCTGAAAACTTGCGTCATGTTCCAGTTGCAGCAGCACCAGATGATAAGGAAAGCCGCCGCGCTGAATGGCCCTTGTGGCAAGCATCCGTTCCCACCGATGCGGCAGCATCAGGGCAAGGCGGCGCAAATACAGCAAAAACTCCTGCCCCACTGTCAGGCTGCGGTGGGGACGGAAATTGCGAAAATCCCAAAAACCTGCCAGCACGAACCAATGATACAGCGCGCCCCAAAAGACATGCTGGCGCATATCGCCCCAGCGCGCAGGGGCATCGGGCAAATCCCTATCATAGGGGGCAATGGCGGCCTGCATCTGCGTCACCGTCAAATCCATCAGCCGCGAATTGCCGTTCGAACCGCCCCGTTCATAGGTAATCCAGTAAGGGCGCAGATACCCCTCTTCAAACACATGCACAGTGATGCCGCGCGCGCGCGCGGCGGTGATCGCTTGGGCATGGATGGGGCGGGTATCGCCATATAGCACTAGGTCGGTAATGCCGTGCGCATCCAGCAGTTCGGCGCAGGCGGCGGGCCAATCATCATGGCGGCCTCGGTAGGGGATAAACCCCGCATTGGGCCAAAAGGCCTGATCGCCCCGATTAAAGCCAACGCGCCAGGCCTGCGCACCAGCATTGGCCAGCATTTTGCCCAAACGCGCAAAGAACGGGCCATGCGGGCCTTGCAAAAACAAGAACCTGCGCGCCGCTTGGGGCATTTCCGCCGCTGCTTTGGTTATGGTCATTCTGCCTACCTCTGCCCCATCGTTGCTGCTTGGGGCTTACGCCAAGGTTAACCTTGGATCATCTTTAGGATGAAAATAGGGCGCATTTGCGTCAAAAGCAATGCAATCTGCGCGCTGGCCTTGCAGCAGGGCCGCGCGCGCTTTACTTTACCGCAAAACGGCAGGAGGCGCGCGATGTTTACAGGAATTGTCACCGATATGGGCGAGGTGATAGCGCTGCATCCCAAAGGCGATTTGCGCGCGCGCATCGGCACTGCTTATGATGTGGCGAGTATTGATATTGGTGCCTCCATTGCCTGCGAGGGGGTGTGCCTGACAGTTGTGGCCACAGGCAGCACGCCGCGCACTTGGTTTGATGTGGACATTTCTGCCGAAACCGTTCGCAAAACCAATATTGGCGGCGATAACGGCTGGGCGGTCGGCCAGCGTATCAACCTTGAACGGGCGCTGCGGGTGGGGGATGAGTTGGGCGGTCATATCGTGTCGGGCCATATTGATGGCGTGGCCGAAGTGGTCGGCCTCGCCTCCGAAGGCGATAGCCTGCGCGTGACCTTCCGCGCGCCCGATACCCTGGCGCGGTTTATCGCCCCCAAAGGGTCGGTCGCGCTGAGCGGCACTTCGCTGACTGTGAACGATGTGCGGGGCGCTGATTTTGATATTAATTTTATCCCCCATACCCAAGCGGTCACAACGTGGGGCGGGGTAAAAGTCGGCGATTTGGTGAACCTTGAAGTGGACACGATGGCGCGCTATGTGGCGCGGCTGCGGGAGTATGACTAACCCCATTCCTGCACAGTCCTTTCGCAGGGCGCGATCTTGCGCCGCACTGGCATTGCCCTGTGCAATCGGCTAAGGGCAAATAAAGCATTTCACAGGATTTTAGAGATGAGCGAGAAGACCGATTATTCCGATGCAATTTCCTCGATTGAAGAGATCATCGAAGATGCACGCAACGGCAAAATGTGTATTTTGGTCGATCATGAAGACCGCGAAAATGAGGGGGATTTGGTGATCCCCGCCGAAATGGCTGATGCGGCAGCGATCAACTTTATGGCGACCCATGGTCGGGGCCTGATTTGCCTGACCCTGACGGGCGAGCGGATTGACGCGCTGGGTCTGCCGTTGATGGCTGCGCGCAACTCCTCGCGGCACGAGACTGCCTTTACAGTGTCGATCGAGGCGCGCGAAGGCGTTGACACAGGCATTTCGGCGGCCGACCGCGCCCGCACTGTGGCCGTGGCGATTGACCCAGATGCCAAACCATCCGACCTTGCCACTCCGGGCCATGTATTTCCGCTGCGCGCGCGCGATGGCGGCGTTTTGGTGCGCGCTGGCCATACCGAAGCAGCCACCGACATCGCGCGCCTTGCGGGCATGAACCCAGCGGGTGTGATCTGCGAGATTATGAACGACGATGGCACCATGGCGCGGCTGCCCGATCTGGTGGCTTTTGGCCAAAAGCACGCGCTGAAAATTGGCACTATCTCCGATTTGATCGCGTACCGCCGCCGCCACGATAATCTGGTGAAAGAAAAGTCGGTCCGCCGCGTCACCTCGGCCCATGGCGGCGATTGGCTTATGCGAATTTTCGCCGATGACACCCATGGAGACGAGCATATTGTTCTGACCAAGGGCGATTTGGCAGGGGATGCGCCCGTGCTGGTGCGCGTGCATAATCTGAACCCTTTGGAAGATGTTTTGGGCATTTCCGAAGGTCATTCCAGCGACATCCACGGCGCGATGCGGGTGATTGCCGAGGCAGGGCGCGGCGTGGTTGTGCTTTTGCGCGATACATCGATGAAAATGGTGCTGGAAGGCGAGGTATCGCCGCAAACCCTGCGCCAATATGGGCTTGGCGCGCAGATACTGGCAGCACTGGGCCTGACCAAGATCACTCTGGTCACCAATTCCGCCGCCCCGCGCGTGGTGGCCCTTGAAGCATATGGCCTGAATATCACAGGCACCAAAGCAATTACGGAGTAAACCATGGCGAGCGCCGAGCAGCACTATACCCTTCCCGCGCCCAGTTTTGACAAACCCGTCAAAGTTTTGATCGTGGTTGCGCCCTATTACAAAGACATCTCCGATCAGTTGGTCGCAGGCGCACGCGCGGCGGCAGAAGGCTGCGGGGCGGACGTGGAAGTCATCGAAGTGCCAGGCGCATTAGAAGTGCCGACGGCCATTGCGATGGCAGAACGCCTGCAAAAGTTCGATGCGTATGTCGCGCTGGGCTGCGTTATTCGCGGCGAGACGACGCATTACGACACAGTCTGCACCGACTCGTCCCGCGCGATTTCCATGCTGGGCCTTAGCGGGGCTGCCATTGGCAACGGCATCCTGACAGTGGAAAACCGCGCGCAAGCCTTGGCGCGGGCAGAAGTGGCGGGCCAGAATAAAGGCGGGGGCGCGGCCCTTGCGGCCTTGCATCTGGTCGCACTCTCGCGCAAATGGGCGCGCAGCACCACAGGAATTGGCTTTCGCGCATGACGGACAAACGGCACATGAAATCGGCGGCGCGGCTTTATGCTGTGCAGGCGCTGTTTCAAATGGAAGCCTCTGGCCAAACGGTCGAGGCGGTCTGCGCCGAATTTGTCGAGCATCGTTTTGGTGCGGTTTATGAAGATGATGAAATGGCCGAAGGCGATGTATCGCACTTCCGCGCCGTGGTCGATCACGCGGTCAACCACCAAGCCCTGATAGACCAATTGACCGACCGCGCGCTGGTGGCCAAATGGCCACTGGGCCGCATCGACCCCGTTTTGCGCGCCCTGTTTCGCGCGGCAGGGGCAGAACTGACGCAACTGCCCACCCCGCCGCGCGTGGCGATTACCGAATATGTCGATGTCGCACGCGCATTTTTCGACGGCGGTAAAGAGCCGAAATTCGTGAACGCCGTGCTGGATCACATGGCGCATGAGGGGCGGCCAGACGGGTTTTGAGGGGGGGGCTTTGATCCGGCAAGACCGCGCACCTTCCCTTAACGCATAACCTGTTGCCTTTCCCCAAAGGACGCGCCCAAATGCCCAAACTCAGCCGCCTTTGCTTCACCCAAGCTCTCATCGAATTTGCGTTGTCGGTGGGGTTCTTGGGACCGCGGGTTTGGCCCAATGTCGCCTATCTGGGGCAACTGGTTCTGCACACCGCAGCGGGCGGGGTTGCCACTGTGATACTGTTTGTGATGAACAGCATTATCTTTTCAGGCGTGCAGTTTGCCATTGCCTCTATGCGTTTGGCCGATGACACCGCGCCCCCGCATGCACGGCATCTCGCGCAAAATGTTTTGCGCGCTGTCCCTGTAAGGGTCGCCGTCCAGTCGCGCCAAAAATCTGCGAAATAGGGTGGCGGGCCCGCAGCGGCCGTGACGGCGTGAATTTCCCGAGAGCCTGAGTGTTCAGGTGGTCGCCAGATAACAAGACCAGGATCTTGCCAGAGCCAGCAGCCTCGGAGATGCTTATCGGCCACTGGAAAAGGGCCATTCACGAGAAGAGCAGAACCCGCCGCCCCCACAGATAGGCCCCATCCCCCCCGCTTGCAAGCCCAGCCTTGCAAGGTGCTGTGCGGCGGGCCAATATGCGCCATGGCCGACCTGCCCGACATATTGCCCGCAATGGCGGGCAGACAGCTTGCGCGCGGGGTTTCGCGCGCATTACGCAGCTATGATTTTGCCACGTTAGAGGAATTCGTGCCCGCCGCTGGCCTGCGCGTGGACGTCATGGCGCTGGGGCCAAAAGGCGAATTTTGGGTGATTGAATGCAAATCATCGCGCGCCGATTATCAAAGCGATTCTAAATGGCACAAATACATCGACTGGTGCGACCGATTCTTTTGGGCCGTGCCGCCTGATTTCCCGCATAAGATTTTGCCAGAGGGGACGGGGCTAATCCTAGCGGATGCTTATGGCGCAGAAATCGTCCAAATGGGGCCAAATACTGCGCTGCCCGCCGCCCGTCGCCGCGCGCAAACCCTGCGCTTTGCCCGCACGGCCGCACTGCGCGACCAAGCGGCGCGCGATACAGGCATTAGCGCTTTTTTGAACCAGAATTTGCCGCCGCCATAGCCCGCGCCACATCGATTGCCGCGCGCAGTTCCTCGGCTATCTCTTCTGCTTCGTCAGGGTCAAAATCAAGGGGCAATTCCATACCGCCTTCGGCCTCGATATAAATCCGCACCATGCCCTGATCGGTTGGGCCAATTTGAATATTTGCGGCCACATCGCTTTGTTTGTTGATGCTCAAGGTGCTGCTCCCAATGATCGTATAGCAAAAGCGTAACAAGATGCGCGCGCCTTAGCAATCGGGCACTTGCAATCTGCGCGCGGGGGGGATAAATCGCGCCTAGTGCCGCGTTAGCTCAGTTGGTTAGAGCGCTTGATTGTGGATCAAGAGGTCCCCCGTTCGAGCCGGGGACGTGGTACCATCCCTATATTTTTTGCTGATTTCTGCGTGTTGTGCATCTGCCTATTGGGCCGATGCCTTCGGCGAGGATATTTGTGTATTTGTGAAAGACCTACACCTTTCACCGCAGCAAATCCCAACCTCGAGTTGCCAGACGCGGCTGTATGCGTTCAATGTGCTGCAGGTGCAAGACTGAACCGCGAGCGGCAAGTTTTGGGGTTAAAGGCCCGTTCGATCGTGTGTCATTTGGGCTGGTTGTCGCAGGTGTTGCACTGGGCGCAAAATATCAAGAATGTCGGCCTTCGTCTGAAGTTGGTTATTGACGCGCGATACCAATGGAGCAAATCATGGCTTTTCTTTGGTCAGCGCGGTGCGTGTCGGCGAAATCTGCCGCATCGCGTTTGAGGATGTTGACTGGGCCAATCACACGGTGACCATTCGGAATCGCAAGGGCTCCAAACAAAGGATTGGCAACAATCAAGTTGCCCCTCTGTTGCTTGCAGCAATGAACACCGCCCGAGCGCGTGCGATGTGACTGGCGGTACGGGCCGATCTATAGGGCGATGTTTTGTCCAGTTCGCGCAGATTGCTCCATCGCGAGGGTTGTCAGAAGGGTTATCCGCGCCTCTTGCGCCGTAGCATGTGCGGCGGGCCTGCCTGTGACAAGCCGGTCAAGCCATGCCCGCGTTTCGTTGGCCAAAGGCCCCCAAAACTCGCCCAATGCCCAATCTCCAGCGGTGTTAGATCCCAGAAACGCCATGTTGACGCTGTGATCGGGCACATAGGCATGTGGGATGCCAGTGTCGGAATAGATCAGGTGATCGAGGTGGTCGTCATCGACGATCATCGTCCCGTCGCGGCCCAACAACTCGACCCTATCCGATTGCCCAAGCGTCGGATAGCGCATCGGCAGGGCGTAGCTGACGCCATAGTTGATGACTGCTCCGTTCGACATGGTCACTATGGCCCAAGTCACGTCATCGGCACCAAAGCCTGCGTCGCGAAATATCCCCTTAGCACCGCGCGCTATAACTTCGACTGGGCGCAGATCATCCAGAAACCAGTTCATCAAATCAACGTAATAGGTCAGCACATCCACCACGGGCGTGGCGTGGGGATCGCGTTTCAGAATCGAGAACGCCTGAGCCCGAGAATTATAGACCCGCGCAAGCCCGCCGCTGACCTCGCCAAGGCGGCGGTGCAGCATCTGTTCCTTGGACCGCAAAAAGCACTCTTTGAAACGGCGGCTGTAGCCGACACGCAGGTCGCCGCTCCGCTCTGTCAGGACTGCAATAATCCGGTCGGCATCCTCGACCGACATGGCAATCGGCTTTTCCACAAGAACTGGCTTGCCCGCCTCAAGGGCGGCTATCACGGGGGCCACATGGGCGAATTCGGGGGTCGAGACAAAGACGGCATCCACCTCGGGGTGGGCGATCAGCGCGTCGGCATCGGTGCTGACCAGATCCGCGCCCACACGGCTTCCAAGGGCTTGCGCGCGGTCAAGGTCTATATCGGCCACCCCCAAAAACCGCACTGCCGGGTGACGTCTGGCCATTTCAGCGCGCAAGGTACCGATCCGCCCCGAACCGATAACCGCAATGCCGATCTGTTTCATGGCAAGGGGCCCTTTCAATGCTGCTGTCCGCAGGTGCACGACAGCCCTTTCAGATGGGCTGGACCAACCGCATCGCGGATGTTTTCGGTCAAAATCATCCGCCGTTCAAGTGGCGTAATCAGCGGGCTTTGCACCACCGCGCCGACGGGATCTGGGGCGGCCATGTCGGCGGGATAGTCGCTGCCCAAAAGGACGCGGCCGATGCCCACCTGATCGATCAGCGCCCGAAGCGCCTTGTCGCTGTGCGTCAGCGAGTCGAAATACAGCGTCGAAAGATAGTCCGAAGGCAGTTTTGCGATCTGCGCGCTTGCCTCTTTGCGAACCCGCCAGCCGTGATCCCAGCGACCCACGGCAAAGCAGCTATAGCCGCCGCCATGAGCAAAACAGGTGCGCAGATGGGGCAACCGTTCAAGCACACCGCCAAAGATCAGGGCGGCAATGGTCGCCGTCGTCTCCAGCGGATTGCCGATCAGGTTGCGCAGGTGATAGTTCGGCATCCAGCCATCGGCGCGGCCCCGTGCGGGGTGAAAGAACACAAAGGCCCCCAGGTCGTTGGCCGCTTCCAAAACAGGGAACAGCGCTGGGCTGTCCCAATCTAGGCCGTTGATGTTGGTTCCCACCATCACCCCGGGCAGTCCAAGGGGGCCCATGCAGCGCTCCAGCTCGCGAATGGCGGCTTTTGGGTCTTGCAACGGCAGATAGCCAAGGCCGATAAAGCGGTCGGGCTTTTGGGCAACAAACGCCACAAGCGCGTCATTGGCGGCTCGGGCAAAGTCGGGCGCTGTGGCCGGATCTGCGGGATACCAGTGCATCGTGGGGCTAAGAGTGACCACCTGCGCGTCAACCCCGATGGCGGTCATCGTCTCGGCACGGCCTGCGGGTGTCTCAAGGGGCATTTTCCATGGCAGCGCCATCTGCTGTCCAGCGGCGGCAGAAAATACCCCGCCGCTTGCTGTTTTGCCAAAGGTGATGCCGTGCCATGGGTCGCCGCGTAGGGCGGCGGCCACGATGTCGTCGGGCACGAAATGGGCGTGCATATCGACAACGGGGTTTGGGCCATCGGTGCTTTGGGAGGCATTCATCAGGCGGGTGTCCTCGTCTGGGCCTGAGCGAACTCGGCCTGAGCGGCCTCGGTTTGGGCCAGCCTGCGCCGCATCTTGCGGTGCCGCTGCACGCCAAAGGCCACAAGGGCCAACGTCACCAAAAGGATCGTCGCGGTGATTGGCCGAGACATAAAGGTCAGCGGGTCGCCGTCTGACAGGTTAAGGCCAAGCCGCAGGCTTCGCTCTAATTCTCCGCCCAGCACACAGGCCAGCGCCGCCGCTGCGGTAGAGTAGCCATACCGCAGCATTAGATACCCGACCCCGCCCGCCACCAGCATCACCGCCACATCGATAATCCGGGTGTTCAGCGAAAACACCCCAAGAATGACCGTCGCCAGCGAAAGCACCATCACGGCAGAGCGGTTTACCGACACGACCTTCAGCATAAGCGAGGACATGAACCATCCTGTGGCCGCAAGAATAACGGTCGCCGCCAGCATCCCTGCAATCGCGGCATAAAGCAGATCAGGCGCTTTGCTGACCATCAGAGGCCCAGGGACAAAGCCCTGAACTGTCAACGCGCTGAGCAGCAGCACCATCGAGCTGGACCCCGGCACCCCCAGCCCAAGGGTCGGTATCAACTCGCCCGAATTAGACGCATTCTGGGCTGCCTCATTGGCGGCGATCCCTTCGATAGAGCCTTTGCCGAACTGTTCGGGCGTTTTGGACACAAGCTGCGCCGCCTGATAAGAGATCAGCGCCGCAGGCGTCGCCCCTGCCCCCGGGATTGCGCCCACTAATGTGCCAACCACAGTTCCCGTCATTGCGGCGGGCAGCATCCCCCTAATCTCGCGCCCCGACGGAAAGCTGTAGGAATTGGAGCCATTGCTTTCCTGCACCGAGAAGTTGAAGGTCTGGCGGAACGAGCGGAAGATCTCGCTGACCGCCAAAAGCCCGATCAGCACCGCCGTCAAGTTCACTCCGCTACGCAGCACCATCTGGTCAAATGTGAAACGGGTGGTCAGGTTCACTGGGTCAAGCCCCACCATCGCGATGGCAAAGCCGATCCCTGCGGCGACGAACCCCTTAAGCATGTTGTCGCCCGTCAGGCTGATGATCGCAAGGATCCCAAGCAGGTAAAGCGCAAAGAGTTCGGGGTAGAGAAACTTGTAGGCCATGTCCATCAGCGGCACGACAAGCATCACAAAAAACAGAATGCTAATCGTCTGCCCGCCAAGAGCCGAAATAAACGACGTGCCAAGCGCCAGTCCACTTTTGCCCTGTTTGTGCAGAATATGGCCGTCGATCACCGTCAGAACCGCCGAGGGCGTGCCCGGAATTCCCAAAAGGATTGCAGGGATGCTGTTGCCAAATCCGACGCCGACGCTGATCGACAACAAAAACGCCACCGCATGAGGCGGTTCCATCACGAAGGTAAAGGGCAGGAACATCCCGTACAAAAGCGTCGTCCCCATGCCGGGCATGGCACCCCCGATCACCCCGACCAGCGTTCCGATTAGGACATAGGTCCAAATCCATGGGTCGCCCAGTTGGGTCAGGCCCCCGATGAGAGAACTAAAGATTTCCATTATACGCCTATGTCAAAAAAAGGTTCATAGCAGGATCAGCCCAAGATCGCGAAACAGCGGCGTGAACGGGCCCACAGGCATGCGCACATCCAAAAGTTGGCTGAATAACAGATAGGTCAGCACAGTCCAAATCAGCGGGATGACGATGGAATAGACGACTTTCCGCTCGCCCATGGCGACAAAGGCCAGCGCCACAAAGGGCGGTGTCGCGATCAGGTATCCAACTGGCATCAGCACGGCCAGATAGGCCACCGACAGGCCCATGATGAACATAACCCGCCCCGCCGAGGCAGGATGGCCAGGCGTATCCTCGGTGCCTTCGTCGGGGGCGGTAAAGCCGCCCCCGACATTCATTAAGCGCGTGCGCCGCAGCGCCAGAACAAGGCCGCCCGCCAAAAGAAGCGTGCCGATCGCGTAGGGAAAGGCGCGCGGGCCAATGACGTCGCGCGCGATCCCCATTTTGATCCAACCTGTCATCCACAGTATGACTGCGCCCAAAGCCGCTACGGCAAGGGCGATGACCAGATCGCGGCGGGTGTCCATGTTCATTCCTTGCATTTTACCCAGACCTCTACTGATCGCCCCAGTAAACGCCCATTTCTTTCATCATCGGAAGCGACTCGTCATAGGCCTTTTGCGCAATCGCGATGGTTCCGGCGGCATCAAGGATGGTCGTCTGCAGTCCAGGCACTTGAAGCCGGTTGGCCTGATAGGCAGGTTGCGTTGCTGCGGTGGTAAAGAGTTGCTCTAGCCAAGCGCGGTTCTCGGCAGGTGTCGCGGGCGGAACGCCGATACCGCGGATCTGCTTCCATGGATCGCCAGTGATCCCAAAGCTGGCAGAGTTTGGCACAGCCTGCCACGGGGCTGGGGCCACACCGTCGCCTGTCATCATCAGCACATCGACCTTGCCGCCGTCAAAGTGCGGCAAGATAAGGTCGGGCGGCGACAGGGTCACGTCGCCTTCGCCTGAGGCCACTGTCAGCGCCCGCGCACCGCCGCCGCCACCGATGATCTCGTTCACGGTGATGTCGAATTGGCGCAGATACCACTGGAACGCCGCATCCTGCGCCCCGCCAGGGCCGCCCGAGATATAGCGGATCGTACCCGGATTGGCCTTGGCATGGTCGATGAACTCCTGCATCGTGTCACCCCAAGGCGCGTCCGCGCGCTGGTGGATGAAGTAGGGCAGTTGTTCGGTCGACACGACCACGTTTAGATCGTCAAGGCCGACGCCCAACTCTTTTTCCATGTCGATCACCAGAAGGTCGATCACCGATCCTGGCACGGTATAGACATATACCACGCTGCCGTCATTGGCGGCTGGCCCTTGGTCGATCATCCAGCGGATCGCCTCCCATGTGCCGAAGTTCGAGAAGTCCTCGCGGTGCTCGACGCGAATAGGCACAGGCGAGAACGGCTGCGCCGCTTCGGCCAGTTGGTTGGCATAGACAGAGTCGGCCGACCCCGGTTCGTCGATCACCATCAGAACGATGCCGTTCGAGGGAAATCCAGCGGCCGTAGGAGCCAGCGCCTCTTGCGCCAGCGCCGGCACGGCGACGGCTAGGGACGTACAAGCAAGACCAAATAGAAACGTTCTGCGCATTAAATCCTCCCAGTTTAATTTGCTGTCCAGCGCCGCCTTCTGCGATGTGGACGGTGATTGATGCCGATCGGCGAACCAATCATGGGGCCAAACTTAGGCCCAGTCCCAGCTTTCACATAAGGCTGTCTTGAGATTGCGACCATACTCTGGCGGCATGAGTATATGGCGGCATGAGTATATGGCAGCAGGGTTGGGCGGGGTTGGCGGGAACTTTGGGGCCACCAAAGGGTCTTTGCGATCTGTCCGCCCCACATTTCCCACACCGAAGACGCGGCCCGAACGTTGCACCAGCGACCGAAGCAGGGCACCTTGGGGAGAGTGGCCAAAATCCGTGGGCGAAGTGCCCTAAGTTGTCCGCGCATCCAAGCAGCGTTTATGCTGGTCTCGTAAGCTATCACGTCTGCGTGCCTTCGCGGATAAGCGCCAAACCGTGCAGCTACAGCAGCCTTGGGATGATATTGGCGAGGTTTACGGGTAGCGCGAACTGCACGATGATCTGTGCAAGGGCTGTGGCATCATCGGATTTCAGTGTTCTTGGCCCGCCGATCAGGTTCACATTTTCAGCCACATCCATAAACGCGCTTCGACTGAACCGTTGGACCAGCGCTTCGCGGAGCCCACTGGCCGCGCAGTCAAAGGCGGACGGGTTCTTGTGCGCCCGAAAGCGGGCTGCCTTCATGTTATGCGCGGCGGAGCGTTCTTGGCCCGTGGCCGTGTTCGTGGCGGGACAGACGCTTATCGTTGCACGGAGGCGTCAGTTTCTTGGAAATCCCGCGTTAGTGCCCCATGATCCTTTGCCGCAACTGATCGAAGTTCGACCTGTCCATGGCCAGCGACCCTTCGTTGATGCGCCGGTCGAGATCGACCACTACGTCGTTGGCGGGGGTAGGGATGCCCAAGCGGCGGCCATTGTCGCAGACCACGCCGTTAATGTAGCTAATCTCGCTTGGCCGACCCTTAATGTGGTCGTGGATCGGGGCGGTGCGGCCACGGCTGACGTGACCCATCAGGATCTTCATGGCGATCAGGATCTTTTCTTCTGAAGTTCCCTGAAATTCGGCCTCGCTGAGGCCAAAGACCGGCTCGATCCGATAACCCATCGCTTCGCCCACATCCAGAGACTCGCGGCCAAGCTTGGCGGAAATCTCAAACATCCCTGGCAGTTGCGAGGCTTCGCTGTTGTAAAGCCCAAGCAGGCCAAACGGGCCCATGGTCATCGAATTGGCGATAAGTTTGCTCCACTTGGCCCCCGCGATGTTGCGCGTCACATCGACCCGCGCCGAGGCGCGCAGCATCTGCGCCAACGCTTCAAGCCGTGGGGTGACACTGCCGTCGTGCTCGCCCACCGCAAACCACGTCTTTTCAGGCGCGGTGTTGCGCTTTACCACGCCGGGGGTGAAGGTTTCCGCCGACAATTCTATGACGCAGCCGATGACCCGTTCGCGCCCGACGATCCCCGCAAGCGAGTCTTCATTCATGCCATTCTGCAAGGCGACAAGCAGGCCGTCCTTGGCCAGATGCGCCGTCGCCAACTCGGCCAGCCAGCGGTGGTCGTTCGATTTGCAGGCCATCAGGATAAGGTCAAAGACCTGGGCCGAGCCTGAAAGTTCAAAAAGGTGCAACGTCTTGGGCCGGGCGTGCAGAGTGCGGTCGACCATCTCAACCCGCACCCCCTCGGCGCGGATGGCATCGATCTGTGTGGGCCAGACATCGACGACGGTGATGTCGTGCCCTGCTTGGGTTAGGTCGGCCCCGACGCTGCAGCCGATGGCCCCTGCACCTAAGATACAGATCCGGATAAGGGAACTCATTTAAGGGTCCTTTCGGGGTGTTGGCAGGTCACCTTGCGCCCTCTTGCTTGGCAATGTGCGCGGCAAGGGCGATGTCGCGCTGTGCGGCCTCGGATCGGGCCAGCCGCAGCATGTTGACCGTGCCATACACCAGCAGGATAACCGAAAACAGCACGATGCTGGCCGTCCACGGGCGGCTTAGGAAGGCTACGATGTCGCCCTCCATCAACAGAAGGCCCGCCCGCAGGTTCGTCTCAAGCCCTTCGCCCAGAACCACGGCGATGGCCGCTCCTGCGGTTGAATAGCCATAGCGCAGCATGAAATAGCCCACGACGCCAAAGAGGATTAGCAGGAATACGTCAAACACCGACCGGTCGATAGAATAGGTGCCGACCATGGTCAGAAGAAGCGCCCCTACCAGCACCAGCGACCGGTCAAAGGTCACGAGTTTCAGCAGCAGGCGCGCGATGCTCCAGCCGATGAGCGCCAGCATGACCGTCGCCACCAGAAGCCCCGTGACCGAGGCATAGAGCAATTCGGGTGCTTCGATAATCAGCAGCGGGCCGGGGATGAATCCGTGCATGAGCAGCGCGCCAAGAAGCACCACCATCGCCCCGCTGCCAGGGATGCCAAGGCCGAAGGTCGGCACCATCTCGCCCGCCTGTGCGGCGTTCTGGGCGGCTTCGTTGGCGGCGATGCCTTCGGTGCTGCCACGCCCGAACTCTTCGGGGTGTTTGGACATCAAGCGCGCTTGTTGATATGACAGAACCGCCGCCGCTGTGCCGCCGAGCCCTGGGATCGCCCCAACAATGCTGCCGATTGCGGTCCCCAGCAAGACCGCAGGCGTCACCCTGCGTAACTCGCCGAGGTTGGGGAAGGTAGCGGTATAGGTGGTTGCCAGCGCGTCCCAGCGAAAGCTGTGCCGCATCGAGCGAAACAACTCGCTGACTGCGAGCAGGCCGATCACCACCGGCACAGCTTCGATCCCAGCCCGCAGTTCCACAAGCCCGAAGTCAAATCGCGTTACCGCACTGAGCGGGTCGCGCCCCACGGTCGCGATGGTCAGTCCGAAGGCCGCCGCCGCCAGCCCCTTAAGAATGTTGCGGCTGGTCAGGCTGATGATTGCAGTCGTTCCCAGAAAGTAAAGCGCAAAAAGCTCTGGCGACAGAAACACATAGGTCAGTTGCGCCAGCGGCACGACCATCAAAAGGAACAGGAAGATGCTGAGGAACTGCCCGAACACCGAAGCATAGTAGGTCACCCCCAGCGCCAGCCCGCTTTTGCCCTGCTTGTGCAGGGTGTAGCCGTCGAGGGCCGTGAGCACGGCAGAGGGCGTGCCGGGCAGGCCCACAAGGATGGCGGGGATACTGTTGCCAAAGCTGACCCCCACATTGATCGCGACCAAAAACGCCACAGCATATGTCGGCGGCATCCCAAAGGTGAACGGCACCATAACGCCAATGGCGATGACCGACGTTACCCCGGGCAGCGCGCCGGCTGCACAGCCCCAGAGCACGCCTGCAAAGATCACGATCAAAAGAAATGGGTCCGCCGCGATAACCAACGACTGGATCAGCGAGTTGAAGAAAAGGTCCATCTGGGGTCGCTCCTGTTGCCGCTGGGTGCGGTGTCCGTCAAAGTGTGGTGGTGGTGGCGAACCCGGCCTTGGGGCTAAGGTTTAAAAGCCGCGCGGCGTTGGAGGTGCAGATTGCCGTCCGGTCTGCGTCGGTCAGGCAAGTCTGGGTGCCCAGCCATTCGACCGCATTGGCCAGCCCCATGTCAGCTGGAAAATCGGTTCCAAGCAGAATGCGGTCACTGCCAACCATGTCCACCACCCGAGCAAATCCGTCGTCGTTGTGGGTGATGCAGTCGTAATAGAACCGCCGCATATAATCGGACGGCAGATGGGCTGCGTCCTTGCGCACTTCCTCGCGCAGTTTGTAGCCGTGATCAAATCGCCCAACCGCAAAGGGCAGATAGCCGCCTGCATGAGACAGGCAGATCTTGAGTTTCGGCAACCGGTCCATCACGCCGCCAAGGATCAGCGAGGTGGCCGCGATGGTCGTCTCCAGCGGGTTCCCAATGAGATTGACCATGTGATAGCGCGGCAAGGGTGTTCTGATCCGGCTGTTGAACGGATGCAAAAGGATAAATGCCCCAAGGCTTTCCGCCGCTTCTAAGATCGGGAACAGCGACGGGTCGTCCCAATTGACCTCGTTCACATGCGAGCCAATGAGACATCCTGCCAGCTTGAGGTCTTTCATCGCGCGCTCTAATTCGCGCACCGCCGCCTTGGGATCTTGCAAGGGCAACGCTGCAAGACCAGCGAAACGGTCGGGGGTTTCGCGGACGGTTTCGGCAAGTTCGTCGTTCACTGACGTTGTGCAGGCGATAGCCACTTCGGCGGGCAAGTGGTCGCGGATCAGTTGCGGATTAAGCGACAGCACTTGCAACCCGATCCCGTTGGCATCAATGATCGGCAGACGCTCTTTGTGCGGCAGCCAGTAGTCAAGCGAGCCAAGGCTGCTTTTGCGGTCACCGGTCAAAAGCCCCGGCGTGCCGTTCGGCAGTTTGGTGATTGTGGTGCCAAACCAGTCCTCGCCCCGATTGTGTGCGGCCACGGCAGACTGGGGCAGGATGTGGGCGTGAACGTCGATTGTTTTCATTGTCAGCTCATTCCGGTGTCAGGAGTATGGGGCCCTCAGGGCATCATCATTTCAAGGCGTCAGGCCCCATGACCGCGCGATGGCGGTGAGAGGCCCAAGCGGCAGGACGACCCCAAGGATCTGAGAAAAGGAGATCCAGATAACAGCAGTGAACCCAAGCGGGAAGCCGATCAGTTTGGCCCAAGCGCGCACATTCATCACCCAAAGCATGCAAAACAAGGCGATTGGGGTCACGATTAGGAACCCGACCGGCAGCCACAGCCCTAAAAGGCAGAACGCCAGTGCCATGGCCGCAAAGGCCCGCAGCGCCGAGGCCTCTTGCCCTGGTTCATCGGGCGCACCCACGGTCAGGGTGAAGCGGCCGGGAAACTTGTTCCAGCTTAGGGCTTGCTGGAGGCCAATCACCACGGCGACAAACATCATGAAGCCACCAGTGATATAGGGCAGGCCGCGCGCCGTTATCAGGTCTGGAAAAGAGCCCGTGCGAAACGTCGACGCTTCGCTGACGATGAATGCACCGAGGGCAAAGACCACGAGGGTGACGGCCAGATCGACGACTTTGTTGGTCTCGAAGGTGATATCTTCGCCCGTTGCGCCGACATTTTCGGCGGTGTCCGGAGCGGCGGTCTGATTGTGTGGGGCGTTGGCCATGGTTCGCTTTCTGTAGTCGCGTCTGGGCTAGGCTGATCTAGGCTGGTCGGCTCTAGGCTGGTCGGCGGGGCGCGCGCTTGGCGCCCCGCCGTGGAGTGTCATTCTTTGGCCAATGTCACTGGTCGTCGATGTGCAGGCCGACCTGACGCACCACTGGTTCCAGAAACGCCGCGATTTCAAGCTTGAGCGCGTTGCCCTCTTCTGGACCGATGATCTTGAAGGTCGTGCCAGGCACCGTCGTGGCGCGCTGCATGTGATGTTCGGTCTGCGCCCCCGCCCCGATCAGGGTGGATAGCCACTGGATGTTCTCGTCGGGAACCCCCTTTGGCACCACAAAGGCAAGGATATTGCCGAACGGCGCGCTTGGCAGGCCAGCTTGGGCAAGAGTGACCACATTCGGATCGGTGTCCCACGGGGCTGGCACGGTTTCAGAAGTTACGAGAACCACATCGACACGCCCAGCTTGAAAGTGCTGGAGTGCGACATTGGCCTGCGCCAAACCGAAATCGCCGACGCCGGCCCCGATGGCGGCGGCTTGGGCGTTGTTGTCCGAAGCGGGTATTTTGACCACTTCGATGCCAGCTTCCGCGATCACCCATTCGGTGGCGACGTCATTGCCGCTGCCGACGCCGTTTGAGATATACTTCAACTCGCCCGGATGGGCGCGGGCATATTCCAAAAGGCCGGCAAAGGTTGGCCCCCACGGCGCGTCCTTTTTCTGGATCATGACGTAGGGAATCCGCTCGGTGCTGATGACGACATTGAGATCGTCCATTCCAAGACCAAGCTCTGCGGTGATCGGCTCGATCATCAGGTCGGATACGGCCCCAGGGATCGTGACGACGATTGGATAATAGCCGTCCATCCCGCCTTCGCGGCCTGCCACGTCACGGATCGTATAGAACGACCCAAAGGCGGGGGCTGGTTCGTCCGACACAAGGATATTAACTGGAGAGATCCCGCGCAGCGCCTCTTGCAGCGATCGGGCATAGACCCCGTCGCGCGATCCCGCGTCGTCGACGTTGATGAAGGTGATCGGCCCTTTGGGAAAGCCGCTTGCGAGGGGTTGCAGCACCCCGTCGACGAATTCGCCCGATTGCGCGACGCCGACCGCTGGCACCCCAGCGCCAAGCATCAGCCCTGCGGCAATTGCAAGAATCGCATGCCGTCTATTTGTGTACATGTTGTCCTCCCTGACTAACATTTTGGCCCGCACTGGTCTGCCGATGGCAAAGAGCCCCGACCCGGCGGCGGCGTTCCGGTTCTGATCTGACGTCCGGGCGGCACCCGCCCGGCGTGGTCGGATAGACGATTGCGCCTGCTTACTTGAAATGCCCTGTCCAGTAGGGCTGCACTGTCAGAACCCAGATCAGGTTTCAAACGTCTGTTGTGACTGTAGGATCGGCGGCGGCATCCTCAAAATGCCAATTGGCGATTGTGGGGATGCCGCGATGGCATGGCAAACTGGGCCTGACTGAGATCCCGCAGGGCATATCGCCGAGGTTAGCCAAGCAGAGCTGCCAGACGGTGATGGGCGGCATACCGAAACGGTCTGAGCACTGATTTTATTTGATCTGCTAAAGATTTGCGATGATCCCGCTGGCCTGCGCCTGCGGGGAAAATTGCCGTTGCAGCGCCGCCAGATTTGGCCGACGATGCCGCGAGTGGCCGAACGACGAAAGGATTGACCGCATGACCGACGCCTTTATCTGTGACGCTGCGCGCACACCCATCGGGCGCTACGCGGGCGCTCTGTCGGGGGTTCGAGCCGATGATCTGGCCGCCCTGCCCATCGCTGCGCTGATCGCGCGGCACCCGTCGGTGGATTGGTCGAAGGTCGATGACGTGATCCTTGGCTGCGCCAATCAGGCCGGTGAGGACAACCGCAACGTTGCCCGAATGGCGGCCCTGCTGGCCGGATTGCCAGTTGGCGTGCCCGCAACGACGGTCAACCGGCTGTGTGGGTCAGGGCTTGATGCGGTGTCGCTGGCCGCGCGCAGCATAAGGGCAGGGGACTGCAGCCTGATGATCGCGGGCGGGGTCGAAAGCATGAGCCGCGCCCCTTTTGTGATGCCTAAGGCCGATAAGCCCTTTGCGCGGAGCGCCGAGATTTATGACACCACCATTGGCTGGCGCTTTGTCAATCCCCGGATGCACGCCCTTTACGGCACCGATGCGATGCCGCAGACCGCTGACAATGTGGCCGAGCATTATGGCATCAGCCGAGCCGATCAGGACGCTTTTGCCGCCCGCAGTCAGTCCCGCTGGGCCGCTGCGCTGGCCTCCGGAGTGTTTGGTCCAGAGATCGCGCCCGTGACCCAGCGCGACCGCAAAGGCACGGTGCAGGTCTTTGACACCGACGAACACCCGCGATCGGGCACCACCGAGGCGCAGCTGGCCGCTTTGTCAGGCATCAACGGGCGCGACCAGACGGTGACAGCGGGCAATGCTTCTGGCGTGAATGACGGGGCGGCGGCGCTGATCTTGGCAAGCGCGGCTGCGGCACGGCTGCACGGGCTGACGCCGATGGCACGGGTCGTGGCCTCTGCGGCGGCGGGGGTAGAGCCGCGCATGATGGGCGTTGGCCCCGTGCCTGCGGTGCAAAAGGTGCTTGCCTTGGCAGCGCTGAACATCGGCCAGATGGATGTGATCGAGTTGAACGAGGCCTTCGCCAGTCAGGCGCTGGCGTGTTTGCGGGCGCTTGGCGTGGCCGATGATGCGGCGCATGTGAACCCGAACGGCGGGGCCATCGCGATGGGCCATCCCTTGGGCATGAGCGGCGCGCGGATGGCCGGGGCGGGGGCGTGGCAGTTGCAGCGCAGCGGCGGGCGTTATGCGCTGTGCGCCATGTGCGTTGGCGTGGGGCAGGGGATTGCCCTAATCCTAGAGCGGGTCTGATACGAACCTTGATCCGATACTATTCCGGTATCGGATCAATTACAAAAAGGTCCTAGCCGAAGCGTGGGAACTGGCGGATACAGGATCCAAGGTTGCCGTGCCTGCGCTGTCTGACCAGCCTGCCGGTTCGGTTTGCCGTTTTTTTTAACATCTTTCGATGAGGTACTGACAATGTCATCCATGGCTCCAAACCTGACTGCCGCCGCGCCGCGCGAGTACAAGGACATCTTGTTTGAGGTAAAGGACAACGTGGCTTGGGTGACGATCAACCGCCCCAAATACCGCAACGCCTTTCGCGAGCAGTCGCTTGACGAGATGATCCATGCCTTTTCCTCGACCCGCGAAGACCCCACCATCGTTTGCGCCGTGGTGACAGGGATCGGCCCTGATGCCTTCTCCGCTGGGGGCGATTTTGCCGCGATGATGAAGCTGAACCGCGCCAATGCCCATATGTGGAACGACCGGATGCTGGGCCTTGCAATGACGATCCGAGGTCTGCCGATCCCAGTCATCGCCATGGTAAACGGCTGGTGCATGGGCGGGGGGCATGAGTTGGCGTTATGGTGCGATCTTGTGATCGCATCGGAAAACGCCGTCTTTGGTCAGACCGGGGCCAAGGTTGGGGCCTGCCCAACCGTGGGGGCCACCCAGTATTTGCCGCGCATCATAGGCGAGCGTCTTGCCCGCGAGATGATCTTTCTGGCCCGCACCTTTACTGCCGAAGAAGCCGTCAAGGTTGGTCTAATCAACAAGGTGGTTCCCAAGGACAATCTGCTGACCGAGACGCTGGCGTGGTGCGAAAAGATGAAGGGCCACAGCGGCCAGACACTGCGCGCCACCAAAAAGTCGCTTAACAGCGAATCAGACGAGCTTTACGCCTCGTGGCAGCAGGGTATGGAGCTTTTGG
Organism: Pseudorhodobacter antarcticus; assembly: GCA_945862435.1. Taxonomy (GTDB): domain Bacteria; phylum Pseudomonadota; class Alphaproteobacteria; order Rhodobacterales; family Rhodobacteraceae; genus Cypionkella; species Cypionkella antarctica_C. Next base: position 43,136 of record CAMAXX010000005.1, read on the forward strand.
CCAATATCTGGGGCAGTGAAGAAAGCATTGAGGGGATGCAAGCCTTCCTTGATAAGCGCAAGCCGCAGTTCATGAAGTTCCGCGAGCAGAACAAGGCAGTGATGACCACCTATCTGTCCGATCTGGCAAACGACCGAAATCAGGCATCCAAGGAATAGGTCCCGCCGGTGCTTGGCCCGACGTGCGGCCCGAACAAACTGGTGTCGCTGCCCGAGGCGGTGGCGCATCACGTTCACGACGGCGATCTGGTGTTTGTGGGCGGCTTTGGCCAGGGCGTTCCCTTTGCGACTGGGCGAGAGGTTGTTCGGCAGGGTCGGCGCAACTTGACGCTGTGCCGAACGGGGGCCGATATCCTGTTCGACATTCTGGTTGCGGCAGGCTGCGTCTGCCGCGTTAAGTTTGGCTGGTATGGCAATCCGGGGATCGGGCTTAGCCATGTGCTGCGCCGCGCCGTGGCGGATGGCAGCCTGACTGTGGAGGAAACGAGCAACTTTGGCTTGCTGCTTGGCCTGCACGCCGCACGCCTTGGGGTGCCGTTCCTGCCAGCCCGCATCCTACTTGACGGCGACATGCCTGCCCACGTGGCGGGCCTGTCGCAAGTCGAGTGCCCGTTTACGGGCGAGACGCTGTCCGCAGTGGCCGCCATCCGCCCCGATGTGGCGCTGATCCATGCCCAGCAGGCTGACGCGGCGGGTAACGTGCAACTGTGGGGAATTAAGGGCGACACCGTCGAAGGTGCCGAAGCGTCCCGCCGTGTGATCTGCACTGTCGAACGTATTGTCCCTTCCGACGTGATCGCCCAATCCCCGTCAAATACTGTGCTATCCGCGAGCATGGTCACTGCCGTGGCGCTTGCGCCAATGGGCGCATATCCGTCTTATGTCGAGGGGTTCTATGGCCGCGACGATGCGGCCTACCGCGCGTTCGAAGGGCTGTCGCGTAAACCCAGTCTGCTGGCCGATTACATTAAGTCCACCGTACATGACCCCGCCTCGCATGAGGAATTTGTTGCAGTGATGCAGTTAGGGAGGAACAGCGATGTCTGACCTAGATCTCGACGCCCCGTGGCGGATGGCGTGGCTGGGTGCTAGGCAGATCATTTCTGGAGAGGTGGTTTTTGTTGGCATCGGGGCCCCCTGTCAGGCCGCGATGCTTGCCCGCAGGATGGGCAATGACGACATGACCATGATCTTTGAATCTGGGGTCATCGGGGCCAACCCAAGCGAGATGCCGCTTTCCACTGGGTCGCCCACAGTGGCCAAGGGGGCGGCGATGATTACCGACATGCTGGGGGTCTTTGCCCTTTTGCAGCGCGGCGGGATCGATCTTGGCATCTTGTCGGGGGCCGAAGTCGATGCGGCGGGTAACCTCAACAGCACTGTCATCGGCCCTTATGACCAGCCCAAGCTGCGTTTGCCGGGCTCGGGCGGGGCGCATGACATTGCGCTTTTGGCGCGGCGGGTGATGATCCTGATGCCGCACGACCCCAAGAGATTTGTCACCAAGGTGGATTTCGTCACAAGCCCAGGGCACGGGCCGCACAGCGGGCGGGCGGGTCTGGGGGCGGGGCCTGCGGTGCTGGTCACCACGCGCGCGGTGTTTGCTTTCCACGACGCCCGACCCGTCCTTGTGGCCCATTTCGATGACTTGACCACCGAAGAGGCCACCCAAGGGATCGGCTGGGACATCACCGTTTCGCCCGATCTGCAACGCCTGCCAGTGCCTGATCCTTCGGTCGCGGCCCTTATCAAATCCTTCAGCGGAGAACTTCAGTGACAGCCCTATCTGGTATCCGGGTCCTTGACCTGACACGCGTGCTTGCGGGGCCGCTTTGCTCCATGATCCTTGGCGACATGGGGGCCGATGTGGTCAAAGTCGAACCGCCCGGCGGCGACGACACCCGCGCTTGGGGCCCGCCACATGCGGGTGGCGAGGCAGCCTATTATCTGGGCATTAACCGCAACAAGCGCGGCATCGTGCTTGATCTGTCCAATGAGGATGGCCGCGCGTTGCTGGCAGACCTGATCCAGGGCTGCGACGTGCTGATCGAGAATTACAAGCTTGGGACCCTAGACAAATGGGGCCTTGGCGATGCGTGGCTGCGCGAGCATGCGCCCCAAGTCGTGCGCTGTTCGATCACTGGCTATGGCCAAAAAGGCCCCAAAGCGCATTTGCCAGGCTATGATTTCATCTTGCAAGCCGAAAGCGGGCTGATGAGCATCACGGGCGAGGTTGGCAGCGGCCCAGTCAAGCATGGTGTCGCCATTGTCGACATCACCACCGGCCTTTATGCAGCCATCGCGATCCTTGGCGCGCTGAATGCTCGGCACGAAACGGGGCTTGGGCAAAGCGTGTCGGTCTCGCTTTATCAGACTGGGATTTCGGTGCTGTGCAATGTGGCTGCGAATGCGCTTGTCTCGGGCAAGCCCTCGGGCCGTTTTGGCAACGGCCATCCCAATATCGTCCCCTACCGCACCTTTACCGCCTCTGATGGCGAGTTGGCGCTGGCTGTAGGCAATGACCAGCAATTCGCCCGTTTTGCTGAATTGGCCGGGCACCCCGAATGGGCCGCCGATCCGCGGATGGCCAAGAATTCAGACCGCGTGGTGAACCGTGCCCTTGTGGATGACGCGATTGGCGCGGTGATTACACAGCGCGCAGTCAGCGACTGGGTTGAGGCGTTGCGCAAGGTGGGTGTGCCCTGCGGCGCCGTCAACTCTGTGCAAACCGCATTGGCAGAAGAGCAGACCACGGCGCTGGGACTGATTGCCGAGATCGAGCACCCTTTAGCGGGCATTGTGCGCAGCATCGCGCCTGCCTTTACCATGAGCCTGACGCCCCCCACCGTGCGCCGCGCGCCGCCGACCCTTGGCCAGCATACAGCCGAGGTCGTGGCAAGCCTGCGTCACGATCCCGCATCGGTCTGGGCCAGCCCCCGCGCGGGCGAAGGTGAGTGATGCCTGCCAGTTTGTCCCACGTCGGCATCGCTGTCCCTGATCTGGATGCGGCGATTGCGCACTTTACCGCTCGATTGGGTGTGTCCCCGGGGCCGGTGCTGACCAACGAGGTGCAACAGGTGCGGCTGGTGCAGTTCGATCTGGGCAACGCCCGCATCGAGCTTTTGTCGCCCCTGACGGATGATGGCCCAGTCGCGGCCTTTCTGACGCGCAACCCCAAGGGCGGGCTGCATCATGTGGCGCTGGCAAGCGATGACCTTGACAACGATCTGGCTGCTCATCAGGCCGCAGGTGTGCGCGTTCTTGCCCCACCCAGTGTCAATGTCTTTGGCAAGCGGATTGCGTTCTTGCATCCTTCCGATATGGTTGGAATACTGGTCGAGCTGGAAGGGCCGTGACGGCTTCGGCCTGCAGAGGGTTACCAAGAGGGACGGATGGAACTTCGGCAGCTGCGCTACTTTCTGGGTGTGACGGCAGCGGGCAGCTTTGGCCGCGCGGCAAGCCAGTTGCACATCGCCCAACCCGCGCTAAGCCGCCAGATCAAGGCGCTTGAGGAAGAATTCGGAGTCGAACTTTTATTCCGCAACGCGCGCGGTGTTCAACTCACCGAGGCGGGCGAGCGGTTCCGTGCGCTGGCCGAGGCGATGGTCCGCTCGATCGAGAACATGCGGCTTGAGGTGTCAAATCTGGCCGATGAGCCAAGTGGGTTGGTTGTTGTGGGCCTGCCGCCGTCGATAGCGCATCTGGTGACCATCCACCTTATCGAGGCTTGCGAGGCCCGCTTTCCCAAGGTTACGCTGCGGATTATCGAGGCGCTGAGTGTGTTTCTGGTGGACTGGCTGGAACTGGGCAAGATCGACGTTGCTGTGTTGACAAACCCCCGCGATAGCTATGCCATCGAGCGCCGCGATCTGGCCGAAGAAGATATGGTGCTGGTGGGCGTGCCCGCACGGGTGCCTAGCGGGCTGAAGTCTGTGCGGCTGGAGCAACTTGAAAACTACAAAATCGTCATCAGCCAAGGCTTTGAGCGCGTGATACAGCCGTGGTGCGAAGCAGCCAACGTTACGCCCCATTATGCGATGAAACTCGACAGTGTGCCCATTGTGCAAGACATGACCCGGCGGGGGCTTTACTGCACGATCGTCCCGTATGGGATGGTGCATAACGATGTGGCGGCAGGGCGGCTGAACGCCGTCCGCTTTGATCCACCGATCACGCGGCGGCTGGTCATGGCCTTCAGTTCGCGCCGCCCGATTTCGCTGAGCATGTCGAGAGTGTTCGAGTTGCTGGAGGCAGAGGTGAACATGATCCAAACCCAAATCCGCGATCCCTGACCCGATCTATAGGGCGATGTTTTGTCCGGTTCGCGCGGATTGCTCCATCGCGAGCGTGCTCAGCAGTGTCATGCGCGCCTCTTGCGCCGTAGCATGTGCGGCGGGTCTGCCTGTGACAAGCCGGTCAAGCCATGCCCGCGTTTAGGTGGCCAAAGGCCCCCCAAACGCCCCCAATGCCCAATCGCCAGCGGTGTTAGAGCCCAAAAACGCCGTGTTCACGCTGTGATCGGGCACATAGGCATGCGGGATGCCAGTGTCGGAACTGAATCGCCCCAAGTTTGCTGGAGGTGTTTGCTGGAGGTGTTTGTGGTCAAATGTTACGCAGCTTTTTGATCTTCTTTCAAGCGTTCCTAGAATGCCTCCTCTGCTTTTTGTGCATACCTTTTGCATGTATCAATGCACAATGTGCTGATTTTGAGGTAATTGTTACATCCTAAGGGGGGTGAGGATCGAGGGGAAAGAAATCCCCCTTTTTGCGCGCTATGCCGCCGACCCGCCCACAGTTAGCCCGCCAATCAGCAGCGTGGGTTGGCCAACGCCCACGGGCACCCATTGCCCCGCTTTTCCGCAATTTCCAATGCCGGGGTCTAGGGCCAGATCATTGCCAATCGCGCGGATGTGTTTCAGGGCCGTTGCCCCATCGCCAATCAGCGTTGCGCCTTTGACGGGCTCGATCACTTTACCGCCTTTTACGCGGTAGGCTTCGGTGCAGGAAAACACGAATTTGCCGTTGGTAATATCAACTTGGCCGCCGCCAAAGCCAACCGCGTAGATACCGTCCTTTAAATCAGCCAAAATCGCCTTTGGGTCATCGCTGCCTGCCAGCATATAGGTGTTGGTCATGCGGGGCATCGGGATATGGGCATAGCTTTCGCGCCGCCCGTTGCCCGTGGGGGCCACCCCCATCAGGCGGGCATTCTGGCGGTCTTGCATATAGCCCACCAGCCGCCCCTCTTCGATCAGCACATTGCGGGCCGATGGCGTGCCTTCGTCGTCAATCGTGATGCTGCCGCGCCGATCTGGCATTGTGCCATCGTCCAGCACTGTTACCCCGCGGGCGGCTATCATTTGCCCCATAAGTCCCGCAAAGGCCGATGTTTCTTTGCGGTTAAAGTCGCCCTCTAGCCCGTGGCCAATCGCTTCGTGCAACAAAATCCCAGGCCAGCCTGGCCCCAGTACCACATCCATCACGCCCGCTGGGGCAGGCGCTGCATCCAGATTAACCAGCGCGATACGCAGCGCCTCGCGCAGAAGGGGTTGCCAATGGCTGGGGGCAAGAAGCCCCGCAAGGCCAAAACGCCCGCCCCCCCCCGTGCCGCCCATCTCGCGCCGTCCTTTATCCTGCACGATGACCGAAACATTGATCCGCGCCATTGGACGGATGTCTGTATAAGTTTCGCCTTCGGGGCGAAGGATAACCACCTCTTGCAGCCCTGCCGATAAGCTGGCCGATACCTGCACCACGCGCGGATCAAGCCCGCGCGCATAGGCGTCAATCTCTTTGAGAATATCAATCTTGGCTGCAAAACTCGCATCCAGCATCGGGTCTTTATCGCCATAAAGGCGAATGTTCGTGCGTTTGGGGGCCGGGGCCATCACGCCGCCGCCGCTCCCCACCGCGAGCCGCACCGTGCCCATTGCGCGCGTCAGCGCCCCTTCGGATATCTCTGACGCATGGGCATAGCCTGCGACATCTGCGCGCACGGCCCGCAGGCCAAACCCTTCGGATGCGTCATAGCTGGCGGTCTTGATGCGGCCATCATCCAGCACAATCCCCTCCGAGCGTTTGCGTTCAATAAACAGCTCGCCGTCATCCGCGCCCTGTGTAGCTTGGCGCAAGAGCGCCAGTGCGCGGCCCTCGTCCAGATGGGTGTCAAAGGGGCGGAAGGGGGCATCGCTCATGACATGTCCTTATAAATTGCTTTGATTTGCGTCAAAGGCGGCGATTTTGTCGCACAGTTTCTCTTGTTTCGTCAGGTCTAATATGGTTTTAACGGCGGCACAAACAATCGGATTCTGCACGCCTTGTGCGCGCATCCGTGAAAAGCGCAGCCAAGCTGCACAAGATGTGGGAAATGACGATGATTTCTAAATTTGCGCGTTCCAAATTCGCGGCTGTTGCCTTCACCGCTATGGTCACGCCTTCGCTGGCGCTGGCCCAAGCGTTGGAGAGGGTGGGCGTTCCTGTTCCAGCAGGCACGGGCCATCAGCCTGCTGCAACCGAGCTTGCGCGCGATTTGCAATGGCTGGACCATATGATCAACATCATCATTTTCGCCATTGTTGCACTGGTCACCGTGCTGTTGGTTGTCGTGGCTGTTCGGTTTAACCGCCGCGCCAATCCAACGCCTGCGCGGTTCACCCACAACACAGGCATTGAAATTGCGTGGACGTTGATCCCTGTGCTGATCTTGGTCTTCATCGGATCTTTCAGCCTGCCTGCGCTGTGGAAAAGCCAAGTGATGCCAACTGCCGATATCACCATCAAGGTGACGGGACAGCAATGGTTCTGGTCTTATGAATATGTCGGCGAAGATGTGGCGTTTGACAGCTTTTTATTGGAAAAAGATCAACTTGAAGGTGCGGGGTATCAGCCAAGCGACTACTTGCTTGCCACCGACACTGCAGTTGTAATCCCTGTTGGCAAGACCATTGTGATGCAAATTACGGGCTCTGATGTGATCCACGCTTGGGCGCTGCCCGCCTTTGGTGTGATGCAATCTGGCGTGCCTGGGCGTTTGGGCCAGCTTTGGTTTTCCGCCGAAAAAGAGGGTGTTTATTTTGGCCAATGCACAACGCTGTGCGGCAAGCTTCACGCCTACATGCCGATCACTGTAAAGGTCGTCAGCCAAGAGCAATACGATGCTTGGCTTGCGCAGGCCAAGTCGGGCAATGTCAATTTGGCGATGAACTGATCCGAGAGTTCGCCGCTGGCCCATCATGGGCCGGCGGCTTTTGTAAAGAGAGAGCAGCATGACCGACCTGCGGTCTATTGATATTCCAACGTCAGCCGAACCCAGCTTTGGTGATTTCGTGCAACTTTTAAAGCCGCGTGTCATGTCGCTGGTGGTATTCACGGCGCTGGTTGGGCTGCTGGTGGCACCTGTGCAACTTCACCCAGTAGAAGCTTTTGCCGCCATTTTGTTTATTGCGCTGGGGGCAGGAGCCTCGGGCGCGCTGAATATGTGGTGGGATGCCGATATTGACGCGAAAATGCGCCGTACGATGAACCGCCCCGTGCCATCAGGCCGCATTCAGGGCGGCGAGGCGCTGGGCCTTGGCGCGGCCTTGTCGGGTATTTCGGTGGTGATGCTTTGGCTGGCGACCAATGCCGTGGCTGCAGCCCTGCTGGCCTTTACGATTTTCTTTTATGCAGTGGTTTATACCATGTGGCTTAAACGCCTGACGCCGCAGAATATCGTGATCGGCGGCGCGGCAGGGGCCTTTCCGCCCATGGTGGGCTGGGTCGCAGCCACGGGCAGCGTTTCGGTTGAGGCTTGCTTGATGTTCATGCTCATTTTCATGTGGACGCCGCCGCACTTCTGGGCGCTGGCGCTGTTTATGAAGGAAGATTACCACACCGCAGGCGTGCCGATGCTGACTGTGACCCACGGGCGCAAATCGACGCGGCTGCATATTTTGGTCTATACTGTCCTGCTTGTGCCGTTCGCGCTGTGGCTGGGATTTACCTCGATCGGGGGGCCAATCTATTTGACCGTTGCAGTGCTGCTGAACGCAGAATTTCTGCGCGGAGCGTTTCGCATTTGGCGGCGCGCCGAACCTATCGCCGAGGCCGACAAGTATAAAGTCGAAAAAGCATTTTTCCGCTTTTCTTTGATCTATCTTTTCGCCCATTTCGCGGCCCTTTTGGCCGATGTGGCCCTGCGCGGCGCGGATATGTCTTTTGGATTGGGGTTGTAGAACGTGGGCTTACAAGTAGAGCATGAAATCCACCACCGCCGCTTTGGTCGCAATCTTGGGGTTGGGATTTTGCTTGTCAGCTTTGTCGTTTTGGTTATGGCGCTGACTGTGGTCAAAGTGACGCGTGGTATGGCACCTCATACAATGGATGCCCCTGGCGGTTTAGGGTCGACCCAGCCGATTGAGGCCGATCCAAATGCGAAGGTGACACCGTGAACGATACTCGAAACAGCCCCAAAAAGACAGCCGCCGCTTTGGCGTTGGTGGCAGCGCTAATGCTATCGCTTAGTTTTGCCGCAGTGCCGTTTTACGATTGGTTTTGCCGCGTGACTGGCTATGGCGGCACAACCGGTGTTGCCGAGGTTGCCTCTGATGTTATTTTGGATCGCACCATCAAAGTGCGCTTTGACGCTTCGCGCGAGGCGGGGATGCCTTGGGAATTTAAGGCCCAACAGGTGGAAATGACCCTGCGCATCGGTGAAAACGGCCTTGCCTTTTACGAGGCATATAACCCGACCGACAAGCCCGTGGCGGGCACCGCCAGTTATAACGTGATGCCAGATCAAGCGGGCCTGTATTTCATCAAAATTCAGTGTTTCTGCTTTAACGAGCAAATTTTGCAACCTGGCGAGCGGATTGTGATGCCCGTGTCTTTCTTTGTCGATCCCGCAATTATGGATCACGAAGAGGCAAGCCAGATCAAAGAAATCACGCTATCCTACACCTTCCACCAAACCCCGCTGACGGATCAGCAAGCGGCGCTTTCCGCACCCGCCGCACCCGTGCCCACAAAAACCCTAAACTAAGACCAAAGGGAGACGACCATGTCCAACGCCAAGAACCACGATTACCACATTCTGCCCCCCTCGATCTGGCCGCTCTTTGGCGCGGTCTCGGCCTTTGTCATGCTGTTTGGCGCAGTGTTGTGGATGCATGGCAACGGGCCGTGGATGGGGCTGATCGGCTTTGCCGGCGTTTTGTACACCATGTATGCGTGGTGGTCGGAAGTGGTGGCTGAATCGCGTGTGGGCGATCATACGCCCGTTGTGCGCATTGGTCTGCGCTATGGCGTTATCATGTTCATCATGTCCGAAGTGATGTTCTTTGCCGCATGGTTCTGGTCGTTCTTTAAGCACGCGATGTATCCGATGGAAACCTATGCGGGCACGGCCTATATCAAGCCAGAGATTATTCCCGTGGATGCGTGGCACTTGCCACTGATGAACACGCTGATTTTGCTGCTGTCGGGCTGCGCCGTCACTTGGGCGCACCACGCTTTGGTGCATGGAAACAACCGTCGTGACCTGATTAATGGCCTTGCGATTGCTATTGCTTTCGGTGTGGCCTTTACTGCCCTGCAAATCTACGAATATGCGCACCTAGTGGCCGAAGGGTGGTCGTTCTCGGGTGAGATTTTCTTTGCCAACTTCTACATGGCGACGGGCTTTCACGGCTTTCACGTGCTGATCGGGACGATCTTTTTGACTGTCTGCCTGATCCGCGCCATCAAAGGCGATTTCACGCCAGACCGCCATGTCGGATTTGAAGCCGCAGCTTGGTATTGGCACTTTGTGGACGTGGTCTGGCTGTTCTTGTTCGCCGCCGTTTACGTCTGGGGCCAATAAGACTTTTGCCTTCCGTCAGGCGCGGGCCAGAATTGGCCCGCGTTTTTATTTTGGGGCCAAACCATGCGCCGATATATCTTTCCAATTCTTCTGGGGCTAGTCGGCATTGGTGTGCTGCTGTCGCTTGGCATTTGGCAGGTGCAGCGGATGCAGTGGAAGGCCGAAATTCTAGCCGATATCAATGCGCGGCTGATGGGCGCGGCGCAGGCCCTGCCCGCCGCGCCAAACCCAGCCGATGACAAATACCGACCCGTTTTCGCGCAGGGGCGCTTTACGGGCGAGCGGCTGTTTGTGATTTCGGGCATGGCAGATGTGGGCGGCGGTGTGCAGGTGATCGCTGTGCTGCAAACCAACGATAACCGCCGCATCATGGTGGATCGTGGCTTTGTGCCTGATCAGGACAAGACCAAGCCATTGACTGTGACCGATGCCAAGATCGAGGGCAATCTGCATTGGCCAGACGAGACAACCACCTACACGCCCCCGCCAGATAGCAAAACGGGTCTATGGTTTGCCCGCGATGTAGCGGGCATGGCGGCACAGTTGAACACCGAACCTGTGCTGATTGTGGCGCGCGCGCAAACTGGGGACGGGATTATTCCGCGCCCTGTCGATAGCAGTACTATTCCCAACGATCATTGGGGCTATGCCATTACATGGTTCCTGCTGGCGGCCACTTGGGCGGTAATGACACTGGCGCTGATCTGGCGTATACACAGTGGCGCAAGTAAGGGGCGGGCATAATGCGCTATATTTCCACACGGGGTGCGGCCCCGATTTTGACATTTGAACAGGCGATGATGACGGGCCTTGCCCGCGATGGCGGGCTGTATCTGCCCGAAATCATACCGCAGCTAACTCATGCACAAATCGCTGCACTTGCAGGGGCCAGCTATGAGGAAACCGCCTTTACCGTGATGCGCCCGTATCTGGGTGATACTTTTACGGACGCAGAATTTCGCGGGTTGATCGCTGCCGCTTATCAAGGTTTTGGCCACGCCGCCCGCGCGCCGATGGTGCAACTGGGCGCGAACCATTTCCTGCTGGAATTGTTCCACGGCCCCACGCTGGCGTTTAAAGATTTCGCCATGCAGTTGATCGGTCAGATGATGCAGGCATCGCTTGCTAAATCGGGCCAGCGTATCACCATTGTTGGGGCGACTTCGGGTGATACGGGGTCAGCCGCGATGGAGGCGTTTCGCGGGCTGGCCAATGTGGATTTGTTCATTCTGTATCCGCATGGCCGCGTATCCGATGTGCAGCGCCGCCAAATGACCACGCCATCCGAGGCAAACGTTCACGCCCTTGCGATGGACGGCGATTTTGATGATGCCCAAGCCCGCGTCAAAGATATGTTCAATGATTTTGCATTTCGCGATGGCGTGCGCCTTGCAGGGGTCAACAGCATCAATTGGGCGCGGGTGCTGGCGCAGGTGGTCTATTATTTCTACGCCGCAGTCGCCCTTGACGCGCCACATCGCGCGGTCAGCTTTACCGTGCCCACAGGGAATTTTGGCGACATTTTTGCAGGCTATATTGCCCGCAAAATGGGTCTGCCGATCGAGAAATTGGTTATTGCCACCAACCAAAACGACATTCTGGATCGTGCTATTAAATCGGGCGGATATCACGGCACGGGCGTGCGCCCTTCGATTAGCCCGTCGATGGATATTCAGGTTTCTTCCAATTTTGAACGCGCGCTGTATTTTGCCTATGACAGCGACGGCGCTGCGATTGTGGCGCTGATGGATGAATTGAAAACCACAGGCGGTTTCACCATTTCCCAAGGCGCGCTGGGACGCTTGCGAGAAGCGTTTGCATCGGGGGCGTGCAGCGAAGATCAGACCTTGGCCACTATCCAAAACAGCTTTGCCACCACCGGCGAGGTGCTTTGCCCCCATTCCGCCGTGGGGGTGCATGTGGCGATGGATCATCAGGGACGGGTCCCGATGATTACGCTTGCCACCGCGCATCCTGCCAAATTTGCAGATGCGGTAGAGCGTGCCATTGGCGCGCGCCCCGCGCTTCCCACCCATATGGCCGATCTGTTCGATCGTCCCGAACGCATGACCCGCGTGCCAAACGATTTGGCCGCGCTGCAATCGCTTATCCGTGAAAGGATCGCCCGTTGATCTTGCCTAATGCTACTCGCTTGACCACGCTGCCCAATGGCTTTCGCATTGTGACCGAAACCATGCCCGGGCTGAAATCCGCCTCGGTTGGGGTTTGGGTAATGGCGGGCGGGCGGCACGAAACGGCTTCGCAAAATGGCATTGCGCATTTTCTGGAACATATGGCCTTCAAAGGCACCACGCGGCGCACGAGCCTGCAAATTGCCGAAGAAATTGAAGATGTTGGCGGTTATATCAACGCCTACACCTCGCGTGAGATGACGGCCTATTATGCCCGCGTTTTGCAGGCGGATGTTGCCTTAGCGCTGGATGTGATTGGCGATATTGTCCTGAACCCTGCCTTTGCGCCCACCGAGATTGAGGTCGAGCGCGGCGTGATTTTGCAGGAAATCGGCCAATCACTGGATACGCCCGACGATATCATTTTCGATTGGCTGCAAGAGGTGTCCTACCCCGATCAATCCTTTGGCCGCACGATTTTGGGGCCAGATGAACGGGTTTCAAATTTCAGCCGAGATGATTTGCAGGGATTTATCAAAGCGCATTACGGCCCCGCGCAGATGATCCTTTCTGCCGCAGGCGCGGTTGACCATGACGCGATTGTGGCGGGGGCCACCGCGCTGTTTGGCCATTTGCCCGCCATTCCAGCGGCCAAATTCCAACCCGCAACATTCACAGGTGCGATGCGGCGCGAGGTGAAAAAGTTAGAACAAGTGCATTTCGCCATGGCTTTTGATGCGCCCAGCTATCGCCACCCCGATGTGCATACCGCGCAGATTTATGCCACCGTGATGGGCGGCGGGATGTCTTCGCGCCTGTTTCAAAAAATTCGCGAAGAACGGGGGCTGTGCTATTCGATCTTTACCCAATCGGGGGCCTACGAAGACGCGGGCCAGATCACGCTTTATGCAGGCACGTCGGCGGCAGATATTGGCGATCTGATGAACCTGTGCGCCGATGAGATGAAACGCGCAGCCGATGATATTAGCGCGGCCGAATTGTCGCGCGCACGCGCGCAGATTAAGGCGGGGATGCTGATGGGGCTGGAAAGCCCCTCGTCGCGCGCCGAGCGTATTGCGCGGCTTTTGGCAATTTATGGCCGTGTGCCCGATATTGACGAATCTGTCGCCAAAATCGATGGCGTCAGCTTGGACGATTTACGCCGTTATGCGGGCGAGGTGACATCAGCAGATCAGGCCTTGGCGCTGTATGGCCCCGTGTCAAAGGCCCCAGATTTGGATGCTATGCGCGCACGCTTGGCGGCCTAATGTTTCGCCGCCGCCCTATTTTAAATACCGAAAGGCTGGTGCTGCGCCTGCCGCAGCACAGCGATTTTCGAAGCTGGACGCAGGAACGCTTGGTCTCAACCGCCCATCTGACCCCGTGGGAGCCGACATGGAGCGACGATCACCTGTCGCGCCGCGCCTTTACCGCCCGCGTCGCATGGGCGGCCAAGTCCGAGTCGCAGGGCACGGCAGTGCCGCTGTTTATCTTTCGCCGTGCTGACAATGCGCTGTTGGGGGCGATCACGCTGGACAACATCCGCCGTGGCCCTGCCCAAGCGGGCACGATCGGGTATTGGATTGGCGCGCGGCATGTGCGCCAAGGCTACATGCGCGAGTCGGTGCAGTCGCTGTGCCATTTCGCCTTTACCAAGCTAGACCTTTCGCGGCTGGAAAGCGCCTGTTTGCCTGAAAATACGGCCTCGCGCGGGGTGCTGGAACAGTGCGGGTTCAAATATGAGGGCGTTGCGCAATCTTATTTACAAATTGACGGGCGCTGGCGCAACCATGTGTTATACGCGAACCTTCGGGGCGATCGGCGCGGGCGCACGGATGTGGGGTAAACCCCTGCAACGGCGCGCTTGGGGGCGGCCCCTTGAGGTAAATTAATGAACGATATCAGAATTCTACTACTGCGCGGCGTTAATGTGGGCGGGGCGAACCGCCTGCCCATGCCCGAGTTTCGCCAGTTTCTAACCGAACTGGGGCTAACCCATGTTCAAACCCATATCCAAAGCGGCAATGTGGTATTTTCGGGCGGTGCTGCGGATATTGGTGCGTCGATCAGCGCGGGCATGAAGCTGCGCTTTGGATTTGCGCCGCGACTTTTCTTTTTCTCTTTTGCAGATTTTGCCGCCATTCTGGCAGCCAATCCATATCAAGCCTATGGCGCGGCAAACGGTGCGCTGGTGCATCTGTATTTTTTATCCGCGCCCTTTTCGCCTGATGGGGCTGCGCAGTTGACCGCACTTGCCGCGCGGGATGAGAGCATCACGTTTACACCCCGTGCAGTGTACTTGCACGCCCCATCTGGCATTGGTCGATCTGCACTAGCGGAAAAGCTGAGCCAAACTAAAACAGTTGACGTAACCGCGCGCAATTATACCTCTGTTCGCGCGATTGCTGCACTTGCCGCGACCATCCTTGCCTGAGAAGCCATGCTAAACTCTGCCGATCCTGCATTTGTTGCACATCTGTCCAGCACTTTGCCACAAGGCACACTGCGGGAGGCGCTGCCGCGCGATCTAACTGAGCCGCGCGGGCGCTGGCTCGGCATGGCGGGGGCTGTGGCGCGGCCTGCCTCTACCGATGAAGTCGCACAGATTGTCCGGGCCTGCGCTGCGGCCCGCGTGGGCATTGTGCCGCTGGCAGGGGGCACGGGGCTGGTGGGCGGGCAGATTATGCCACAAGGGGCGGGGCCTGCGCCGCTGCTGATTTCGCTAGAGCGGATGACGGGCTTGCGCGCGCACTATCCATTTGAGAATTGTATGGTGGTCGATGCAGGTATGATCTTGGCCGAAGTGCAGCGCCATGCCACTGATATGGGGCGGATTTTTCCGCTGTCGCTGGCATCTGAAGGGTCGTGCCGTATTGGCGGTAATCTTGCCACCAATGCGGGCGGCACGGCGGTTTTACGATATGGCAATGCCCGCGATTTGGTTTTGGGGATCGAGGCGGTTTTGGCCGACGGATCGGTTTTAAACGGCCTTAAACGCCTGCGCAAAGACAACACTGGCTATGATCTGCGCCATTTACTGATTGGGTCTGAAGGCACGCTTGGCATTATCACTGCCGCCGCGCTGCGCTTATATGCGGCCCCTGCGTCCACCGCCACGGCCTTGCTGACAGTGCCATCGCCTGCCGCCGCGCTAGATCTTTTGGCGCTGGCCGAGGGGCGGCTTTCGGGGATGATTTCCGCCTTTGAACTGATCGGTCAGCAGGGTTTAGACTTTTTGGCACAAACCATGCCAGACGTGGCCGTGCCCATTACCGCGCCGCAGGGTTGGCTGGTGCTGGTGGAAATTGGCCTGCCTTCAGGGCTTGGCGATGCTGCCGCGCAATTAGAAGCCCTTTTTGCCGCAGCACTGGGCGCAGGGTTAACCGAAGATGGCATAATCGGGGCCAGCGAATCGCAGCGCGCCGCCATGTGGCGCATTCGCGAATCAATACCTGAGGCCAACCGCCGCATCGGCGCGATATCCAGCCACGATATTTCCGTGCCGCTATCGGCTGTCCCCGCATTCATCGCGCGCGCCACGCAAGAGTTGCACGCCTTGGGGGATGTGCGGATCAACTGCTTTGGCCATGTGGGGGACGGTAATTTGCATTACAACGTCTTTCCAACAGCAGGGCGCAAAGCCGTCGATTACGCAGAAAAACGAAATGTAATCAAAACTTTGGTGCATGATATCGTGCATGATATGGGCGGATCCGTTTCGGCCGAACATGGGCTGGGGCGGCTGAAAACCGATGATCTGACCCACTATGGTGACCCCGTCAAAATCTCCGCGATGCGCGCGATCAAGTCCGCATTAGACCCCTTTGGTATCATGAACCCAGGTGCGGTATTGGACTAAAAAAGGACACCTCGCCAGCTTTGCCAGCGAGGTGCTTGGGGTGGGTGGTCTTCACGTGTTGCAAGCAGCGCGATCCAAGAGGGTTTGGGTGTCTACCCCTTTGGATAGGGACATGGTTAAGGCAGAAGTGTAAACTTGTAGTTAACATGCAAAAGTTTTTTTCAAAAAGCCGCAAAAATTATCCGCGCGACAACAGGGCATCGGGCCGCATTTTTGCGATGGACTGGGTGATTAGGGCGGCAAGCACGGCTTTGATGCTGTCGCCCACCAAAAACGGCGCGGCAAGCAGGGCCGCCTCAAACAGGGTTTTGCCCAGCATTACCGACATTCCAATGACGCCGATGAAGTTTAAAACCACAACGCCGCCAATCGCAGCGCCAGCAAAGGCGGAAGCGCCCACGCCCGCGCGCCATGTTTGCACGACCCAGCCCGCAACAAAGGCCGCAATTGGAAAGCCAATCAGATAGCCGACAGAGGGCGCGGCAAACACGCCAAGCCCGCCGCGCCCGCCAGACAGCAAGGGCAGGCCAGCGGCAACCAGAGCTAAAAACAGCACAACCGCAAGCGCGCCTCGCTTTGCCCCCAGCACAGTGCCGCACAGCATCACGCCCAAGGACTGCGCCGTGATCGGCACACCCGAAACAAGATCAATTTTTGGAATCAATCCCAAAATGGCGATCAGCGCCGCGAACAGGGCGATTTGGGTGAGGGATTTTTCCATTGGGCAGGCTCCTATGCTTTGGGCCTGTCTAGCGGGGTGGTTTGCCCCAGTCCACCCTACACTTAGTTCTGCCCGCCCCTAATCGACGCCGCCCCGCGCGCGCAACGCTTCGGCCACGCGGGCGGCATCGTCCAGTGCAGCAAGTGTTAGTGCTGGCAAAATGCGCCAGCGCGGGCGGGCAGGGCTGCGGGCGCGCCAAGCAAGCGCCAAATCACCCGCCCGCAGCAGCATGACGGGAATAAAGCGGATGGTCAGCGCAATGGCCAGCGCAACGCGGGCGGGCGGGATCAGCCGCGCAAAGGGGCGCAAGAGCCATTCAATGACCGCGATCATGTCGGTAAGCCGCGTGGTCATGGTCACGAAATTGGCCAGCGCCACGGCGGTAATCATGCGCAGGATAATGGCCGCGCCCGCAGGGTCGCGCAGCCAGACATGCCACGCTGCGACAATGGCGACAAAGGGCCACAGCATCCAAAGCGGGCGCTGTGAGGCGCGGGCAAATCCGCGCCCGCCGCTGGCAATTAGCCCTGCAGCGCCAAGTGCAGCAAGGGTCAAATGCGCAGGGTCGCGCAGCGCGAATAGCAAGGCCGTGACCAAGGCAAGGGCGGCAAGTTTGCCCCCCGCAGGCAGGCCATGCGCCCAAGTTTTGTTAAGGTAGGTCAGTGTCAGCATCCGCCGCCCCCCTGCCTTGCATCGCGTCGGTAAAGGCGGGCAGCACGGCGGCGGGTGGCCCATCGGCCTGCACGCGCCCGCCCTCTAGCCAGATCACGCGATCTGCCCCCGCGACGCTGGCTGGATCGTGGCTGATGGTAATGATCTGCTGGGGCAGGGCGGCAAGGCGGCGCGCAAGGCGGATTTGGGTCGGCAGATCCAGCCCTGCAAAAGGCTCGTCCAGCAAAATGGTTTTGGGGGCCATGGCCAGCACCGACATCAGGCACAGATAATGGCGCTGTCCACCCGAAAGGGTATGGGTCGGCGCATCGGCCCAATGGCTGCGCCCCTCGGCAGCAAGCAGGGCCAGCGCGGCATCACGCGCGCGGCCCGCCGTTTGCCCCATTTGGCGCAGGCCAAAAGCGATTTCTTCAGCGACTGTGGGAAACAGGATTTGCGCATCGGGGTTTTGAAACACAATCCCCATCGCGCCTAGCATTGCGCGCCGATCATCGGGATTCTGGCCATGCACCTGCACCGTGCCGCCCGTGGCGGGGATCAGCCCTGCGATCAGGCGCAAAAGCGTGGTCTTGCCCGACCCGTTGCGCCCGATGATGCCAATGCGCGTTTCGGTCAACTCCAGCGTAAGGGGTGCGATAATCTCGCGCCCTTGCAAGGTGACAGACGCGTTTTGAAGGGCGATCATACGGGCCGCGCGACAATCAATTGCTGCCCGCGCGGCAATTCGGTGGGGGGGAATTGGGCCTCGTAGCCCGATGCGTGCAGCAGATATTCCACGTCCGCCCGCAGCATATGATAGGGCGCGCGCGCGGCGTGGGTGACCACGCCATCGGGCTGGCGAAACGGGATCAGGTAGGCCTCGATAGGGGCCTCAAACACTGTCAGTATCAGCTTTTCTAAGTGAGGGCAGGCGGCGCGCAGCGAGATTAACGCGCGGCGCAGATGGTTCATCGGCAGATGCGTGAACACGGCAAAGGCGATAGCATGGGTGATGGTTTCTGGCACGCCGATAAGGGAGAACTCTGCATCTTCAATAAGGTGGTCGCTTTGCAGGCGGGCAGGGTCGGCTAGCTCGGACATATGTCCCGCCCGCATCAGATCGCCAGACAAATCGGTCGCCCAATAGTTGCCCGCGTCCAAATAGGGCACCGCGCGGCAGCCAAGGCGCAAAGACCCCGCGCCAATGTCCAGAAGGTGGTGATGCGGGTCTAGCCCCTGATCGAGCAGGATTTGCATTTGGATCAGCCCGGTCTCCTCCCACCGCCCGCCAACGATATCGCGGTGACGGCCCTTTGCGAGGGCGTCTTTAAAGAAATCGGGCGCGTGATAGGGCGAGATATGCATTACGCGCGTATAGCAGGCTGTGGGGGGGTGAAAAAGGGGGGGCTGCGCGCCCCCCCATTGGTCGCTGCGCTTCCGCCCCCCGCGGGATATTTGGGGAGTTAGGAAGGGCAATAAAAAACGTGCGCCCCTTTTTGGACGCGCGCCAATTTCCTGCTGCCAAAATCACTTCAGCGCGAAGCTCATTTCAACGACGGATCAATCGCCTTACATGCCTCAACCAGACCCTTCACAGCATCCACCGATTTGGTGAACATCGCCTGTTCATCGTCCGAAAGTTTGATCGTCACAATCCGTTCGATCCCGCCAGCGCCGATGATGGTGGGCACGCCTACATACATGCCTTTCAGCCCAAACTCGCCGTCGCAATAGGCGGCGCAGGGCAGGATGCGTTTTTGATCTTTTAGGAAGGCTTCGGCCATTTCAATTGCGCTGGTTGCAGGTGCGTAGAACGCAGAACCCGTTTTCAGCAGGCCGACGATTTCAGCCCCGCCGTCGCGCGTGCGCTGTACAATCGCGTCCAGCTTTTCCTGCGTGGTCCAGCCCATCGCCACCAGATCGGGCAACGGAATGCCGCCGACTGTGGAATAGCGCACCGATGGCACCATCGTATCGCCATGCCCGCCCAAAACGAAGGCCGTCACATCGCGCATTGAGACGCCAAATTCGACCGACAAGAAATGGCGGAAACGCGCGCTATCCAGCACCCCAGCCATGCCGACCACCATGTGATGCGGCAGGCCAGAAAACTCGCGCAGCGCCCAAACCATCGCATCCAGAGGGTTGGTGATGCAGATCACAAAGGCGTTTGGCGCGTGCGCCTTGATGCCTTCGCCAACGGACTTCATCACTTTCAGGTTGATGCCCAGAAGGTCATCGCGCGACATTCCAGGCTTGCGCGGAACGCCAGCGGTGACGATGCACACATCTGCGCCAGCGATATCGGCGTAAGAATTTGCACCTTTCATCACCGCATCAAAGCCTTCCGAGGGGCCCGATTGCGCGATATCCAGCGCCTTGCCTTGTGGGGTGCCTTCTGCGATATCAAACAAGATGACATCACCAAGTTCTTTAATTGCTGCCAGATGCGCCAGCGTGCCACCGATTTGACCTGCGCCGATCAGCGCGATTTTGGGCCGTGCCATAAATAGTCCCCCAAGGTTAACGTGAAGTTCGCGCAACTCCTAAGCGCAAATTGCCCCTTCGCGCAAGGGTCGGGTTGGGCGCATTTTACGCTTTGGCTGGCAGGGGGCGGATGTTTGCGCTAACGATTTTGAAAATTGAAAGGTCGGCAGATGGACAGCGTATTTTTCTGGGCAATGGCGGGGTTGGCGACAGCGTTTGTGGGCGTGGGCAAGGGCGGCCTGCCTGTGGTGGGTGTGCTGGGCGTGCCCGTTCTTTCGCTGGCCATATCGCCGATCACTGCGGCAGGTCTGCTTTTGCCCGTTTATGTGCTGTCGGACTTTTTCGCGCTTTATGCCTATCGCGCCAGTTTCAACCGCCGCGTTTTGGTGATTTTGGCGGCGGGTGGCACGTTGGGCGTGGGTTCTGGCTGGGCTACAGCCAGCATCACGCCTGAATGGGCTGTGACGGCGCTGGTGGGGCTGATTGGTGTGGCATTTTCGATGAGCCTGCTGCTGCGCAAAAGGGATCCGGCCGCGCGCAGCGCCGATGTTGGGCGCGGGGTATTTTGGGGCGCGCTTACGGGCTTTACCAGTTTTGTCAGCCATGCAGGTGGGCCGCCCTTTCAAGTGTATGCGCTGCCACTTCGGATGGAAAAGCTGGTGTTTGCTGGAACAAGCACCATGTTGTTTGCCTATTTAAACGCGATCAAACTGATCCCTTATGCTGCGCTTGGCCAATTCTCGCCAGCCAATCTGAAGGTGGCGGTTATGTTGATGCCAGTGGCCGCGTTGTCCGTTTATGGCGGGGTGCGGTTGGTGCGGCTGCTACCTGAAAAGCTTTTCTTCCAAGCAGTGACGTGGGCGCTGCTGGCCATTTCGATTAAGCTGATTTGGGATGGCGCGCGCGGGGCAGGGGTGATTTAGTATATTCAAATAAACTGCAATGTCACCGCCGCCACAACCGCATAGCGCCCCGCTTTGGCCAGTGTCACAAGCAGGGTAAAGCGCCATAACGGCTCGCGCAGAAACCCAGCGGCCACCGTGATCGGATCGCCAACAACCGGCAGCCAAGACCCAAGCAGGCTAAGATAGCCCCAACGGCGATACCACCCCGCCGCCTGTTCCAACCGTGCAGGGCTGGCAGGAAACCAGCGCCGCTGCGAAAAGCTTGCAGCATATCGGCCAACACCCCAGTTGATGATTGCGCCCAGCACATTGCCCGCACTGGCCACCACCAGCAGCAACCAAACGGGATAAGTGCCCGCCAGCAGCAGCGCCACAAGCACCGCTTCGGATTGCGCAGGGATCAGGGTTGCGGCAATCAGCGCCGCTCCAAACAGGCCAAGCAGAGCAATCACAACCGCCCCGCCGAATTCGGCCAACGCGGGTGCAATACGTCAATTACAAAGACGTGACCGTGAGCCGCGGGCCCGATGTGTTGGGCAAGATGCGGGTGATCGGGCGGCAAATCGGCGTGGTCATGCGCAAGGATCGCGATGTCTTGCGCAGGCCAAAGCAGCGCTCCGGCGAAAAGTCCAACGAGGGCTATACCCGCCAAAATCAGTGCCGTGATCTGCAACCCTACCGCTGCGCCCAGCAGCCCCGCCAAAGGATAGGTGAACAGCCAGAACAAGTGCGACAAAGCAAACTGTGCTGCAAAGGTTGCAGTGCGATCATCTTGGGTACAGGACTGTGTCAGCACGCGGCCAATGGGCGTTTGGTTCAAGGAAAATCCAGCGCCCATCACGGCCCAAATCAGCATTACCGCCCACAGATGTGCGGTCATCCATGGCAGACAGATCAAACCCAAGGTCATGATTGCCGCACCACTTATCATAACCCAGCGGTCAGCAAAACGCCGCAGGCTTGGGGCAAAGGCCGCCGCTGCAATGGAACCCGCCCCAAATGCACCCATAGCTAGGGCGATGGCGCGGCCAGTATCCTGCGGCGCAAGCTGCGCGGCCAGACTGGCTGTGTTCACAAAAACCATCGCGCCCGCTGCGGCAACGGCTGCCTCTAGTGCCAACAGCCCGCGTAGGCGCGGGGTAAGGGTATAAATTTGCACGCCTGTCCTTGCGCGGCCCCAAAAGTTCGCGTCAGTTGGACGTGATTTGGCTGCTATCGGCGTAACAGCTATCAGCCATGCCGAGCAAGCAAACCCTATCGCCGTTCCAATAAACAGGTCAGGAAAACCAACAAATCCAAGCAGAAGAACCGCCAGCAGCGGCGAGATGATTTGTTCTGCATCCTCGGCGATACGCATCAACGACAAGGCCGATGTGTAAGAGCGGTCATTTTGCAAAACATCTGGAATAACCGCCTGAAAGGCAGGCGTAAATCCCGCCGAAGCGGCCTGCAACAAAAAGATCAGCACATATATTTGCCAAAGTTGATCAACAAAAGGCAAGCATAGCATGACCGTAGCGCGGATAAGGTCAAGACCAATCAGAAAGCTGCGGCGCGGAAGTCGTTCGGCCAAAGCTGCGGCAAGGGGCGATAAAAAGACGTAGGTGGTCATCTTGATCGCAAGAGCGGTGCCCAAAACAACGCCAGCGCTGTCTCCCGCCAATTGCAAGGCCAGCAAACCCAAGGCCACTGTGGCCAACCCCGTACCCGTAAGGGCGATCAGTTGCGCGCCAAAAAGTCGGCGAAACGCCGCGTGTTGCAGGGCAGCGGGTATCATGGCGTAAATCTCCTGATCTTATGGCGCAAAGACCCTGCGGCGCGCGGCATGACTTGAGTGTTAACAGCCCGCTGGCCGTCTTGGCAACTGTGGTTGGAGCACCTTGAGGACGGGTTCCCGATCAGAAACGGCATGATAGGTTTAACTCGCCCTCTGACCCATTACATAAAATAAGTTGCAAAAAGAAAAAATGGCGATCCCGCGAGACGGGCGGCCTGATGGCAAGACTTTTGCAGAATGTGCGGACTTGGAAGGGGCTGGCATTGCGCTGGCATTGTGATGGCATTGTGATGGCATTGCGCTGGCGCTGGTGCTGAGCATTGTGCTGAGCATTGCGCACTTTGAGGACGCTTTGCAGCAATGCCCCGCTGCAATTATCGCCGAAGCAAATCATGCCGTGTTTCATTAAACGCAGCAGAATAGCCCAGATCTTTTCACCCACGCATGATCATGACAGCGTCTTGCCGAACAAGGAAAGTGGGATCTCGCCGCCGCTGGCGCGTTGCGACGCCGTTTCGGCCATGTTGGCGGCAAAGCTCTGCTGGATGCTTTTGAACCAACATTGATCCTTTGTTGGTTTTGCCAGATGCGCTGTCCCAATCTCAATGGCTTTGTCCCAGTTTTCCTTGGGCGTAATCAACTGCCCAGGCGGGTGATCGGCCGTCACCTACATTGCCCCCTCGGCGTTCAGATCGGCAAAAGTTTCTACCACCTCACCTGGTGTGAATCTCTCGGCTCCGCCTGCAAGGATCAGGTCTGTCCCGATATTGGGCACGGCCTGATTGACATCGCTGCGCAAGGCCCAGTTGCAGGGCCAGGCAATCTGGATCGCGAAACCTTCGGCCTTCGGAATGTGAAGCCGCACGTATTCGATGCCGCCGGGGTTGATCTCGGTCGTGGCACCCGCCTTTTCCTCCTTTTGGCAACCGGCAAGCAGGATTAGGGCATAAGCAACGGCGAGATGTTTCATGGGCTTGGATCCGTTCCGATGAAGGCTACGCCGGTGCGTCCGGAGCGATGGGTTTCGGCGCCAAAGGCCTTGGCCGCAGATCAGAAGTCACCGCCATGATATGTCTTGCGTGCCGATGACGGATGCGGCGATGGCGCTGCCTTCCTACAGGAACGCCTCCACTACTTCGGCGGTTTTTGCGTCGATGTTCTCGCCGACCCGCAGGTCATATTCACGCAGGATGATATCCCGCTCGGACCCGGCTATCTCGCGGGGCAAATCAATGGGCTCGAACACCACTTTCAAGCGCTTCAGGATATCGGGCAGGTCTTGTGGCGGGACGGATAGCCAATAGCCGACGGCGTAATTGTTCGTCCAAGCATTGCTGTTGCGATCCACGGGGCGGGAGCCTTTCCCGATGTTGGGCAACCATGTCAGGTGTTCGGTGTAGTGGGCGAGGGGGCGATCACTGCCTGCATTTGGACGGACAATTTGCGCTTGAAACATGGATTGATCGGTAATCTGTGCACGATCAATAGAGCGCGATGAGGTGCCGCTCCAAATCCATGCGGCGGCGCCAAACACGAATAAAGCGCCTGTAAAATAAGCGCCTGTAAGTAGTTTTTTTTGAACTGTCCAGAAATCGTAAATGCTGCGCAACTGACTTTCATCGCGGCCATGGACAAAGGCTAAAACTTGCCGCGCTGAAAGATTAAGAAAACTGCACCTGATTGTCCATCTTCTGAATTAAATCGCGCGGATCGTTTCTGTTTTTCTGCAAATTGATGTCTGGTTTCCCTTAAATTTTCGCGCATTTACCGACGAAAACTTACCCTGTTTCCTAAACTTGGCGCAAATGGGCCGCGATGATGCAAAGCCAAGCGGTCAATCACCTAGGCAGGGATGCCCTTGGCTGGGGCAGGGTCGCTGACCCCTTCAAAATTGCTGCCCGAGGCAATTAAGCATGTCTTGCCATCGGGCGATGTGGCAGTAATCGTCCACGTGCCCGTATCTGGATTAACAAACAGCTCCATCACCGCGTTTTGACCTGCGATCCCAATGCCGCGCCGCGCCTCGCCATATTTGGTTGCCAAGGCGGTCAGCACATCGGGGCGCGGGGCGCATTGGGCAGATTGCGCCTGGGCGTTTTGCGTGGCCAAGATCAGCAGGACAAACCCAAAGGACAGGGCGAAAAGGCGCGTTTGCAGGTTTGTGGGCATGGCGAGGGCCTTTCATGTGGGGATAGGCCTATGCTGCGCCCAATCGGTGGGCAAATGGTTAACGAGCGGGGCGTTCTACCCCTGTTCCATGCCACAACTGGGACGCCGCAGATTTTTTTTCTGCGCTGCGGCATTTATGGCCTTGCTGAAAGTGACGAAATCGTGCCATTTGGCGCAATATTGTTACTGCGAGGAATCATGTCAGCCGCCCCCCAACGCCCCTATCGGTCGGTTTTGTATATTCCCGCCTCGAATGCACGCGCATTGGAAAAGGCGCAAAACCTGCCTGCGGACGCGATTATCTTTGATTTGGAAGATGCCGTGGCCCCTGCCGAAAAGCAGACCGCCCGTGCAGCCTTGGTTGTGGCGCTGCAGGGCGATTATGACCGCCGTGCGCGGATAGTTCGGGTAAATGGGCTGGATACCGACTGGGGCCATGCAGATATGGCAGCATTTGCGCATCATGCCGGAGTAGATGCGCTGCTGCTGCCCAAGGTCAGCGCCGCCCAAGATTTGGACGCAGCCCATGCCCTAGCCCCCGCCAAACCGCTTTGGGCTATGATGGAAACTGCGCTGGGCATCCTAAACGCCGCGCAAATCGCGGCCCACCCCGCCCTTGCGGGTATGGTGATGGGCACGAATGATCTGGCCAAGGAACTCGGCGCGCGCCATCGCAGTGATCGTTTGGCGCTGCAAACGGGGCTGGGCCTGTGCCTACTGGCAGCCCGCGCCCATGGCCGCGTGATTGTGGACGGGGTATTCAATGCCTTTCGGGATGACGCGGGTTTGGCACTGGAATGTGCGCAGGGCCGCGATATGGGCTTTGATGGCAAAACCCTGATCCACCCCGCGCAACTGCCCATCGCCAACGCCGCCTTTGCCCCATCTGTCGCCGAGATTGACCTTGCCCACCGCCAGATTGCAGCATTTGACGCTGCGCTTGGCGCGGGCCAAGCGGTCGCAGTTGTGGATGGTAAAATCGTTGAAAACATGCATATCGTCACCGCGAAGGCCCTGCTGATGAAAGCAGAGGCGATAGCGGCGATGGAGTAGCCAATGAATTTTTTAATCTTAACGCTGGGCGTAATTTTGTGGGCCTATTCGCATTTGATGAAACGCGTTACCCCCATTTTTCGCGCCTCAATGGGCGATGCGCGGGGTAAAGGCGTGGCTGCGCTTTTGGCATTGGTTGCGCTGGGTCTGATGATTTTGGGCTATCGCGGGGCTGATGTGATTCAATTGTGGAACCCGCCTGCATTTTTCACCCATGTTAATAACTTACTCATGCTGATTGCGGTGTTCCTTCTTAATCTTGGCTATGTGCCAGGTCTTTTGCGCAGCAAAATGCGCCACCCGATGCTGGGCGCGGTCAAGGTTTGGGCGCTGGCGCATTTGGTGGTGAACGGCGATCTGGCATCGGCGATCTTGTTCGGCGGCATACTGGCTTGGGCTGTTTTTGACATGATCAAAATCAACAAAATGCAAGAATGGGCCCGCCCCGCCGCTGGTCCCGTGATCTATGATATCGGCTATGGCATTGCCAGCCTTGGTGTTTTTGGCGCCATCGCATGGCTGCACACCTATCTTGGTTATTGGCCGTTTGGATAAATCATGGCGCAGCTTTACCGTTTTCTGTCAGATGACGACACTTCGGCCTTTTGTCATAAGGTCAGCGAGGCGCTGTCCAACGGCTGGCAGCTTTTTGGGAACCCCACCTATGCCTATGATGCCAAGACCGAGGTTATGCGCTGCGGTCAGGCTTTGGTAAAGGATGTCACGGGCGATTATCACCCCGATATGAAACTTGGCCAGCAATAGGGAAAACTCATGGGCAATAAAACCAACTCGGGTCGGTTTTTTGAAGATTACCGCTTGGGCGAGGTGATTGCCCATGCGATCCCGCGCAGCCTGTCGGGCGGCGAGAGGGCGCTGTATCAGGCGCTGTATCCCGCCCGCCATGCGCTGTATTCATCCGATGAATTCGCCCGCGCGTGCGGCTTGCCTGCCAGCCCACTGGATGATTTAATTACCTTTCACGCTGTTTTCGGCAAAACCGTGCCCGATATTTCGCTAAATGCCGTGGCGAATTTGGGCTATGCGGCAGGGCGCTGGCTGGCACCCGTACACGCAGGCGATACCCTGACGGCGCGCAGCACGGTGATTGGGCTCAAGGAAAACTCGAACGGTCAATCGGGCGTGGTTTATGTGCGCTCAGAAGGCGTCAACCAGTACGGCGTTGTCGTGCTGGAATACACCCGCTGGGTCATGGTGAAAAAGCGTGACGCGGCCAGCGCGCCGCACGCGCCGCACATACCCGATCTGCCAGCGGCGCTGGCCGTGGGCGATCTGATGATCCCGCAAGGGCTTGATTTTACGCGCTATAACTTCACCCTTGCGGGGGAGGCGCACCGCATGCGCGATTATGCGCTGGGCGAGGTGATTGACCATGTTGACGGGGTCACCCTTGAGGAAGCCGAGCATATGCTTGCCACACGCCTGTGGCAAAATACGGCAAAAGTGCATTTTGATGCCTTGAGCCGCCCCGATGGCAGGCGATTGATTTACGGCGGGCATATTATATCGCTGGCGCGCGCACTGTCGTTCAACGGGCTCGCCAACGCGCAAATGATTGTGGGGCTGAATGGTGGCGCACATGCCAACCCCGCCTTTGCAGGCGACACAGTGCGTGCATGGAGCGAGGTTTTGGATATGGCGGAAACATCAGCCCCGAACGTGGGCGCAATCCGTCTGCGGCTGGTCGGCCACAAGGCCGCCAAGGCTGGCCCCTTGCGCGGCGCGGATGGCAAATACAGCCCCGACGTGCTGCTGGATTTGGACTATTGGGCGCTTATGCCAATCTAGGTCAGCGCAGCGGCCAGCCTTTCCCACTCATCCGCCGCGCCTGCAGGGCCAAGGCGCAGCCATGTTGCGGAATAGGGAAAAATGCGGCTCCAAATATGCGCGCGTGCAAGGCGGATTTGCACTGCAGTTGCATCTGGCGTGTCATACAAACGAAACAAATCGCACCCGCCAACCACGCGCCACCCCGCCCCGCGCGCCAAATCATCCATCTTTGCGGCATCTTGCGACAGCCGCGCGCGGGTCGCATGGGCCCAATGGGTATCGGCATAAGCAGCGCGCGCGATATGCAGCGCAGGGCCAGACACAGGCCACGGGCCCGCCAAGGCGCGCAGTGCTTGCACATCCGATTGCGGGCCAAACACCAGACCAAACCGCGCCCCTGCAAGCCCCCAAAACTTGCCAAAAGATCGCAAGATCAGCAGCTTATCCTGCCCTGCATGGGGCAAAAGTGTCAGATGCGGGGCCACATCGCAAAAGCTTTCATCCACAATCAGCAGCCCCACTTTCGGCAGCAGTGTAAGCAGTTCGTCAGGGGTAAAGACCCGCCCATCAGGATTGTTGGGGTTGACGAGCACGGCCAAATCCGCCCCGCGCATCGCCGCTAAATCTGGCGCGGCGCTCACCTTCCAGCCCTGCGCGCGCAAACAGGCGGCATGTTCGTTATAACTTGGGCTCAGCACCACCGCCCGCCCTGCAGCGCGCAACTGCGGGATCATTTGTATCGCCGCCTGCGCGCCCGCGCAGATCATTGCAGGGGCCGTCACGCCGTAATGTTGCTGCGCTGCCGCCAGAGCTTGTGCCATATCCTCGCCCGTGGGCAAGCGATGCCACAGTGCGGGCGGCATATTGGCAATGGGATAAGCCATACGGTTGATCCCCGTTGACAGATCAATCCAATCATCCGGTTGCCCGCCAAACTGTGCAATCGCCGCCCCAATGTTGCCGCCGTGGTCACGGGTTTTGTCAATCATGGAGCTTTTCCTTCCGTGATAGAAGGGGGGCTCGCCCCCCTCGCTTCGCTCACCCCCGAGGATATTTGCAGAGTTAGGAAGCCGCAATGATCTGCCTGCTTCCCTACTCGAAAAATATCCTCGGGGGGTAGCCCGCCTTTTGCGGGCTGGGGGGGCGAGCCCCCCCCTTCGCTGGTCAAATCAGAACAGTCACTGCCACCATAAGCCCCGCCATCACCGCCAGCGCGCGTATATAAATGCGCAGGCCTTGGGTGATATGCGCGGGGCTTGGATCAAGCGCGGTGGCGTTCAGCCAAGGCTCGTTTGCGATATGGTTTTCATATATCCGTGGGCCAGATAGGCGAATGTTCAGCGCGCCTGCAAGCGCGGCCTCGGGCCAGCCTGCGTTGGGGGATCGGTGCGCGCTTGCATCGGCCAGCATCACCGCCCAAGCGCGGTGCGGTGCAGGCGAGGCCAGAGCAAACAGCGCGCCCGTCAGGCGTGCGGGGATCAGGTTGACCCAATCATCCGTGCGCGCAGAAAACCAGCCAAAGTCTTGATAGCGAGGGGTTTTATGGCCAATCATACTGTCTAGCGTATTGATTGCCTTATAGGCTGCAATGCCTGGCAGGCCAAAGATCACGCCCCAAAATAGGGGCGCGATGATGCCGTCTGATGTGTTTTCCGCCAGACTTTCCAGCGCCGCGCGCGCGACGCCCTCGCTGCCGAGTTGCGCAGGATCGCGGCCGACGATCATGGACACTTCATAGCGCGCCGACGTCAAATCCCCAGCCTGCAAAGGCCGTGCTATTGCCGCAACATGGGTATACATCGAGTGCGCCGCAACCAAAGGCCAAGCCAAAATACCTGTGATAACCGCCCCCAGCAAGCCCTGCGGCAAGGCCAGCGTGATGGCATATGCGGGCAGAGTAGCAGCGGTGACCACGATGGCAAAGGTCACGACCCCATTCCATTTGCGGGCCGCGCCATCCACGTTCAGCCGCGCCTCAAGTGCCGATATTAACGCGCCAATCCATGTGACAGGGTGGCCGATGCGGCGATACAGCGCATCGGGCCAACCAATGGCTGCATCAATGGCAAGGGCGATCAACATGGCTGCAGCAAACATCATACGCCCCTATAGCCAAAGATCAGAGCGCGCGATAGGCCCGCCGCGCGCAGGGCGGCACGTCCGTTCTGCGGCACTGTGCCTTTTGCAAAGATCAGCCCGCGCGCCGATCCTGTATGCGCGATCAAATAGCCCAGCGCGCCAAGGCGGGTCGCAAGCGCTGCGGTGGGATCACTTTGAACATTGCGCAGGGCAAGGGTGGCCTGCGCAGATGTTGTGGCCAGTTTCGCTAGCGCCCCTAAATCTTGCGATTTTGCGGCCTGTTCCCAACCTATTAGCAGGGCTGAAATATCGGGAAAGTGCAAATCTGCGGGGTTTGTTCGCTGGCCATCACCCCAGAATCCGCCCAAAATGTCAAATGCGGGTGGGGCGGTCAGCAGGGCCAAAACGCGGCCCTCGCGGCTGGCCCAGAGCATCTGCGCAGGCCGGCGCAGCATCAGCGGGTCGCTAGCCCCCTCGCTGGCCACACAAGCGCTGGCCAGCGCCAAATCACCGCCACGCCACCCCGCCAGCCGCGCCAAACTGACCAGCGCGGCAGTCGATGCGCCAGCCCCCGCGCCCACTGGCATCTGCGGGGCCAGCGTGACCTTGGCGTTCAGCCGCAGATTAAGCTGCGCCAAAAAGGCCCGTGCACGGGCTGGGGTGACATTGGGCGCGCCGAGGGGTGTGTGAATGGACAGCCCCTGTGCGGGCAATGCTGTGGCGGTGAGGTAAAGGTTTGGGCAGGGCAAAGAAATCAGGGCCAAGGGGCCACCTTCCCCCAAGCGGCCCTGCATCAACTCGCCAAAATGGCCCGCAACGCTGACGCTTTGGCCCATCTTGCCCCCCATCACTGCCCCACCCAATTCACCGCATGAATGGCCCAAGTGCCCGTGGCCAGATCGCGCGACAGCCGGGTTAGCGATAGGGGGGCAACCGAAAATCCAAGGCCAAGATGCGCCGCCCCCAAAGCCAGCCCAATCGCGGTGCGGACAATGCCAGCATGTGCCACGATAATGTGGCGGCCAGCAGGCAGGGCCAAAAGGGCGGGCGTAGCGCGGGCGCAAAGCGCGTCAAAACTTTCGCCATTTGGCGGGGTAAATGCTGCTAATGCGTGCTGCGCCAGCGGGCCAATGTCGGGCAGGTTGGCGTAAGGGGCCCCCTCCCAATCACCGAAATCTTGCTCTCGCAGGCTGGGGTCTTGGCGCGGCGATACGTCCCATAGGGCGGCGGCGGTTTGCATGCAGCGCAGGGCGGGGCTGGCGTGCAGCGTATCATTTGCGCCGATATTGACCCGCGCGCGCAGCGCATCAATGGCCGCAGTGTTGCTGCAATCGGCCGCAACATCGCGCCGCCCAGCCATAGCTCCGCCATCCAGGCTGGGCGCGTGGCGTATCAGCAAGATATCGGCAATACTTGTGGTGCTGGACATTGGGGCGGATTCGCTCTGGCCTAATCGCCCTCTATCTGATTTATTTATGCCTTCGGAGCAAGAGGCGCAGATGATTGTTTTGGTAACTGGCGGGGCGCGGTCGGGAAAAAGTAAACTGGCCGAAGCGCGCTGTTTGGCGTTGGGGCGGCCCGCAACCTATATCGCCACAGCGGAAATTTTTGACGATGAAATGCGCGCGCGCGTGGACACACACCGCGCGCGGCGGGGGGCGGAATGGCGCGATTTTGCTGCGCCTTTGGATCTGGTGGGCGCACTTGTAGCAACCGAAGGGCAGGGAACGCGCCTGATAGATTGCCTGACGATGTGGTTAAATAATGTGATGTATCACGGGCAAGACGTGGGCCAAGAAACGCAGCGGCTATGCGCTGCTTTGCACGGCGCGCGCGCGCCTGTCGTTTTGGTCACTAACGAAATTGGCATGGGAATTGTGCCAGACAATGCCCTTGCCCGCGCATTTCGCGACGCGCAAGGTATTCTTAACCAAGAGGTTGCGGCGCTGGCAGATGAGGTGTTACTAGCAGTCAGCGGGTTACCAGTGCGCATTAAGTAGGAACAAAAATGCCCTTAAATTTCAAAAGTCTCAGTGACTTTGCCACCATCGCTGCCACAATGCCAGGGCCGGATGAGGGTGCGCGCGCGCAGGCCTTGGCACGGCAAAGTAACCTGACCAAACCGCCCGGATCACTGGGGCGGCTGGAAGACTTGGCGGTGTTTATGGCGGGATGGCGCGGAAATGCGCGGCCCAAAATTGCCCGCGCGCAGGCGCTGATTTTTGCAGGCAATCACGGCATTTGTGCCCAAGGTGTGAACCCGTACCCGCAAGAAGTCACCGCGCAGATGGTGGCCAATTTTCAGTCAGGCGGGGCGGCGATTAACCAGCTTTGCCGCGCGAATGGCGCCGATATGCACGTTGTGGCGCTGGATTTAAACCGGCCTACAGCCGATTTTACCGCCCATGCCGCAATGACCGAAACCGAGGTTTTGGCCGCCCTAAAATCGGGCGTCGATGCTGTCGACATCGCGGCCGATGTGCTGATTTTGGGCGAAATGGGCATTGGCAATTCGACCGTGGCGGCCGCGCTTTGCGCCAGTATTTTTGGCGGTGGGGCCGAAGCATGGGTTGGCGCGGGCACGGGGGCAGATGCCGCAGGGCAGGCGCGCAAAGTGGCCGCAATCGAGGCAGGGCTATCGCGCCATAATTCCCCCAAAGGCATGGCGGCGCTGGTCGCTTTTGGCGGGCGCGAGCAGGCGGCAATTTGCGGGGCAGTGCTGGCGGCGCGGGTCAAATCCATCCCCGTGGTTTTGGATGGCTTTATCTGCACTGCCGCCGTCGCCCCGCTGTTTTCGGTTGCGCCAAGCCTGCTGGATCATTGCCTGATCGGGCATCTAAGCGCAGAAAAGGGGCACCGCAAACTGCTGGCAGAAATGGATAAACCTGCGATTTTAGAAATGGATATGCGTCTTGGCGAGGGGTCGGGCGCGGCGCTGGCCCTTGGGATTTTGCGCGGTGCCTTGGCCTGTCACAACGGTATGGCCACCTTTGGCGAGGCAGGAGTTTCCGGCGCATGAAGCAGCCTTCCGCGTTCAGTTTGCGTCCACATCTTGCCGCGGTGCAAGTGGCCTTGATGCTGCTGACGCGCTTGCCAGCGGGGCGCATTTCGGGCGCGGTCCCCAGCCTTGCCGATGCGGCCTGGGCCTATCCAATTGTTGGGGCGCTGGTGGGCGGAATTGGCGCGGCCGTTTTGGGCGGTGCGCTTGCAGTGGGCCTGCCTGCGCCTGTTGCTGCAGTGCTGGCCATTACCGCAGGTGTTTTGGCCACGGGAGGGCTGCATGAAGACGGGCTGGCCGATTTGGCTGATGGCTTTGGCGGCGGGCGCGATACGGCGCGCAAGCTTGAGATTATGCGTGACAGCCGCATTGGAAGCTATGGCACCTTGGCGCTGATTTTGTCGCTGGTGCTGCGGGTTCTTGCCTTATCGACTTTGGCACAGATTTCGCCCGCTGCGGCAATGCTGGCGCTAATTGCTGTCGAGGCGGCCGCGCGCGCAGGACTTACGGTGATGCTGCGGGTTATGCCATCGGCGCGCGCGCAGGGTCTGGGCCAGTCGGCGGCGGGGGTGACGGCGCGCGGCATGGCGCAGGCGCTTAGCCTTGGCGCATTAGTGCTGATGTTTGCATTGGGCCTTGGTGCAGGACTGATCGTTGCAGCATCGATAGCCTTGGCGCAATCGGCCCTCGCTTTGCTGGCAATGCGGCAAATCGGCGGGCAAACGGGCGATGTTTTGGGCGCAGCCCAGCAGATTGGCGCCCTGGCCGGATGGCTGGCGCTGCTGCCACTTGCCTAACTAAGACGCCATTTGCCGCGTCATCGCGTTTTCGGTTTGATGCAAAAGTTCAGACAGCTTTGGCAAAGCCGCCAGCGCCGCTGCGCCATTTTGCGCCTTTAGATCGGTTTCCATTTGGGCCAAATGGGCCTGCAACGCCAGCGCTCCAAAGGTGGCGGCAGACCCTGCAAGGCTGTGCACCATCGCTTGCACGGCGGACAATTCACCTGTGCGCAGCGCGCTTTCGCTTTTGGTCAGCGTTGTTGCACCTTCGGTCAAAAAGCGAGACGTCAGCCCGGTCAGCCGCGGTGCCCCCAACGCCGATTTTAAATCGTCCAAGGTGCTGTTGCGCAAGATAGGCAGTTTGGGGGCAATGGTTTTGACTTGGCCAGTCAGGTGAAAATTTTCGTCTTCACCAGTTTCGGCGGCTATAGCATGGCCGG
Source organism: Pseudorhodobacter antarcticus (assembly GCA_945862435.1). Taxonomy (GTDB): domain Bacteria; phylum Pseudomonadota; class Alphaproteobacteria; order Rhodobacterales; family Rhodobacteraceae; genus Cypionkella; species Cypionkella antarctica_C. Next base: position 76,814 of record CAMAXX010000005.1, read on the forward strand.
GGCTGGGTTTGGCCCGCCGTTTTGGGCGCTCCGTTTGCACGCTGCTGGCTGGTTTTACCACTGGCTTTGGCATTGGCAAAACCGTCAGTTCCGCCAGCACATGCATCAACATGTCACGATCCAGCGGCTTGTTCAAAACCGCGTTCATGCCAGATGCCAAAAATAACGCGCGATCATCGGGCAGGGCATGGGCGGTCAGCGCAATAATGGGGGCATTGGCGCAGGGGCCAGTTCCGGCACGCAGCCTTACTGTGGCGGCAATTCCATCCAACGCGGGCATGGAAATATCCATAAAAATAAGATCGAAATGGCTTTTTTGCGCCAACTGCACACCTTCAAGACCATCGACGGCTTCGGTCACCTTGTGGCCCGCAGCCAGCAGCATTTCACGCAGGATAAATCGGTTGATTTGGTTATCTTCCACCACCAGAATGTCCAAAGGTTTGACTGCACCCTTTGCTTTAGCGTTGCGGCTATACCTTGGCGCTTTTGCCGATTTTGTTTTAGGCTTGTTTCCGGGCGCAGATGGCTCCAGCGTGGGGTTGCGATAGGGCAGATCAACCCAAAAGGTCGCGCCAAGCTTGGGCTGGCTGACCACGCCAATTTCGCCGCCCATCGATTGCACGATCCGCCGCGCAATACCCAGACCCAGCCCCGTGCCGTCGGCCCTGCGGCCAAAACTGCTGTCGAGGGTGACAAAATCGTCAAACACACGGGCCTGATCCGCCAAAGCAATGCCTATTCCCGTATCACGCACGCGCAGCGACAAGCGCGGATTGCCCCCGCCGCCTTCGTTCACAACAGCAGCCTGCAATTCCACCAGCCCATGTTCGGTGAATTTAATCGCGTTGCTGATCAAATTCAGCAGAACTTGCCGCAACCTAAGGGCAGACCCTATAACCATGCCAATCGCGCCCGCCTCGGGGCGATAGCGCAGCGTCAGCCCCTTGGCCTGCGCCAGCGCGGCTTGGCTTTCCAGCGCGTCTTGAACCAAATCGTCCAAATCCAGCGCCACATTGTCACCCTCGATGAGCCCACTTTCTAGCCGCGCAATGTCAAGCACGTCGGTGACATGATGCAACAGCAATTCGCCCGATTTCTGCATAACATCGACAAATTCGGCCTGTTTTTCCGAAAGTGGCGTCACCTTTAGCAAGTCAAGCGATCCTAAAAGCCCATTCAAAGGCGTGCGCATTTCGTGGCTCATGACCGCCAAAAAGCGCGCCTTGGCACGTTCGCCCGCCAGCGCCTCGTCACGGGCTTTTGTCAGACGCTCTTCTGCGATCATTCGGTCGGAAATGTCGCGCAAGTAGCTGACGAAAATCTCGCCATCTTGGGACATGGTCTTGGCAACTGACAGCTCGACGGGAAAGACTTCGCCCGTTTTTCGCTTGGCCTGCACTTGCACGCGGCCCTTGCCGATGATGCGCTGCTCGCCCGTTTCCAAATGGCGGCGCATTCCTTCGTTATGGGCCGCAATCAGATGGTCGGCAAAGATCAACTTGGTCATATCCGCGCCAAGTGCCTCGGCTTCAGAATAGCCAAAAATTTCTGTGGCAGCACCGTTGAATTCAATAAAGTTACCTTCGCGATCAACCACCAAAACGGCATCAAGAGACGTGTTCAGCATCGCCTGCAATCGATCGCGGGTTGTTTTGTTTTCAATGGCTTGGCGGCGGGTCACGCCATAAACGCGCGCCAAAAAGAACACGGCCAGCAGCAGCAGCAAAATCAGCCCCACTGTCAGCATCGCAATGCGCGCCATAGTGTCGCTGACGGAAAGGCGCTGCCCGTCGGCCAGTTTCGAAAACACGCGAATACCCTCTAGCGTGACGTTACGCACATCGACGCGCAGCTTTACCGCACCTTCGTACATCTTTGGCAACTGTGCCCGCAGCGCGTCGTCCGGCCCGTCGATATAGGGCAGGGCGGCGTCCATATACGCGTTGATCCGTTCAAATTCGGATGTCATGTTCGGCTCTTGGGCCAGCTTGCCATAGACAGGCCCGCCCATGATCACATTCAGGCGGCTGTAAAAAATGTCATACCAGCGACGCAACGGAGCAAGATCTGCGGTTGGGTTTGCTTCGACCACGATCAGCGCAGTGTAGAACTGCAAAAACTCTACTTCGGTCTGCGACAGCGTCCACTGTAGGTTGTCAGAGTTTGCTGTATTTAAATCGCGCATCTGCACCAGCGCTTGGCGCGCCGACGTTGTGATCGCGGCGGCCAGCAATAAAAACAGCACAACGGATGCCAAACCCACCGCAAATCGGCGATTTGGGTCTGTCGGCCCGATAGAACTCAACGAAAAGGTCTGTCTTACCAAGGTGAACTCTTGTACTTTGCTTGGGGCCATCGCCCCAAAGACTAGGGTGCGATTTCGATACGGTTCAACTGCCAGATGCTGCGCGAAAACACAACTTCGGATTGATATTGCGGATCGCTGTCATAGGGATAGACAATCCAAAGCGGGCCTTTGTCGCGCACTATCATTTCTTCGCCATTGCGTGTGTAGGCTATAATCGGTGCCTCTGGGGTGATGTCGGCCAAAGGTATTTCGATGCGGTAGTCGTTGATTGCCGAGGCGATGACCTTGCCCGATGTCACACCAAGCATGTCGAGCAGGGAATGCAAAGAAACACCTTCAAAGCTTTGCTCACCTTCGGTCCACATCGTTGCCGTCACAAAACTGGATTTCGGCATAGCCTGCAAAGCTGCCAAATCATATGTGATATCAATAGGGTTGCCTGCAGCATCTGGCCCGCCTGATATGGTCAATATAGGTTCGGCCGAGGCAGGCTGCGCGAAGGTTTGCAATCCAGTGAGAAGCGCTACCGCCAAGGACGCCCGCAACCACGCGCGCCAGTTAATGCCTATAGTGACGCCTTTAAATTGGGCTGGCTGCAAGGTTGGAAAAGTGGTCATATTGCTGGTTCCTTGGAAACTTGGTAAATCTTCCGACTAGTTTTCCATGCGCCTGCGCAAAAGGCTAGAAATCTAAAGTCTATTAACATATACTTTTGGATAGTAATTGATGTAAACTTGACGTTAACTCTATTCCAAGGTGCCCTTTGCGCACCGTGATTGCGCGTTTATACGACAAAAATATGCTGGGCGGCTCAATAGTTTGCCAAAAAGCAGAAAAAAGTCTATCTTTGTCGCCAGAAGGCGATCTAAGAAATTTTTAAGGCATGTCATACGATATCTAAATGGGCATAGTTGGCAGTGAGGGGTGATTATGAAGATTCTTCTAGCAGACGATCATGATCTGGTGCGCGACACTCTGGCAGCGTTTCTTGAAAACGAACCAGACCTTGGGGTGCGCACGGCTGCCAATTTGACCGACGCTTTGGCGGTCGTGGCCGCAGAGGGCGCGTTTGAACTGGTTCTTTTGGACTATACCATGCCGGGCATGGATGGGCTGATTGGGCTTAATAAGATGATTGCTGCCAACGCAGGCAAGCCTGTCGCGATTTTGTCAGGTACGGCAGACCGCAACGTGGCCGAACAAGCAATCAAGGCGGGTGCAGTGGGATTTGTGCCCAAAACGTTGGCGGCTAAGTCGATTGTATCGGCCGTGAAATTTATGGCCTCGGGCGAGGTGTTTGCCCCCTTCGGCTTTATGCACCGCGAAGAGGTGGATGGAAATTCCGCAATAACCAAGCGCGAGCGTGATGTGCTGATCGGGCTGACGGCAGGCAAATCTAACAAAGAAATCGCCAATGATTTGGATTTGCAGGAAGTCACCATCAAGCTGCATGTCAAAACACTGTGCCGCAAACTGGGCGCGAAAAATCGCACCCAAGCCGCGATGATCGCGCGCGACCGGCGGCTGCTGTAAGGTCTTTCCTTAGGCCCTGTTACAGCCTATGTTTGCCATCTAACAGGAAGGGCGATCATGGGTTTGCAGTATTTACACACGATGGTGCGCGTTTTGGATTTGGATAAATCCATCGCGTTTTACAAGCTTTTGGGCCTGCACGAGACGCGCCGATATGACAACGAAGGTGGGCGTTTTACCTTAGTCTTTCTGGCGCCCGAAGGCCAACCCGAATGCCCAGTCGAGCTGACCTACAACTGGGACGGAGATACTGCTTTGCCATCGGACAGCCGCCATTTTGGCCATTTGGCCTATGGCGTGGATGACATTTATGCCACCTGCGCGCATTTGGCGGCTAACGGCGTTGTCGTCAACCGCCCACCTCGCGATGGGCATATGGCCTTTGTGCGCAGCCCTGACAATGTGTCGATTGAACTGATTCAAAAGGGCGAAAGCCTTGCCCCAAGCGAGCCTTGGGCATCAATGGGCAACACAGGTCACTGGTAGTTAGAACTGCCACAGGCTGAACAAATCTGGCCCAATCTGGCGGCTTTCAATCAGGCGCGGGCGGCTGGCATCTGCCAGTTTGGGCAGGCCCAGATCTGCAATACTTGGTAAACCCGCCCCGCCAATGGCCAATCCTGCGGTGTAAAGGGCAATCTGGTCGACAAGCCCCGCGCGCAAAAGCCCCCCCGCCAGCCCGCCGCCGCCTTCGCACAAAATGCGGGTGATGCCTTGTGCCGCCAGCGCCGAAAGGCCCGCGCGCAAATCTAAGTAATTGTTTTGCATGGGCGCCTCTAACAGTTTGGCCCCAACGTCCGCCCAAGCCTGCCGCGCGGGTCTGGGCGCATTCGGCCCATGCAGCAGCCAGACAGGTGCAAAATCTACGCTGCGCCCAAGCTGCGAGTCTGCGTTAAACCGCAATCCCCCATCGACCACCACCCGCACAGGCTGGCGCACAGCGCCCATGCCGCGCACAGTCAGCAAAGGATCATCCGCCAGCGCGGTGTTCGACCCTACCATAACCGCGTCATGCGATGACCGCAGCCCATGCACATCTGCGCGGGCAGGGGGGGTGGTGATCCATTGGCTTTCGCCAGATGCCATAGCAATCCGCCCATCCAAACTGCTGGCAATCTTCAAGGTGACAAAGGGCAGTCGAGCCGTCACGCGCTTTAAAAACCCCGCATGATCCGCAAGGGCCGTATTGGCCAAAACGCCAGAGGTCACCTGAACACCCGCCGCGCGCAGCATATCCGCGCCGCGCCCCGATACGCGCGGATCGGGATCATCAATGGCATAGCTGACATGGGCAATGCCCGCATCAATCAGCGCTGCCGCACAAGGGGGCGTATGGCCGAAATGCGCGCAAGGCTCTAGCGTGACGTGGGCCGTGGCCCCGCGCGCATCTGAACCTGCCTGCGCCAAGGCCACAACTTCGGCATGGGGCCGCCCGCCCGCCTGCGTGGCCCCGCGCCCCAAAATGCGCCCGTCTTTTTCAATGATGCAGCCCACAGCAGGGTTGGGCCAAACTTGCCCCATACCCCGCGCACCCAAACGCAGGGCATGGGCCATATGTTTGGTTAAATCGCTCACTCTTCCGAGGCAGGATTTGGCCGCAGTTCCGAAACAAAACGGTCAAAGTCATCGGCGGCTTGGAAATTTTTATACACGCTGGCAAAGCGCACATAGCCCACGGTATCAATCCGTGCGAGGCTTTCCATAACAATCTCACCAATGATCTTGGACGAAACATCAGTATCGCCAAGGCTTTCCAGCCGCCGCACGATGCCCGAAATCATCTGGTCAATGCGTTCAGGGTCAATCGGGCGCTTTTGCATGGCGATGCGGATAGAGCGTTCCAGCTTGCTGCGGTCAAAATCTTCGCGCTTGCCCGACGATTTCACCACCACCAAATCGCGCAGTTGCACGCGTTCATAGGTGGTAAATCGCCCCCCGCACGCGGGACAAAAACGGCGGCGACGGATAGAAACGTGATCTTCTGCTGGTCGGCTGTCTTTCACTTGCGTGTCAACATTACCGCAAAATGGGCAACGCATGGGCGCGCTCCTTGGTTGATAGGTTTCCTGCCTAATCCGATGTGTCTCGGAATTACACAACCTATAGCGCAATTGCACAAAGCTTGGCTAGAAAACTTTGCACGGCGCTAGATATAGGGAAAATGTGTTGCGGAAAGGATTCAGTGGGTGGGGGGAAGTGGCACGCTAAATGTAGCACCGGCGCTCAAAATCTCTAGGATCATCGCCACTTGCTGCGCCACTGTCAGAATGATCGGAATAATCATCGCATCGCCTGCGCTGGGGGGTTCTAGCGTTTCAAATTGGCTGTCCAGCAGACCCTGCGGCAGGTGTTTGTGCTGGCTGGTTGCGATGCGCTGGGCAATCAGATCGCGCGTGCCAGACAGATATACAAACTGCACGGCGGTTCCAGTCGCTACGCGGATATGGCTGCGATAAACCGACCGCAGGGCTGAACAGGCAATAACCACGGGCGCATCGCGGCGCAGCGAATTGGCCACCAATTCCAGCCACCCCCAGCGGTCGTCGTCGTTAAGGGGTTTGCCTGCGCGCATTTTTGCAACATTGCTGGCAGGGTGCAGATCGTCGCCGTCGCGGAACAAAATACCCACAGCGCGCGCCAAAGCCTTGCCAACGGTGGTTTTGCCAGACCCTGACACCCCCATCACCACAATGCGGCGATTGTGCGGGGATGCAAGTATCAAGGCGGCTAGGGCGCTGACTTCAAACGATTTTGGCACATTTTGCCTTTAAATGGGTTGGGGCCGCTGCCCAAGGTCACCCATGCATCGGTGATCAAGCTGTCCTTTGCCAAGCAAATCTTGGAAAGGTCTACAGTCAACAGTTAACCCTTTTTCATTTGATTGCAACCTAATGGCGAATTTTTTTCAATATGCGCGGATAAACGCGCCCGCCTAGCCATGCAGCACCAAATCCAGCTCGGCCCTTGTGCCAAGGCCAAGGCGCAGCGCGGTGTCAATTACCGATGCGCCATCACTCAGCGCTGCCTTCGCAACCTCGGCTGCGCGGTCATAGCCAAAATGGGGCACCAGCATTGTCGCCAAAACCAGACTGTTTTCCAGCGTATCTTCGCAGCCCTTGGCATTGGCAGTGATCCCTGCAATGCAGCGCGTGGCCAATGTGTCCATGCCCGACATCAAAATGCGCATCGATTGCAGGATATTCAGCATGATGACAGGTTCAAAAGCATTTAACTGCAACTGCCCCGCCTCGGCGGCCATCGTCACGGTCAAATCATTGCCAATCACCTGAAAGGCAATTTGGTTGACCACTTCGGGAATAACAGGGTTTACTTTGCCCGGCATAATCGACGATCCCGCCTGCATGGCGGGCAGGTAAATTTCCATAAACCCCGATCTTGGGCCAGACGAAAGCAGGCGCAAGTCATTGCAAATCTTGGATAGTTTGACCGCGATACGTTTGAGAACCCCCGAGAACGTCACATAGGCGCCGCAATCGGATGAGGCTTCGATCAAATCGGTTGCAAGGCTGACGGGTAGGCCCGTCACGCGGCCCAGTTCTGCGACGGCCACATCGGCATAGCCCGCAGGCGTGTTCACCCGCGTACCAATCGCCGTGCCGCCCAGATTGACCTCTAGCAGCAGTTGAGACAGGCGCTGAATGATTTGCACATCCTCGGCTATGGTATTGGCCCAACTGGCAAATTCTTGTCCCAAAGTCATCGGCAGTGCGTCTTGCAACTGGGTGCGGCCGATCTTTTTGATCGCGGCAAAATCCACGGCCTTGGCGCGCAACGCTGTGATCAGGCGGTTTTGGGCGGTGCAAAAATCGGCGCATTGGCCGACAATGGCCAGCCGCATCGCGGTGGGGTAAACATCATTGGTCGATTGTGATTTGTTCACGTCGTCATTGGGGTGCAAAAACTGATAATCGCCAAAGCTGTGGCCCATGCGGCGTAGGCCCAAATTTGCGATAACCTCGTTGGCGTTCATGTTGGTTGACGTGCCGGCCCCGCCTTGGATCATATCCACCGCAAAGGCATCGTCATGCGCCCCTGCCATGACATTGGCGCAGACAGATTCTATGACGCGCGCCTTTTCGGCTGGCAAAACGCCAAGCGTGCAATTGGCCCGCGCAGCCGCCAATTTCACGGCCCCCAAAGCGCGAATGACCTCGGGGAAAAGCGATAACTTTATGCCCGATATAGGAAAATTTTCAATCGCGCGCTGGGTGTGAATGCCCCAAAGCAGATCGGCGGGCAATTCCCTTGTGCCCAAACTGTCGGTTTCAAAACGGGTTTTCGTGGTCATCTGCTGGCCTTTCTGCTGCATCTATTGGCAAATGCCACGGCTGGCCCTCCCCCGTCCAATGCAAGGATTGCATGGGCCATGCAGCGTCTGGTCTGCGTATGGTTTGCGTATGGCATCCGTCCCGACATCCTGGGGGCACTTGCCGCGCGCGGCGCTGAGGGCGCGTTAACCGCTTTGCGCCGCCTGCGCCCGCACTTGCAGCGCCGCCCAAAACCGCGCAACTTCGGGGCTGGGCGCGCGGGGCGGGCGATAGGCACAGACCTGCAGATCCATCTGCCATTCCGGCCCGCCGATGGGGGCAATCAGCGCGGCCAAGGTGCTGTCAACGGCGCTGGCAGGCAGCCAGCCAATGCCGCGCCCTGCGGCGATCACCTCTTTTAGCACATCGGTCATCTCGCATTGCACGGCGATGCGATACGCCGCGCGCCCTTCGTTGCGTTCCAAAATCGCCTCGAACACTTGGGCGAAATAGGCGCGCTGGGCGTAGGCGATCAGCGGAAAGCTGTCCTTTCCAAGCCCTGGAAAGTCAAACTGCGTGCCAACCGCGCCGTAGGGGGCAAAGCTTTCGCTGCGTAGCACAAGTCGGGTATGTGCGGCCAATTCTTGCGGCGCGTCACCCTCGCTGCTGCCAGTCAAGGCAGGGCAGTGGTGGGCGATAAGAATATCGGCATCCCCTGCCAGATAGCGCGCGGTCACTTCGGATGTGGTGCCAACGATGACGGAAAAGGAAGTCTTCTCGCCCCCAATCGCGCCGAGTAGCCCGCGAAAATCGGACCGCGCCAGCACATTGGGCATGGCCAGTTTGACCTGGCTCATCACATCAAACTGCGCCGAGCGGATCGTGGCGCGGCTGGTCAACAGCCGTTCCACCGCTGCCGCCGCCTCGGTTTGAAACTGCTTGCCTGCATCTGTCAGCCGCACAGGCTGGGTGCCTTTGACAACCAGCGCGCAGCCTAGCCAATGTTCCAGACTTTGGATGCGGCGCGAAAAGGCGGCCTGCGATATGGCGCGCAATTCTGCCGCGCGGGTGAAATTGCGCATCTCCGCCAGCGCGAGGAAATCTTGCAGCCAGCGGATATCCACGCGCTAGCCGTCGATCTTGGCGGCGATCAACGCGATGGCCTGCTGATAGACTGTGGCGGCGTTCCATTCGTTTAGCACAGCAAAATTGGGCTGACCTTCGCTGTATCCCACACCCGCCTGCCACCCCTTTGCGCGCAGGAAATTGGCAGTTGAGGCCAGCGCATCGACCGCATTATTCAAATCAATCTGCCCATCGCCATTGCCATCAAGCCCATATTCAAAGGCATTTCCAGGCAGGAATTGAGTATGGCCGAGTTCGCCATGTTTTGCACCAATGCTGCCCGCATCAATCGTGCCCTGATCGATCAGCTTTAGCGCGCCAACCAGATGGGGGCGGAAAAAATCGCTGCGGCGGCAATCAAAGGTCAGCGTGGCAATGGCCGAGACGATATTGGTATCGCCCATAAAATTACCAAAGCCCGTTTCCATGCCGTGAATGGCAATCAAAATGCCCGCTGGCACGCCAAAGGCTTGTTCTAGGCTGTCGTAAAATTCCTTATTCTTGGCGCGGCGGGCGCGACCGATGCTGGCAATATCATTCGCCCCGCGCACCTGCAAAAACTTTTCCAGCGGGTACTTGAAACTTTTCTGATTGCGGTCGGCGCTGATGGTGGTTTTGGAGTAACTTGTGGCGGACAAAGCATTTAGCCCTGCCGCGCCCACGCCTTCGGCAGCGGCTTCTGCCGCGAAATCGGACTTCCATGCATCATAGCCTTGGGACGTATCGCTGCAGGTGGCGGCAAGGGCAGTTGAGGCAGGGGCAAGGGGGGCAAGGCACAGGCACAGAAGTGCCGCCGCGCGTAGGGATAGAAAGCGAAAAGCAGTCGTCATGACAGTATCCTTCTGGATTTGCGCCATGATGGCGGGGCTTTTTCGTGTGCGCAATGGCCTAGGCGCGTAAATCTGTTGATAACTGGCCGATCTGGCCCCCCGTCTGGCCCCCCGTCTGGCCCCCCGATTGGCCGCACAAAACCTGCGCCAAATCGGCTAAATACCCCGCAATCGGGGAGGTTTTGCGCCACACCATGCCAATTTGGCGCTGCGGCGCGGGCGCGGGAAAGCGCTGGATACAGACCTGCGCCGCGCGGGTTTCGACCGCCACCGCCATATCTGGGATCAATGTTACCCCCATGCCCGCCGCAACCATTTGCACCAGTGTGGTCAAGGCCGAACCATCCATCACTTCGCGCGGGCGAGTATTGGGGCGGGCACTGGGCGAGGGCGCGCAAAAGGCCAGCGCCTGATCGCGAAAGCAATGCCCCTCTTCCAGCAGCAAAAGCCGCATCTCGCGCAGGCCTTGCGCATCGGGCACAGGGCGGGCGGCATCTGCGGCGGGCCGCACCAGCACGAAATCTTCGACAAACAGGGGCACTTGCGCCAGTTGCGGCGCGGCAAGCGGCAGGGCAAGGATCGCGCAGTCCAGCCGCCCTTCGCCAAGTTCAGACAGCAATGTATGGGTCATCGCCTCGCGCAGGCGCAGGTCTAGCGCTGGAAAGAATGCTTGCAGTGCGGCCATCATCTGCGGCAGGAAATAGGGGGCAACAGTGGGGATCACGCCCAGCGATACCCGCCCCGCCAGCCCATCGCCCGTTTGGGCGCGCACAAAATCGCCCAGGGCCGCAACCTCGCGCAGGATCGCGCGGGCGCGCGGGGCAAATTCCGCGCCAAAGGGGGTAAGCTGCAGGCCCTTGGGGCTGCGTTCAAACAGGGCGGCGGCGGTCTGCGCCTCGAGTTCCTTGATCTGCATCGACAGCGCGGGTTGCGAGATGGCACAGATATCAGCCGCGCGGCCAAAATGCAGAGCGCTGGCCAAAGTGTCGAAATAATGCAGTTGGCGCAGGGTGATATTTTTCATAAGTATATCTTATCAAGACGATCAGTTAATTCAACTTATCTTATTCTTGGAAAGGTGATACTGACGCATTAAATCAGGCGGAACCACAGCTTTGGCCAGATAACCTATCAATAGGAGAGCGACAGATGGACGGACGCGATATTCCCGCAGGCACGTGCCCCGTGGCCCATGGCGGCAACACCCAAACCCAAAACGCCGTGCAGGCGTGGTGGCCCAAAACCCTGAATTTGGACATTCTGCACCAGCATGATGCCAAGTCTAACCCACTAATTGGGTTTGATTACCGCGCTGCGGTGGCAGAGCTGGACTATGCTGCCCTGAAGGCTGATGTTCATGCGTTTATGACCGACAGCCAGCCATGGTGGCCTGCCGATTGGGGCCATTACGGCGGTTTGATGATCCGTATGGCGTGGCATTCGGCGGGGTCTTACCGCGTGCAAGACGGGCGCGGCGGGGCAGGGCATGGCAACATGCGTTTTGCTCCCCTGAACAGCTGGCCCGATAACGCCAATCTGGACAAGGCCCGCCGCCTGCTGTGGCCGATTAAACGGAAGTATGGCAACCAGATTTCATGGGCCGATTTGATTATTCTGGCGGGCACGGTTGCTTATGAAAGCATGGGGCTGAAAACCTTTGGCTTTGCGCTGGGCCGCGACGATATTTGGGCGCCTGAAAAGGATGTTTATTGGGGGTCGGAAACCGAATGGCTGGCCCCATCGGAAAACCGCTATGGCGATTTGAACGATGCCAGCACGCTGGAAAACCCCCTTGCCGCCGTGCATATGGGCCTGATTTACGTCAACCCCGAAGGCGTGAATGGCAACCCAGACCCCGCCCGCACCGCGCTGCATATCCGCGAAACCTTTGCGCGCATGGCGATGAATGATGAGGAAACTGTGGCTTTGGCCGCAGGCGGTCACACAGTTGGCAAGGCGCATGGCAACGGCGATGCCGCCAATCTTGGCCCAGCACCCGAGGGCGCAGATATCGCCGAGGGCGGTCTTGGCTGGATGAACCACACCACCCGCGATGTGGGCCGTGATACCGTCACTTCGGGTATTGAAGGCGCATGGACGACCCATCCCACCACATGGGACATGGGCTATTTCAAAATGCTGTTCGGGTATGAGTGGGAGCTGACACGCTCGCCCGCTGGCGCGCAGCAATGGCAGCCAATTGGGATTAAACCCGAAGATATGCCCGCCGATGTGGAAGACCCATCGCGCAAGACAATGCCGCTGATGACCGACGCTGATATGGCGATGAAAGTTGACCCGATCTACCGCGCGATTTGCGAAAAGTTTATGGCCAATCCCGCCGCGTTCGACGATGCGTTTGCGCGCGCCTGGTTCAAACTGACCCACCGCGACATGGGCCCGCAAGCGCGCTATATCGGCCCCGATGCGCCATCGGAATTGCTGATCTGGCAAGATAACGTCCCCGTTGGCAATGCCAGCTATGACGTGGCGGCGGCAAAGGTGAAAATCGCGGGGGCTGGTCTAAGTGTGGCCGATATGGTGGCCACGGCGTGGGATTCTGCCCGCACCTTCCGCCAGTCGGACTATCGCGGCGGGGCTAACGGCGCACGCATTCGCCTTGCCCCGCAAAAGGATTGGCAAGGTAACGAGCCTGCCCGCCTTGCCCGTGTTCTGGCCGCGCTGGAACCCATCGCGGCCAGCATCGGTGCTTCAGTGGCCGACATGATCGTGCTGGCGGGCAATCTTGGCGTGGAACAGGCGGCGAAAGCGGCGGGCGTTCATGTGAGCGTGCCCTTTGCACCTGGCCGCGGTGATGCAAGCCAAGCGGCAACCGATACGGACAGCTTCCAGTATCTGGAACCCGTGGCCGACGGTTTCCGCAATTGGGAAAAGATGGCCTACGCCGTTTCGGCCGAAGAAATGCTGCTGGATCGCGCGCAATTGATGGGCCTGACAGCGCCAGAAATGACCGTGCTTTTGGGCGGGATGCGGGTGATGGGCGCAAATCACGGGGGGGGCAAACACGGCGTGTTCACCGCCCGCGTAGGGGCACTGACGAATGATTTCTTCGTGACCCTAACCGATATGGCCTACAAGTGGCAGCCAACAGGCCGCAACAGCTATAACATCGTTGACCGCGCGACGGGGGATGTGAAATTCACTGCAACCCGCGCCGATTTGGTGTTCGGCAGCAACAGCATTCTGCGCGCCTATGCAGAAGTTTACGCAGCAGACGATGCGGGCGAAAAGATGGTGCAGGATTTCGTGGCCGCTTGGGCCAAGGTTATGAACGCAGATCGGTATGATTTGGCGTAAGGGCTGGGTTTAACGAGTAACAAAGCGCGTGGGGCAACCCTCGCGCTTTTTGTTTGAAATAGATGTTCGGTTGATGTGGTAGGCCCGGAGGGACTCGAACCCCCAACCAAGGCGTTATGAGCGCCCTGCTCTAACCGTTGAGCTACAGGCCCCCGAGGGAGCGGCTATGGGGTTTGAGTAAGGCCAAGCGAGGCCTTGGTCAAGATGCCCCTTGCGCCTTTTCAATTGCGCCCTGTTGCGCTAGTCAGCCGAAACGATTCCCCCCCATGCGCGAGGCAGAACATGAGCGAGAGCAAAGTCACAGGCCGTAATGGTTTGACCTATGCCGAAGCGGGGGTGGATATTGATGCGGGCAATGCGCTGGTTGAGGCGATTAAGCCTGCCGCCAAACGGACGGCGCGCTCTGGCGTAATGTCTGGCCTTGGCGGGTTTGGCGCGCTGTTTGATCTAAAGGGCGCGGGGTATAAAGACCCGATTTTGGTGGCCGCAACTGATGGTGTGGGCACAAAGCTGCGCATTGCAATTGATACGGGCCATGTTGACACCATCGGGGTTGATCTGGTGGCGATGTGCGTCAATGATCTGGTCTGCCAAGGGGCAGAGCCGCTGTTTTTCCTTGATTATTTTGCAACGGGCAAGCTGGACGTGGGGCAGGCGACCCGTATCATCAATGGCATTGCCGCGGGGTGCGAGGCGTCGGGCTGCGCGCTGATTGGCGGCGAGACTGCCGAAATGCCGGGCATGTACACGCACGGCGATTTTGATCTTGCAGGCTTTGCCGTGGGCGCGATGGAGCGGGGCGATGATCTGCCAGCGGGCGTGGCCGAGGGCGATGTGATTCTTGGGCTGGCGTCTGGCGGCGTGCATTCCAACGGGTATTCGTTTGTGCGCAAGGTGGTCGAGATGTCGGGGCTGAATTGGGAATTTCCCTCGCCCTTTGGGGATGGCGCTTTGGGTGCGGCGTTGCTGGCCCCCACTCGGCTGTATGTAAAGCAGGCGCTGGCAGCGGTGCGGGCAGGGGGCGTTCATGCCCTCGCGCATATAACGGGCGGCGGCATCACCGAAAACCCGCCGCGCGTGGTGCCAGATGGGATGGCCTGCGCCATTGATCTGTCTAGCTGGCAATTGCCGCCCGTGTTCCGCTGGCTGGCAGAGACGGCGGGGATGAGCGAGCCAGAGCTTTTGAAAACCTTTAACTGCGGCATTGGTATGATGCTGGTGGTGGACAGCGCCCGCGCGGATGAGATCACCGCGCTGCTGGAAAGCATGGGCGAAAGCGTTTCCCGTATTGGGACAATTGTGCAAGGCGAGGGTGTGATTTACAAGGGCCGCTTGCTGTGACGCGTGTTGCCATCCTGATATCGGGTGGCGGCAGCAACATGGCGGCGCTGCTGCGTGATATGGTGGGCGATCATCCTGCCCGCCCCGTTTTGGTGGCCAGCAATGATCCCAGCGCAACGGGGCTCGCGCTTGCGGCGCAGGCGGGGGTGAAGGCGGTGGGCCTAGATCACCGCGCCTATGCCAGCCGCGCCGCGTTTGAGGATGATTTGGCGCGCGCCCTGCACGCCGCGTCGCCCGATATTGTGGCGCTGGCGGGGTTTATGCGCATTCTGTCCCCCGCATTTGTGGGGCAGTTTGCGGGCAAGATGCTGAACATCCACCCATCGCTGTTGCCCAAATACCCAGGCCTGCACACCCATGCCCGCGCGCTGGCGGCGGGAGATGCGCAGGCGGGCTGCACTGTGCATAAGGTGACGGCCGATTTGGACGCGGGCCCGATTTTGGGGCAGGCAAGGGTGGCGATTGACGCGGGCGAGACGGAGGCCAGTCTTGCGGCAAAAGTTCTGCGCTGCGAGCACCGCCTATACCCCGCTGTGCTGCGCGCCTTTGCGGCGAAAGATAAATCTGTGATTTATCTTTGATGCTGAATGCCCTAGGTTTACGCGGCGCAACAAAGGACGGCTCATGTCATTAGACCCTTTGCCCCAGCCAAAAATCACCACGCAAAACCGCGACGCGCGGCATCGCCGCGCGGTGTATTTATGCGCGGATGATCGGTATGCACCTTATGCGCTCTTTTTGGCGCAGCAAATCGCCGTTGCCCATCCCTGCCGCGAATTTGACATTTGTATTGTGTCAGATACCCCGATCACCCCGCACCCGCTGCATGATCAGATGTCATTGCGTCTTGTGCAGATTGATCTTGCGGCGCTGAAAACCCAAGTGCTGGTGGGCGCGCGTATTGGCTTTGCGACCTATTTGCGGGTGTTCATGCCGCAGCTTTGGGCGCAGGATTATGACCGGCTTTTATATCTGGATGGCGATATATTCTATCAGCGTGGGGATATTTCCGCGCTGCTGCGCCAGAATTTGGGCACCGCGCCTGTGGCTGCGGTGCTGGATACAAAGCAATGGCATAAGCCAAACCGCCCTGCGCGCGATGTGGCCGTCTTGGGCCTGCCTGCCGCGCCATACTTCAATGCGGGTGTTTTACTGATTGATGTCGCGCGCTTTAACGCGTTGCGCGTTGGGGCGCGCATTTTGGAATTGTTGATAGCGCGCGGGCAGGATTTGGTCTGGCACGATCAAACTGCGCTGAATGCCGTGGTGCTGGGCGATTGGGCGCAGATGCCGCTGCAGTGGAATTTCCAATACAGCCACAAAACAATGTTATGGGCGGGTTTTGTGGATGTGTGCTTTTTCCACTTTATCGGGCGGCGCAAGCCGTTTTTGCGCCGCTATGGCGGCTTTTCCGCGCGGTTTGTTGGCCCCTATCGCACCTTTCTGGGCCATCATTTTCCGCACCTTGCGCCAGGCGTGCAAGCGCGCCCTGCTGCGCCTTTGCGCTGGCTGGCGGGGGCGGCAATTGGCGTAATGAACCTGACCATGCTGCAGGGCGCGCTGCGGATGCGCGCGCAAAGCGGCGGGGATTTGGAATTTCGCGCCCCTAAAGCAAAAAGTCCGCAAGACTGAACGGCACTGGCCTGCATAATCCACCCAGCCAGAGACGCCCAAAAACGTAGTAATTGCCAATCACCGTATCTGGCCTTGCACAGGCGGCATCAAAGTCCACCGCCCCAAACTGCCCCCCTTTCCTTTTGCTTGCAATCGCCCTAAAGCGGGAATTGCGGGATACCCCCGCGCCAAAGAAAGACAAGCATGCGCACCATCACGACGACCGCCGATCTTGCCGAGTTCTGCCAGCGTGCCAAAGCGGAAATCTATGTCACCCTAGACACAGAATTTCTGCGCGAGCGAACCTATTGGTCAAAACTGTGCCTGATCCAAGCCGCCTTGCCAGTAAATGGGCCAAATGGTGGCGAGGCCGTGCTGATCGACCCGATCGAGGGCGCGGATATGTCGATGGAACCGCTTTATGATTTGTTCCGCCATACGGGTACGGTCAAGGTGTTTCACGCCGCACGGCAGGATTTGGAAATTTTCTTTGTCGAAGGCAATGTCTTTCCTACCCCAATGTTTGACACGCAGGTTGCGGCGATGGTCTGCGGCTTTGGCGAACAGGTCGGATACGAGACGCTGGTCAAGAAAATCGCCAAGGCCGATTTGGACAAAACCTCGCGCTTTACCGATTGGTCGCGCAGGCCGCTGACCACCGCGCAGGCCGAATATGCGCTGGCCGATGTCACGCACCTGCGCCAGATTTACGAACATCTGTCTGCGCAAATTGCAGCATCAGACCGCAGCGACTGGGTGGCCGAAGAACTGGGCATTTTGACCGACCCCGCGACCTATACCGTTCATCCCAATGAGGCATGGCTGCGGGTGAAAACACGCACCACATCGGGGCGGTTTTTGGCGGTGGTCAAGGAACTTGCGCAGTTTCGCGAATCCTATGCCCAAGGCAACAATGTGCCGCGTAGCCGCGTGATGAAAGACGATGCGCTTTTGGAACTGGCCTCTACCCGCCCCAGCAATGTGGAAGAGCTGGGCCGTTCCCGCCTGCTGATGCGCGAAGGGCGCAAGGCCGAAATTGCCGAAGGGATTTTGGCCGCCATCAAGCGCGGCATGGAGATGCGCCCCGAAGATTTGCCGCGCATGGACAATCGCCCCGATCAGTTGCAGGTGAACCCCGCACTGGCCGATCTATTGCGCGTGCTGCTAAAGGCGAAATCCGAAACCCTTGGCGTGGCCCCGCGCTTGATTGCATCGGCCGCCGACCTGGATGCCATTGCGGCGGGCCAGCGCGATTTGCCGTTGCTGAAGGGCTGGCGCAGCGAGGCGTTTGGCAATGACGCAATCCGCCTGTGCAAAGGCGAGATTGCGCTTGGGGCCAAAGGCAACGATGTGCGGGTTGTCGTGCTAGAGAAATAGCGCCTAAGGCCGCGCCGATTTTTCGTTCTGCGCCCCGCGCACGATAATGCGTTTTGCCGATGCAAAAGTATCGGCACGCAAGGAAACTGCAACTGTAATCTCGCGCGATTGGGAGGTGGACACCGCCGCCCCAACTTCGGCAGGGATCGCGCGGAAATCCAGCACCAGATTGCCGTCTTCATCGACATCGTTGACCACCAAATCGGCTTGCCAATACCCTTGCGTTGCCGCCCGCCCTGTGGCGCGCACCAGCGCACCCGATGGCAGTTTTTCGATCTTCATATCGACGATCATTTCGATCAGTGGGCGCGGATCGGCGGGCCTCTCAAGCGAAAACTCGGCCACGCTCGACTGTCGCGGGCCAAACCAATTCAGCGGGTTTAGGCGCGATTGAGACAGCCCCGCGCAGCCTGCCAGCAGGCTAAGGGCAACAAGGGCGGATATCGTGCGGGCGCTGCGTGTCATGTTGATTCCCATCTAATTGCAATAGGGCTAGCTGAAATGCCGCGCCTTGGAAAGCCTTTGCCGCACTGGACAGGGGCTGCGGCGCGCCTTAGACCATGCGCAAAGGAGCCTGCCCATGTCCAACTCACCCTTTCCCTCATTGGCCTTTGAAGGTCTGGTCGAGACTTTCGCCTTTTTGGACGATTGGGAAGACCGCTATCGCCATATCATCGAACTGGGCCGCGCCATGCCGCCGTTGGACGAGGCGTTCAAAGTGCCAGCTCTAAAGGTGCAAGGCTGCGCCAGCCAAGTGTGGCTGCGCCCCACGCCCGCAGGCGACACCTATGATTTTCAGGGCGAATCTGACGCGCAAATCGTGCGTGGGCTGATTGCGGTTTTGCATGCGCTCTATGCAGGCGTGCCCGTATCCAAGGTGGCGGCCATTGATGCGCCCGCTCAACTCGCCCGTCTTGGGCTGACCGAACACCTCTCCTCGCAACGCTCCAACGGCCTGCGCGCCATGGTGCAGCGCATCCGCGAAACGGCGGTTTAACCCCTTCCTAACTCCCCAAATATCCTGCGGGGGGGTCCGGGAAGCTTGCTTCACGGACGGGGGCGCAAAGCCCCCTTGTGCGGCGCAGCTTCAGCGGCGCTACTTCGTTGATTTTGCGCGCCTATAGCGGCGCACAGGCGGCCTTGCACCACGCCAGTGCCGCGTCCGATAGCCGATCTGCCAGCTTTTCCAAAACCTGACCATGGTATGCGTTTAGCCAATTGCGATCCCCGCGCGACAGCGCGCCTGCGTCAATCAAGCGACGATCAAACGGCGTGAAAGTTAGCGTTTCAAAACACAATTGCGTGCGCTCTGTATCACCACCCGCCAGATCAGGTGCAGGCTGCACCACGATTAGGTTTTCCAGCCGAATGCCAAATTCGCCCTCGCGGTAATAACCAGGCTCATTCGATAGGATCATGCCCAACTCTAGCGGCACTTCGGATAGGCGCGAGAGGCGCTGTGGCCCCTCATGCACCGAAAGAAACGCCCCCACGCCATGCCCCGTGCCGTGGTTGAAATCTTGGCCCGCCATCCACAGCGCTGCGCGGGCAAGTGGGTCTAAATCGCGCCCTGCCAGCCCCGCAGGCCAGCGCGCACGCGAAAGGGCGATGACCCCTTGCAGCACGCGCGTATAACAATCGCGGGCATAATCGCCCGCATCCCCAACTGCCACAGTGCGGGTGATGTCGGTGGTGCCATCTTTATACTGCGCGCCGCTGTCCACCAGCAAAAGCCCGTCCCCCCCGATTTTGCGGTTGCTTTCTTCGGTCACACGGTAATGCATGATCGCGCCATTCGGGCCCGCCCCGCAAATGGTGTCAAAGCTGATGTCATGCAAAACATTGGTGGCGCGCCGATACCCCTCCAGCGCGCGCACCACGTCAATTTCAGTGAGGCCCGGGTCTATTGTAGCCGTATCCAGCCATGCCAAAAATTCTACCATCGCGGCCCCATCGCGCAGATGGGCGGTGCGCATGCCTGCGATCTCGGCGGCGTTCTTGCGCGCTTTGGGATATCTTGCAGGGTCATCGGCCCAAGCGACCGCGCCGCCCGCGCCTTGCACAATATGCGCCAGCGCCAAGGGCGCAGTTGCAGGATCCAGCCGCACAAAGCCCTTTAGCGCGGCAATGGCAGGCGCAAATGCGGCAGGGGGATGCAATGCCACATCCGTGCCCATGTGGGCGAGTGTTGCGGCATCAAACTTGGCGCTGTCGGCGAAAAGATCAACCTTTCCCGTATCATGCAAAATGGCAAAACCTTGCAGCACGGGGTTGCGCGGCACGTCTGCTCCGCGAATATTCAGCAGCCAGCAAATGGAATCGGGCAGGGTGATCGCCGCCGCCGTGTGCCCTGCTTGGCGCAGCGTTTCGGCCAGCCTTGCACATTTGTCCGTGTGAGATTCGCCCGCAAGCGCCAAATCATGCGCAAAGGCGCGGCCCATCGGTGCGGGAGGTTGATCGTGCCAAATCGCGTCTACCAAATTGGCGCACGGGGCCAGGGCAATGCCGCTGCCCGCAAGCGCCGCCTCGATTTTGGCAATTTCATCGCGGGTGTGCAGCCAAGCACAATAGCCAATTTGACCCGCCGTCAAATGCCGCAAAATCCAAGGGCCCGCCTGCTGTTCAGGCCAAGGCACGGGTGTGAAATGCGCAAGATCAACTTGGCCCCTAACCTGCGTGCGATAGCGCCCATCAATGAACACCCCCGCCATATCTGGCAAAACCACGCAAAACCCTGCGCTGCCTGTAAACCCTGTTAGCCATTCCAGCCGCGCATCGCGCGCTGCCACATATTCGCCCTGATGCACGTCTGCGCGCGGCACCAGATAACCCCAAAGCCCCGCCGCCGCGATTTGCGCGCGCAAAGCGCGCAGACGCGCTGGCCCATGTTCGGGTGTGGCGGTGGTATCGAATGTTTGGAACATTTGGCAGCCTTAAAGGGTGATTTCACAATCACTCTTGCAGCCAATCGCGCCCATCGCAAGTCCGCGCCGCTTTGCCTGCTACCTAACTCACCAAATATCCCACGGGGGCAGGTTTGCAAGCTTGCTCGCAAGCCAGGGGGTGTGAAACCCCCGCTTTCGGCGGCGCAACTACCCCGCCCGACGAGCCCTGATACTGCCCGCATTGCCCATTGCCCGCGCCCGTTTGCGCGCGTCCGCCTCGAATAATCCCGCCAACTGCTCGGTCATCGCGCCCGCAAGCTGTTCGACATCGGTGATTGTGACCGCGCGTTCATAATAGCGCGTAACGTCATGGCCAATGCCAATGGCGATCAGTTCCACCGCGCGGCGGCGCTGCACCATGGCGATCACATCGCGCAGGTGTTTTTCCAAGAAATTCGCGGGGTTGACCGAAAGCGAGCTGTCATCCACGGGCGCGCCATCGGAAATAACCATCAGAATTTTGCGTGCCTCTGGCCGTGCCATCATGCGCCGATGCGCCCATTCCAGCGCCTCGCCGTCGATGTTTTCCTTTAGCAGACCCTCTTTCATCATCAGGCCCAAATTGGGCCGCACCCGCCGCCATGGCGCATCAGCGGATTTATAGATGATGTGGCGCAAATCATTCAAACGCCCTGGCCCTTGCGCGCGCCCATCGGCCAGCCAGCGCTCGCGCGATTGGCCGCCCTTCCACGCGCGGGTGGTAAAGCCAAGGATTTCCACCTTTACGCCGCAGCGTTCCAGCGTGCGGGCCAGAACATCGGCGCAGATCGCCGCAATCGAAATGGGGCGCCCGCGCATCGAACCCGAATTATCCAGCAAAAGCGTAACGCAGGTATCGCGAAACTCGGTGTCTTTTTCCATTTTAAACGACAGCGGCGTGGTGGGGGACACCACGACCCGTGCAAGGCGGCCTGCATCCAAAACGCCCTCTTCCAAATCAAACAGCCACGACCGGTTTTGTTGCGCCTGTAGGCGGCGCTGCAGTTTGTTGGCAAGGCGCGAGACTGCGCCTTTCAGCGGTTCGAGTTGCTGATCGAGATAGGCGCGCAGACGTTCCAGTTCGGCAGGTTCGGCCAGTTCCTCGGCGCGCACCTCTTCGTCGTAATCGGTTGTAAAGACAGTATAGTTTGGGTCTGCATCCGAATAGGGGGCGGGGGCTGGGGGTTCTAATGGGGCCTCGCCTTCGGGCATTTCAGCCTCTTCGCCTTCGGCCATTTCGGCCTGATCGTCCATCGACACTTCAGCCTGCTGCTGGTCGTCTTGATCTTCTTGCGCGCGCTCTGCCTCGGCGTCTTCCTGTTCGGCCTCGTCCTGATCGGGGCTGTCAGAATCGGGTTGATCGGGACTTTCCTCGGCCTGATCGCCTGCCTCGTCCTGATCCTTACGGTCGGGGTCATCGCCGATCTGGTCGCTATACCCGATATCCGAAATCACCTGCCGCGCCAGCCTAGCAAAGGCGGCTTGGTCGGACAGGACATGGTCGATGTTATCGAGGGATTTGCCAGCGAGGCTTTCGATATGCTCGCGCCAAATGGCCATAATATTGTCGGCCCCTGCCGGCATCGGGCGGCCCGTGGCAAGATGGCGCACAAGGTATCCTGCGGCCACAGATAGGGGGGCATCTTCGGCCTTGGTCACAGAAGCATAGGCTTTGCGTTCGGCTTCATTGGCGATTTTCGCGTCGATATTGCCTGCCGTTCCCGGCATCTTCCGCGCGCCCATCGCCTCGCACCGCGCGGTTTCCATGGCTTCAAAAATCTCGCGTGCAAGCGGGCCGCTTGGGGCATAACGCGCGGCCGTTGCTTCATTATGAAACTTGCGTTTCAGCGCAAAAGCATCAGCGGTGCCGCGCGCCAGCATAATTTCAGATTGCGTCATACGGCGGGTGACTTGCGGCAGGCGGATCCCTTCGCGGCTCATGCCTGCAGGGTCTACAGAATAGGTGACCGTCATGTCAAAATCTTCGGCCAGCGTGCGCGTGGCGTCCGCTAGGGCCTTTTTGAATGGGTCGGCGGGGTTATCGGATGGCTTGTTCATACGCTATTTAGATCATTTGGGGGACAAATCGGCAAGGGGGACAGACACAAGTTATGGGCTGTTTATTTGCGCACAGAGGCTGCGCACTGCTTCAGATTTACTTAGACTGGGATCGGGCGCAGTAAAGGTGACTGGTGTAACCTTAACTGGAGTTCTCCCATGGCCAATAAGCCCAAAATCGCCCTTGTTATCACCTCTACCCGCATGGCGCGCGTGGCCGACATTTTCGCCCAATGGATGCTGGCGCAGGCGCAGGCCCGCTCTGACATGACGGTCGAGTTGGTTGACCTGCGCGATTTCAAACTGCCGCTGTTTGATGAGCCTGCAAGCAATGCCTATATGCCTTCGTCCAATCCAGCGGCGCAGGCATGGCAGAAAAAGATGGCCGAATTTGACGGCTATATTTTCACCGTATCCGAATACAACCATTCGATTTCGGGCGCGTTCAAGAACGCTTTGGATCAGGCCTATGTGGAATGGGCGAAAAAGCCATTTACCGCAATCGCTTACGGATCGATGGGCGGCGCGCGCGCTGTCGAACACCTGCGCACTATCGGCGCTGAATTGCAAATGGTATCCACCCGTAACATCGTGCATGTCGGCGGCGGCGATTTCTGGAAACTGCACCCCCATATGGGCGGTTCGGGCAACATCGCCGATATCGAAGCGACCATCCTGCCGTCGGCCAAACTTGCGCTGGATGATCTGGTCTGGTGGGCGAACGCGACCATGGCGGCGCGCGGATAATATCGGGCTGTAAAATCAAAACCCGCGCTACGATCCATCGCGGCGCGGGTGTTTGTTTCAGATACCGTCTTTCACGACAGGCTGCTTATTTCATCGCCATGCTGACCGCGCTTTCGGGCAGTTCTTCAGCAAAGCATTTCTGGTAGAATTCGGCCACTGTCGCCCGTTCCAACTCGTCACATTTGTTCAGGAAGGTCAGGCGGAACGCATAGCCGATGTTGCGGAAAATCTCGGCGTTTTGGGCCCAGTTCAGCACGGTGCGGGGCGACATGACGGTGGACAGATCGCCCGCCATAAAGGATTTGCGCGTCATATCGGCAAGGGTGACCATCTGGCTGATCTGCTTGCGGCCCGTTTCGGTGTTGTAATGGGGCGATTTGGCCAGAACGATGGCGGTTTCGGCATCGTGTGACAGGTAGTTCAGCGTGGCGACCAGCGACCAGCGGTCCATCTGCGCTTGGTTGATCTGCTGTGTGCCGTGATAAAGTCCCGTGGTATCGCCCAATCCAACGGTGTTGGCCGTGGCAAACAAGCGGAAAGATGGGTGCGGCGTGATAATTTCGTTTTGATCCAAAAGGGTCAGTTTGCCATCGGTTTCCAAAACGCGCTGGATCACAAACATCACATCGGCGCGGCCCGCGTCATATTCATCAAACACAATGGCAACGGGGTTGCGCAGCGCCCAAGGCAGGATCCCCTCGTGAAACTGGGTGACTTGCTTGCCATCAATCAGTTTTATTGCGTCTTTGCCGATCAGATCGATACGGCTGATATGGCTGTCAAGGTTCACGCGAACGCAGGGCCAGTTCAAATGCGCGGCAACTTGTTCTATGTGGGTCGATTTGCCCGTGCCGTGATAGCCTTGGATCATCACGCGGCGGTTATAGGAAAAGCCGGCCAAGATGGCCAAAGTGGTGTCTGGGTCAAATTTATAGGTGGGGTCAATGGCAGGCACGCGGTCGGTTGCCTCGGCAAAGCCTTTGACGCGCATGTCGGTATCAATACCGAACACCTCGCGCACGGATATATCGGTCGTCGGCTTTGCCATATTCTCAGACATGTTTCGTTCCATTCCAGCGGGCCCGTGACCAGCCCCGCGCCAGCCCTAAACACCATTTGCGCCCGTTATGGCGGGGATTTCTTGCGCCTGCAAGGGCGCGCGATCACGCGATATCGCAATTTGGTGAGCGAGTGAAACCTATTGCCGCAACCCAACGTATCTATGGTATCGAAGATGAAACCAACAGGAGATTGCCATGAACCGCCGCGCCCTTATTGCCGCTTTTGCCGCCATGCCCTTTGCCCTGCGCCCTGCCTTTGCATCCGGGGAAGGCACGTTTGAGGTTACCCTGACCGAGGAAGAATGGCGCGCGCGTCTTTCGCCAGAAGCCTACGCTGTGCTGCGCGAAGAAGATACTGAACGCCCGTTCACATCACCCCTGAACGAAGAAAAGCGCGCAGGGGTCTATGCCTGCGCGGGCTGTGATTTACCGCTGTTTGACAGCGCGGCCAAGTTTGATTCGGGCACAGGCTGGCCTTCGTATTTTGCCCCGATTGATGATGCGATCCGCACCAAATCTGATATCTCAATCTTTGGGTTTCGCACCGAAGTGCATTGCCGCCGCTGCGGCGGGCATCTGGGCCATGTGTTCGAAGATGGGCCACAGCCGACCGGATTGCGCTATTGCATGAACGGGGTTTCGTTGAAATTTGTTGCGAAAACTTGAAGCAAAAGGGGCGCGCAATATAGACAGCGCGCCCCCCGCGCGTTAGCCATAGGTTGAAAGGCTGGCCCAGAAGGGACGCCCAACTTGTGAGTGGTTACATGCCAAAGGCGCCGCCCCCCGAACTGTCGCCGCTAAGTGTCGAAGTTTACAAGCGGCTAGAGGCGCTTCTGGCGCAAAACAAATCGCCCAGCAACCTGAACGATATTCTGCGGCTGCTTGCAAAATGGCGCGCCAATATCGTGACCAACACTTTGCAAAAGAAAAGCGGTCAAAAGGTTCTGTCTGGGCCGTTCAAGGATATGATTTATTCTGCCGCCGCGTCCGAGGGGTCTACGTCGGCGCGGCTTCTGGGCGCATATGAAGCCGCCCTGCATCCGATCATCGAAAAAATCACCAAGCGGGGCTATAAGCAGATCATAGATGTGGGCTGCGCCGAAGGGTATTATGCCGTCGGCCTTGCCATGCGGATGCCCGCAGCCCGTGTGATTGCCCGTGATTTGAACCCGGATGCGCGCACCAAATGTGCACAGCTTGCCTCCGCCAACGGAGTATCGGCGCAGATCGAAATTGGCGGTGAAATGGGGCATGGCGATTTTGATATTTGCACCCGTGCCAAAACGCTGGTGATTTGCGATATTGAAGGGGCCGAGGCGCAGTTGCTGGATCCTGCGTTGGCGCAAGGATTGGCCAGCGCCGATATTCTGGTCGAGGTGCATGATTGCTTTAACGCTGGCCTTTCGGCGCAGATTGCGCAGCGGTTTGAGCCTACACATAAAGTGCGGCTGATTGAACGCAGCCTATCCGATGTGCCGCTGCCCGATTGGATGGACGCGCTTAGCGATTTCGACCGCCTGATCGGGCTGTGGGAATGGCGCATCGGCCCAACCCCATGGCTGTGGATGACCCGCAAAGGCAAAGCCAGCGACAAGGAATAACCAGTATGAACGCCCCTCTGACAACGGCCCATCGCAACGCAGCGATCTGGTATGCGCAAGACGGATTTGACCCCGCAGCCAAAGGCATCAATGGCCGCCGCGTGGCGGGCGAATCCTTTCTCAAGGGGTTTTTGCGCCATGCCGATGTCGAAGAATTTGTTCTGCTGGCCAAGGGCGAGGGCGAAATTGCCCCCGTGCGCGATTTGGCCGCAGCATTGCGCCCCGCCGTGCCTGTGCGCCATACCCCGCTTTTGCGACCGCACCGCATAGGCGTGGGTACGGTGTTCTACCCCAGCCCCAATTTCACCGCCGAGGCATGGCGCCGCGCGCCGCATGGCACGGGAACATGGTCGCTGTGCGGGATTACGCATACCACATCGACCGCCGCCGTCATGAACGGCTGGATGGAACTGCGTACTGGCCCTGTATATCCATGGGACGCTGTGATTTGCACCAGCACATCTGTGCTGCAATCGACAACCTTCACCTTTGATCTGATCGACCAACATCTGCGCGCGCGTTTTGGGGCAAACCTGCCGCCGCGCCCGATGCTGCCTGTCATTCCTTTGGGCATTCATACCGATGATTTTGCGCGCGATGAGGCCGCGCGCGCCCAGTTGCGAGCCCGCATCGGCGCGGGGCCAAATGACGTGGTCTTTGCCACCATCGCCCGCCTGACACCGCATGAAAAGTTTGACCCGCTGCCGATTTATCTAGGTATGCAATCGGCGCAAAAACAGCTTGCGGGGCAAAAGCTGCACGTCGTGTTCTGCGGACAGTTCCGCGAAGAGTATTCGCGCCGCGTGTTTGAACAAGGCGCGGCGCAGCTGATGCCTGATGTCGGCTTTCACCTGCTGGATGGCGCATCCGCAGACGACCGCCGCGCCACCCTGTCTGGCGCAGATGTGTTCACCTTTTTGATTGATAACATTCAAGAAACCTTCGGTCTTGCCCCGCTAGAAGGTATGGCCGCTGGCCTGCCGCTGTTGGTTTCAGACTGGGATGGGATGAAGGACACCGTCTCGCCCGAGGTGGGATTTCGCGTCACCGCGCGAATGCTACCCGCGCCAACGCTGGCCCCAGAAGCGCTGCGCTATCAGGGCGGCATCGACAATTATGTGCAATATTGCGGCAGCACATCTGCCATGACCGAAATTGATCTGCCCGAATTGACCGCGCGCATTGTGCAATTGGCCCGCGATCCAGACTTGCGCGCGCGCATGGGGGCGGCGGGGCTGGCGCGGGCGCGGGCGCTGTATGACTGGCGTGTTGTGGTGCCGCAAATGCAGGATCTTTGGGCCGAACAAGACCGAATTCGGCGCGCGTCAACAGCCGCCTATCTGCGCTATCCTGCCCATTTGCTGCCCATCGCGCCATCGCCCACAGCGCTGTTTGCAGGCTACCCGACGCAGACTGTGGCCCCAGATACGTTGCGCCTTACCCGCGGCGGCACGCACCTGCCGCTGGCTACAGTTCTGGGCGTGCGCAATTACAAAACCTTGGGCCGCTTCTTTGCTGAACCCGCGCAAATTGAAGTGGCGCTCGGCGTTATTTTGGCCGCAGGCGCGGGTGGGGCCTCGCTGGACGATCTGGTTGCCGCATCGGCGGGCGCGCGCGGTGCGATATCGCGCTTTGACGCGGAACGTATTGCGATGTGGCTGCTGAAATACGGCTTTGCCGCGCGCGCCTAAAATGTTTGTGCCGCGCGCGGGACTAGGGCGCGCTATTCCTTGAAATAGCGGCTGTCTTTGATCTGATCCCACGCCCAGACAACCTCTTGAAGGCGGTCTTCGTCGCTGCGATCCCCGCCGTTCATATCGGGGTGCAAGTCTTTGACAAGCCCTTTATAGGCCTTGCGAATTTCGGTTTTTGTCCACGTGTCGCGCACATCCAAAATCTCAATCGCCTTACGTTCGGTGGGGGGCAATTTGCGCGTGGCGTTGGATGTGGGCTTGGCCGGGTTGCGCGTGGAATTTTCGCCCAAGAGCGCGTGCGGATCATCCACGCCCAAACGGTGCCATGCATTGCCGTCATCCTTGCGGGAAAAGGGTTTCGTCTCGCGCTCCCACAGCCGATCTTTTTCCAGCAACTTTTGAAATTCCTCATCCGTCGCGGTGCCGAAAAAGTTCCATTTCAGGTTATATTCGCGCACGTGATCGCGGCAGAACCAAAAAAATTGATCCAAAATATCGGGGTGCTTGGGTGCACGGTACGCGCCCTTTTCCTTGCAACCGGGAAAATCGCAGCCCTTATTGGACGTTTCAAACGCCCCCGACATGCCCCGACGCGTGGTTTTGCGCTTGGCTTTGTCGGATTTGACGCTGATATCAAACTCAAAGGGGGGGCGAGAGGTCATGTCGGGCCTTTCATATTCGGGGCCGTGAGCATAGTCTTATTCCCAGCCCTTTTGAAGAGGAAATCATGCAAAAAATCACCGCAGCAGACCATATTACCCAGCGATTGACTGCGGCATTCCAGCCCACCGCTCTGCGGGTGGTCAACGACTCTGGCAGCCATGCGGGGCATTCGGGCGATGATGGCACTGGGGAAAGCCATTTTTCCATTTTCATTCGCGCGCCAGACCTTGCCCCCATGACTCGCCTTGCCCGCCACCGCGCGGTGAATGCTGCTCTGGGCGATTTAACAAGCCGCATCCACGCGATTGCGATTGATGCAGGGTAGGGGGCGTTGCCCCCTCGCTGCGCTCACCCCCAGGATATTTGTAGAGTTAGGAAGCAGGCAGAAAGTCTTTTACTTCCTAACTCTGAAAATATCCTGGGGTGAATTTGCCGCAGGCAAAAAGGGGCAAAGCCCCTAATTTCCCGCCTTCAATGCAAGACGCGCCGCATGCAGAATTGGTTCGGTATAGCCAGAGGGTTGCTCGCGCCCCTTAATCACCAAATCGCGCGCAGCATTGAATGCGATGCCCTTGAAGTCAGGGGCCATCGGGCGATAGGCGGGATCGGCGGCGTTTTGCGCGTCCACCACGGCGGCCATTTTGCGCAAAGATGCCAGAACGTCATCTTCTGACACCACTGCGTGCAGCAGCCAATTGGCTAAGGCTTGGGCCGAAATACGGCAGGTGGCGCGGTCTTCCATCAGGCCGACATTGTTCAAATCGGGCACCTTAGAACAGCCAACGCCCTGATCGACCCAGCGCACGACATAGCCCAAAATGCCTTGGGCGTTATTATCCACCTCGCGCATGACTTGCGCAGGCGTCCACGCGCGGTAACTGGCCAGCGGGATTTCCAATAGTGTTTCCAAATGCCCGCGCCGCCCGCCTGCTGCAATTTTGGCCTGCACGGCAAAGACATCCACTTTGTGATAGTGCAGGGCATGCAGCGTGGCCGCCGTCGGGCTGGGCACCCATGCGCAATTGGCCCCCGCGCGGGGATGATCGATCTTCGTCTCCAGCATGGCGGCCATCATATCGGGCATGGCCCACATGCCCTTGCCAATTTGCGCACGCCCAGACAGGCCACATTCAAGGCCAATATCGACATTCTGGTTTTCATACGCGCCAATCCACGATTTGCGTTTGATAAAATCCTTGCGCGAGAACGGGCCTGCCTCGATCGAGGTGTGAATCTCGTCCCCTGTTCTGTCCAAAAATCCAGTGTTGATAAAAGCAATGCGGTGGCGGGCGGCGCGAATACATTCTTTCAGATTCACCGAAGTGCGACGTTCTTCGTCCATCACGCCGATCTTGATCGTATGCGCTGTCAGGCCAAGAATATGCTCGATCTGCGCAAACACCGCATCGCTGAACGCCACTTCTTCCGGCCCGTGCATTTTGGGCTTCACGATATAGACAGACCCATGCGCCGAATTGCGCAGGCCAGAGGTTTTGCGCAGATCATGCAGGGCGATGGTGGTCGTCACCATAGCGTCCATCAACCCCTCGAACACTTCACTGCCATCAGGCAGCAGGATCGCGGGGTTTGTCATCAGATGGCCCACGTTGCGGATCCACATCAGCGCGCGGCCCTTTAGGGCGATATTGCTGCCATCTGGGGAGGTATAGGCGCGATCCTCGTTCAGGGTGCGGGTCATCGCCCGTCCGCCCTTTTCCATATGGGCGGTTAGATTGCCCTGCATCAGGCCCAGCCAATTGGCATAGGCCAGCGCCTTATCCTCGCCATCCACGCAGGCGACCGAATCTTCGCAATCCATAATGGCCGAAACCGCAGCTTCGATAACAATGTCCGCAAGCCCCGCCTGATCGCGCGCGCCTACGGGATGAGTGCGGTCGAACACCAGCTCAGCGTGCAGGCCGTTGTTGCGCAGCAAAACGGCATCCGGGGCCTTGGGATGGCCGCGGAAACCTGCGAATTTTTCAGGGGATACCAGCGGCAAATCATCTATCAGCAGCGCGCCGCCGATGACTTGATAGCGCCGCACATCGGCGTGTGACGCCCCTGCAATCGGGAAAGTATCATCCAAAAACACGCGCGCCCGCGCCACCACCCGCGCGCCGCGCCCACGCTCGTACCCCCCTTCGGGCGCGGGGCTGCCCATGGCGTCTGTGCCATAAAGCGCATCATAAAGGCTGCCCCAGCGCGCATTTGCTGCGTTCAGCGCATAGCGGGCATTGGTGATGGGGACCACCAGTTGCGGCCCTGCGATGCGCGCGATTTCTGGGTCAACGCCAGAGGTGTCGATCTGAAAGTCGGGGCCATTGGGGGCGATGTAGCCGATATCTTTGAGAAACTGTTGATAGGCGATATGGTCGTGCGGCGCATGGCGGTGGGCGCGGTGCCAATCGTCGATCTGGGCCTGCAGCGCCGCGCGCCGCACCAAAAGTGAGCGGTTTTGCGAGGTGAATTCAGCAAGCAGGGCGGCAAATCCATCCCAAAAAGCGGCGGCGTCAATGCCCGTGCCCACCAGTGCACGTTGGTCTATAAAATCGGCCAGCCGGCTGTCTACCGACAGCCCGCTGCGTATGGTTCTGCTGACTTGCCCTGCCATGGTTCCCCCTTATTGTGCCGAACATCAGCCTACACCGCCGGCGGCAAAGCGCAAATCTTTCCCGTGGCGATTTTCGCGAGAAATGTGGGTAACAGTTTCGCACCTGCATTGAAAACAAGGCGCTCAAAGGCGCACAGGTAAGTGGTTGACCGTTTTGGAACAGCTATGTTAGTTAGCTGTATGACTAAGTATGAACCCGATCTGTCGCGTTTGTTTTATGCGCTGTCAGACCCAACGCGCCGCGCCATTATGGCGCAACTCTGCGCTGGTCCGCAGCCAATGGCCAAATTGGCCGAGCCGAGCGGCTTTGCCCTGCCCACAATTCAGCGCCATCTGGCCGTGCTGGAAATGGCGGGTCTGATTACCACCCAAAAGCAAGGCCGCCAGCGGATCTGCACAGCCCGCGCCGATGGTTTGGACAGCGCAACCCTGTGGATCAGCGACACCCGCAGCAAGATGGCAGCACAGACCGACCGTTTGTCGCACTACCTTGACCAATTGATAAGGAAATCCGATGATTTATGACCCTGAATTAGACCTGATCCTGACGCGCGATTTGGACGCGCCGCGCGAATTGGTTTATAAATGTTGGACTGATCCTGCGCATTTGCCCCATTGGTTTGTGCCCAAACCGCACCGCGTGACCAAATGCGAATTGGACGTGCGTGCAGTTGGGGCGTGCAACACCACCTTTGACGTTGATGGCCAGATCATGGAAAACAAGGGTGTGTATTTGGAAGTAATCCCAAATGAAAAGCTTGTGTTTACGGATACTTATACGGCTGGGTGGAAGCCTGCGGCCGAACCATTTATGACGGCCATCCTGACGTTTGAAGATATTGGCAATGGCCGCACGCGGTACACCGCCGTCGCCCGCCACCGCAGCGCGGAATCTGCCGCCCAGCACAAGGAGATGGGCTTTTTCGATGGGTGGGGCACAGTGGCAGATCAGCTAGAAGCTTATGCGCAAAGCCTTTAGGGCTTCCTAACTCCCCAAATATCCTCGGGGGGATGCTGCTAAAGCTTGCTTTAGCGGCTGGGGGGGCGAGCCCCCCCTTTGCCTGAAGGCATTTTGCCTTGACGGCAGGCCTCCGAGCAATACTTCACCTCATCCCAAACCTTTTCCCACGCCTTGCGCCAGACCATCTCGCGCCCGCAGGCGGCGCAGGTTTTGCGCGGCAAATCGGCCTTGCGGCGCATTTTGGGCATTTAGAACTCCATCACCATCTGTCCTTTATCTGAGCCAGATTTGCGCGCTGGCAAGGCGGCACTTTGGCTGGACGCGCGGCGCGGGCCTTGGGCGGTGTGGCGTTCCAGCACTTCGAACGCCTCGGCCTTGGCGCGGGGCGTGGCGCGGATGATGGATAGACGTGCTTTTGCGGCGCGCGCGGCGGCGCTGGGTTCAACCAAGGCTTCGGGGTAGCGCCGCCCCAGTATTTGCCCCGCCCCCGACCAGCGCCACGGGGCATGCAAATGCGCGTCAGGCACAGGGCCAAGTTCGGGCAGCCATTGGCGCATGAACCGCCCGCTTGGATCTTGGTCAAGGCCCTGTTTTATAGGGTTGTAAATGCGCGGAATATTCACCCCCGTCACGCCCGATTGCATCTGGATTTGCGGCCAATGGATGCCTGGCTCATAGTCGGTAAACTTGCGCGCAAGTTCCGCCCCCACATCGCGCCAATCCAGCCACAAATGGTAGGTGGCAAAAGACGTCAGCATGGCGCGGGCGCGAAAGTTGATCCAGCCTGTTGCGTTCAAATACCGCATGGCCGCATCGATAAAGGGCAGACCCGTTTGCCCCGCACTCCACGCGCTCAGCAGCCCCGTATCGTGCAGACGTCCCAAGGCATCGCTGGCAGGCTGCATCGCCACGCTGTCCAAATTTGGCTGATCTTCCAGTTTTTGAATAAAGTGATCCCGCCACGCAAGGCGGCTTTCAAAGGCGGATAGGCTGCGCGCCCAATTGCTGGACAGCCCATCCGCGCGCTTTGCTGCAAGGGCGTGTGACACCTCGCGCAGCGACAGGCTGCCCAGCGCCAAATGCGGCGAGATGCGCGCGCAGGCCCGTTCGGCCAGCTGGGGCGAAGAAATGCCCCCCGCATACCCGCCGCCGCGCGTTGCGAAAAAACTGTCCATCACGGCCAGCCCCGCCGCGCGGCCAGCGTTTTGCCGATGCGGGCAAGCGTCAATGCCCAGGCGCAAGGCGCTTGCGCTGGGGATTGGGCCTGCCTCGATCCCTTGCACCGCGCACAGGGCCGCGGGTGCGGGGATAAGATCGGATGCGACAAAGGCATCGCGCGCGAAAGCCCAGCCTGCCCGACTTTGATATCCGCGCCGCACGCCCGAGCTTGGCAATTCCTGCCAGCAAACCCCCGCGCGGCGCGCCCATGCGGCCACGGCGCGGTCGCGGGCAAAACTGGCATCGCACCCTGTTTCCATATGGCTGATCATATGCGTAATTTTGGCGCGCTTGGCGATGCGCGACAGCACTTCTACCGCGCCGCCGACGCGAATGATCAGCGGCGCGCCAAGCCCGCCCAGATCATCGCGCAGATCGGCAAGTGCGTCTGATATGCCCGCCCATTGCCGCGCCGATGCTGTTTTCGCCGCCCAAACCTCGGGTTCGGCGATATATAAGGGCAGCACCGCCCCGCCCATATCGCGCGCCATATCTACCGCCAAAGCCAAGGCGGCATGATCGTGGATGCGCAGATCGCGTTTGAACCAGATGAGAACATTCATGGAACATCTATCGCGCAGGGCCAGCGATTCGACAAGAGGGAAATCGGTACTTTGCGCGGGCAAACCCCTTGCGCCCACGCCCGCTTTGGGAAAGCATTGCGGCAAAGGAGCCATCCCATGAACATGCATATCCCCGCCGCAAATCCGGCCGCCGACCCGCGCACGATTCGCCTTTCTGATTACCGCCCCTACAGCCATATTATCGCGGCGGTGCATCTGACATTTGATCTGCATCCAACGGCAACCAAGGTGACGGCGCAGTTGGATATCGCCCCCAACCCTGACGCAGAGGCAGGGCAGGATTTGCGGCTGGATGGGCTGGAGTTGCGGCTGATTTCGGCCAAGATCAACGGCGCGCCTGTGGATGTAGCGGCCGATGAGGCGGGCCTGACCATACCCGCGCGCCTGCTGCCAAATGGCCCTTTCACGCTGGAAACTGTTGTTGAAAACAACCCATCGGGCAACACCGCGCTGGAAGGGCTTTATATGTCGCGCGGGATGTATTGCACCCAGTGCGAGGCGGAGGGCTTTCGCAAAATCACTTTCTACCCCGACCGCCCTGATGTGATGTCGCGCTTTACCGTGCGGATCAATTCCGATTTGCCTGTACTGTTGTCCAACGGCAACCCTGCGGGGGCGGGTGCGGGCTGGGCCGAATGGCATGATCCTTGGCCCAAGCCCGCCTATCTGTTTGCGCTGGTGGCAGGGGAACTTATCGCGCATTCGGGCGCTTTTACAACCATGTCGGGGCGCGATGTGGCGCTGAACATCTATGTGCGCGCAGGCGATGAGGGGCGCTGCGCTTGGGGTATGGAAAGCCTTATTGCCTCGATGGCTTGGGACGAGCAGGTCTATGGGCGCGAGTATGATCTCGACGTGTTCAACATCGTTGCCGTGGATGATTTCAACATGGGCGCGATGGAAAATAAGGGGCTGAATATTTTTAACTCGAAGGTCGTTCTGGCCAGCCCCGACACAGCGACGGATGACGATTATGCGCGCATTGAGGCGATCATCGCGCATGAATATTTTCACAATTGGACGGGCAATCGCATCACCTGCCGCGATTGGTTTCAACTGTGCCTGAAGGAAGGGCTAACCGTGTTCCGCGACCATCAGTTCAGCGCCGATTTGCGCGGATCAGCGGTGCGGCGGATCGAGGATGTGCTGGCCCTGCGCGCGCGCCAATTTCGTGAAGATGCAGGCCCATTGGCGCATCCGCCCCGCCCATCCGAGTATATCGAGATCAACAATTTCTACACCGCGACCGTTTATGAAAAAGGCGCGGAAGTGATTGGTATGCTGAAAACCCTTGTGGGGGATGCGGGATACGCCAAGGCGTTGGATTTGTATTTCACCCGCCATGATGGCGATGCGGCGACGATTGAAGATTGGCTGCAGGTGTTTGAAGATGCTACGGGCCGCGATTTGGCGCAGTTTTCAAATTGGTATTTTCAGGCAGGCACGCCGCGCCTAAGCGTGGCCGAGGCATGGGATGGGGCCAAGGGCCGCTTTACCCTGACCTTTACCCAAGAAAACCCAGCCACCCCAAACCAGCCGCACAAAGACCCCAAAGTTATTCCTATTGCCGTTGGCCTTTTGGGGCCGAACGGCGACGAGTTGTTGGCAACTCAAGTGTTGGAAATGACCAAAGCCAGCCAGTCTTTCCATTTTGATGGGCTGGGCGCGCAGCCGACCCCATCTATCCTGCGCGGATTTTCCGCCCCAGTGGTGGTGCAGCATAAGGTCGATGCCGCGCGCCATGCGTTTTTGCTGGCCCATGACACAGATGCCGTTACGCGCTGGGAATCGGCACGCGCGCTGGGCTATGCCAGTATGATGGGCACGATCACGGGCGGCGCGGCGCCGCTGGCGGGGCTGCTGGATGGGCTGGCGGGCATGGTGCGCGATAGCGCGCTTGCCCCTGCCTTTCGTGCGCTGTGCCTGAAATTGCCGTCCGAAGATGACATGGCAGGCCATCTGCACAGCGCGGGGATCACCCCCGACCCTGATGCGATTTTCGCCGCCCGCACGGCGCTGCATACCGCCATCGCGCAAAGGTTGGCTGGCGATCTGCCCGCGCTTTTGGCTGCCCATGCCCCCACAACAGGCTTTTCGCCCAGTGCCGCAGACGCTGGGCGGCGCGCGCTGCACGGCGCGATGCTGGCGCTATCGGCGCGGCTGGATGGCGGGACAGGCGGCAAGGCGGCCTATGCGAGCGCGGGCAATATGACCGATAGCGTCGCGGCGCTTGCTGCCCTGCTGAATGTGGGCGCAGGCGATTCGGCGCTTGGGCAGTTCTATGACCAATGGCGCGGCGAGAGGCTTGTGCTGGACAAATGGTTCACGCTGCAAATCGCCCTGTCGCATCCTGATACCACCGCTGCGCTGACGCAAAGCCTAACCCAGCATCCTGATTTTGATATGAAAAACCCCAATCGCTTCCGCAGTGTGATCGGCGGGCTGACGGCCAACCATGCAGGGTTTCACCATGCATCGGGCGCGGGGTATCATCTGCTGGCCGACTGGCTGATTAAACTAGACGCAGTCAACCCGCAAACTGCCGCCCGCATGTCCACGGCGTTCGAGGCGTGGCCGCGCTATGAAGCGGGGCGGCGCGCCCATGCTTGCGCGGCGCTAGACCGCATCTTGGTCGCCAAGGGCCTGTCGCGGAACCTGTCCGAAATGGCGCAGCGCATCAGGGCGGCGGGATAGGTTTCAGATCGAAGCCCCTGCAATTGCGGCGCACCTGTGGCCGCAGGGGCAGGGGCGGCTTATGCTTTGCAACCTTAGGAAGAATATCGGGTATAACCTGCTTGGGCTTCTGGCATTAGTTATTTGAAATCAGTTATTTATGATTGGCGCTGCGCAGGGGCACACATTGGTTAATTTCCCCCTTTTTGCACCAGTTTTGCCGCAACCTTGCCGCAATCGCCCCGCAGTTTTGCAGGCACGGGATGCTGCCAAGCTGGCCCGAAGAATAGGGGAATAGGTTATGAAAAAAGAACGTCGTTGGTTGAAATCGGCCCTAATGGCTGCTGCGCGCGAAGAAGTATTTTTGCCTTGGGCCATGCGCCGCGGGGGTAAATGTGAAACGGCGCTGCCGAATGCCCTGCGCAAAACTCCGCAAACGCGAGCGGCCTTTCCCTTTGCCATAGCAGCGCGCTAGCACCCCAGTTAGCCCGCTAGCCCTCTTGCCCCGCCCGCGCCCCCGCTGATAAAGAGGGGGCAGAAATGACGGAGGCTAACATGCTGGATTTGACCTATACTGCGCCAAAACCCAAGGTCATCGCGGGGGTTAAGCAGGATTGGGAATTGGTGATTGGCATGGAAATTCATGCCCAAGTTGCCAGCCACGCCAAGCTGTTTTCGGGGGCGTCCACAGGAGTTGGGGCAGAACCCAATGCGCATGTATCCTTTGTGGATGCGGCCATGCCGGGCATGCTGCCCGTCATCAACGAATTTTGCATTGAACAAGCCGTGCGCACGGGGCTGGGGCTGAAGGCGCAAATTAACCTAACCTCGGCCTTTGACCGCAAGAATTATTTCTATCCCGATCTGCCGCAGGGCTATCAAATCAGCCAGCTCTATCACCCAATTGTGGGGATGGGCGAGGTGCTGGTGGACATGGGCGGCGGCGTGGCGCGGCTGGTGCGGATTGAGCGGATTCATTTAGAACAAGACGCGGGAAAATCCATTCACGATATGGACCCGACAATGTCTTTTGTCGATTTCAACCGCACGGGTGTGGCGCTGATGGAGATCGTCTCTCGCCCCGATATTCGCGGCCCAGAGGAGGCTGCCGCCTTTGTGACCAAGCTGCGGCAAATTCTGCGGTATTTAGGCACTTGCGATGGCAACATGCAGAACGGCAACCTGCGCGCGGATGTGAACGTATCTGTCTGCCCGATTGGCCAGTATGAAAAATATCAAGCCACGCAAGACTTTAGCCACCTTGGCACGCGGTGCGAGATTAAAAACATGAACTCGATGCGGTTTATTCAGTTGGCAATTGACTATGAGGCGCGCCGCCAGATTGCGATTTTGGAAGAAGGCGGGACGGTTGTGCAAGAAACCCGCCTATATGATCCTGATAAAAACGAAACGCGGTCGATGCGCAGTAAAGAAGAGGCGCATGATTACCGCTATTTCCCCGACCCTGACTTGCTGCCATTGGAAATAGATCAGGCTTGGGTCGATGATATTGCTGCATCCATGCCCGAACTGCCCGATGCCAAAAAGGCACGGTTTATGGGCGATTTTGGGCTGACGGATTATGACGCGAACGTGCTGACCGCCGATCTGGAACAGGCCCGTTATTTCGAATCTGTGGCCGCGGGGCGCGATGGAAAACTGGCGGCGAACTGGGTGATTAACGAGCTGTTTGGCCGCCTGAACAAAGCAGGTCTGACGATTGAGGCCAGCC
The DNA here is from genome assembly GCA_945862435.1 of Pseudorhodobacter antarcticus. Classification (GTDB taxonomy): domain Bacteria; phylum Pseudomonadota; class Alphaproteobacteria; order Rhodobacterales; family Rhodobacteraceae; genus Cypionkella; species Cypionkella antarctica_C. The sequence continues at coordinate 115,061 of CAMAXX010000005.1, forward strand.
CAATGTCGGCGGCCCAACTGGGCGGTTTGATCGACCTTTTGGGCCGCGGCGAGATCACTAGCAAAATAGCCAAAGACCTGTTTGAAATTTTGTGGACGGAAGGCGGCGATGCGGCCGAGGTTGCCGCCGCGCGCGGGATGAAGGCGCTGACTGACACGGGCGCGATTGAGGCGGCGCTGGACGCGCTGATTGCCGCCAACCCCGAGCAAGTGGAAAAGGCCAAGCAAAACGCCAAGCTAGCGGGATGGTTCACGGGCCAAGTGCTAAAGGCCACGGGGGGCACGGCCAACCCTGCGGTTGTGGGACAGATGGTGGCGGCAAAGCTGGGGCTTTAGATTACAACAGCTCAGATCCTTGCGGATTTTGCCGCCCACGCGGCCCATCTGAACGGCCATCCGGCAGAGCGCGCGTTTTTGCTGGAGAGCACCCAGCCCTATGCCGATTTTTGAATGGCCACCTTCCTGCCCTTTAACGATGTGGCGGGTCTGCCGATCAATGACTATCCGCATATTGCCGCTTGGGCCGCGCGGCTGAACAGGATTGCTGCATGGCAAGACCCGTTTGCGGGGCTGAATGCGCCGGAATTGCCGCCCATTGGGCCCAAGCCCTAGTGGCCCCACCCTAGCCCACCGCAACTGGTATGATGACCGTTTCCAACGCGTGCAAAATCATACAACTTTAGCGTTTTTCTTTGAGAATTTTACAGATTTTGATAGAATTTAGGGCAAAGGGTTTTGGGGGTGTGTGATGCTCAGTTTGAATTACGAATACCGCGTCATTCCCGTGCCGCGCCGCGCGGCACGTGCGCGCGGCGCGAGCAGCGAAGACCGCTTTGCTCTGTCACTGGCCAGCGTGATGAATGACATGGGGCGCGAGGGCTGGGAATACGTTCGCGCCGATACCCTGCCCTTGGACGAACGTGCAGGTCTGACGGGCGGCACGAAAACCAGTTACCTAAATATGCTGGTGTTTCGCCGCGTGATCGTACGCGGCGCGCATATGCTGGAAGCTGGCGAAGACCAAGATCAAGTGTCCCGTATGGTGTTTGACGCGCCTGTGCCATTGCGATCGCTGGCCGCGGCAGAATAGCTACAGCGCGCGCGGCAAGGCTGCCGCCAGCAGGTCTAAATCTGCCGCCGTGCCATGGCTGATGCGCAAGCATCGGTCTTGGGGCGCAGCGCTGGGCATACGTACAAAGATGCCGCTTTGCGCCAGATTTGCCAGAACTTGGCGGGTGTATTCGCCATCCCGCCCCAAATCAACGCAGGTGAAATTGGTGGCCGAGGGCAGGGCGCGCAGGCCGCACTCGCCGGCGATCTGGGCAATGCGCGCCCGCGCGGCCCCGCTGCCTGCCAGAACCTGCGCCAAATGCGCGTTATCAGACAGCGCCGCCAGCCCGCCCGCCTGCACTATCCGCCCCAGCCCGAAATGGTTGCGCACGCGGTCAAAGGCGCGGGCCAAATCGGGGGTGCATATGCCATAACCAAGCCGGATGCCGGCCAGTCCATAAGCCTTGGAAAAGCTGCGAAAACGGATCAGGCGCGGGTCATCTGGCACGATTTCAGGGGCCGTGCCTGTTGGGGCAAATTCGATATAGGCTTCGTCTAAAATCAACAGGGTTTGGAGGGGTAGGGCATCCAACATCGCACGGATTGTATCGGCGCTGTGATAACTGCCCATCGGATTGTCGGGGTTGGCGATGTAAACCAGCTTTGCGCCCATCCGCTGCGCCAAATCCACCAGCGCCTGCGGATCGCTGGCATCCCCTGCATAGGGCGCAAGGTGCAGCGCCCCGCCAAAGCCTGTGACGTGGTAATTAAAGGTAGGGTATGTGCCGCGCGAGGTGACAACGCTATCCCCCGCCACAACGCATAGCCGCACAATTAGGCCGAGCAGCCCGTCAACGCCTTCGCCCAGCACGATATGCGCGGAGGCGGTGCCATGCTTGGCCGCAAGCGCGGCCTTTAGGTCATGGTTTTCAGGGTCGCCATACATCCAAGCCTGCCCCGCCGCCTGCGCCATTGCGCGCGCGGCAAGCGGCGATGGGCCAAAGCGTTGTTCATTCGCGCCAAGGCGGGCGGCAAAGGGAATACCCGTTTGGCGTTCAATCGCCTCTGGCCCGACAAAAGGTGTTGTGGCGGGCAGGGCGGCTGCCAAATCGGTCAGGGGCCAGTGGGCAGGATTTATTTGGGTGGGCTTGTCACGCATACCAGCAGAATGCCGATTTTGCGGTGTCATGCAAGCAGCCCTGCGCGAGGTTGACCTTGCGGTACGCTACCATATCTTTCCAGTGGAAATATTTCAGGGGGCTAAGATGGCGGAACTTGCGTTGATAACTGGCGCTTCATCGGGCATTGGTCGCGAATTTGCCCGCATTCATGCCGCACGCGGCGGCGATGTGATATTGACCGCGCGGCGCGGCGATGCACTGGCCGCGCTGAAGACCGAGTTGGAAGCCACCCATAGCATCACCGCCCATGTGATCGCGCTGGATTTGGGTGCGAAAGGCGGAGCGGATGCGCTGATTTCCGCTGTGCAAAAGCTGGGCCTTGCGCCGCGTATTTTGATCAATAACGCCGGCTTTGGCGGGGCGGGGTATCACATTACCCGCGATATTGCTGCCGAACGTGCGATGATTGATCTGAATATCACGGCCCTTGTCACGCTGACCCATCACTATGCCAAGAACATGGTTGCGGGTGGCGGCGGGCGCATTTTGAACGTGGGATCGACGGCGGGCTTTTTGAACGGCCCCTATCAGGCGGTGTATTTTGCCACCAAAAACTTTGTCAACTCTTATAGCCAAGCTTTAGATATTGAACTGAGCGACAAGGGCGTCAGCGTGACTGTGCTAGCCCCCGGTTATGTGGAAACAGAATTTGCAGCAGTGGCCGATTTGACCGACGCCAAAATGGTCAAGGCGGGCGGGGCAACCGCCCATTCGGCTGCTCTGGCGGGATATAATGCCATGTTGTCTGGCCGGGCTGTAAAGATATCCGACCCAAAGCTGGGCTTTATGATCAATTGGGTTTTCCCCTGGCTTCCGCGCCGTATGCTGGCGAAAATGGTGGGCCAAACGCAGATGCCGTAAAATATCTGGCCCTGCGCTGAATTCTGGTCTACTCTATCGACAGACCTTGGGACAACCAAGGCAGAGCAGGCGATCAGACAGGCGGATACCCCATGACAGAAATGGTTTATGGCGCAATGCCAAGGCCCGTAGGCGAGCCGATTTTGCCGCGCTGGTGGCGATCGGTCGATAAAGTATCGCTTATGGCTGTTTTCGCATTGTTTGGCATTGGCATTTTGCTGGGATTTGCCGCATCGGTTCCTTTGGCCGAGCGCAATGATCTGCCACCCTATACCTATGTCACGCGCCAATTGATCCTTGGCGGATTTGGCATGGTGGTCATGGTTGCCGTTTCGATGATAAGCACTGGAGCAGTGCGGCGGATTGGGGTTTTGGGCTTTGCCATCTCGTTTGTTGCGCTGATGTTGCTGCCGTTTGTGGGCACAGATTTGGGTAAAGGTGCAGTGCGCTGGATAAACTTTGGCTTTACAACAGTGCAGCCATCCGAATTTCTAAAGCCAGGGTTCATCATTTTGGCAGGTTGGCTGATTGCCGCAAGCCAAGATTTGAACGGCCCGTCTGGCAAGCTGGCCTCGCTGGCTGTGGCCTTTGTCATCGCCACGTTACTGGCCTTTCAGCCCGATTTCGGCCAAGCGGCCCTAATCCTGTTTGGCTGGGGCGTGATCTATTTTGTGGCTGGCGCGCCAATGCGGTTGATTATTGTGATCGTGGTGCTTGTCGGCGCGGCGGGGGTTGCTGCCTATAACAGTTCTGACCATTTTTCGGGCCGCATCAACGATTACCTCAAGGAAGATGTTGATCCGCGCAGCCAAAATGGATATGCAGCCAACGCCATTCAAGAGGGCGGCTTTTTTGGCGTTGGCATCGGCGAGGGGCAAGTTAAATGGACGCTGCCCGATGCCCATACCGATTACATTATCGCCGTTGCCGCCGAGGAATATGGCCTTATGATGGTGCTGGTTATCATCGCGCTTTATACCACCATTTTGCTGCGCGCCTTTTGGCGGCTTGTGGGCGAACGTGACCCATTTTCCCGGTATGCAGGCATTGGGCTGGCTGCAATTTTGGGCGTTCAGGCCATGATCAATATGGGCGTGGCGGTGCGACTTCTGCCCGCAAAAGGCATGACACTGCCCTTTATCAGCTATGGTGGATCATCGGTGATTGCAGCGTCAATAACCGTTGGAATGCTACTTGCACTTACCCGCCAAAGGCCCCAGAGTCAGATTAAAGATATTTTTAATCGGGGTCGATAGTGCCTAATCCTAAATTATTGGTCATCGCCGCTGGCGGTACGGGAGGACACATGTTTCCTGCCCAAGCACTGGCCGAAGAAATGATGACGCGCGGCTGGAAGGTTGTCTTATCAACCGATCCGCGCGGCAAGCGTTATGCAGGCGGGTTTCCCGCAGGGGTGCGGGTCGTGCAAACCGCCTCGTCTACCTTTGCGCGCGGCGGTATTGCGGCAAAGCTATTGGTTCCGTTGCGCATTGTGGGTGGAGTCTTTGCCGCCGTTTTCGCCATGATCAGACAGCGCCCTGCACTGGTTATGGGTTTTGGCGGTTACCCATCGATCCCAGCCTTATCTGCCGCATGGATATTGCGTATTCCGCGCGCGATTCACGAACAAAACGGGGTTTTGGGGACAGTCAATCGCGTCTTTGCCACCCGCGTGCAAGCGCTGGCCTGTGGCACCTGGCCCACTGAAATGCCGCAAGGGGTAACGGGGCTGTATATCGGTAACCCTGTGCGCGCGGCGGTGCTTGAACGGGCAGGGGCAGATTATATCCTGCCAGGAGATTACCCGATGAGCCTTTTGGCCATTGGCGGCAGTCAGGCTGCCCGCGTGATTTCTGATGTGTTGCCCGCCGCTTTGGCATCGCTTCCAGCCGCCTTGCGCGACCATATCCGTATTGCCCACCAAGCGCGCCCCGAAGATATAGAGCGCGTGGCCCAAGCCTATGAGGCCGCAGGCATCCGCGCCGAGGTAGAGCCGTTTTTTGCCGACATCCCACGGCGCATGTCCGAAGCGCAGCTTATCATCTCGCGCGCGGGGGCGTCCAGCATTGCGGATATTTCGGTCATTGGCCGGCCTGCGATTTTGATCCCGTTTGCTGCCGCAACGGGGAACCATCAAACCGCTAATGCGCAAGGTTTGGTTGCGGCCAGCGCTGCTGTTCTTTTGGCTGAAAGCGTGGCTAGCCCGCAAAGCCTAGCGGCCGAGATAGCGCATATCCTTTCCGACCCGCGCGCTGCACAAAAAATGGCTGCTGCCAGCCTTGCAACCGCGCGCCCGAATGCCGCCCGCGACCTGGCCGATTTGGCCGAAAAATTAGCCCAGTGATCCCAATTAGCCCAGTGATCCCAATATGAACACCACCAAACTGCCCTTCGATCTTGGCCCCATTCACTTTATCGGCATGGGCGGCATTGGTATGTCCGGCATTGCCGAGGTTCTTTTGAACCTTGGTTACATTGTGCAGGGATCGGACGCTAAATCTAGCAAGATCACGGATCGGCTGGTCGCTTTGGGGGCGAAGTTTTTCGAAGGGCAAGCTTTGCAGAATGTAGCTGGTGCGGCGGTGGTTGTGATGTCATCTGCGATTAAGGCGGGCAATCCCGAACTGGAAGAAGCGCGCCGCCGTAATCTGCCTGTGGTGCGCCGTGCCGAAATGCTGGCCGAGTTGATGCGCCTGCGCAGTAACATCGCCGTGGCAGGCACGCATGGCAAAACCACAACCACGACGATGGTTGCGACCCTGCTGGATAAGGGTGGATTTGACCCGACCGTTATCAACGGCGGGGTGATCCACGCCTATGGCAGCAACGCGCGGGCAGGGGCTGGCGAATGGATGGTGGTCGAGGCGGACGAATCGGATGGATCGTTCAACCGCCTGCCTGCAACCATTGCGATTATTACTAATATCGACCCCGAACATATGGAGCATTGGGGAAATTTCGATGCGCTGCGAAAAGGGTTTTATGACTTTGCCAGCAATATTCCCTTTTATGGGCTGGCGGTGTGCTGCACCGATCATGCCGAAGTGCAGGCATTGGTCGGCCGCCTGACGGATCGCCGCGTTGTGACCTTTGGATTTAACGCGCAGGCCGATGTGCGGGCGGTGAACCTGACTTACAAGGCGGGGGTTGCCCATTTCGACGTGGCCTTGCAGGCCGAAAGCGCGGTGATAACAGGCTGCACCCTGCCGATGCCGGGCGATCATAATGTATCGAACGCGCTGTCCGCAGTGGCAGTTGCGCGGCATTTGGGCATGGCGCCCGATGCCATCCGCGCGGCGCTGGCGGGCTTTGGCGGCGTGAACCGCCGCTTTACCCGCGTGGCCGAAGTGGGCGGCGTTACGATTATCGACGATTACGGCCACCATCCCGTTGAAATTGCAGCCGTTTTGCGCGCCGCACGGCAGGCGCTGGCGGGGACGAATGGGCGCGTGATCGCCGTGCACCAACCCCACCGCTATACCCGCCTACATTCGCTGTTTGAGGATTTTTGTACCTGTTTTAACGAGGCGGATTCAGTTGCTATTGCCGACATTTACGCCGCAGGCGAAGACCCGATTACAGGGGCAGGGCGGGATGATTTGGTCGCAGGGCTGATTGCGCATGGGCACCGCGATGCATCCGCGCTGCAAGGTGAAAATGACCTCGCACGCCTGTTCCGCGAGAAGACGCGGGCGGGGGATATGTTCGTGTGTTTGGGCGCAGGCAGCATTTCGGCTTGGGTGAACGCGCTGCCTGCGAAGCTGGGGTAGGGGCGGGAGTGCAGGCCGCCGAACCCTTATTCTGCGGGGTTTTCGGCGTATTGCGGGCGTATGTTATCCGTATGTTTTGCGTATTGCATCCGTAACTACAGGTGTATGGCGCAGGGTGCGTGATGTCACGCACCATTTTGGGCGGGTTGTGGGGGGTGAGAGTGGTGCGTGCAAGCACGCACCCTACGCTTGCTATCGGTTAATGACGGCGCGGATACAGGGCGCGGCGGTGTGTCTGTTCTTTTGACCGCTGACCCCCATCTTGCCCGCGCCCCTATTCCCTATTATCAATCCCCCATGACCCAGCTTCCCACCCCGCGCGGCCAGCTTACCCCAAATCGCCCCCTAGCAGACCTGACATGGTTGCGGGTGGGGGGGCCTGCTGATTTTCTGTTTCAGCCAGCCGACGCCGCCGACCTTGCCGCCTTCCTTGCTGCGCTGCCAAGTGATACCCCTGTCTTCCCAATCGGCGTGGGCAGCAATCTGATCGTGCGCGACGGGGGCATTCGCGGCGTGGTTATTCGCCTTGGGCGGGGGTTTAATGGTATCGATATTGAAGGCGATATTGTCACCGCTGGGGCGGCGGCTTTGGATGCGCATGTGGCCCGCCGCGCGGCAGAGGCGGGGTTGGATCTGACCTTTTTGCGCACCATTCCTGGCAGTATTGGCGGGGCGGTTCGCATGAATGCGGGGTGTTACGGCAGCTATGTGGCCGATCATCTGATTGACGTGTCGATCATCACCCGCGCGGGGCAGGCCCAAACCCTGCTGGCGGCTGACCTGCATTTGGCCTATCGCAGCAGCCAAATTCCAGATGGGGCGGTTATCACTCAGGCGCGGTTTCGGGCGGGGCGCGGCGACCCTGCCGCGCTGGATGCAAAAATGACCGACCAAATCGCCAAGCGCGATGCATCGCAGCCAACCAAAGACCGCAGCGCAGGGTCTACCTTTCGCAATCCTGTCGGACATTCCAGCACGGGCCGCGCGGATGACACGCATGAGTTAAAGGCATGGAAGGTCATTGATAATGCAGGAATGCGCGGCGCAACCATAGGTGGCGCGCAGATGTCGCCCATGCATTCCAACTTTTTGATCAACACAGGCGGCGCATCTGCCACAGATTTAGAAGAATTAGGCGAGTTGGTGCGAAAAAGGGTTTTGCAAACGCAAGGGATCGCGTTAGAGTGGGAAATAATGCGGGTGGGCGAAGCTTTGGTCAAACCTTAGTCAAATCTGGCCGCACAAAAACAATAATCACGCGCCCCAAGGTGCGGATGAGGCAGCAGAACTATGGCAGGTGGCCCCCAAAAGGCAGCCTCCACAATTGCAGTATTGATGGGCGGCCCCTCGGCAGAGCGGGAGGTATCCCTATCGTCTGGGCGCGAATGCGCCACTGCGTTGCGGCAGGCGGGATATAAGGTGATTGAGGTCGATTGCGGCCCCGATCTTGCCAGCCGTTTGCGCGAAATAAACCCCGATGTTGCGTTTAATGCCCTGCATGGCCGCTGGGGCGAAGATGGCGCGGTGCAGGGCATTTTGGAATGGCTTGCAGTTCCCTATACACATTCGGGCATCCTTGCCTCGGCGCTGGCGATGGACAAGGCGCGCGCTAAGGAAGTGTTCGCCCGCGCAGGTCTGCCCGTGGCGCAGTCGGTTCTGGCCGCGCGGGGTGCGGTCGAGGCGGGCCATATCCTGCCGCCGCCCTATGTGGTTAAACCCAATAACGAAGGCTCGTCCGTTGGGGTGTATATTGTGCATCCGGGCAGCAATGCGCCGCGTTTGGCCGCAACCATGCCCGAAACTGTGATGGTCGAATCTTATGTGGCAGGGCGCGAGTTGACCGTTACTGTGATGGGGGAACGTGCGCTGTGCGTGACAGATATCATCACGACAGGCTGGTATGATTATGACAGCAAATACAAAACGGGCGGATCGCGCCATGTTTTGCCCGCAGACCTGCCGCCCGAAATCACCGCCGCTTGCCTAGATTACGCTTTGCGCGCGCATGATGCGCTGGGTTGCCGTGGCCTGTCGCGCAGCGATTTTCGCTGGGATGCGGCGCGCGGCTTGGATGGGCTGGTCTTGCTAGAGGTCAACACTCAGCCCGGCATGACGCCCACCTCGCTTGCCCCCGAACAGGCGGCGCATGTTGGCATCAGCTTTCCGCACCTGGTCGATTGGCTGGTAAAGGACGCATCATGCAATCGCTGATCCGCCGCCCGCGCCCTATAAGCCCCGCCGCGCCCCAGATGCGCCGCGATCCTGCACCATCGCGCCTTCAGTATCGCTGGCAGCGCCTTTGGCTGCGGCCCTTCTGGAGATTTAGCTTCCGCGTTTTGTTGCCCTTTGCCATGCTGGCGGGCATTGCAGCGCTTATCTGGTCAGACCCTGCGCGCGCGGGCGCGATCAAGGCGCATATTGCGGCCATGCAAAACGACGTGCAAAACCGCCAAGAGTTTTTGATGACCACCCTGTCAATCGAGGGCGCATCCCCAGATTTGGCCGATGCGATACGCGGCAAGTTAAAGGTAACATTACCAATGTCGTCCTTTGATTTGGATTTGACAGCCTTGCGCGAGGTTGCCCAAAGCCTGCCCGCCGTGGCGGAGGCGCGGGTGCAAATCCGATCAGGCGGGGTTTTGCGCGTGCTGATAACCGAACGCGTTCCCGCGCTTGTTTGGCGCAAGGGAGAACATCTTATCTTGGTTGACAGCGATGGCAACTCTGTCGCGGGTTTGCATGCGCGCAGCGACCGCGCCGATTTACCCCTGATTGCAGGGCAGGGCGCGGATGAGGCCGCCGCCGAAGCGCTGGATATTCTGGCCACGGCTGGCCCCATTTCAGGCCGTATCCAAGGGCTGGTGCGTATGGGACAGCGCCGCTGGGATATCGTGCTGGACTATGGTCAACGCCTGATGCTGCCCGTCGAAAACCCGGTTGCCGCGTTAGATCGCGCGCTGGCGCTGGATCAGGCCGAACGTCTGTTTGACCGCGATATCTTGGCCATAGACCTGCGCTATGGCCCCCGCCCCGTATTGCGCCTTGCCCCCTATGCCATGACCAAACGCCAAGAAAGCCTTGGTCTTATCAAACCAGTGGAGAGTTCCCTATGAGCGATTTGTACCACTCGCAGCGCGCCATGCGCGATTTGCGCAAAGCCGCTCTTCAGCGCGGCGTGATTGCCATTTTGGATATAGGCACCACCAAAATCGCCTGCCTGTTTCTAAAGTTTGATGAAAGCGCCCGCGCGCGCGGCATTGATGGCGTGGGCCCGATGGCGGGGCAAAGCAATTTCAAGGTGATTGGGGCGTCCACCACCCGATCGCGCGGCGTGCGCTTTGGCGAAATATCGACGATGTCAGAAACCGAACGCGCCATCCGCACCGCAGTGCAAGCGGCGCAGAGAATGGCCAATGTGCACGTGGGTCACGCCATCGTCACCTTTTCGGGCGGCGAGCCGCGCAGCTATGGGCTGGCGGGGCAAATCGACCTGCAAGGCGGCGAGGTTTCGGAACAGGATGTCGCCCGCGTACTGGCCGCCTGCGATGTGCCCCACCTGGGTGACGGGCGCGAGGTGCTGCACGCCCAGCCTGTGAACTTTGCGCTGGATCACCGTTCTGGCCTTGCTGATCCGCGCGGACAGGCGGGCGGCGTTTTGGCGTGCGATATGCATCTTTTGTCAATTGACGCGGATGTTGTGCGCAATGTGCTGTACTGCGTGGGGCGCTGCGATTTGGAAGTGGCGGGCATCGCCTCGTCTGCCTATGTCGCGGGGGTGGCAAGCCTGGTGGAAGATGAACAAGAACTGGGGGCCGCCTGCATCGATATGGGGGGCGGGTCGACGAGCGTGTCGATCTTTATGAAAAAGCATATGATCTTTGCCGATAGCGTGCGCATGGGCGGTGATCACATCACATCCGACATCTCTAAGGGCCTAAGCGTGCCAATGGCCGTGGCCGAGCGGATGAAAACCAAACATGGCGGCGTGCTTGCGACATCTATGGATGACCGCGAGATGATCGATATGGGCGGGGACAGCGGCGATTATGAACATGATACGCGCCAAATTTCCCGCACCGAGTTGATCGGCATCATGCGCCCGCGCGTGGAAGAGATTTTGGAAGAAACCCGCGCCTGCCTTGATGCGGCGGGGTTTGACAGCCTGCCGTCGCGCCAGATTGTGCTAACGGGCGGCAGCAGCCAAATTCCGGGCCTTGATGATTTGGCCGCCCGCATTTTGGGCCAGCGCGTTCGCATGGGCCGCCCCCTGCGTGTGCAAGGCCTACCGCAAGCGGCAACTGGCCCTGCTTTTTCCAGCGCAGTGGGTCTGTGCCTGTTTGCGGCCAACCCGCAAGATGAATGGTGGGATTTCGAAGCCCTGCAAACCCCCTATCCGGCGCGCAGTTTGCGCCGAGCTGTGCGTTGGCTAAGGGATAATTGGTGACCCAATAGGCAGTTTTCCCGCCTAAATGTATGAAAAAGACAAAATTCTGTACTAGATTGTGTCTTTTACCACATTTTTCGCGTGACGTGGCCCGAATCTGTGGATAGAATCGGGGATAAGATCAAAAAACCGTGTCAAGCAAAAGATACGGAAAAGACGAAAAGACAACGAAGTAACCAAGGAACTGGGCAACCTTTTCCCAAAAGAACGGGCAAAATCATGGCGCTAAACCTTATCCATACTCCTGAACGGGCAGACCTAAAGCCGCGCATCACGGTGTTTGGCGTTGGTGGCGCGGGTGGAAATGCCGTCAACAATATGATCGAGCAGCAACTTGAAGGGGTCGAGTTCGTGGTTGCGAACACCG
>CAMAXX010000006.1 GCA_945862435.1 Pseudorhodobacter antarcticus
CCTGCGGCTTTGATCTCCAAAGCGGTCAATTTGTTCAAAGAATGTGCGGTCATTGTGTCCACCTTTTTATCCACCTCAGACCGTAAGCTTGGTTGAGACAGATTGAAAGTAGGAAAATATCAATAATACAAGGAAATAAAGGCCTGATGCCTCAATCTTTACCTTCTGAGTATTGCTGATATAGCCTGATAGTGTTCCACTATAGTGCTTCTATGCCCTTCAGCGGCACCATCCTTCTGATCCCCAGCCTTTGCCCTTACAAACACGCCTCAAACAGCGCGCGGGTGTTATGCTTCGTCATCGCCACTGGGTTGCCACCGCAAGATGGGTCTTCTAGCGCCATGTCGGTTAGGGTGTCGAGATCGGGGTTTGTCACCCCCAGCGCCGTCAGATTGGCGGGAATGTTCAGGATGGCCCGCAGTTCCATGACCTTGGCGCGGAAGCCATCAAAGCCCCCCGCAATGCCCAAATAGGCGGCGGCTTTTTCAATGCGGTCTTCAATGGCGGGGCGGTTCATGTCCAGCACCATCGGCATGACAACGGCGTTCGTGGTACCGTGGTGCGTGCCGTAAACCGCGCCGATAGGGTGGCTTAGCGAATGGATCGCGCCCAGTCCTTTTTGGAACGCGACTGCGCCCATGGCGGCTGCGCTCATCATGTGCGCGCGGGCGTCTAAATCATCTGGCGCGGCATAAACGCGGGGAAGGTTTTCGAAGACCAGCCGCATGCCCTCTAAGGCAATGCCTTGGCTCATCGGGTGGTAAAACGGGCTGCAATATGCCTCTAGGCAGTGGGCCAGCGCGTCCATGCCGGTGCCTGCGGTAATGAATTTCGGCATCCCAACAGTCAGGGCGGGGTCGCAGATTGTCACCACAGGCATCAGTTTGGGGTGGAAAATGATTTTTTTCTTATGCGTGTCGGAATTTGTCAAAACCCCTGCGCGGCCCACTTCGCTGCCCGTGCCAGCGGTGGTTGGAACTGCGATGATAGGGGCGATTTTGGCGGCATCGGCGCGCGTGTACCAATCGTCCACGTCTTCCAAATCCCAGACTGACAAATCTTTGCGCTGATGCGCCATAAGGGCAATCATTTTGCCCAAATCCAGCGCCGATCCGCCGCCAAAGCAGATAACCCCATCATGGCCGCCCGCCAGATACACGGCGATTCCTGCGGTCATGTTCGCTTCGTTCGGGTTGGGATCCACTTCGGAAAACACTTCTCCGCCCAGACCTGCCGCCTTTAGCACGGCGACGGCTTCGGCGGTAATCGGCAGGCTGGCCAGCGCCTTATCTGTCACGAACAGGGGCTTTTTGATCCCCGCGCTGGCGCAATGTTCGGCCAGTTCAGAAATGCGGCCCACGCCGAATTTGATCGCGGTGGGATAGCTGAAATTGCGGTTTGGCACGTTGTGCGTCATGGCCTTAAACTTTCTTCAAATGATAGGATTTTGGACGGGTGACAGACATAAAGCCAAGATAGGACAGGCTACCGCCGCGCCCCGTATCTTTGCAGCCCGTCCAGCACAGGGCAGGGTCAAGATAATCGGCGCGGTTCATAAACACCGTGCCCGTTTCAATCTGTGCACCAATGGCGGCAGCGGTGTCATAGTCTTGCGTCCAGATGCTGGCCGTCAGGCCATAGGGGCTGTCGTTCATCAGAGCGATAGCCTCGGCATCATCTTTGACCTTCATGATGCCCACCACAGGCCCAAAGGATTCTTCCATCATCACCCGCATTTTATGGGTGACGTTGACCAGCACTTGCGGGGCAAGATACGCTCCGCCGTCATCCGCTGGAAAGTTGGCGGGGTCGATCAGCGGCTTTGCGCCCTGCGCAATTGCTTCGGCAATCTGATCGCGCACAAGTTGCGCAAAGCGTTTATGCGCCATCGGGCCAAGCGTGCTGGCCGCGTCAAACGGATTGCCCAGCTTTAGCGCATTTGTCCACGCCACGGCTTTTTCGACAAAGGCGTCATACAGACTTTCATGCACATAAATCCGTTCAATCCCGCAGCAGCATTGGCCCGCATTAAACAGCGCACCATCCATCAGCGTATCAACGGCCGCGTCCAAATTTGCATCAGCCCGCACATAGCCCGGGTCTTTGCCGCCCAGTTCCAGCCCCAGCGGGGTAAAGGTGCCCGCCGCTGCGCGTTCAATCGCTTGGCCGCCCGTGACGCTGCCGGTGAAGTTCACAAAGTTGAAATAGCGGTGCGCGATCAGGTGTTCAGTTGTGGCGTGATCCAGCACGACATTTTGGAACACGTCCGCAGGCACACCCGCCTCGTGAAATGCCTGCGCAAGACGCTCACCCACAAGCAAAGTCTGGCTGGCGTGTTTCAAAACCACTGTATTGCCCGCCACCAGCGCGGGGATCAGCGTGTTTATCGCGGTCAGGTACGGATAATTCCACGGCGCAATGATAAAGACCACACCCAACGCCTCGCGCGCCAAATACCGCCGAAACGCGCCCGAATCTTCAACCATTAGCGGGGCCAAGGCGCTGGCGGCGATGTCGCACATATAATCGGTGCGGGCATTCACCCCGCCATATTCGCCGCCAAAGCGGGCGGGGCGGCCCATTTGCCACGTCAGTTCCTCGACAACCACATCCTTCATCTCGTTCAGACGGGCAACGCCAGCCTTGACCAGCGCGATGCGGTCTTCCAGCGGCCGTGCCGCCCAGTCCTTTTGCGCGGCTTTTGCAGCCGTAGCCGCCGCTATGGCCGCGTCTTGGCTTAGCGGCATCCGTTCGGCATAAACGCTGCCATCGACGGGGGAAATCAGTTGAATGGGTTTCATATCTTCACCTTGTTGGCCGAACTGGGCCTTATGAAATAGGGCGAGCTGTTTGCCCACCCTTGGTTTGGGTTAAGCCCGTTCCAGCAGCCGTTGCAATTCGAAATCGGTTACAACGCGGTCGGTCTCAGTAATTTCCCACTGCGCGGCATGGTGGTAGTGATCGACCACATCATCGCCAAAGGCCACGCGCAGCATGGTTGAGGCGTTGAGCAAATCTGCCGCTTCGCGCAGGTTATGGGGTATCTCGCGAATGCCTGTCGCGCTGTACATATCGCCCTTCATTTCAGGTTCCAACGCCAGTTTCTTCTCGATCCCGTCCAGCCCTGCCGCCAGCAGCGCGGCGCAGGCCAGATAGGGGTTCACATCCGACCCTGGAATGCGGCATTCCACGCGCACAGCCTTGGTATGCGCGCCGCACACACGAAAGCCCGCCGTGCGGTTATCCGCCGACCAAACCGCCTTGGTCGGGGCAAACATGCCGATGGTAAAGCGCTTATAGCTGTTCACGTAGGGCGCCAAAAACGCGGTAATGTCGCGCGCATGGGCAAGTTGGCCCGCCAAAAAATGCTTCATCACATTCGACATACCATGGCTATCGTCATGATCTGCAAAGCTGGCCTTGCCATCTAGCGACCATAGCGACTGGTGAATATGCGAAGATGACCCTGCCTTGCGGTGATCATATTTCGCCATAAAGGTCACGGATTTGCCCTGCGCATGGGCCATTTCTTTGACCCCCTGTTTGACTATCACGTGGTTGTCAGCGGTGTCTAAGGCATTGGAGTATTTATAGTTCACTTCATGCTGGCCCGAATCTGCCTCGCCCTTGGTATTTTCAATCGGGATGCCCGCACCGTATAGCCCATTGCGCACGGCGCGCATCAAACCCTCTTCTTTGGTGGTTTGGAACAGGTGGTAATCTTCGTTATACGCGCTGATCGGGGCCAGCGCGCGCAAGCCGCCATCGCGCAGATTCTCATACGAGTTTTCAAAGATGTAGAACTCTAGCTCGGTCGCCATCATGGGTTCAAAACCCATCGCGCGGGCGCGGGCGACTTGGCGCTTCAGCACGGCGCGCGGGGAAATGGCAATATCCTCGCCTGTGTGATGATCGACCAAATCGCCCAGCACCAACGCAGTGGCGGGCAGCCAAGGAATGCGCCGCAGCGTGGCAAGATCGGGGCGCAGCGCATAATCACCATAACCCTGCGCCCAGCCTGCAGATTTATAGCCCGGAACCGGGTTCATTTCCATATCCACGGCCAGCAGATAGTTGCAGCAATGGGTTTCGGTGTGCCCCCCATCCACAAAAAATTGCGCGTGAAAGCGTTTTCCCATTAAGCGGCCTTGCATGTCGATCAAGGCGACAATCACAGTGTCAATTTCGCCGCTGGATACGGCGGTTTTCAATTGGTCTAACGTCATATTTCCGGGCATAGCAGCCTCATACTTAATTGGTTTGAATTGGCCCAAAGCGGGCCGCGCGGCGGTTTAGGCGCAGTATCGCGGGCCGGGCGCGCCGCCAAATTCGGGCTTGCGCGGCCAGCAATCGCCCGCGCTTTTCACAAGCGGGGGGTAAATCAATTGCAAAACTTGTGGCTGTCCAGCCGGGCGCATCGCGCACACCATCTTTGTTGTTAAGCGCTTAGCGTCTGCCAAGGCCAAAGTCCTGTCAACCCCGTTTGCGCGCAAATCCAATGGGAAAGTGGCGCTAAAGCAGCTGCCAATCCACCCCAGCAGGTGCAATTGTGCGGCCATCCCATTCCACCGCAAAGGCGTTGTAATTGAACAGATATCGATGAGTGGCACTATCGCGCAGCCGCAGACCTTCGGGCAGGGGGGTCGTCTCAATGCCTGCCTGCGCGCATAAATCGCCCAAAATGCGGGTTAACGCGGCCTCATCTGCCCAGCCAGCCAGATAGTGGATACCGCCAGATTTGATCAGCGCGGGCCAGCCATCGGCGGTGTGTTCGACCACGTTTGCGGTTGTTTCTACCTTTTCGCGCCAATGCACAAAGGCCCCGCCATCCGCCAAGGGTTCAACGCAATCGGGCGGCATAGATCCAACGCGCGCGACAGTGGCATCCATATTCGGCAGGTTCGGCGGCAGGGGTATGGTAATGGCGAAATTGGCGGTCTTGCTGTTGGTGCGTGGGCCAATCAGCGACAGGCCATTATAGCTGCGCAATGCGGCCAAGAAGGCATCCGACAGCGTCGCCACGCCGGGGGCCAGCACGATAGCATAGGGCGAAAGATCGCGCGTATTGGGGGGCAAAATATCCACGTTCAGCCCCAAACGGCGCAGCCCGCGGTAGGTTTCAAACACCAGCCTGAAATAACTGAAATCACAGCCCTGCGGCTGAGTGGCCCATGCCCAATCAGACGCATAGTCAAACACCAGCCCGGCCTTGGCCCGCGCGGTTCCCACCTGCGGCATGGCCGCCAGCTCACGCGCGACTTCTATCGCCTCGTAAAAGGCGGGGGCGGGGGCACAATCAGGGCGCAGCAGGCCCGCATGCATTTGTTCTTGGGCAAAGGGGGCTTGCCGCCAGCGGAAATAGCACACTGCTTCTGCCCCATGGGCGAACGCTTCGTGCGCCCAAAGCCGCGCCATTCCTGGCAGTGGATCGGGGTTCCACGGGGCCCAATTTACGGGTCCGGGCTGCTGCTCCATAATCCACCAGCGGCCCTCGGCCACAGAGCCGCCATGCCGCTGGGCCCCCACAGCGCGGTAAAGGTCGTGATGAAACGCCTGAAAATCAGGATCGCCTTGGCGCAAAAAGCGGCGCTTATACCCGGCGCTGGCAACAACGCGGTCAGACAAAAAGCCAATGGGATAGGCATCCCATGACGCGATATCCAAATCCGCGCCCACCGCGAAATGATCAAAATCCGTGACTTGGCCCATATAGTTATGCGCAATGGGCGCAGTAGAATGGGCGCGGATGATGTCGGTTTGAATGCGGTTAAATTCCACTACCATATCCGATGCAAAGCGGCGGAAATCCATCACATGCGCGGGGCTTGCCTCGGTTACGGTCAGGTTGGGCAGGCCCACCTCGTCAAAGCTGGCGTATTCCATCGACCAAAACACATTGCCCCAAGCGCGGTTTAGCGCCTGCGGCGATTGGTATTTTTGCGCCAGCCAGTTGCGAAAGGCCACCAAAGCGGTGGGCGAATAGGACAAAACTGTGTTGTGGCAGGCATATTCGTTATCGGTTTGCCAGGCGGCGACATAGGGATTCGCGCCATATCGTTTGGCCAAAACTTCCGTAATGCGGGCGCATTCAGTGCGATACCCCTTATGCGCAAAATCGTAATGGCGGCGCGATCCAAAGCCGCGCGGATTGCCCATTTTGTCATAGGCCAGCATGTCGGGATGGCGGGTTAGCATCCAGCGCGGCGGTGTGGCGGTGGGGGTGCCCAGCACCACCTTCAACCCTGCCGCGCCCAAGGTTTCAATGGCGCGGTCTAGCCAATTCAGATCGTATTGGCCGTAAGTTGGCTCCATCCGTGACCATGCAAATTCGCCAATACGTACCCAAGTAAGCCCCACCTCGGCCATGCGCGAGGCATCTGTAACCCACTCAGATTCTTCCCAATGTTCGGGGTAATAGCAGACACCTAAGGTACGCTTCACAAGATCACCATAGGTTCGGCTTGGCCCTGCCCTGCGCCGAGGGCTGCAAAGACCATGCCCGATTTTGGATGCGCGGCGCGGGCGGCTGCGTCCAGATGTTGCTGCGCCGTGGTGCAATACAGCGTGGTCAGGTCAGGCCCGCCAAAGGCAGGGCAGGACGTGTTGGGCGCGTCAAAATCAGCCTGCCCAATCAGCGCGCCTGTTGCGTCATAGCAGCCCACGCGGGATGATCCCCATTCGGCCAGCCACATATTGCCCGCGCGATCGATGACTGCGCCATCGGGGTTGGTTTGCAAGTCCAAATAAAGTTGAGGGTCGCCCAATGGCCAGCCTTCGGAATCCAGCGCCACGCGCATTACTTTGGCGGTGACGGTATCTGTGAAATAAGCGGTCTTACCATTTGGGGCAAAGCAGATGGCGTTGGAAATGGTGATACCCGCGTACAGGCGGCGCAACCCTCCGCGATAATAGCGGCAAATCGCGCCTGCGCCTTTTTCGGTTTTCTTGCCCATTGTGCCAATCCAAAAACCGCCTTGCGGGTCGGCGCGGCCATCATTGGAACGGGTAAGTTGGTTGTCTGCCTCTAAGGGCGCAATTGGGCGCTGGGCGCCTGTTTGCAGATTAAACAGGAAAAGCTGGGTTTCGCTGGCGATCAGCAGATCGTTTTCGCTGACCCAACCTGCCGCCGAACACATCTCAGTAAACTGCCATTCCAGCGCGGTATCGCCCACGCGCGACAGAAGTTTTTTGTTTAAAATATCAAACCAAAACAATTGCCCCCGCTTGGGGTGCCACAGCGGGCCTTCGCCCAGTTCGCATTTGCGGGTGTCAAAGATCATCGCATTGCCTCGTCATAGGCCGCCACAATCGTGCGGGCGCGGGTGGCAACTTCGGCAGCGGTTAGGCCCTGCACATAGAGCGCCGTGCCAATGCCAAAACCATTAGCCCCCGCGCTGCGCCAAGCAGCAAAATTATCGGGCCCCGCGCCGCCTACGGCATAAACCTGCGTGCCGGTTGGCAACACCGCGCGTATAGCCTTCAGCCCATCAGGGCCAAGCAAGGACCCGGGAAACAGTTTTAGCCCTGTTGCCCCTGCCTTTAGCGCCGCAAAAGCCTCCGTCGGGGTCATGATACCGGGCCAGCTTTGCAGGCCCAGCGTGCGGGCTTTGGCAATAACCTCGGCATCGACGTTGGGCGAGACAACAATCTGCCCGCCCACATCGGCAAGCTCTTGCACTTGGGCCGTGCTTAGCACTGTGCCTGCGCCGATCAACGCGCGGGCACCAAATTCGCGCACCATCGCGCCGATGGACTGTATCGGCTGCGCAGAGTTCAGCGGCACTTCGATAGTAGTGATCCCAGCGCCAATTAGCGCCTCGGCAATGGGCAGGGCTTCGGGTGGGGTTAGCCCTCGCAAAATGGCGATCAGGTTGCGGGTCATGATTTATCCTTTGCCAAATGGCCAGCGGCGCGGGTTAGGCCCGCAAGGGTGCAGTCAGTGACAGACAGCGCGCGCGGAGTGACCCCTTGGGCCGCCAGCGCACGTTCGTATAGCGGTGTGGTTTTGCACGATCCGATCAGCGCCACATCCATGCCCAGCCAATAGGCGCGGGCCGCGGCCAATTCGGCCCCGATCAAAAGGCCCGACAGCCGCGCGCGAGCACCCTCGGCGCTTAGGCCAGCAAGTAGCCCTTCGGCGCGCAAACGAAATAGGCTGGCGGCCATACGTTCGGGCCGCGCCACGCCTTCGGCCACGCCCGTATCAAAGGCGCCGTTATCCCAGCGATCGCCGCCCATGCTCAACCGCAGAACCGACTGGGTGGACAAGAGGGCAAACATCTCGCCCGTCATAAAGGTTTGAAAAGACACAACTTCGCCCGCAGACACATGCGCCCATTTGCTATGCGTTCCCGGCAGGCACATGGCCCCGTCAAAGTTTGGATACAGCGCCAGCGCGCCCGCAATTTGCGTTTCTTCGCCGCGCATTACATCGGCGGGTTTGTCTTGCTTAAGGCCCGGAGTGATGTGAACGGTGATGCGCGGGTCTTGCACAGGAACCGCCATTAATTCGCCGCCACTCACAGGCGCGCAGGGAACGGCGCGGTAAGGTGTCTCGACCCAGCCTTGCCGCGCGCCGACCATTCCGCAGGCGTAAACGGGTATCGGCGCGCCTGTGTGGCCCGCGAGCCAAGGGCCGATCATATCCAGCAGCGCGGCCTCAAACTCGGCAGGTTTAAGGCTGGCCATCCCTTTGTCAGAACGGGCTTCGGCAAGAATACCACCCAGCCCCATCGCCCAACCGCGCAGGTTGGTCGTGCCCCAGTCAATTGCAACCCAAACAAGTTTCATCCGCTATGCACCACGCCGCCATCAATTACCAAAACTTGCCCTGTCATTGCGCGGGATGCGCTACTGGCCAAAAACAAACAGCCGCCGACGATGTCTTGCGGCTCTAGGGGGTCGGGCAGGCACTGCTGCGCCAAATGCGTGGCCAGCGCTTCGGGCGTGACCCACAGATCCTTTTGCTTTTGTGTCAGCACCCAACCTGGAGCGAGTGCATTAACACGAATGCGATCCGCGCCAAATTCCCGCGCCAAAGTGCGCGTCAGCCCCGTAATGCCCGCATTTGCAGCAATGTAAACAGGATAGCCTGCCGTCGCCATCATATAACTGATCGACGAAAAATTCACGATCACCCCGCCCCCCGCGGCCTGCATGGCCGGAATAACCGCCTTGGCCGCAAAGAAATAAGATTTCAGGTTGACCGCAATCGAGGCATCAAAAAACGCCTCATCCACCTGCAATGTCCCCATCCTCTGATCGTTGGCGGCGTTATTGACCAATACCGAAATAGGGCCGTGCGCGGCTGCCGCGCTGGCCAAGGCCGCATTCAACCCATCCAAATTGGTGATGTCGGCGGGCGTGAACAGTGGGCGGTTGCCTGTTGCGGCATCCATCGCATCGCAAAAGGCGGAAGCCTCACTGCGCTGACAAAAGGCCACGCGCGCGCCTTGGCGCAAAAAGCCTTCGGTCAGGGCCGCGCCAATGCCCGACCCACCGCCTGTGATAAACACAGATGCGCCCTTAAGGTCTGGAAAAACTGGAAGATCTTGCATCGCCATTTCTATCCCGCCCGTTGCGTTATGTTAGCGTTAGCAGCCAAAGCGGCGTGAGGGAAGATAGCGGCAGCGGCGCGGGATAAGAAAGATAGGCGCGGGTTAGAGCGCTTCGCCTTGGCCTTTGGGGAAAACCACCTCAACGCCAAGTCCGCGGTTTTCTGCGCCTTGGCGCAAGTGGAACTCTGCGCCAAACAGCGCCGAAATCTCGGCGCAAATCGCAAGGCCAAGGCCATAGCCTGCGCTTCCATTCTTGGCCGTATTTGCCGTGTCTTGCCGCAAATTCTGGCCCCGCTTTGGCGCACGTGACAGATCAAGGCCGGGCCCATTATCTTCCACCGCAAGGACAGCGCCTGTGGGCAAGGCTTGCACGCGCACAGTAACAATCGCCCCGCGCCCGGCATAGGAAATGGCATTATCAATCAGGTTTTTCAGCATTTCGCTCAGCAAAACGGCCTCACACCGCGCGTGCAGATGATCTGGCCCCTCGTATCCCAGATCAATACCCGCGTGCAGTGCGGCTGGCACCATTTCTGCGGTGATTTGTCGGGCCGTTTCTGCCAAATCCACACTGTGCATCGCGCCCGCGCTTTGCGCCGCATCCACCCGCGCCAGCACCAAAAGCTGCGCTAAAACACGCTCGGCCCGCGTCAGGGCCGATTTCGCTTGATCCATCGCGGCGCTCGCTTGCGCGGGGTTTTGCGCGCGTTCCATCAGCGCAAGCTGGGTGCGCACAACGGAAAGCGGCGTGCGCAATTGGTGGCTGGCATTGCCCGTAAAGTGGCGCAGCGCGGCAAGGGCGGTGTCCAGCCGCCCCATAAAGCCATTAATCGCGCCAATCAGCGGCCCAACCTCTTGCGGCGCTGCAAGGGTGACAGCGCGCAAATCATCAGGGCTGCGGGTTTCAATTGCCCCGCCAAGCTGGCGCAAGGGGCGCAAAGCCACTGTGACAGCCGCCCAGACTATCACCGCAACAGCCAATGCCAACACGCCCAACCGCAGCCCCGCGCGCAGCAAAATCTCGCGCGCCAAAGCTTGCCGCGCGCGGGTAGATTCCGCCACCGCCACACGAAACGCCAATGCGCGTTCCCCCGTCGAAATTACTCGCGCCAGCGTTACCGTGCGAATTGCCACATTGCCAAATTGGCCATCGGCAAAAGCAGCCTCGCCCACGGCAGGGTTCAGAAGGGGCAAATCGGTGTAGCCCGACAGAAAGGCACCGTTCGGCCCTTCGACGCGGTAAAACACTTTATCTTGCGCGGTCGAGGTTAGCATTTCAAGCGATGAATAGGGGATATCCACCTCTAAAACGCCCGTTTCATCCAAGCTGACTTGCTCGGCAATTGCCAAGGCCGACCCAAACAACACGCGGTCAGAAACGGCTTGCGCGGTACGGTTTGCCTCGCGCCACGTATCGCCCAATGCAGCAAGGCCCAGCAGCGCCGTGGCCAAAAATAGCCACAAAAGCAATCTGCGGCGCAGCGAATAGGCGGGGGCGGTCATATGGCCTCGACGCCTTTGTCCAGCAAATAGCCAATGCCTCGTATAGTGCGAAGCTCTAGCTCAAAGGGCGCAATGCGGCGGCGCAGGCGTGATATGTATTGTTCGATGGCGTTATCGGACAATATATCATCCAACGACGTCAACGATTGCACAATCGCCTCTTTCGCCACGACTTTTCCCGCGCGCATAACAAGCAGTTCCAGCAGCGCCCGTTCGCGCGGCGGGATATCCAGCGCACTGCCATGGGCGGAAAACTGGCGCGTTGTTAAATCCAGCGCCAGCACGCCAAGGCTAACGGTCGAAGCCCGCAGACCGGCTTGCCGGCGTAAAAGCGACCTTACCCGCGCCTCAAACTCGCGCACATCAAAGGGTTTGGCAAGGTAATCATCTGCGCCCAGATCAAGGCCGCGCACGCGATCAGCGCTGCTGCCCCGCGCGGTTAGAATCATCACCGCAGCCCCGCCCCCTGCTTTGCGTTGCCGCGCCCGCATTGCGCGCAGAACGTCCAGCCCGTCCATCTGCGGCAGGTTCAAATCCAAGATTACCAGATCGAAACTTTCGGCGCGCAATAAAGCTTCGGCCGAGGCACCATCGTGCACCCCGTCCACCGCATAGCCGCTTTGCACCAGCAGCGCGAGCAGCGCGGCATGTAAGGCACGGTCATCTTCCACCAGCAAAATACGCATGATCCCTCTCTGTGCGGCAGGCTAGTGCAGCGCGTGCGCAAACACAAATATTGTGCAAATCTGCGCGATAGGGCAGGCTTAAGGCATGAGATATCTATCCCGCCTGCTGGTGCAAAGCCTTGCCGTCATCTGTGCGCAGTGGCCCGCGCTGGCGGGGGCGGAACTTGTGGTGTTTGACGCGCCCTTGCCGCCAGCGCAAAGCGATTTGGTGATTTATTCCACCTTGGATGCACCGCGCGCAGCCCCGCTGATTGCGGCGTTCCAGGCGCAATATCCCACGCTGTCCGTGACATACGAGGATATGCTGGCCGCCGATATCGCGGCCCGCGTGATTCGCGAAACAGATGCGGGCCTGCCTTCGGCAGATTTTGTGTTTTCATCGGGCATGGATTTGCAAATGAAACTGGCCAATGATGGCTATGGCTTGCCCGTCACCCCGCAGGCCGCGCCGTTTTGGCCCCCTTGGGCGAAATGGCAAGAGACTACCTTTGCGCTAACGCTGGAACCAGCGGTGCTTGTGTATCATAAACCCAGCTTTCCAAATGGGCCGCCCACATCGCGGCTGGAACTGATGGAATGGCTTGCCGCCCAGCCGCCTGCGCCTTTGGGTGCGGGTAAGATTGGCACGTATGATGTTCAGGCCAGCGCAGTGGGCTATTTATATCTGGCCCGCGATTTAGAGCACTTTACCGACATTTGGTCGCTGATCCGTTACATGGGCGCAGCAGGGGTGCAGGTTTTCCCAACCTCGCAAGACATCATTAGCCGTGTATCGGATGGGCGTCTGGCGCTGGGTTATAATATTTTGGGCTCTTATGCCGCCGAGCAGTCGCGCGTTTATCCCGACATTGGATTTGCTTTGCTGCGTGACTTTACGGTGGTTGTCAGCCGCGTGGGCCTTGTGCCGCGCGCAAGTCGCAGTCCCGAACTGGGGGCAGCGTTTCTTGCGTTTTTGATGGGACACAAGGGGCAAAGCCTGATGGCCCAGAGCCTTAGCCTGCCTGCGATCAGTCCCGAAGTCATCATTAGCGGCGGTTTGCAGGGCGATTTAGGGGCTGCGCAAGCGGCAGGGCACCTGCGCCCCGTGGCGGTTAGCCCCGGATTGCTGGCCTATCTAGATCAAGGCAAGCGGCGGCGGATGCTGGGGCAATGGCGCGCTGCCTTGGGTCTGCCAGAGGATTAACAACACCGGATCATCCCCGCTGTCAGGTTTTTGTCAGCAAGCTGTGGTCTGCATGGGTCCAATCTGTGCTGGAGGGCGCAGATTTGGGAACAATTGGCGCGACACGCGCTTTGGGAGAAAGACATGAAACATACAGTATTTGGCGCGGCCCTTGCGGCTGTGCTGGCAATGCCTGCCTTTGCCGCAGATTACACCATTATGGCCCCTGCGGCACCGGGTGGCGGCTGGGACAGTACGGCCCGCGCGATGGCCGACACCATGGTTGCAGAAGGGATCTCTGCTTCGGTTCAGGTTCAAAACGTGCCGGGCGCAGGCGGCACTGTGGGCCTTGCACAATTTTCCTCGACCGCAGCGGGCGATGCCAGCCAATTGATCGTGGGCGGCTATGTAATGGTTGGTGCGATCTTGACCAACGCATCCCCTGTTAGCCTTGCCGATGTCACGCCAATTGCCCGCCTGACGGGCGAAGCTGTGGGCATTGCTGTTGCGGCATCTTCGCCCATTCAAAACATTAGCGAACTGGTCGAAATGATGAAAGCCGACCCTGGTTCGGTGTCTTGGGGTGGCGGTTCGGCTGGCGGGGTAGATCATATCACTGTGGGCCTTTTGGCTAAAGCAGCCGGCGTTGACCCAACTAAAATCAACTATGTTGCCTTTGCCGGCGGCGGCGAGGCGCTGGCGGCCATTCTGGGCAACCAAGTGACCGTTGGTATTTCGGGTGTGGGCGAGTTTTTGCCCCAAGTCGAAGCAGGCAGCATGCGCATGCTGGCAGTCTCGACTGCTGAAAAATGGGCCGGTACGGATGCGCCAACGCTGATGGAATCTGGCTTTGACGTAAATGTGCAAAACTGGCGGATGGTTGCCGCAGCGCCCGGCCTAAGCGATGAGCAAAAGGCCGCAGTTGCCGCCGACGTGGACAAACTGGTGACTTCCGCTGGCTGGCAGGCTGTTCTGGCCGACAAAGGCTGGGCCAACACCTACATGGCAGGCGCAGATTTTGATGCGCAGCTGGCCAAAGAGGTAGAGGCGACATCCGCCGTGTTGAAAGACATCGGTCTGGTGCAATGAGCGGGAACTTTCCCATGAACAAAGAACGTCGCCCCAATGGGGCGGCGTTTGCCATTGCGCTGGGGCTGGCCGCGCTGGGCGCGCTGTTGATTTGGCAAGGATTGGCTATTCCCGATAAGGGTGGCTATGCGGGTATCGGATCGGGTGCTGCGCCAAAGGCCATTGGCGGCGGGCTGATAGTCTTGGCGCTATGCCATGTCTGGACGGGCCTGCGCAGTTCCTCCCTGCCGCATCCGCACCAAAACTGGGCTGCGATTGGCTGGATCGTTACAGGCCTTTTGCTTCAACTTTTCCTTCTTAAACCGCTGGGCTTTACCATAGCCTCGGCGCTGCTGTTTGCCTGCACCGCCCGCGCGATGGGCTATAAAAAGCTGCAAATCGCGCTGCCCGTGGGGCTTGTGCTGGCTTTTGTAGTCTACGGCGTCTTTGACGGCCTGCTAAAGTTAAACCTGCCTGCGGGTTTTGTGGAAAATCTCATTTATAGGGGCTAAATAATGGAGGCCTTTGGCTTTTTGTTGCAAGGTCTGGCGACCGCGATGGACCCGATGCTGCTGCTGTATGCGCTGCTGGGGGTGACGCTGGGTACTATGGTGGGGGTTCTGCCCGGCATTGGGCCTGCGCTGACTGTCGCGCTGCTATTGCCTGTCACTTACGGCCTTGATCCCGCAGGGTCGCTGATTATGTTTGCGGGCATTTATTACGGCGGCATGTATGGCGGATCGACCACATCGATATTGCTAAACACGCCCGGCGAATCGGCATCGATTGTTACCGCGATTGAAGGCAACAAGATGGCCCTAGCGGGGCGCGGCGGGCCTGCACTGGCGACGGCAGCGATAGGATCGTTCGTGGCGGGATTGCTGGCTACGCTAGCACTTGCCTTTATTGCGCCTTCGGTTGTGAAGCTGGCGCTGATCTTCGGCCCGCGCGAATATTTCGCGCTGATGATGCTGGCCTTTGTCACTGTATCCGCCGCCTTCGGCGATTCCGCGATGAAGGGTCTGACCTCGCTGTTCATCGGCCTAGCGCTGGCCCTTGTGGGCATTGACGGGCTGACAGGGCAAACGCGGTTGGCCTTTGGCATGCCGCAACTGCTGGACGGTATCGAGGTGACAACTCTTGCCGTGGCCATGTTCGCCGTGGGCGAGGCGCTGTTTGTGGCCGCCCGCATCGAAGGGGCAGATGTAAAAGTGCACGCGATAAAGGGTGCCGTGCGGATGACCGCGACCGATTGGTCGCGTTCGTGGAAGGCATGGCTGCGCGGCACGGCAATTGGATTTCCGATTGGGGCCATGCCTGCGGGTGGGGCGGATATTGCGTCGTTCCTATCCTATGGCGCGGAAAAGCGGCTGACCAAATACCCAGCGGAGTTTGGCCATGGCGCGATTGAGGGCGTGGCAGGGCCAGAGGCGGCCAATAACGCCGCCGCCGCAGGCACGCTGGTGCCGCTGCTCACGCTTGGTCTGCCCACCACGGCCACGGCTGCCATTATGTTGGCGGGGTTTCAACAGTTTGGCCTGCAACCGGGCCCCTTGCTGTTTGTCACCGCGCCCACGTTGGTTTGGGGGCTGATTGCCAGCCTGCTGATTGCCAATGTCATGCTGCTGGTGCTGAATCTGCCACTGATTCGCATTTGGATCAAGCTGCTGATGATCCCGCGCCATTGGCTTTATGCGGGGATCTTGCTTTTTGCCACGCTGGGCACAATTGGGGTGAACCCATCGCCAGTTGAGCTGGTGCAGCTGACCATTTTTGGCCTGATGGGGTATGGTATGCGGCTGCTGAACTATCCCATAGCGCCAGTGGTGGTGGGGCTGATCCTTGGCCCTATGGCCGAACAGCAACTGCGCCGCGCGCTGTCAATTGCGCAGGGCGATTGGACTACGTTGGTCGCAACGCCGTTGTCGGCAGGGCTTCTGGCTGTGGCGGCGCTTGCGCTGATCGTGCCAATGCTGATGCGCGCGCGCGGGCGCGGCGCTGTGCTGTCGCAGGTCGCGGCGGACGAGGATTAAGACCCTTGGCAATTTGAATGAAATAGCGTCACCGCATAGCGCCCCATGCAACCATTGCGTGGGGCGATTTTGTTACAAAACCTTCGTGTAAGGTGAACAAAGCTGTCACAAACTCGCGCTAAACCCCCGTCAAGCCGCGCAGTCGGGCCGCGATCTGGGGAAAGCTATTGTGCTGAACGTTAAAGACGTGACAAAGAAATTCGGAGAAAAGGTAGCGGTTGACAGCACTTCTTTTTCTATCGATGGCCCCGCATTTGTTGGCATTATTGGCCGCTCTGGCGCAGGGAAATCTACCCTTTTGCGCATGATGAACCGCCTGACCGATGCCACATCGGGCGAGATTTTGGTTGATGGCCAAAACGTTCTGGCGTTGAAGGGTGCAGAGGCACGGGCTTGGCAAAGCCAATGCGCGATGATCTTTCAGCAGTTCAATCTGGTGCCGCGTATGGACGTGGCCAGCAATGTGCTGCACGGCATTTTGAATCGTCGATCGACCATTCAGACCATGTTCAACCTATGGCCCCGCGCCGACATTTTGCGTGCGCTGGACATTCTAGATCGTCTTGGCATCGCCGAGCAGGCCCCCAAACGGGCCGAGGCCCTGTCGGGCGGCCAGCAACAGCGCGTGGCCATTGCCCGCGCCCTGATGCAAGACCCCAAGATTATTTTGGCCGATGAACCCATTGCCAGCCTTGACCCGATGAATGCGCAGATCGTGATGGACACGCTGAAGCGTATCAATGTCGAAGACAAGCGGATGGTCATCGCCAACCTGCATACGCTTGATACCGCGCGCAAGTATTGCGACCGCGTGATTGGTATGCGCGATGGGCGCATCGTGTTTGATGGCACGCCCGATCAGTTGTCCACTGGCGTTGCCCGCGAGATTTATGGCGCGGATGCCAGCTTTGATGAAGCGGCGACATCCACCGCTATTCCCACCGACACCACCGCAGATGCAAGGTTCGCCTCTGCGATGCTGGCCTAAGTTCCCACCCCCGCCTGCCCTTAAGGCAGGTTTAACCTTGGAGAAGACGATGAAAACCGTTCTTTTGGCACTTGCCACCACCACCGCCCTGTCGAGCGTTGCGTTCGCTCAGGACGCGATCACTGAATTTAACATCGGCATTTTGGGCGGCGAAAACGCTCAAGACCGCATGACCTCGAACGAGTGCTTCCGCGCTGCTGTTGAAGGTGCACTGGGCGTTCCTGTCAAGCTGTTCACCCCCGCCGACTATGACGGCGTTATTCAGGGCCTGCTTGGCGGCACGCTGGACTATGCAGGTCTGGGTGCATCGGCCTATGCCAAAATCTATCTGACCGATCCTGAAGCTGTTGATGTGACGCTGACCACTCAGAACGTCGACGAGTCGACCGGTTACTATTCGATCGGTTTTGCCCTCAAAGACAGCGGCATCGCAAAAATCGAAGACGCCAAGGGCAAGTCGTTCGCATTTGCTGATCCAAACTCGACCTCGGGTTACTTGGTTCCCGCAGCCGAGTTGACCGAATCGTTTGGCAAGCTGGAAGACTACTTCTCGGAAGTGAAAATGTCTGGTGGTCACGAGCAGACCATCGTTGGCGTTGCCAATGGCGATTTCGCGGCTGGCGTGTCATGGGCTGACGGTTTGGGTAACTGGGAAGATGGCTATACCAACGGCGCATTCCGCAAAGCTGCTGATGCCGGTCTGGTCGACATGAACAACATCGTAGAAATCTGGCGCTCGAAGCTGATCCCGAACGGTCCCTTCGTGATTCGTAAGGCTCTGCCACAGGACGTAAAAGACAAGGTAAACACTTTGGTTGACAACATGTGGCAAACCGACGCCGAGTGTGCATACGCTGTTGCCGCTGGCGAGGCGAAAGACTTCGTTCCTGCAACGCACGACATGTTCTTGGGCGTTGTTGCAGCGCGCAAACTGCAAGAAGGCATGTAATTTTTAGAACTTGTCGCTGGCCCCCCAAAGGGGGCCAGCAATTTCGATGGCCGTTTGTCATTTTTGGTCAAGCGCGCAGATTTTTGTGGCGCGCAACTGCCCCCAGTCATAACTCAAACCTCAAGGAATTCACGATGAAAAAGCTGCTGACGGCAACTGCCTTGACCGCGCTGATGGCCAATGGTGCCGTTGCGCAAGACGCAATAACCGAGTTTCGCCTTGGCATCCTAGGCGGTGAGAACGCCCAAGATCGCGCCAACAGCCTAGAATGCTTTCGCACCAAAGTGGAAACCCTGTTGGGTGTTCCAACAAAATTATTCACCCCCGCTGACTATGATGGCGTGATCCAAGGTCTGATTGGCGGAACGTTAGATTATGGGTTTTTGGGCGCGTCTGCCTATGCCAAAGTTTATCTGACCGATCCCGAAGCTGTGGATGTGATGCTGTCGCAGCAAAACGCTGACGGCTCGCTGGGCTATTACTCGATCGGCTTTGCGCGCACGGATTCTGGCATCAAATCTATCGAAGACGCCAAGGGCAAAGTTTTCGCGTTTGCTGACCCCAACTCGACCTCGGGCTATTTGGTTCCCGGCGCTGAACTGTCGGCGAAATACGGCAAGCTGGAAGAGTTTTTTAGCGAAGTGAAAATGTCTGGCGGGCACGAGCAGTCGATCGTTGGCGTGGCCAATGGTGATTTTGATGCGGGCGTGTCTTGGGCTGTTGCCTTGGGCAACTGGGAAGATGGCTATGATGCGGGCGCGTTCCGCAAAGCCGCCGATGCAGGTTTGGTCGATATGTCCAACTTGACCGAGATTTGGCGCTCGACCATTATTCCAGAAGGCCCGATGGTGGTGCGCCGCGCCCTGCCACAGGACGTGAAAGACAAGATGTACGCCATGCTGGACACAATGTGGCAGGATGATCCTGAATGCGCCTATGCCGTTGCTGCGGGCGAGGCCATGGATTTCGTACCCGTCAAGCATGAAAGCTACCTAGGCATTGTCGCCGCGCGCGAATTGCAAGAAGCCCAGTAAAGCTAAGCAATCGCTGGGCCTTGTGCAGAACGAGGCCCAGCCCTTTTACAATTTGGATGCGACCTAATGGTAGATATCGCCTTTGGCCCCACTCCTGGCCCACGCCCCGATGTGAATGATCCGCGCGGCGCCTATTTGGAAATGGTGCGGCGCAAGCGCATGTATGGCGGTATATTAATGCTGCTATTTATGGCATTGCTCTATTCGGGCTGGGTTATGGCTGACGCGCGCAATGCGGGTGGGTTCTGGGATGGCCTGCCGAATGTCTTTGATTTTCCATCCGAAGTGGTGGCAGAAGCTTGGCAAAAGCTGGCTTTGTTGCCGCCGATATTTATCGAACATATTCCAGCGCTGATTGAAACGCTGAATATCGCGGCGGTATCCACTCTGCTTGGAGCGCTTTTTGCGGTTGCTCTTTCGCTGCTGGCCACACGCGGTCTTGCACGCTGGCCGCGCCTGATTCCCGTGTTCCGCCGCACGATGGATGCGATGCGCGCTGTCCCCGAGATCGTCATCGCGCTGGTTTTGATTTACATTTTGGGCGGCGGCCCTGTGCCAGCCGTGATTGCCATTGCCCTGCATACGGGCGGCGCGCTGGGCAAACAGTTTTCCGAAGTTGCCGAGAACGCCGATCTTAAACCCATTGAAGGGCTGCAATCGGTGGGCGGCAATTGGATGCAGCGGATGTGGCTGGGTGTAATGCCGCAGGTCGCACCCAATTGGCTATCTTACGCTTTGTTGCGGTTTGAAATTAACGTCCGCGCCAGTGCCATTTTGGGCTTTGTGGGCGAAGGCGGCATTGGCCATGATTTGAAACTGGCGATGCAATGGGGCCAAGGGCGCTATGACCAAGTGGTTGCAATTTTCGCGCTGCTGTTTCTTGCAATTGTCGTTGTGGATCAAATCTCTGATCACTTTCGGCACAAGCTGGTAAAGGGCCACTGATATGATCATGACAGCAAACGCCGTCCAGCAAAATAGCAGCCTACATAACACAGTTTTGCAAGGTTTTGCCCGCAAGCGCCGAATCGCCTTTGCCGCACCGCTGCTGATACTTGCATATCTGATTTATGCCGCGATCAGCTTTGATTTGGCAGGTCTGGCGGCCCGCGCGCGGATGGACAACGCCGCGATCCTGCTTTCTGATTTCTGGTCGCACAAAACCCATGTCACGCGCGACAACCGTTCGGGCCAAGTGGTGGTGGCGATAGAGGGCGAGAACAAGGGCACCTACCCCAAAGGTATGTTGCCCGAATGGGTGACCATGAACGGCGGCGTGACCACCATTGATTTGGGCACGGGCCATATCGTGACCTATGATGATGCTGGCGCGCGGTTTGTTGTGCCAAGCTATGGCACAATCAACATCCGCGAAGTGAATGGTAAGCCTGTTATGGATGCGCCATTGCCGATACCTGATTGGATTTCGGTTGCCTCCAACAAAGTTTCGGTCACCACAGATGCAGGGCGGTTTAGCTATTCGCGCTCAAAGGTGGAAACATTTAAATATCAAGCTGGATGGGAGCTGTGGTTTTTTACCCTGGATAGCCCGTTTTATGGCAAGTCATTGGGCCAGAATGTTTATTTGGCCACCATTGGGCCGCGCGTGGACGAAAATCGCACCAACTTTGGCTATATGCTGTCAGAATGGTGGAACAACCGCATGTGGCAGCATGGCGTGGTTCTCTGGGCCATTTTTGAAACGATTTTGATGGCCTTTCTAGGCACAATGAGCGCTGCTATCGTGTCCTTGCCCATCGGGTTTTTGGCGGCCAGCAATTTTAATCCATTTGGCGCAGCGCGAGGCGCGGTGCGGCGGGTGCTGGACTTTGTCCGCGGGGTTGACGGTCTGATCTGGACGGTCATTCTTAGCCGCGCCTTTGGGCCTGGGCCCATGACAGGGGCAATTGCCATTGCGCTGACCGATACAGGAAGTTTTGGCAAGATGTTTTCGGAAGCTTTGGAAAACATTGATGAAAAGCAAGTCGAAGGCGTCCGGTCAACAGGTGCTAACGCCTTTCAGCGAGCCCGCTTTGGCGTGATCCCGCAGGTGATGCCCGTGCTGCTGGCGCAGGTTTTGTATTACCTTGAATCCAACACACGCAGCGCCACTGTCATTGGCGCGATTGTGGGCGGCGGTATCGGCTTGCTGCTGACCCAAGCCATTGTGACGCAAAAAGATTGGGAAGAAGTCGCTTACTACATGGTGCTGATTGTGCTGATGGTGATGATGATGGACAGCCTGTCAGGCTGGCTGCGGCGCAAGTTGATTAAGGGCGAGTGATGCCAAAACTGTCCCCCAGCGCGCCCCTTGTGCATGAGGGCTGCAAGATTGTGAATTCCACCTTTGGCGCCTATTGCGAGGTGGGTACTGGCTCGATTGTGGTGAACTCTACGTTCGAAGATTACGCCTATTGCGACCGTTTGGCAGATATTGCAAATACCACCGTTGGCCGTTTTTCCAACATTGCCGCTATGACGCGGATCGGGCCAACCGACCACCCCTATCAGAACGCCGCGCAGCATCATTTTCTGTATCGCTCGTCCTATTATTGGGATGATGCGCAAGACGACCCTGAATTTTTCGCCGCCCGCGCTGCACGCCACACCACCCTAGGGGCCGATTGCTGGATTGGCCATGGCGCAATCATTAAACCCGAAGCCACCATCGGCATTGGCGCTATTGTGGCCAGTGGCGCGGTGGTGACCAAAGATGTCGCGCCTTTCATGATTGTGGCAGGCTGCCCCGCCACCCCCATCCGCGCGCGGTTCTCGGACGCGGTGATCGAGCGGCTTTTGGCATTGGCGTGGTGGGACTGGAGCCACAACGCCCTGCGCGCCGCGCTGATGGATTTCCGAAGCATGAAGGCTGAGGCGTTTTTGGAAAAGTATGAGAGCCCAAACCGCTAGCCAAGCGCGCCAAACACCCGACGCGCGGCCTCGCCTGATAAATGCGCAAGCCTACCCGCAGATAGCGTCATCTCGACGCGGCGGGTGTCAACGTTTACTGCCACCACATCCGCCCGCGCGCCATGCCCCAAGTGCCCCCGATCTGCCATACCCATCACCTGCGCAGGGCGGGTGGAAATCATAGCCCACGCGGCAGGCAAACCCATTAGCCCTGCATCCACCAAATGCCATGCGGCGCTAGCCAGCGCGGGGTAGTAATAATCAGACACCAGCCCATCGACGAGGCCCGCCGCAATCAAATCTTGCGCGGCGATATTGCCCGATTGACTGCCGCCTCGCACGACATTGGGCGCGCCCATCAGCACAGGTTCGCCCGCCATGCGCGCACCTTCTGCGGCATGAACCGTGGTGGGAAACTCGCAAATTGGTGCGCCGATTTGGCGGTAAAAGCTGCGAATTTCTGCTGTGCCATCATCGTGCGAGCCCATCTGCACGCCGTTTGCAGCAAACTGAGCGGCCAGTGCGCCAAGGGCGCGTGGCACCTCTGCCCCAGATGCATCTGCCGCCTGCACGATGTGCAACATCTCTTCCGCTGTGCGTTTGGTTTGCGCGGCCCAACTGGCAAAGCGGTGCGGGGCGTTTTGCGCCATGTCCAAGGCTTCGGGTAAATGGTTGTTGAACACAACATAATCTATGCCATAGTCAGCCACAGCGCGGGCAACCTGATCAAATTCCTGCGGAATATGGGTTTCAAGGCGAATTTGCACGCGGCAATCGGCCAGCAGGCTGGCGCGGACATCGTTCAAGCTGGCCAGCAAATCCAAGGTGGCCGCGCCTGATCGGAACCCGCCTTCCCAGCTCCAACTTTGGGCAAGCCATGCGGTTGTCACGCCATTTGCGGCCAGTTCCGCCGCCACAGATGCCAGTGCGCGGCGCTTGTCAAAGGGGGCGGTGGGGCGCGGCGAAAGGTGGCGTTCAAACCCATCACCGTGCAGATCGATGATGCCTGGCAAAATCAGATAGCCCGACAGATCAATGTCGCGCGCAGCGCCTGCGGCAATAAGGCCGTTTGCAATTGTCAGGGCACTGCCTGTCATTTGGCCGTCGATCAAGCATTGCGCGCCAGTCAGGCGTAACGGGGGAAGTTGCGGCATCGGATATCCTTCTTGGCTGCTCTGCTATCTGCCCCAAGTGACGGATTTGTGACAGACCTTGCTGCAAAGCTAGCTGTGCATTTCTTGGTTTTGCACTGTCAAGGCAACCCTTTCGCCTGCAAACCAAGTGGTGCCAAATTCTACGGGCTGGCCTGCGAGGTCTACATTCACCGCCTCGGTGCGAATCAGCGCCGATCCTTCGCGCAGACGCAGGGCAAGCGCCAGTAAAGTATCCGCAAGCTTGGCGGTTATTCGGGTTTCTGCGCGCGTATAATCAGCAAGCCCGCAGGCCGCAAGCGCTGCACTGACCGAGTTTTGGCCCTGCATATGGGCCAGCAATTGTGGAAAGCGCGCGGCAGGAAAACAGGATCGAAACACCGCCAACGGCTGTCCATCAGCCAGGGAAATGCCTTCGATCACCTGTATCGGATCATTTGGCAAAAGGCGCAAAGCTGCGGCCTCTTTGGCATTGGCGGGCAGGCATTCCAAACGCGTGATTTGGCGTGACGGGCTGCGCCCGGAATCAAGGATGTTTTGATGAAACCGCACGCGGTTTCCTATTGCATAATCGGTGGGCCGGATGGTGACGAACACCCCCGCGCCGCGCCGCGCATGCACCACGCCTGCGACCGCCAAATCGGCTAACGCATGTCTAACGGTATGGCGATTTACGCCAAAGCGCATGGCCAATTCCGCCTCGGTCGGCAGTTTATCGCCCGCCGCATAATGGCCTTTTGCAATTTCAGATTGCAAGGCTTGGGCGATGGATTGCCAGATTGGGGTTCGCGGACTTGTCATAAATATTTCACGTGCATTTTGGCGCGGCGCGCGGTAACAGTTATCTAGTTGTATAGTATTCTAGACAACTTTGCAAGATGTCGGAGATGTCATGACGAACTCGCCCGAAGCCACTGATCGCGCTGCATGGATCGGCCAATTGGCCCGCGCCAAACCCGACCGCTTGCGCGCTTTGTTTCCAACCTTGCCGCCGTATGAGGTGCTGCGCCCTGCCGAAATAGGCACAGTCATGGTGCAGGGTCGTGCTGGCGGCACGGGTGCACCGTTTAATCTGGGCGAAGTGACGGTTACGCGCTGCGCATTGCGCCTGACCACTGGCGAAGTGGGCCATGGACATGTGCAAGGCCGCGACAAAGATCATGCCACCCGCGCCGCAATTCTGGATGCTCTGCTGCAAACCGATCAATCTAGCGCGTTGCGGGCCGCAGTTCTGGCACCACTAGCTGCAGATGAGACCGCCCATCGGGCCGGCCGCGCCGCCAAAGCCGCTGCCACAAAGGTCGAGTTTTTCACGTTGGTTCGAGGAGAAGATAAATGACCCCCGATGCATTGATCGGCGGATTTACCGATGCTCCCGTGCAAGCATCCCATGCTTTTCGCGCGGCGCTGAACGCGTTGTCGCGGCCAGGCCAAATTGAAACCTTGCGCGGGGCAACTGCACCTGCGCCGCTGTCATCTGCAGCAGCAACGCTTGCGATGACGCTGTTCGATGTCACAACGCCTGTCCATCTGGCGGGCGCGCACGACATCCCCGCCTTGCGCGATTGGATTACCTTTCATACAGGCGCGCCATTGGTTGAACCGAGGGCGGCCAGCTTTGCCATTGGCACTTGGGCTGCGCTACAACCCATTTCGCGCTTTGCTATCGGTCTGCCTGACTATCCCGACCGCGCAGCCACACTTATCGTTGAAATGCCCACCCTTGACGCAGAAGGCACGCGGCTGACGGGCCCAGGAATTGAAACCGAAGCATTCCTGTACCTTCCCGAAACGGCGGCGTTCACTGCCAACCGCACATTATTCCCACTTGGGTTTGATTGCTTTTTCACCGCTGGCACGAAGGTGGCGGGTCTGCCACGCAGCACCTTTGTGGAGGATATCTGATGTATGTTGCCGTCAAAGGGGGCGAACGCGCCATTGATGCGGCCCACGCATGGCTGGCCGAAGAACGGCGCGGTGATAGGGGAATTGCCGCGCTGTCGGTTGCCCAAATTCGCACGCAGCTTACACTGGCCGTGAACCGCGTTATGGCCGAAGGCTCGCTTTACGATCCTGATCTGGCCGCGCTTGCGATTAAGCAAGCGCGTGGTGATCTGATCGAGGCGGTGTTTCTGATCCGCGCCTATCGCACCACTCTGCCGCGCTTTGGTGCCTCAATCCCCGTTGACACTGCCCGTATGGCGGTGATTCGCCGTGTATCGGCTACGTTCAAAGACCTGCCGGGCGGGCAGATTCTGGGGCCAACCTTTGACTATACGCACCGGCTTTTGGACTTTGCCCTAATGGCCGAGGGTGACGCGCCTTTACCGCAAAAAGAGGCGCCGACGACAGGCGATGCGCCATCAGCCCACATCCCACATGTCATGGAATTTTTGAACCGCGACGATCTGATCGAAACTGAAGCACCTATCGATGCAACCCCGCCCGATCTGACGCGCGAGCCGATGGAACTGCCCGCTGCCCGCGCCTTGCGACTGCAAGCCTTGGCGCGCGGTGACGAGGGTTTTGTGCTGTCGATGGCCTATTCCACTCAGCGCGGGTATGGGCGCACCCATGCCTTCGTGGGCGAATTGCGTATCGGCATGGTTGCGGTGCAAATGCATATACCTGAGCTGGGCTTTGCGATTGACATTGGCGAGGTCGAGTTGACCGAATGCGAAACTGTCAATCAGTTCAAAGGCAGCAAAACCGTGCCGCCTCAATTCACGCGCGGATACGGGCTGATCTTTGGCCAATCGGAACGTAAGGCAATTTCCATGAGCCTGTGCGACCGCGCCCTGCGCTGGCGCGAGTTGGGCGAAGATAACATCGGCGCACCAGCCCAAGACGAAGAGTTTGTCCTGATGCATGCCGACAATGTGCAGGCGACAGGGTTTCTAGAGCATATCAAACTGCCGCACTACGTTGATTTCCAATCAGAATTGGAATTGATCCGCCGATTGCGTAGCGAGGCCATCGCCGCCCGCGAG
Organism: Pseudorhodobacter antarcticus; assembly: GCA_945862435.1. Taxonomy (GTDB): domain Bacteria; phylum Pseudomonadota; class Alphaproteobacteria; order Rhodobacterales; family Rhodobacteraceae; genus Cypionkella; species Cypionkella antarctica_C. Next base: position 26,032 of record CAMAXX010000006.1, read on the forward strand.
GCCGCGGAATGACCCAGACCCTTCACCTGCGCGCCGTAGTGTTTGACATTGGCAATGTGTTGATCGACTGGCAACCGAGCCATGCCTTTATGCCCGAACTCGGCAGCGAACAGGCGGTAGATGCCTTTTTAGCCCGCACCGATTTTCTTGCACGCAACCTGCGCGCCGATGGCGGTGCCACTTGGGGCGATTTGGCGGGTGAAATCGAAGATCCTGCTGATCGCGCCCTGTTTGCAGAATATCCAGCTCGATTTGCCGCAACAGTCCCTAATGCGATCGAATCCAGTTGGCAAGTGATGGAAGATTTGCGCGAACGCGGGCTTTTCATTCACGCTATCACCAATTGGTCGGCAGAAACTTGGCCCATCGGTATGGCAGCGCACCCCCGTCTTTGCCGCGCTTTTGGCGTGACGATCGTATCGGGGCGCGAAGGCATGATTAAACCTGATGCGCGTATTTTTGATTTGCTATGTAACCGCGCGGGCCTAGCCCCGCGCGAGTGTTTGTTCATCGACGATTCCGCCCGCAACATCGAAGGCGCGCGCAATTTTGGCATGGACGCCATCCATTTCACGGGCCCTGATGCCTTGCAACAGGGCCTTATCCAGCGGGGCCTGCTATGACCGACCAAGCCTATAACTTTGCCTATCTGGACGAAGACACTAAACGCATGATTCGCCGCGCCATTCTAAAGGGTGTGGCGGTTCCGGGCTATCAGGTGCCGTTTGCCAGCCGCGAAATGCCTATGCCCTATGGATGGGGGACGGGTGGAGTTCAGGTAACAGCGGCCTGCCTGGCTCCTGACGATGTGCTAAAGGTCATCGACCAAGGCGCGGATGATACAACTAACGCCGTATCCATCCGCAAGTTTTTCGTCGCCACCGCTGGAGTGGCGGTGACCGAAGCGACGGCGGATGCCACCATCATCCAAACCCGCCACCGCATACCCGAGGCGGTGCTGACGGCGGGGCAGATTTTGGTCTACCAAGTGCCTATTCCCGAACCCCTGCGTTTTTTGGAACCGCGAGAGACGGAAACCCGCAAGATGCACGAACTGGAAGAATACGGGCTGATGCATGTCAAGCTATACGAAGACATCGCCAAGCACGGGCAAATTGCCACCTCCTATGCATATCCGGTGCGGGTGGAGGGGCGTTATGTGATGGATCCGTCCCCAATTCCGAAATTTGACAATCCCAAACTGTCGGGCAGTGCCGCGCTGCAATTGTTTGGGGCTGGGCGCGAACAGCGCATCTATGCCGTGCCGCCCTTTACCCATGTCGTCAGTTTAGACTTTGACGACCACCCGTTCAGCCCCAGCAAAGCTAACCATGCCTGTGATTTATGTGCATCAAACATCAGCTATCTGGATGAGGTGATTACTGACGATCAGGGCGGGCGAATGTTTGTTTGTTCGGACACCGATTATTGCGCATCGCGCCGCGCAGCGGGCCATGTAGGTGCCCTAGGTGCGCCGATGGCCACAGAAAAGGCAGCAGAATGACCGATCTTTCCCATACATTTTCGGCTGCCGCAGACAAGCCCTTGTTGCAGGTGAAAAACCTGACCAAAAGCTACGGCGCGCGCATTGGCTGCGCGGATATCTCCTTTGATGTCTACCCCGGCGAGGTGCTGGGCATTGTTGGCGAAAGTGGGTCTGGCAAATCGACTTTGCTGTCCTGCCTTGCAGGCCATATGCGTCCCGATCAGGGCGAAGTGATTTTTGAAACTGCAAATGGTGCGCGCGACACAGTGCAAATGGGCGAGGCCGAACGCCGCCGACTTGCCCGCACCGATTGGGCCTATGTCCACCAAAACCCGCGCGATGGCTTGCGCATGGGTGTTTCGGCAGGCGGCAATGTGGGCGAGCGGTTGATGGCTATCGGCGCGCGCCATTACGGCGGTATCCGCGACAAGGCCATCGACTGGCTGGGCCGCGTGGAAATTGACGCAGGCCGTGTGGACGACCGCCCCAGCGCCTTTTCTGGTGGGATGCAGCAGCGCCTGCAGATCGCGCGCAATCTGGTCACCGCGCCGCGCCTTGTGTTTATGGACGAGCCTACGGGCGGCCTTGATGTTTCCGTGCAAGCGCGGCTTTTGGATTTGCTGCGCGGATTGGTGCGCGAGATGGGGTTATCTGCGATTATCGTCACGCATGATCTGGCCGTAGTGCGCCTTTTGGCGGATCGTTTGATGGTGATGAAGGGCGGCCATGTTGTGGAGGCGGGTCTAACAGATCAGGTGCTAGACGACCCGCAGCATGAATATACGCAACTTTTGGTCAGCTCAGTCTTGCAGGTATGATATGATAAACATCGAAAATCTTTGCAAAAGCTTTACTCTGCATAATCAAAACGCAGCCGTAATTCCTGTTATGGCGGGGGCCAATCTACAGGTGGCGCGTGGCGAGTGCGTGGGGCTGATTGGGGCATCAGGGGCCGGTAAATCGACCCTGATGCGCATGGTTTGGGGCAACTATCTGGCCGCTTCGGGCAGCATTCGCGTTGGGAAACTGGACGTCGTCACAGCCAGTCCGCGCCAGATCATTGCACTGCGGCGCGAAACCTTGGGTTATGTCAGCCAGTTTCTGCGCGTGGTGCCGCGCGTTCCGACGCTGGATGTAGTTGCCGAGCCGCTTCTGAACCTTGGTGTGCCTGCCGATACTGCACGCACCCGCGCCGCCGAACTGCTCGCGCGGCTGAACATTCCGAAGCGGCTGTGGGATTTGTCCCCGACCACCTTTTCGGGGGGAGAGCAGCAGCGTGTGAACATCGCGCGTGGCTTTGCCCACCCCTTTCCTGCCCTGCTGCTGGATGAGCCCACAGCCAGCCTTGATGCGGCTAACCGCGAAGTGGTGCTGGACCTGATCCTAGAGGCCAAGGCGCGCGGCGCGGCGATTTTGGGCATTTTCCATGATGAGGGCGCGCGCGATAGGGTTTGTGACCGCCTGATCGATGTGCGCGCCTTTACCCCCAAGGCCGCCGCATGATTGCTGTGCCCAAAGGCAAGTTATACTTTGTGGTCGGCCCATCGGGCGCGGGCAAAGATACGCTACTTGCGGGCGCACTTGCCGCCGATCCCAGCCTGTATTGGGCGCAGCGGGTTATCTCGCGCGAACAAACAGGGCAGGGAGAGCCGTTTGCGCCGTGCAGCGAAGCGGATTTTCAGGCGCGGTTATCGGCAAGCGATTTCGCGCTGCATTGGCAGGCGCATGGGCTGTTTTACGGCGTATGCCACGCCGAGTTTGCGCCGCTGACGCACGGCCGCACAGTGCTGCTGAACGGATCGCGCGGGGCGATTGCGCAGGCGCAGGCGGCATTTCCAACACTGCAAATTTTGCTGATTACGGCACCAATCCCTTTGCTGGCGCAGCGCCTTGCTGCGCGTGGCCGCGAAAGCAGTACCGATATCGAAGCCCGCCTAGCCCGCGCAGATTTGGGTCTGCCCGAAGGGGTTCAGTTTACCGAAGTGTGCAACGATTTAGCGCCTGAAATTGGCATCGCGCGCCTGCTTCAGGCCATCAGGGGATAGCGGTGCAGCAGGTGGAATTGTCCAAGATCATCCTCGCCGCAAAGGCACAGATCGGCGATGACAAAGGGCTGTGGGACCACGCCCGCGAAATGGCTTTGCACGGCGGCCATCGCTTGGGCGGTCTGATCTGCCCCCAGCGCACTAGACAGGGTCAGATGAAACTGAAACTGTTCCATAACATAGGGATAGCCATATATCCCCAGCAATTCGCGCTGGCGCGCTGTCAACATTTCGGGCCGTCGGCGTGCGATTTCGGCCATAGTCAATGGCGCGCGGTATGGGTCAAGCGCGCGCACCACTTCGGCGGCCAAATCTTGCAAGTCGGCGCTGGGCGCTGCGGGGATAAGGGCCAAGAACCCTTCCAGCAGAGTAAGCTTCAGCGCGGGCAGAGTGACTATTTGCAGGCTAGCTGCCAGTTGGGCAGTTGCGGCGTGCAACTGGGCCAAGTCTGCGCCATCCGCCAGCCGAAATGGCGGCTTTATCGTAGCGTGAAAGCCATATTTGCGCGGGGTTTGGGTGATATCTTGTCCGCCCACCACGCCTGCGGGGGGCACAGCGCGGCCTTGGGCCAAATCCCAGCCCAACCATTGCGCAGCGGCTTGTGCAAACGCGCTTTCAGATGGCGCATAATAAATGGCATATCGGTTCATCTTCATCATAGCTGCGCCGCCTACCCGCCCAATGTCACAAGTCTGTGACGGTTTTCCACCATACCGCCCCACACCACTTTGAAAGTTTCGATTATGACCAAAACCGTCCTTGCCAACGCCACGCTTGTATTGCCCAGCGAAGTGATCAGCGGCGCGATTACCTTTGAAGATGGGCATATCACGGCGATTGACCAAGGCAAGACCGTGGCCGCAGATGCACTAGATTGCGAGGGCGATTTGCTTATGCCTGGCCTGATCGAATTGCACACCGACAATCTGGAACGCCATATCGAGCCGCGCCCGCGCGTGAACTGGCCTCATGCCAGCGCTATCATTGCCCATGATGGGGAACTTGCCAGCACGGGAATTACCACCGTTTTTGATGCGTTGCGGGTAGGCTCGGTCGTATCCAACAAAAAAGCCAATTATGGCGAATATGCGCGCCTTTTGGCCGATGAGATTTTGGATTTGCGCGGTAAAGGCGCGCTGCGGATCAGCCATTTTCTGCATCTGCGCGCTGAGGTTTGTTCCGAAACCCTAATCGCGGAACTCGCTAAATTTGGCCCAGATGACCGCATCGGTATTGTCAGCCTGATGGATCACACACCCGGCCAGCGGCAATTCCGCGATTTAACTCAGTTGCGCGCCTATGTCTGCGGCAAACACGGGTTGAACGAATCTGAATTTGAAAGCCATATCGCAGATCAAATCGCCCTATCCGGCCGCCTTGGTGCAGCCCATGAGGCCGCCGCTGTGGCCGAGGCGCGCCGCTTTGGTGCGGTGCTGGCCAGCCATGATGATACAACAGCCGAGCAGGTCGAAACATCGGCGCGGCACGGTGCGCATTTTGCCGAATTTCCGACCACGGTCGAGGCTGCCCGCGCCTGCCGCATGGCGAGAATTCAGGTAATGATGGGCGCGCCAAACCTAATCCGTGGCGGATCGCATTCGGGCAATGTCGCAGCGCATGTTTTGGCTGAAATGGATTTGCTCGATATCGTCTCCTCCGATTATGTTCCGTCCGCGCTTTTGTCGGCGGCGCTCATGCTGGGCGATTTGTGGGGTGATGTGGCGCGCGGGGTGCGTACTGCCACATCGGCCCCCGCGCAAGCGGCAGGGCTGCAAGATCGCGGCGCGCTGGTACTGCGCGCGCGCGCAGATATCATCCGTGTGGCGCGCATCGCAGGCACAGCCAGCCCGCGCGGTACATGGGTGCTAGGCCGCCGTGTGGCCTAGTGCGCGCGACTAGGCGTTTTTGCGGTAACCTCGATACCAATTGGCAAACGCAGCAAGACCCGTGTCAAGATCCGTGCTTGGCGCATAACCCGTTAATGCCTGCAAAAGCCGCGTATCTGCCCAAGTTGCGGCAACATCCCCCGCCTGCATTGGCAGTAAATTGAGCTGCGCCTTCGCACCCAAGGCCCGTTCCATTGCGGCGATGAAATCCAGTAGCGGAACGGGGCGCGAATTGCCGATGTTTACCACACGAAATGGGGCCACTGGCGAAAGGCTATCGCCGGCCACTGGCACTGCACCCGCCGCGGGCCGTTGCGGTACGGCGAGGATCAGACGCATTACCGCCTCGATCAAATCATCGACAAATGTGAAATCGCGCCGCATTTCGCCGTGGTTATACACGTCAATTGGCTCGTTTGCCAAAATCGCCTTGGCAAATTTCATCGGGGCCATGTCGGGGCGGCTCCACGGGCCATAAACGGTGAAAAACCGAAACGCGGTGATTGGCAGATGGTAAAGATGCGCATAGCTGTGTGCCATCATTTCGACCGCCTTTTTGCTTGCGGCGTAAAAGCTGACTTGATGATCGGCGGCATCGGTTTCGCGGTAGGGCATCGCCGTATTCGCCCCGTATATCGAAGAGGTTGAGGCCAGCAAGATGTGCTGCGGCGGATAGACGCGCGCGGCTTCCAGCAGTTCGAACGTGCCGACGATATTGCTGGTCAAATAACTGCGCGGCGCATCGATAGAATGGCGCACCCCTGCCTGCGCGGCCAGATGAAACACCGCAGCAGGGCGATGGGTTTTGAACAAATCCATTAGCAAATTCGGCGTCTCAATCGCGGCGTTTATCACTTGAAACCCATCATGGGCAGCCAGCATATCTTGGCGGCGCCGCTTTAGTGAGACATCGTAATAATCCGACAGGCTGTCCACCCCTATCACCTGCCACCCCGCCGCCAAAAGCCGCGCGCACAGATGATAGCCAATGAATCCCGAACATCCCGTAACAAGGGCAACTTTTGAAGGGGCTGGGTTGTGCTGCATTGAACAATTGCTCCGTTTTAGGGAACTTGCCACAGCTTGCCCCTGCGTGCCAGAGCGCACCTTAGCCAGCTTACCCGCCAAGGTTAAGAACAGGCCCACCCGCCGCCGCCGCATCGCTGTCATCATGGGTCACAATCAAGGCAGGAATGGCGCGCGCGCGGATATGGTCAAAGGCAAAGGCGCGTATGCCCGCGCGCAGGGCCGTGTCAAGTTTCGAAAACGGCTCGTCCAGCAAAATCGCCTTTGGATCGGCGAGCAGGCTGCGCATCAATGCGGCGCGCGCCCTCTCGCCGCCAGACAAGGTTTCGGGGTCACGCGCCCCCAGTCCCGTAAGGCCCGCTGCTGCCAGCGCCTGTTCAACTGCCGCTTTGCGCGCAGCCGCGCCCTTAATTTGGGCAGGCAGGCCAAAGGCTAAGTTATCTGCCAAAGACAGATGCGGGAATAGCATAGCATCTTGGAACATCAGCCCAATACGCCGCGCTTGTGGGGCGGTATCGTTCATCCGCATGCGGTTCAGCGTGATCTCGCCCGTTAGGGAAAAACCCTGCGCCAAATGCCCAGCGATAGCGGCCAATAGCGTAGATTTCCCCGCCCCCGATGGCCCCATAACTGCGCCTATTTGGCCAGCGGGTATTGTCAACGACAGAGGTGCAAACAAAGGTGCGCCGCCCTTTGGGGTGATGCAAACATCTCGCAAAATCAGGCTCATCCTGTGGCCCCTTGCAAGGCGCTGCGATTTCTATGCGCAAGTTTTGGGATGATGAACGCCAACAGATAGGCGGCAAAGGGCAGGACCGCTTGCAGGCTGGTCACCACCCCTGTTATCCGCCTGTCAGACGAAGAAGCCAGCGTCACCGCTTCGGTTGTCAGGGTGCCAATACGCCCAGCACCAAGGAAAAGTGTCGGCAAATATTGCGCCACAGACACCGCCACGCCAATGGCCACTGCCGCGCAGATGGGGGTCAGCAGCATAGGCAGTTTCACTGCGCAAAGCTGGCGTAATCGGCCAGCCCCCAGCGAGGCTGCCGCCTGACCAAAGCGCGGATCAAGCGCGCGCCAAGGTCCTGTCAGCGCGATCATCATATAAGGAAACACAAACAGCACATGCGCCCAAATCACTGCGCCGATACTGCCCTGCGCACCAAGTTGTAACAGCAGTGTATTCATCCCAAACAGAAAAGATATTTGCGGGATCAGCAGTGGCAGGTAAATCAGCGCCTCATGCCGTGATTTGAATTGCGTCTCCAGCCATGCCACCGCCATCGCTAGCGAGATTGCCGTGCTGGCTAGCGCAATTGTTGCTGTGTTTTGCAGCGCTGGGCCGAAATCTTGCAATGCGCCGGCCCAAGCGGTGAAAGACAGGCTTTCGGGCAGCAGCATAGGCCAAGGCCATCGCCATGCCAGTGACCATAACCCCAGCGATAGCATAGACCCCGCGCCAAGCAGCAAAAGACCCGCCCCCAGCATGGCGACAGCGGCGATCAAAGTGTTCAGCCCACCGCCCCGCCCACCGCCCCGCCCACCGCCGCGCCAACCGCGCCGTACCCAAACTGGGCCAACGCGGGCAAAGGCGCGCGCGCCGCCCGACAGCGCGGCGATGCTAGCCGCCGCGCATAATCCCAGCAGAATTGCCCCTGCCGATGCGGGCAAAATTTGCGCCAGATCGGGGCTGGAATACATTCGCGCGATTAGAACAGCGGCAGTTGGCGGGTTGGATGGGCCAAGGATCAGCGCCATATCAATGACTGACAGGTTATAGATCAGCACCACATACACAGGCAATCGGATCAGCGGCCAAAGTTGCGGCACGATCACTTTGGCCCAAATCGCGCCCAGCCCATAGCCCAACGATTGCGCAGCATTGATTTGCGCGCGCAGCGGAATTTGCGTCAGCGCCGCCAGAATAACCAGCAGCAAGAATGGAGTTTCCTTAACAACCAATCCTAATATCAGCGCCGCGCCAAAGGCATCATTCACAGTTGCCAAATCAGGCGGGCGCGCCCAGCCCAAAATAGGGGCCAGCGTGCGGGCTACCCACCCCGAAGGGGCGAGCACAAAGGCCAGCCCTACTGCCATCGCCGCATGGGGCATTGCCAGAAACGGGGCGAGCAGGCGCGAGATGATCCTTGCAGGCCCTTGCGTGATCGCAGCAGCCAGTGCCACGCCCAGTACCAAGGACAGTATGGTTGCCGCAAATCCTGTAACAAGCGTCAGCCGCAGCGCAGTGGCAAAGCCAGGCTTTGCAAGCAACTCTGTCAGCGGGCCTATGCTTGGCCCTGCTTTGCCCAGCGCAGGCAAATGACCCATCGCCGCGCCAGCGCTATGCCACAGTCCAGCAGCAATAGGCGCACACAGCGCCAGCGCGGCGATGGTTAGCACCGCTGCGCGCAGGGTTTTCGCTTGAAGGGGTTCCCGCACCTTAGTTCGTATAGCGTTTGGCCCATTCTTCGGCCAATCGGGTCATCCAGGTGGCATGCGGTTCGGCCAAAGTTGGGCCCAAATCTTCCAGTTTTGGCAGGGCGGGGGCACTTGGCAGGGCGGCAAACGCGGCTTTGGCCGCATCGTTTAGCTTGGCAGGATCAAGGACCGAATAGGAACCCAGCACCTCGATATTTTGCATATGGGCTTGGGTTGCGGGGTCTAGCAGGAAATTCGCGACCACTTTTGCCCCTTCGATATGGGCGGCGTTGAAGGGGATTGCCACAAAGCTGACATTACCCAAGCTGCCACCCTTAGGCACGAACACGCGGGTCGTTTCGGGCAATAATCCCTGAGCAATGCCCGCCGCTGCTGAAGCAGGGTCAAACGACACGGAAACATCAATCTCGCCATCATTAAGCAACTGATCTTGCACCGATTGGTTTTCGGGAAATGCCGCCCCGCCCCGCCACAGGTTCGGGCGTAGGCTGTCATACCACGCCCACAGCGGGGCGGTTGCGGTTTCAAACGCGGCATCGGTAACGGGTGCTTGCAATGCGGCTGCATCGGGGGCCAGTTCGATCAGCGCCTGTTTTAGAAAAGTCGCACCCATAAAATCGGACGGGTTCGGATGGGTCAAGCGGCCCGGATTAGCAGCGGCCCATGCCGCCATGTCACCCATGCTGGTGGGCGGCGCGGCCACGCGGGCGCTGTCATAGGTGAAGACAAACTTTGCCAGCCGCCACGGGCTTTCCAGCCCTTCGACAGGCGTTGTGAAATCCACCGAATTGGGCGAAGTGGGCGACAGGTCAAGGTATTTGGAATTCGGCAAATCGGCCACAAACGGGCCATGCAGCAGCCCCTGTTCCTTCATCGCCAGAAAGTTCGGCCCGTTTATCCAAATCATATCGACCGAGCCGCCAGCATCTTGCCCCGCCGCCTTTTCTGACACAACGCGGCTGACCGCCTCGGCGGTATCAGTCAGTTTGACCTGTGCTATCTTTATGCCATAAGCCGCCTCTAGCTGCGTCGAAGTCCAAGCGATGAAATCATTGGTGCGCGCGTCGCCGCCCCATGCGTTCCAATAAACAGTCTGTCCGCGCGCGGCATCTAAGGTTGCTTGCCAATCGGCAAAGGCGGGGGTGGCAAGGCTGGCGGCAAAGGCTGCGGCTGCGATCAGGCGTTTCATGTATCTTTCCTTTTCATTCAATCGTCTACCCGCGCCGCCATGTATGGAAACGCTCCACAATGGCCAGCAGTCGCGGGTTCACATGTGCGCGCCGCCAATTGCCTGCGGCAAATTTATTGGCCTCGGCCAAGGTAGGGTAAATATGGATCGTGCCCAGAATTTTGTTCAAGCCCAGCCCGTGTTTCATAGCAAGCACAAATTCAGCCATGAGGTCCCCTGCATGGGCGCCCACGATTGTAGCGCCCAAAATCTTGTCGCTTTTGGGCGGGGTCAGCACTTTGACAAAGCCATTTGCCGCGCCATCTGCAATCGCGCGGTCAAGATGTTCGATGTCATAGCGCGTAACCTCGTGCGCTATTCCCTGCGCCAATGCGTCGGATTCCGAAAGGCCAACGCGGGCAACTTCGGGGTCGGTAAAGGTGGCCCAAGGGATCACGCGGTAATCTGCCTTAAACCGCTTGAACGTGCCAAACAGCGCATTCACTGCGGCAAACCATGCCTGATGGCTGGCCGTGTGGGTAAACTGATAAGGGCCAGCCACATCGCCCGCCGCCAGAATATGCGGGAACAGGGTTTCCAAATATTCGTTGGTTTCCACCACGCGGCCCGTTTTGATACCTAGTTCTTCCAGACCAAAACCCGTCAAACGCGGCGTGCGGCCAACGGCAGCGATCATCTGGTCAAAACCAATGCGGCGCGTCTCGCCGCCTGCCGCAACCTCGATCCACTTTTCGCCATTTGTGACCCCGCAGGCCAGCGCTTTGTGGTTTGTGAGAACCTGCACGCCATCTGCCTGCAGTGATGCCTGCACCATGGCCGCGACATCGGCATCTTCGCGGCCCATCAGGCGCTGGGCCATTTCGATTTGGGTAACGTCAGATCCCAGCCGCGCAAAGCTTTGGGCCAGTTCGCAGCCAATCGGCCCGCCGCCCAAAACTACAAGTCGTTTGGGCGCGGTTTTGTTGGATTTCAGGGCTTCCCAAAGTGTATCCGATGTCAGATAACCCACATCCTCAATTCCCGGCAGAGGTGGCACAAAGGGACGTGCGCCTGTGGCGATAATGATAGCGCGGGCAGTCAGTCGCTGCACTCCGCCCGAATTGAGGGCAATTTCCACTGTCCACGGATCGATGAATTTGGCATAGCCTTGCAGCACTTCGACCCCAAGCCCCGTGTAGCGTTCCACGCTATCTGCGGGCGCAATGGTTTCGATCACGCCATGCACCCGCGCCATGACTTTGGCAAAGTCAATCGCGGGCAAGGTATCCGCTAGACCATAATCGCCAGCATGCCGCATCTGATATGCCAGCTTGGCCGACTTAATCAGTGCTTTGGACGGGATACAGCCATAATTCAAACAATCCCCGCCCATTTTATGCGCTTCAATCAGCGTCACCTTGGCGCGGGTCGCCGCAGCGATGTAGGCAGAAACCAGACCGGCTGCACCAGCGCCAATTACAATCAAATTGCGGTCAAATCGGGCAGGGCGCGTCCATCCCTTGTAAACTTTGCGGCGGTTTAGATACGACATAATCATGCGCGCTAACCATGGAAACACACCCAACAGGGCGAATGAGATCAATATTGGCGGCGAGAGAATACCCGAAATAGACGTCAGCTTGCCCAGTTGCGTGCCAGCGTTAACATAAACCGCCGTACCTGCCAGCATGCCCAGTTGGCTGGCGAAAAAATAGGCGCGGATGGAAATTCCCGTCAGGCCCATCGCTAGGTTGACGATAAAGAATGGCACAACTGGGATTATCCGCAACGAGAACAGATAGAAAGCGCCGTCGCGGGCGATGCCTTGGTCGATACTGGCCAGCCGCGCGCCAAAGCGTGCCCGCACCATATCGCGCAGCAGATAACGGGCGGCCAAAAATGCCAGTGTTGCGCCAATGCTTGCAGCAAAGGACACAATGATGAACCCCTGCCAAAAGCCAAATAGCGCGCCTGCAGCAAGTGTCATCCAAACCGCAAAAGGCAAAGACAAGGCCGTGACGGCCACATAGGTGGCAAAGAACATTGCTGCCAAGGCCAGCGGGTGATCCTGCTGCCATACCCTAATCTGCGCCAGACCCGCGCGCAAACCGTCTAAATCCAAAGATTGCCCGTGCAGCAGCGAATATAGGGCGGCTATCAGCGCAAGGGCGACAATCAAAAGGGCCGGCTTTTTCATAACATTATCCAATGCGCTGAGATGCCCTTTGCTTATGTCGCAAAGCATTATCTTACGGCAATGAATTTGCGCAGATGTTTCGCTGTGTGCAAGCGAACGTGATGATTGCGTGATCGGCGGGCTAGCGCGCCTTTGGGCGGCGGCCATATAATTCCAGCCGATGCCATTCGATATCATAACCCAGATCGGCCGCGATTTCCGCCTGCAAACGTTCGATCTTTTGCGAATGAAATTCAATCACTTCGCCCGTATCCAGATCTATCAGATGGTCATGATGCGCGCCGCCTGCCAATTCATACCGCGCGCCTGCGCCGTCAAATTCGTTCTTCAGCACTGTGCCTGCCTTTTCCAGCATGGCCAACGTGCGATAGACAGTTGCCTGTGAAACCGAAGGATCCTGCACCTTGGCGCGGTTCAAAATATCCTCGGCGCGCGGGTGATCGGACGCCATGCGTAGCACATGCAAAATCGCAAGGCGCTGGCGCGTTACCCGCACGCCCTCGGCCCGCAAATCGGTTTCTAGCTGGGCATCGTCATTCATACAACATGACTAGCACGGATTTGGCCGCCCGCTCAAGAGATGAGAATTACTCGCAACTCTTGACTTTTCGCAAATCGTTCTCATTATCATTTCAAGATGGAGGTAATCTGAATGATGCGGAATCTGGTACTAGCTGTTGCCCTGTCTTTCCCCGCAACCCCCGTTTTTTCCGATGAGTTTAAGGTTGTGACATCCTTTACCGTGCTGGCCGATATGGCGGCGCAAGTGGCGGGGGGACATGCCACGATCGTTTCCATCACCAAACCAGGTGCCGAGATTCACGGGTACGAGCCTACCCCGCAAGATTTGGTTGGCGCGATGGATGCGGATTTGATCCTGTGGAACGGGCTTAATCTGGAACGCTGGTTCCAGCAGTTTCTATCCAACATGGGCGATATCCCCAGCGCCGTGCTGTCGGAGGGCATTGCGCCAATGCCGATCAGCGCAGGGTCTTATGAGGGTAAGCCAAACCCACATGCGTGGATGTCTTTGGATAATGCGATGATTTACGTAGATAATATCGAAAAAGCCCTGTCTGCGGGCGACCCTGATAATTCGGTCGAATATGCTGCCAATGCTGCTGCATACAAGGTCACGCTGGCCGCCGAAATTGCACCATTGAAGGCCAAGATAGATGCTATTCCAGACGCACAACGTTGGCTTGTGTCGTGTGAAGGAGCTTTCAGTTACCTTGCGCGCGATTTGGGCCTGCGCGAGGCTTATCTTTGGCCGGTCAACGCCGATGCCACGGGCACACCGCAGCAGGTGCGCGGGGTGATTGATCTAGTGCGCGAAAACGCCATTCCCGCCGTGTTTTGCGAAAGCACGGTCAACAATGATCCTGCGGAGCAGGTGGCCCGCGAGACGGGAGCGCGCTTTGGCGGGGTGCTGTATGTGGATAGCCTTTCTGCGGCAGATGGCCCTGTGCCCAGCTATGCCGATCTGCTGCGTGTGACTACGCAGACGATTGTTAATGGGCTGACAGGGGGCGCACAGTGACCCTAACCGACGCGCAAAAGGCCAAAGCGGGCCTATGGGCAGATGGTCTATCGGTGCGGTATCGTAATGGCCTTACCGCGCTGAAAGACGCCAGCTTTGCCATTCCCCAAGGCACGATTGCGGCGCTAGTGGGGGTGAATGGTGCCGGCAAATCCACTCTGTTCAAGGCGATTATGGGTTTTGTGCCCAGCGCCACGGGGCAGATTTCCCTTTTGGGCCATTCGGTGAAAGATGCGTTGAAAGCAGGGCTTGTTGCCTATGTGCCGCAGGCTGAAGAAGTGGATTGGTCTTTCCCCGTTCTGGTGGAAGACGTGGTGCTGATGGGGCGCTATGGCCATATGGGCATAATGCGCCGCCCCCGCCCTGCCGACCGCGCGGCGGTGGATGACGCGTTGGCCCGCGTTGGCATGGCCGAGTATCGCTATCGCCAGATTGGCGAGTTGTCGGGCGGGCAGCGCAAACGCGTGTTCCTTGCCCGCGCGCTGGCCCAAAATGGCCAAGTTATTTTGCTGGACGAACCCTTTACAGGCGTTGATGTGCAAACCGAAGAGGCGATTATCACACTGTTGCGCGAATTGCGGGATGAAGGGCGGGTGATGTTGGTATCTACCCATAACCTTGGATCTGTTCCCGAATTTTGCGACCAAGTTATCTTGGTCAAGGGCACAGTTTTGGCCTATGGCCCCACGGCGCAGATTTTCACCCAAGATAATTTGCAAGCGGCCTTTGGCGGGGTGCTGCGCCATTTTGTGCTGGGCGGGGGTGCGCTGCATGACGACGACGACACGCGGCACGTGACGATCTTGACAGATGACGAACGCCCGATGGTGATTTACGACCAGCGCACGCAAACGCGGGATGGCAGCTAATGCTAGAGCCGTTTAGCTATAACTACATGACGAACGCGATGGTCGTTTCAGCCCTAGTCGGGGCGCTGTGTGCATTTCTGTCGGCATTTTTGATGCTGAAAGGCTGGTCGCTGATTGGCGATGCGCTATCCCACGCCATCGTGCCGGGGGTGGCGGGGGCCTACATGCTGGGCCTTCCCTTGGCGCTGGGCGCATTTGCCAGCGGCGGCTTGGCGGCCGCGGCCATGCTGTTTTTTAGCTCCCGCACGGGGCTAAAGGAAGATGCGGTAATTGGCGTGGTGTTCACCGCATTTTTCGGGCTGGGCCTATTTATGATTTCGGTATCGCCCACGCCGATTGATGTTCGGTCCATTATTTTTGGCAACATCCTTGCCATCTCGCCCGAAGATACCGCGCAATTGGTCGCCATTGGAGTGGTGGCATTGGGGGTTTTGCTGGTGCTGTGGCGCGCGTTGCTGGCGGTGTTTTTTGATGAAAGCCATGCACGATCCATTGGCCTAAATCCGATGCTGTTGAAGGGAATTTTCTTTGCCTTGCTGGCGGCATCTTGTGTGGCGGCCTTGCAGACTGTGGGCGCGTTTTTGGTGGTGGCGCTGCTTGTCACTCCTGGGGCCACGGCTTATCTGCTGTCAGACCGCTTTGGCCATATTCTGATTCTTTCAGTCGCCATCGGCGCGGGCACGTCTTTCTTGGGGGCGTATGCCAGCTATTTTCTAGATGGTGCCACGGGCGGGCTGATTATTTGCCTGCAGACTTTGGTGTTTCTTGCGACCTTTGTTTTTGCCCCAAAACACGGGCGGCTGGCAGTGTGGAGGGCTGGGCGCGCATGAGCGAATTGCTTATCCCTTTCCAGTTTCCGTTCATGCAAAGCGCCTTTTGGGCGGCACTTATCCTTGCACCGCCCACGGCGATATTGTCGTGTTATCTGGTGCTAAAGGGCTGGTCACTGATGGGCGATGCGATTGCTCACGCCACGCTACCGGGTATCGTGCTAGCATATATCGCGGGCCTGCCGCTGCTGTTGGGGGCGTTTCTGGCGGGCATGTTCAGCGCGGTAGCCATTGGATATTTGCGCGACAATAGCCGCATCAAACAAGACACGGTGATGGGCATTGTCTTTTCGGGCCTGTTTGGGTTTGGCATGGTTTTATATACTCAGATCGAATCTGATCTGCATCTGGATCACATTTTGTTTGGCAATATCCTTGGCATCAATGGCGCTGATTTGGCGCAGCTTGCGGTCATTGCGGGGTTGGTTTTGGCCACCCTTGCGCTGACATGGCGCAGCCTTTTGCTGCATGCGTTTGACCCTGCCAGCGCCCGCGCGCTGGGCCTGAATGTGGGCCTGCTGCATTATGGGTTTTTGGTGCTGCTGTCGGCGACAATTGTAGCCACGTTAAAGGCGGTGGGCCTGATACTTGCAATTGGGTTGATGATTGCACCCGGCGCAATTGCGTATTTGCTGGTTCGGCGCTTTGCCAGTATGATGCTGGTGGCCACGCTGATCACTTGGGCCGCGATGATTGGCGGGGTCTACGCCAGTTTTTGGCTGAACTCGGCCCCCGCGCCCACGATTATTTTGCTACTGTCGGCGATGTTCCTGCTGGCCTTTGCCCGCAAAACCATACTGGCGCGGCGCGCTGTTTCAGTTTAGAATAATTCCAAACTTGACTTTGCTGGCAAGCCTGCATAATTGAGTATAACAGTCGGAGATTATCAGATGTTCATCCAGACAGAATCCACGCCAAACCCTGCGACGCTGAAATTCTTGCCAGGACAAGAAGTGTTGGACATGGGCACCGCCGATTTTCCTAGCGCCGATGTCGCCGCAACCTCGCCTTTGGCAAAGCGTATTTTCGCCACGGGCCAAGTGACTGGCGTGTTTCTGGGCACCGATTTTGTAACAGTGACCAAGGCCGAAGCCGCCGAATGGAATCACATCAAACCCGCAATTCTGGGCGCGATTATGGAGCATTTCCAATCCGGCGCGCCTGTTATGGAAGGCGGTGCGCAGGCCGCGCATACTGCACATGACGGGCCAGATGGCGATGTTGTGCGCCAGATTATGGAACTGCTTGATACCCGCGTGCGCCCTGCCGTGGCCCAAGACGGCGGCGATATTACTTTTCACGGGTTTGATCGCGGTGTGGTCTATCTGAACATGAAGGGTGCATGTGCGGGTTGCCCTTCGTCCACGCTGACACTGAAAATGGGTATCGAAAACCTGCTGCGCCATTACATTCCCGAAGTGTTGGAAGTGCGGCCCGTTGCTGCCTAAACCAGCCTGAACGTGCCGCCCATCCTTGCCTTTGATACATCTGGCGCGCATTGCGCGGCGGCGATTTATTGGCAGGATGGCGCGCGCCCGACCGTTCTTGCTAGTGAGGTAATGGCCAAAGGCCAAGCCGAGCGTCTGCTGCCGATGATCGAAGAGATGATGTCAGGTGCAGGCGTGATATGGGCAGATTTCGCAGCAATCGGAGTTGGGGTAGGGCCGGGAAACTTCACGGGCATTCGCATTTCGGTTGCACTTGCGCGTGGGCTGGCGCTGGGGCTAAATATTCCCGCCATCGGGGCCACAGGCTTTGAAGCGCGCGCGCAAAGTGTTGATTTGGCTGATTTCTACGTCACCATCCCAGCCCCGCGCGGGCAAGTTTATGCGCAGCGATTTGGCAATAGCAGCCCTGCCGAACTGCTGGACGTGCCGCCGCAAGACGCGCCAATTGTGCAAATGGAAACCCTATCTCCCGAAGGTTTGGCGCTTGCCACAGCGCAGATTGCTGCAATGCGGATTGGGCAAGATCAGCCCCGCCCCGCGCCGTTTTACCTGCGCCCCGCCGATGCCGCTCCGCCCACCGATCCGCCGCCTGTTATCTTGCCATGATCCTTACGATTGATGACATGGCGCGCCTGCATGGCCAATGTTTCACCACTCCGCGCCCATGGTCTGCGGCAGAAATTGGCCAAACCTTGGCCAATCCCCACAGCTTTGCCTTAACCCGGCATAACGGGTTTTTGTTGGGGCAAGCCGTTGCAGGCGAGGCCGAACTGCTGACCATCGCGGTTGACCCAAACCTGCGCCGCCAAGGCATTGGCCGCGCTCTTGTTGCTGAATTTTGCTCTATCGCGCGCCAAAAGGGCGCGCAGACTGCCTTTCTAGAGGTGTCCGCCAATAATGCCCCCGCGATCGCGCTGTATGTGACAAGTGGTTTTGCCCAATCGGGCATACGCCGTGCATATTATCATAGCGCTGACGGCACCGAGATTGATGCTGCTGTTATGGCGTGCACCCTTTAGCGGCAATGCGCCATTTTGGGTCATATTTTTGACCATTTGCAGAAGAATGGCGCAGAAAATTGCAAGATTATGGTTGACGATTCCATATTACTGTCCCCTAAATTGCGCACGGTGACAGTGCGGGCCTTTCGGCCCGTGCGCGAAAATTAGAAAAACCAAACTGGAGGAATTCCATGAATCCGAAAATTCTTGCTGCCGTTGTGGCAGTGGCGGCCCTTGGTATCGTTGGCTATACCTATTTGGGCACCACCGCCCCCGCGCCAGAAGCTGCCGCCGAAGCACCCGCAGCCCCTGCCGCAACCGAGGCAGCCGCCGCACCCGCAGCGCCTGCTGCTGCTGTTGAACCTGCAGTTGCTGCAGAACCTGCGATCATTTTTGACCTTGGCGGCAAATTTGACAAATCGTTCAACGAAGCTGCGTTCAACGGTGCACAGAAATGGGCCACCGAAACTGGCGGCAAGTTCAAAGAACTGGAAATGCAAGACGAAGCTCAGCGTGAGCAAGCGTTGCGCAGCCTTGCTGAAGCTGGTGCAAACCCAGTTGTGATGACTGGCTTTGCCTTTGGCGATGTGCTGAACAAAGTCGCCGCCGACTTTCCCGACACCAAATTTGCGATCATCGACATGGTTGTTGATCAGCCTAACGTGAAATCGGTGGTTTTCACCGAAGATCAGGGCAGCTATTTGGTGGGGATGATGGCTGGCATGGCATCGAAAACCAATACTGTTGGCTTTATCGGCGGCATGGATATTCCGCTGATCCGCCGTTTTGGCTGCGGTTATGCCCAAGGCGTTTTGGCAGTAAAGCCTGATGCAAAAGTGGTTCTGAACATGACGGGCACGACGCCTGCGGCATGGAACGACCCCGTGAAGGGCGCAGAACTGGCCAAGGCGCAAAAGGCCCAAGGCGCTGACGTGATCTATGCAGCCGCTGGCGGCACGGGCGTAGGCGTTTTGCAGGCAGCTGCTGACGAAGGCATCCTGTCGATCGGCGTGGACAGCAACCAAAACTACATGCACCCAGGCAAGGTTTTGACCTCGATGCTTAAGCGTGTGGATGTGGCTGTGTATAACGCGTTCAAAGAGGGCACCGAAATGGCGTCTGGCGTGACGGTAATGGACTTGGCTGCCGATGGCGTTGGCTATGCGATGGACGAGAATAACGCAGCTTTGGTGACCCCTGAAATGAAAGCAGCCGTCGACAAGGCAGCAGCCGACATCAAAGCAGGAACTCTGAAGGTGCACGACTATATGTCCGACAACACCTGCCCTGCGGCCACGTTCTAATGTCTGCAGCAGATTTGGGGGGGCGGCAGGCAACTGCCGCCCTCGCTTTACCCTATGCTATTGAATTAAAGGGCATATCCAAAGCCTTTGGGTCTGTTCAGGCCAACAAAGACATCAACATCGCCATTCCACGCGGCACGATTCACGGGATCATCGGCGAAAATGGCGCTGGAAAATCAACGCTGATGTCAATTCTTTACGGGTTCTACCGTGCCGATTCGGGCCAGATTTTGGTGAATGGCGCGCCCGTAACCATCCCCGATAGCCAAAGCGCCATTCGGGCTGGCATCGGTATGGTGTTCCAACATTTCAAATTGGTGCAAAATTTTTCTGTTCTGGAAAATGTTATCTTGGGGGCCGAAGATGGGCCCATGCTGAATTCAAGTTTGGCCAAGGCGCGCAAGATTTTGGGCGATCTGTCGCGCGAATATGAACTGGATGTCGACCCCGACGCTTTGATCGAAGACCTGTCAGTGGGCCATCAACAGCGTGTCGAAATTCTAAAGGCGCTGTATCGCCAAGCCGAGATTTTGATTTTGGACGAACCCACGGGTGTGCTGACCCCCGATGAGGCCGACCATCTGTTTCGCATTTTGCGGGGCCTTCGTGATCAGGGCAAAACCATTGTTCTGATCACCCATAAACTGCGCGAAATTATGGAAACCACCGATAATGTTTCGGTGATGCGGCGCGGGACGATGGTGGCCACGGTGAAAACTGCCGAAACTTCGCCCGAATCCTTGGCCGAATTGATGGTGGGCCGCAAAGTGCTGCTGGAGGTGGAAAAGAAACCATCCAAGGTGGGTGAGATTGTGCTGTCTGTCAAAAATTTGGCAGTCAAAGACGAACACGGTGTGACGCGCCTGAAAGGCGTGTCTTTTGATATCCGCGCGGGCGAGATTTTGGGCATTGCTGGTGTGGCGGGTAATGGTCAGTCAGAATTGCTGGATGCGCTGGGCGGGATTGCGGCAGCCAGCGGTGTTGTTGTTTTGAATGGGGCCAAATTGCCCCTGACGGGGCCGCGCGCGAATGGCAAAGCGCGGCGTGATGCGGGCATAGCCCATGTTCCCGAAGACCGTCAATCGCTGGGCCTGATTATGGACTTTGCGGCTTGGGAGAACGTGGGCTTTGGCTATCACGACGATCCGCGCTATCAGAAAAACGCTTGGCTGATGGATAATGAAGCGCTGCGTGCTGATACCGCCAGCAAAATGGCCACCTATGACGTGCGCCCGCCCATACCGACCCTGCCCGCAAAAAGCTTTTCCGGTGGCAATCAGCAAAAAATAGTGGTGGCGCGAGAGATGGATCGCAACCCAGAACTTTTGTTGATTGGCCAACCGACGCGCGGCGTGGACATTGGCGCGATTGAGTTTATTCATAAGCAAATCATCGCCTTGCGCGATGCGGGCAGCGCCGTTTTGCTGGTGTCAGTAGAACTAGACGAGATTATGTCCCTATCCGACCGCGTGTTAGTAATGTTTGACGGGCAGATCATGGGCGAACGCGTGCCCGCGCAAACGGACGAGCGGGAATTGGGAATGATGATGGCGGGGATGGGCGCAAAATGACCAAACTTCCCACTTGGGCGGATGTGGGCCTTGTACCGCTTATCAGCCTAACGCTGGCGGCCCTCGTTTCGGCGGGGGTTCTGCTGGCCATTGGTCAAAGCCCGATGCAGGCGCTGACGGTGATGGTGAACGGCGCGCTGGGGTCTAGCTATGCGTGGGGCTATACGCTGTATTACGCGACCTCGTTCATTTTTACGGGGCTGGCGGTGACGGTCGCCTTTCATGCGGGGCTGTTCAATATTGGCGGCGAAGGACAAGCGCAACTGGGCGGGCTTGGAGTGGCGCTGGTCTGCCTTGCCCTGCCGTGGCCGCATTGGACGATTGCGCTGCTTGCCGCTATGTTCGGGGCGGCGCTATTTGGTGCGGCATGGGCGGCAATTCCAGCCTATTTGCAGGCCAAGCGCGGTAGCCATATCGTGATTACAACAATCATGTTTAACTATATCGCGGCGGCATTGCTGATTTATCTGCTGGTCAACGTGCTACGTCCTGATGGGCAAATGGACCCCGCTTCGGCCAATTTTCCTGCCAGCGCACATTTGCCGCAGTTTCAAGAAATCCCAATTTTACAAGGGCTGTTCCAACGCTTTGGCGCTGATGGCCTGCCGCGACTAAATGCCCAAGGCATGCCAATGTATCAACAGGTGCCCGCCAATGTGACCTTTCTCATCGCCATTCTTGCCTGTGTTTTGGTGTGGGTGATGCTGTGGCACACGCGACTTGGCTTCGCGATCCGCGCCTTTGGCAAGTCAGAAAAAGCCGCTGTCTATGCGGGTATTTCGCCGCTTCGCATCATTATGATAGCAATGCTGATATCGGGCGCGCTGGCAGGCTTGATGGCGATCAACAATGTGATGGGGCAATCGGAACGGCTGGTCCAAAACTCGGCCTCAGGTGCGGGATTTATCGGCATCGCCGTGGCGCTGATGGGGCGCAATCATCCGCTGGGCATTTTCCTGGCGGCGGTTCTTTTTGGCTTTTTGTTCCAAGGCGGCGCGGCGCTGGGGCTGGAAACCGACATCCCGATTGAATTGCGCACGGTGGTGCAGGGTCTTGTGATTTTGTTTACTGGCGCGCTGGATCAGATGGTACGGATGCTGCTGGGCGCATTCTTTGCGAAAAAAGGGGCGACGTGATGGATTTTGCAACTTTCCTGCAAATCAGCGACACCGCCCTGCGTTTCGCCACGCCCTTGCTGCTGGCCTGTCTTGCGGGGCTGTTTTCGGAACGCGCGGGCATTTTTGACATTGGCCTAGAGGGCAAAATGCTGATGGCCGCGATGAGCGCGGGCGCCGTTGCCGCTATGACTGGGTCTGTCTTGTTGGGGCTTTTCGCGGCGATCTTGGGATCGCTTATGTTCGCGGCAGTGCATGGCCTGGCATCGATCACCTTTCGCGGCAATCAACTGATTGCTGGCGTTGCGCTAAACTTCGTCGCCTCTGGCATTACGGTTTTGATTGCCGAAAGTATGTTTGGCCAAGGCGGGCGCACGCCGCCACTGACAGGCGCAGCGCGCTTTGCAAATATTGATCTGCCTTTTGCCGAAACGCTGCGCGCGGTTCCCGTTCTGGGGCCATTTTACGCAGAGGTTGTTTCGGGCCATACGATTTTGGTTTATGTAGCGCTGGCCTTGGTGCCCATATCGTGGTGGGTTTTATATCGCACACGCTTTGGCCTGCGGCTGCGCGCAGTGGGGGAAAACCCTGCATCGGTCGATACGGCGGGCGTATCGGTGGTGCAACTGCGCTTTAGCGCCGTCATCATCGCGGGCGTTCTTTGCGGGCTTGCTGGGGCCTATATGTCAACAGGTTTGCAGGCGGGCTTTGGCCGCGAGATGACAGCAGGGCGCGGGTACATCGCGCTGGCTGCGTTGATTTTCGCTAAATGGCGTCCGTGGCAGGCCCTGTGGGCCACGCTATTGTTTGGCTTTTTGCAGGCCCTTGCCCTGCGGCCTGATGTGGTGGAAAGCATGACCCGCGTGGCCATTCCTGTCCCGTTTCTGGATGCGCTGCCCTATATTTTGACGGTTATCGTGCTGGCGGGCTTTGTTGGAAAAGCCATTCCGCCGCGCGCTGGAGGCGAGCCTTATGTCAAAGAGCGCTGATTTAGCCGCCAAAATCCGCGCCCGCGCGGGCGATGCACCTGTAAAGCTGGGCCTTATTCTGGGGTCTGGCCTTGGCCATTTGGCAGGCGCTGTGGATGGGTTTTCCATTCCCTATGCGGATTTAGACGGCTTTCCCCATGTGGGCGTTTCGGGCCATAACCCCAACTTGGTGATTGGCCATCTGGAAGGCGTGCGTGTAGCGATTTTTGGCGCGCGCGAGCATTACTATGAAAACGGCAATCCATCGGCTATGCGGTTTGCCTTAGAGGTGCTGCGGGAATTGGGCGCGAACGATCTTATTGTCACCAATGCGGCGGGCAGTTTGTGCGCCGATATTGTGCCTGGCGACTTGATGCTACTGTCTGATCACATCAATTTTTCGGGGCTAAACCCCCTGATTGGTGAGAAAACAGATGCCCGTTTTGTGCCGATGACCAGGGCACACGACGCGGGCCTGCGAGCCAGTTTACGCGCAGCGGCGGAGCACCTTGGCATTGCGCTGCCAGAGGGCGTTTATGCATGGTATTCTGGCCCCAGTTTCGAAACCCCTGCGGAAATTCGCGCGATCAAGGTTTTGGGCGGCGATGCGGTCGGCATGTCCACGGTGCCCGAAGTGATACTGGCGCGGTTTTTGGGGCTGCGCGTGGCGGCGATTTCGACGATCACTAATATGGCGGCTGGCTTGTCGAACGAACAGATCAGCCATGAACATACTAAGGCGATGGCCCCTTTGGGCGCGGCCAAGTTGGAAAGAATTCTACGCGAGTTTCTGCGAAGTCATACATTCTAGAAATTGAATTGACGCGCGGCTGAAAAAGCCGCACACCATAGTCTATACCTCTTACAGGCCTGCGGTTATGCAAATTTATCTGCCCATTGCCGAAGTCTCTGTAAACTTGTTTTTGCTGCTGGGTCTTGGCGGGCTCGTTGGGTTTCTCTCGGGCATGTTTGGCGTAGGCGGCGGGTTTCTAATTACCCCGCTTTTGATGTTTATCGGCGTGCCGCCCGGTGTGGCCGTGGCCACGGGCGCAAACCAAGTTGTTGCCTCGTCTATCTCGGGTGTGCTGGCGCAACTGCGGCGCAAAGGGGTGGATTTTGTGATGGGTACAGTGCTGCTGATTGGCGGTTTGACCGGCAGTTTTATCGGCGTGCAGATTTTCGCCTACATGACAGCCTTAGGCCAAGTAGACGTTTTTGTTCAACTTTCCTATGTGTTTTTTCTGGGCTTTATTGGCGCGACAATGTTTTGGGAATCGGCCCGCGCGATTTGGCGCAACCAACGACAAGGCGCGCAGCAAATACGCCGCACGCAAGGACACAGCTGGATGCACAGCCTGCCGTTTAAAGTAAAGTTTCGCAAATCGGGCCTGTTCATTTCCATTCTGCCGCCGCTGGCGCTGGGGGCCGCGGTTGGAATTTTGTCGGCCATTATGGGGGTAGGCGGGGGGTTCATTCTGGTTCCCGCGATGATCTATCTTTTGGGCATGCCGACAAAAGTTGTCGTTGGCACATCGCTGTTTCAGATTATTTTTGTCACAGGCTTCACCACCATTATGCACGCCGTCAACAGCCAGACGGTTGATATGATGCTTGCCTTTGTGCTGATCGTGGGCGGGGTGATTGGCGCGCAAATCGGATCGCGCATGTCAACACGGCTTAAACCCGAACAGTTGCGGATTTTGCTGGCGCTTTTGGTGCTGGCGGTCAGCATCAAGATTGCCCTTGATCTGCTGCTGATGCCAACCGAGTTGTATTCCGTTACCCGTTTGGTGTTGCCATGAAAGCGCTGCTTTTAGCACTGGTTCTGTCAGTTGGCCCTGCTGTGGCCGAGGAGTCGCTGGTGACAGGCCTTTCGCGCGATGATGTCCAGATCACCGCCGATTTTACGGGTTCGGATATTTTGGTCTATGGTGCGGTGCGGCGCAACAGCCCTGCGCCGCAATCCCCGCCGATGGACGTGATTGTCACGCTAGAGGGGCCCTCCAGCCCAGTGACGGTGCGCCGCAAAGAGCGGATTTTCGGCATTTGGATAAACAGGTCTGCTGTCGATCTGGCCGATGTGCCCAGCTATTTTGCCATCGCCAGCTCGGGCGCGTTAGATCAGATTTTGTCGCCTGAAGATGACTTGAAACATCAAATTAGCCTTGCGCGGCGGCTGTCGGTTACCAAAATCACCGCCAACTCAATGGATTTTTCGAACTTTTTGCGGGCAACACAGCGGATTGGCAGCGATAAGGGCAACTATGTCTCCCAACAGAACGGTGTGAAACTGGCAGAAGATACGCTGTTTCGTGCAGACTTTGCTTTGCCTGCCAATTTGACCGAGGGCGATTTTTCGGTGCGTATGTTCCTGCTGCGCGGGGGGCGTGTGATTGATGTCAAAGCGCAAACCATTGATGTACGCAAAACTGGGATCGAGCGGCAGCTGACCAATATGGCCCACCGTCAACCACTGCTGTACGGCATTTTGTCGCTGCTGCTTGCCGCCGTTGCTGGCTGGGGCGCTTCAGAGATTTTCCGCATTTGGCGCAGGTAGCCCGCTAAGGCTGTTTCCACACAATGCCGCCGAAAAGCACGTTTCAGCAAATCTAGTTCTGCGCGCAAAAGGTCAATCTCGGCACGCAAATCTTCTTCCTGTGCGCTGCCCGCAATAATCGCAAAGCTGGCCAGCGTTTCGTTAGTTTTCAACTTTTGTACCACAAAACTTTGTACCCCATCATTTAGCACCCGCAGCGGTATTGGCACCGACACCAAATAATCGTTCCCATGCAATGCCTTAACGGTAACCCCCTGCACGGGCGATTCCAGATGCATCACGTCAATTTCGGGCGCTTCGCCATCAGTCAAGGTTAGAACACCTTGCCAAACGCCAGCACTCAAACGGGTTTTCGTGAATGTCGCCATGCGTTTCCCCTAAAGTTCGGCGCGCGGGCGGCGCGTTAGCGTGACATCGCGAAGGATGATTTGGTTCATTTCTGGCCCCTCAAATATCAGATCCAGCCATATCTTCTCGACCCGCTTTTCGTTGATTTTGGAATAGCCAAGGTCAAATTCCACCATTACTTCTTCTTCGTTCAGCGGCATTTCGCGGACGATTGTTTCCACATTTGGCCCATGTTTGACATTAAGCCGTGCAAAGATTTCCAGCGGTTTTTCCATTTCGGCGATCAAATCCACACGGATGATATGCTTTTGTTTTAGCCCAGCGGCAGCTTCGGGCGGGAAGTCTAACGCAAGCGATAAGAATGACCCGTCAAAGCGAAACACATCCAGCCGAAAACCAAAAGGTGCAATGTCTGACTCGCGGGTGTTGCGGATTTGGCGGGCGGTCAGTTCCGAGCGTTTGCAATCGTGATACACTGTCGCGCCTGCGCAAACTTGGGTACGGTTGGCAATCGCGGCATAGCCCATGGTGGCCACGGGCCCTAACCACAAATCCGGCCGCCATGCCCAATCGGTGCCCATTTGACGACGGATCGCCTTACTTCCCATGCTCGGCAGGGCCAATCGATATTCAGATTGGTGGATCACGCGATCTAACAGGCGGCGCAGCGCCACTGCTTGTGCAAACATCCCCCGCACTTGGGACAGAGGTGCTGTTTTCGCCTCGCTCGCAAGGGTGGCCCAGCGGCGCAAACTGCGCCGCTGGTTGACGCGATCCATGATCTTTTTCAGCGCAGACGCCATGCCATGCCCACAAACTCTTTGCGTTAACATTGTTCCCGAATTGAAAACAATCAATTCAATTCTGCCGCAGAAGCGTTAATTCTTTGCTGATGTCAACGGGGGGCGAGGCTACAGCGTGTCTGTGTCCAGCCAAATGGTCACAGGGCCATCATTATGCAGCAACACAGCCATATCTGCGCCGAACACACCTGTTTGCACAGAAATTCCAGCGGCAGTGATTCGGTTGCAGAAATGTTCATAGAGCGGCTTAGCAATATCCGGCGGAGCGGCTGGGGAAAACCCAGGGCGGTTGCCGCGCAGATCGGCCGCAAGGGTGAATTGGCTGACGATCAGCGCCGCTTGACCCGCCTCGGTCACTGGCAAATTCATTTTGCCATCCGCATCTTTGAAAATGCGCAGTTTGGCAATTTTGGCCGCCAGGCGGTCTACCTCGGCGTGCGTATCGCCCGCCATGGCGCAGACCAAAATAAGTAAGCCTTGATCTATCTGCCCCACAGTATCGCCCGCGATGGTCACGCTGGCCTGCGATACGCGTTGCAGAACAGCGCGCATTAGGCGGCCATTTCGTGCGCCCAAGGCGGGTTCGCCCCTGCGCGTGACACTGTTACGGCTGCGGCTTTTGTGCCCAATTCCAGCGCGGCATCCAAAGCGGCGGCATCAAGGCTGGCTACGCCCGCCTTCGTCAGTGCTCCGCGCGCGTGCAGCGCCGCCAAAACGCCCGCGTTAAACGTATCGCCCGCGCCCACGGTATCGACAACCTCAACACGGTAAGAGGGGGTGAAGCGGGTTTGCGTTGCGGTAATGGCATGTGCGCCTTTGGCACCTTCGGTGATGAACACCGCCTTCGGCCCTTTGGCCAGAATCCCGCGTGCCAGCGTTTCCAAATCGCCCCCCCCCGCATACCAGTGCAGGTCTTCATCAGAAAGTTTCACAATATCACTGCGCTGCACCATCCGCGTGATTCGCGCGCGATAGCTGTCTTCTTGCCCTGCAATAAAGCCAAGGCGAATATTTGGGTCGATCATAATCACGCGGTTACTCGCCTCGCGCGATTGCAGCGCCTCATAGGTGCTGGCTGCGGGGTCATTCACCAAAGAAATGCCTCCGAAGAACAGCGTGGCAATGCCGGCGGGCAGTGTGGGAAGTTGGTCTTGCGACAGCATTCTTCCTGCAGTTGCTTCATCGTAAAAGGCATAGCTGGCCTGCCCATTCGCCAACTTCACAAAGGCCACCGTTGTCGGGCGGCTTGACCGCGCGCATAGGTCGGTACTTACTTTTGATGCCGCTAATGTATCGGTCAAAATCTCGCCCAGCATATCGGTAGAGATACCCGAGAAAAATGCCGATGGCGCGCCCAAACGCCCCAGCGCGATGGCCGTGTTAAACACTGCCCCGCCCGCGTAGGGCGAAAAGGCAGCCTCGCCCAGCGTGGTGGTGCGCGGCAGCATATCAATCAGGGCTTCGCCACAGGACAAAATCATAACAGCCTCCCGAACTTTTAGGCAGCATTACACTACCCTGTATGTTAGCGCAAACATTGGCCGCTTAAGCTGCGAAGAATTCTTCCAGATTGCCGCGAATACGGGCCAATGGAGTTGCCCCCCGCAGGTCGGGCGCAAAGGCTTGGCCAGTAATCGCCTGATATGCCGCGATATATGTTTGCGCGGTTTGCGCGATCATTTCGGCGGGGATTTCTGGGATGGTATCAACATAGGGATCGCAGCGCGCGCCCACCCAAGCGCGTATGACATCTTTGTCAAAACTGGGCGGGCGAGTGCCTGCGTTGAACGCTGCCTCATAGCCATCCGCAATCCAATAGCGGCTGGAATCGGGTGTATGAATTTCATCGGCCAGCAAAATGCGACCCGACTCATCGGCGCCAAATTCGTATTTGGTGTCAACCAAAATCAACCCCCGCTGTGACGCCATTTCCTGCCCACGCGAGAACAGCGCCAGCGCATAGTTTGACACCTGTTCCCACTGTGTGGGGGTCAGCAGACCTTTGGCGATAATCTCGTCAGGGGTCAGCGGTTCGTCATGCCCGCCGTCAAACTCCTTGGAGGTGGGGGTGATAATGGCATGTGGCAATGCCTGATTATCACTCAAACCATCCGGCAGCGTATGGCCATACATCTGGCGTGCGCCCGCCTTATACTGCGTCAGAACCGAGGTTGAAGTCGTACCTGCCAAATACCCGCGCACCACCATTTCTACAGGTAGTATCGATAACTGGCGGCCAATCACGACATTCGGGTCGGGATAAGACAGCACATGATTGGGGCAAATATCGGCGGTGTGATCGAACCAATAACGTGCCATCTGCGTCAGCACTTGGCCCTTATACGGGATCGCCGCCAAAATGCGATCAAACGCCGAAATCCGATCGGACGAGATCAATATTCGCCGCGCAGGTTGGCCGTTTGCGGCGGGCAAAACATAGCAATCGCGCACCTTGCCGAAATAGGGGTTTGGCAGTTCGGCAATGCGGGCGTGATCCAGCACACGGGTCATATCAAGTGGAAAACCGGGCATTGCAGGCCGCTCCATTCTGCTGCAAAGGCGATAGGGCGCATAAGCCCCACTGTCAACCAACAGACCTTATTGCAGTTGCGGGATGCGGCGCAATTCGCGGAAAGATACCAGACGCTGCGACGCTTCGTCCCAAAGATGCAGCCGCACCGATGCCAAGCTTTCGCGAATGGTCAATCGCTGCGCTTCGGCCAGTTCTTTGTGATCGCGGATCACTTCGGGCAGGCGGTAAAACGGAATGCGCGAGTACAGGTGATGCACATGATGAATACCGATATTGCCCGACAGCCAACGCAAAGGCTGCGGCAGCACATAGTGCGAAGACCCTTCTAGGGCTGCATGATGCACCTGCCAGTCATCTGTTTTTGACCAATGCGTTTCTTCAAACTGGTGCTGCACATAAAACAGCCAAACCCCGACGGTGGCCGCAATAACTGATGTAGGCAGGTAGATCAGCAACAATGGCATTAACCCACCCAGCCAAACAATTAGCCCGACCAAAATACCAATCACCGCGTTTGTGCCCATAGCAGACAGCCAAAACCGCCAACCTTGGTTCATCAGGCCCACAGGAAGGCGGTTGTGCAAAATGAACATATAGCTGGGTCCAAGGACAAACAGCACCACAGGATGCCGATACAGCCGATACAGCACGCGCCCCAGCCATCCCCGCGCGCGATATTCGGCCACGGTCAGGGTCAAAACGTCGCCAATACCGCGCTGATCGAGGTTGCCGTGATGCGAGTGGTGCATGGCATGTGTGCGCCGCCAAACATCATAAGGGGTCAGCGTTAGCACGCCCAAACAGCGCCCGACCCAATCTTGCAGCACCCGATTGTTGAAATAGCTGGCATGGCCGCAATCGTGCTGGATGATGAAAATTCGCACCAAAAACAAACCGTTAACCGCCGCAATCGCAAACGCAAGCAGATAGCTGACAGACAGAGCGGCCCAAGCAAGCGCCCAAAGCAGGGCAAAGGGCAGCAGCGTTATTACCAGTTCAAACACCGAACGGCGCAGATTTGGATTGCGGTACTTAGACAACTCTAAAACCCATTCTTTTGCCGAACGGGTGGCTGCCAGCTTAACTTCGCTCATGTCGCGCCCTTCACGGCCCTTTGGCCATCACCGCGCAAACATGCGCCTTAAAACCTAAAGACGGGGTTAACCCCCGCTGCGTTTGGTTTTAGGCAATAACATAGGTTAGCGAAAGCCTTAATTTACCCTCGCCGATTTGCGCACCTTTTCGGTGGCCGATTTCAGTTGTCCGCAAGCGGCCATGATATCCTCGCCGCGCGGGGTGCGGATGGGGCTGGCATAGCCTGCGTTATAGATAATGTCGGCAAAGACGTGGATGCGGTTGCCGCTGGATCGTTTATAGGGCGCGCCCGGCCATTCGTTGAACGGGATTAGGTTCACCTTGGCAGGGATACCTCGCAGCAGTTCCACCAAACGATAGGCGTCTTCTTTGGTGTCATTCACGCCCTGCAGCATGACATATTCAAAGGTAATCCGTTCGCTGTTGGACAGGCCCGGATAGGCGCGTAATTCGTTCAGCAGAGTTTCGATGTTCCATTTCTTATTGATGGGCACCAACTGATCGCGCACCTCATCAGTGGTGGCGTGGAAAGATACCGCCAGCAAACAGCCAATTTCCGTGGCCGTGCGGGCAATTTCTGGCACAACGCCGCTGGTCGAAAGCGTGATGCGGCGGCGACCCAGGGCTATACCTTCGTTATCCATCACAACATGCATCGCATCGCGCACATTATCAAAATTATAAAGCGGCTCGCCCATACCCATCAGCACGATATTGCTGATAAGCCGCGTTTCCACGCGCGGCGCGCCAGGAATGGGCCATTCGCCCAAATCATCGCGTGCCAGCATGACTTGGCCCACAATTTCCGCCGCCGTCAGATTGCGCACCAGCTTTTGAGTGCCCGTATGGCAGAACGAACAGGTCAGCGTGCAGCCGACTTGGCTGGAAATGCACAAAGTTCCGCGATCTTCTTCGGGGATGTAAACAACTTCCACCTCGTGGCCGCCATCAATGCGCACCAGATATTTGCGCGTGCCGTCGATCGAGGTTTGCCGCGTTACAACCTGCGGCACCTCAAGCGTAAAGTTCGTGGCCAGCAGGGTGCGATAGTCTTTTGCCAGATTGGTCATCGCTTCAAAGTCGCGCACGCCCCAATGATATACCCATTGCCACACCTGACCTACCCGCATTTTCGCCTGTTTTTCAGGGGTGCCAGCAGTAATCAGGGCTGCGCGCATTTGATCGCGCGTCATGCCAACAAGGTTCGGCAAACTGCCCGAAAGCTTGCGCGGGACAGTCAACACATCTTGGGTGATCGGCGCGCTCATGTTTTAGCTTGCACAGCGCTTTGCCGCTTCGTCCACCGCAGCAGAAAAACCCAGAAGGCTGAATGTATCTTCGGTCTGCGTGCCCTTGCCCGAACGGCCCGTCAGCTTGGCACTGCCACCTGCCTTCAGCGCGGCGAGAATTGTCGCATCATCCTCAGGCGATCCTGCCCAAGCCCATTCGCCGCCGGTGAAAAGGTTAAAGGCTTTGCCTTCCACTTCCAGCTTTACAGGCGTGTTTTCCCCCGCAAAGGGGTAGCCGCCTGAAAACGAAATCTCGCCCTGTGCGCCGCCAGCGCGGTACGTGACAAACAGCAAAATCTCGCCTCGCCGCACCGATACAGGCGCGCCGTCTTTGGTGTTAACGGTTTCTTTGGGTTTGGACACGCCCCAACATTCTTTGGGTGCGCCCCCCCCTTCTACTGGCTCGACAAACACGCTCCAATCGGTGGTGTTGGCCACGTTATTGGCCGATTCTTGCGCCACCGCCTGTGAAGTTGCCACTGCAAAAGTCAGTGTCGCCGCCAACCGTAGGAACTTAGCCGTCATCGCCTGCCTGCCTTTCGTTAAACCCCGCGCCGAATTGCCATTTTTGGCATTGCCTATTTGGACGGCGCATTTCACTTTACCTTTATGTTTAGCGGCAAATGCCCTTGTGGAAAAGCCCTTGCGGGCGACTATGGGCAGTTTTCCGCGCAATTGGGGGGCCGAACATGCAAGCCTGCGAGATGGTAGAACTTTGGCGCGGTGGACTTTTGGAAAGTACCCATCGCGGTCACGCGGTCATCGCCCACGCCTCTGGCGATGTTATCGGCAGTTGGGGCGACGGCGCGCGCGTGATTTTTCCGCGTTCGTCCTCAAAAATGTATCAGGCACTGCCACTGATTGAAACGGGCGCTGCTGATGCGGCGGGGCTGACCCCCGCGCATTTAGCCCTTGGCTGTGCCAGCCACGAAGGCGCTGCACTGCACGTGAATATGGCAAAGGATTGGGTGCAAGGACTGGGCCTTGGCGAAACCGACCTGCGCTGCGGCGCGCATGAGCCCTATGACCGCACAGAACGTAACCACTTGGCCAAAACCGACAGCTCGCCTTGCCAGTTTCACAACAATTGTTCGGGCAAACATGCAGGCTTTCTGACAACAGTTCAGCATCTGCGTGCGGGGCCAGACTATACCGAAATCGACCATCCATTGCAGCGCGCGTCGCGCGAGGCGTTCGAAGATGTGACGGGCGAGGTCAGCGCTGGCTGGGGGATTGACGGGTGTTCTGCCCCAAATTTTGCCTGCTCGATCAATGCTTTGGCACGGGGTATGGCACGCTTTGCGGGGGCAACTGACGGCGGGGATACGCGGCAGCGCGCTATGGCGCGGCTGACCCGGGCGATGGCATCGCACCCGATGCTTGTGGCAGGGCAGGGCCGCGCCTGCACCGAACTGATGCAGGCGATGGAGGGGCGCGTTGCCCTGAAAACAGGGGCCGAGGCGGTCTATGTGGCCATCATTCCTGAAAAACAGATCGGCATTGCGATTAAAATCGAAGACGGCAACTCCCGCGCGTCCGAGGCGGTTTTGGTGGCATTGCTGGTCAAACTGGGGGTGCTGAACCCCGCCCATCCCGCCGCGCAAAAACGCCTGCCCGCGCCGCAAATCAACTGGCGCAGCCTGCACACGGGCGAATTGCGGCTGGCGCAAAGCTTTTCTTGAAATCATGCGCCAATTGGCTAGGCTGGGGGGATGAATATGCAGCCGCCCATTCCCTTTGCGCCGCAAACCGCCCCCGAACAGGTGGCGTTTGACCGCGCCGAACTGAACGCCATTTTGCGGCTGTATGGCCAGATGGTCGCGGCGGGCGAATGGCGCGACTACGGCATTTCCAATCTGTCGGAAGCGGCAATTTTCAGTGTGTTTCGCCGTACGGCCGAAAACCCTCTGTATCGCATTGAAAAGCGGCCCAAGCTGCGGGCGCGGCAGGGCATCTATAGCATCATCGGGATGGACGGCCAAATTCTGCGGCGCGGGCATGATTTGGCGCAGGTGCTGCGGATTCTTGAGGCGAAGCTGATACGCCCTATTGATTGATGGCGCTGCTGATCCTGCGATGATGGGTCACATCGCCGCCCCCCGCTGCGGCAATGCGCTGGATGCAATCCGTGATAACTTCATATGCAACGGACATCGTATGCCCGTTGGCATGGATCAGCCGTGCCCCATCCACCACTAGCCCCACATGCCCGTTCCAAAAGATCAGATCACCGCGCCGCCACGGACTGCCTGCCGCATCCGTGCCCAGTGATTGTTGTAGATCGCTGTCGGCTGGGGCGAAAACCCCCGATGCCAGCAACGCCGCCTGCACCAGCCCCGAACAATCTATCCCCGCTGCCGAATTGCCGCCCCATAGGTAAGGCACGCCCAGAAACATCTCGGCAGTCGTCACGGGGTCGGGCAAGCTATGACGCAAGGCGCGCAGGTGGGGCAATGGCACAAAGCCCTGCGGCGTTTGTGCAAAATTCCCTTGCGTGCCCAGAACCTGCACATTCGCGCCAAATGGCAGGGCATGCTGGGGCGGCGATTGCACGCGCGGCTTTGGGTAGAGATGCGATGAAAGCCCGAAAACCCAATGGGTTGCTGCCGTGGCGGGGCGCAGACCCTGTGCCAAGACCCAGCCGCAATAGCCATCTTTGCGCGCAAAGCCAAAGGCGTAATCTGCCGCGCGGTCGATCACACAAAACCCCTCACCATAAACCAACTGGCGGTCTAACGCGCCATCTGGCGCTGCCAGTAAATCGGCCAAGGGAGCTGCAATTTCGCACGCCTCACCATCTGTCAGCGGCACATCGACCTGCCCGCGCAAACTGCTATGGGCGAGGCGGGGCGTGACGGGGTAGAGGCGGCGGTCTGTCATAGGCCCAGCATCTGCGGCAGAGCGGTTAAGATTGCCCGCGCGCCCATGCCAGCGCCGCCTTTGGGGCGGGCGGGCAGGTCGCTGGGTGAATGCCCATAAATGTCAAAATGCATGTAACGCGGATGCGCGGCAAAACGGCGCAAGAACAGCGCTGCCGTGATTGCACCCGCAAAACCATCCGATGGTGCATTGTCCAGATCAGCAATGGAGGGTTCGATCGCGGCCTCATAGGGCGTATGAAAGGGCAGCCGCCAAACAGGGTCAAATCCCGCAGAAGCCCCCGCCTCTAGCGCCGCAGCCATGCCAGCATCATCGCAGAAATAGGGGGCAAGGTCTGGCCCAACCGCCACCCGCGCAGCGCCTGTGAGCGTGGCCATTGAAATAATCGCATCGGTTGGCGCTTCGTTTGCCAGCGCCAAAGCGTCGGCCAAAATCAACCTGCCCTCGGCATCGGTGTTATTCACCTCAACTGTCAGGCCCTTGCGCGAGTGCAAAATATCGCGCGGTCGCATTGCATCACCCGAAATGGCGTTTTCCACGGCGGGCACCAGAACGCGCATGCGCAGGGGCAAGTTTAGCGCCATGATCATTTGCGCCAACCCCATGACTGTGGCCGCGCCGCCCATATCTTTTTTCATCAAAAGCATGCCCGTGGCCGGTTTAATATCCAGCCCGCCCGTATCAAAACACACTCCCTTGCCGACCAGTGTCAGATGCGGGCCTGTGCTGCCCCAAGTCATTTCCAAAAGACGTGGCGCGCGGCCTGTGCCTGCCGCGCGCCCAACGGCATGAATCATGGGAAAGTTCTGTGTCAACAAATCATCGCCGATAATCGCGCTGGCCTTAGCGCCAAATTCATCCGCCAGCCCCATGAATGCCGCCTGCAATTCGGCGGGGCCCATATCGGATGCGGGGGTGTTGATTAGATCGCGGGTTAGAAATTCGCCCTGCGCCATGGCCAACAGAACCTTTGCGCGGGCGGGATTAGGCGGCTTGATTTGAGCTAGTTCTGCGGACTTAGCGCCAGTTCGGTAGCGATCAAACCGATAGGATGCCAGCAAAAATCCCAAAGCCGCCTCTTCGGCCTGCGCATCGGTCAAATCGGCCG
This sequence comes from Pseudorhodobacter antarcticus, assembly GCA_945862435.1. Taxonomy (GTDB): domain Bacteria; phylum Pseudomonadota; class Alphaproteobacteria; order Rhodobacterales; family Rhodobacteraceae; genus Cypionkella; species Cypionkella antarctica_C. The sequence continues at coordinate 61,538 of CAMAXX010000006.1, forward strand.
CTAAATGCCATGGCCCTGTGGGCAAAGCAGGCAAACATTTGGCCAAGCCAAATCGGCTGCGCGCCCGCGCGTTCTGGGTGCCAAAGCCCAGAACTGCGCGCATTACTTCGCCAGTAGCGGTATCAGGGAGCAGCCGAATATCGCCCAACGTTGCGGTGAATCCAGTGGTTTGTAACCAAGTCCGCGTGACCGCAGGCAGGCTTTGCAAAAACTCCTCCAGCCCATCGCTCGTAACAATAGTTATTTGGCGCGAGGGGGCATGATCGGGGGCAAAGGCGGCGCGCATCGGCTATCCTATCAGCTAGAATTTGCGCCACCCTATCCCATCCGCGCCGCTCTGCAAGCCGCGTCAAATCCCGGTCTGATCTTGCAAGTCTTGATCCAGGGTCAGCGTGCAATCGGCCACGCGCAGCAACCGCGCCCAAACCGCAGCAAATGCGGTGGTATCCCCGCGCTCTAGGCAGATGGCCAAATCTTGCGCCACCAAAGACAAGGTTTTCAGCCCTAAATTCTGCGCCATCCGATCGAGCCGCTTTAGTCGGCGCAGCAGATCGCCCATTTGATGCTGCGCGATTCGTTCGGCCAATTTGGCCATTTGCAGCGCAAGTTCGCCCAAAGCGCGGGCCACCACCTGTTCGGCTGCTTGCGATGACAGATTGCGATAAATCGAAGATATCTGTTCAAGATCTAGTCTTGGGTTTTCTTTTGGCTTTAGCGCCAAAACAACTGCCCTGCACATAGTTTACCCCATAGTTTACACCCATGTCCGATCTTGCGGGCAACGAATGAACAAAAGGTTGATAAGGCATATGGAAATGTGCCCCATTTTCTGCAATTGCAGACAGGCAAGCAGCCAAGCTGAACAAGGACGACGCAATGCACCCTTTCAAACCCTTGCCCAGTTATCTGGTACAACGCTTTCAAGGTTGGCGAGCGACCGCTTATACCGACAACAAAGCATGGTATCGCCGCTTGGCCGACGGGGGCCAGCACCCGCGCGCCATGGTGATTTCCTGCTGCGATAGCCGTGTGCATGTCACGTCTATTTTTGGCGCGGATGAGGGCGAATTTTTCATCCACCGCAACGTCGCCAACCTAGTGCCGCCGTATAATCCTGACGGAGAATATCACGGCACCTCTGCTGCGGTGGAATATGCGGTAACCGGGCTGAAAGTAGCACATATCGTGGTGCTAGGCCATTCCAACTGCGGCGGGGTCAAGGGGTGCCATGATATGTGCATCGGCCATGCCCCAGAACTCGAACAAAAATCCAGCTTTGTTGGCCGCTGGATGGATATTCTTCGACCTGGCTTTCAGCGCGTAGCGCATTTGCCAGCCGGCGAAATTCTGCCCGCTTTGGAAAAACAGGCTGTGCTGACCAGCCTTGAAAACCTGATGAGTTTTCCCTTTATACGAAACGCAGTAGAGGGTGATCTGCTAACGCTGCACGGGCTTTGGACAAATACGGGCGAGGGCGAATTGCACCAATACGATGCCGCCCGCGATCAATTCACCGCCATCTAATCTGCGATCCACGATTGACGATCTAACCCTTGGCCCGAAAGCAAAGACCATGGATTTCTTCGCTCTAGCCGCACAAAACCTAATGACCCCAATGATTTTGTGCTTTGCGCTGGGCCTTGCCGCCGCGCTGGCACGTTCTGATCTTACCGTGCCCGAGGCGATGGCCAAGGCGATGTCGCTGTATCTGCTGTTTGCCATTGGCTTTAAGGGCGGGGTTTCGGTGGCAAGCCATGGCCTAGATGCCAGTCTTGGCCTAAGCCTATTGGTTGGGGTAATCTTGTCCTTCGCCCTGCCCGTCATTGCCTATGCCTTGCTGCGCGCGTTGACGCAGCTTTCGGCATTGGATGCCGCCGCCGTATCGGCGCATTATGGCTCGATCTCAATCGTTACCTTCGTGACCGCGACCACCGTTTTGGCGGGCCGCGGGATTGAAGCCGAAGGCTACATGGTTGCCGTTGCCGCCGCGATGGAAGCGCCAGCAATAGTCTCGGCGCTGTGGCTGGTTGCGCGGTCTGGGGCTGGGCCGCGGATGGATGCGCGCCTGTGGCGCGAGATTTTGCTGAACGGGTCAATCGTGCTGCTCGTCGGGTCTTTTTTGATTGGCGCTGTCACGGGGGATGGCGGTATGACACGGATTGAAAGCTTTATCGTCGCTCCGTTCCAAGGCGTGCTTTGCCTGTTCCTTCTGGATATGGGGCTGGTTGCAGGGCGCGGGATGCGCGGGGCCAAGGGCAATTTGGGGTTTGGCGCTCTGGCATTTGGGGTGCTGATGCCAATGGTCGGGTCCGCTTTTGGCCTTGGCGGCGCACTGATTCTTGGCCTGTCGGTGGGCGGCGCGGCGTTGATGATGACGCTCGCGGCATCAGCCAGCTATATCGCCGTGCCCGCTGCCATGCGGGTGGCCCTGCCCGAAGCAAACCCAAGCGTCTATCTAACACTATCTCTTGGCGTGACATTTCCCTTTAACCTTGTGATTGGGATTCCTACCTATGTCGCCATTGCCCTAGCCGTGATCGGAGGATGAACCATGCAAATGCACCCTGCCAAACGTGTTGAAATCATCATCGAAGCCCCGATGGAGGCGCGCCTGACCGAGGCGCTGACCGAAGCTGGCGTAACAGGCTTTACCATTCTGCCTGTGTTGGGCGGGTCGGGCCGATCTGGCCAATGGTCGCGCGAAGGGCAGGTGGGCCGCAGCGGCATGGTTTCGGTTGTGTGCATCATCAAACCTGATCGGCTGGACACTTTGCTGGACGCGGCATTTGCCGTGGTGCAACGCCATATCGGTGTGGTAACGGTTACCGATGCACAGGTGCTGCGGGCCGAACGATTTTAGCGCAAACTGGGGGTTGGCGATGTCGGAAAGCAAACAGCAGGTCTATACACTGGTCGTAGAAGTGGGCCGCAAAGACGGTGACGGGCTGCCGCCCAAATCCACTGGTGCGGCCCTGATGTGCTATGCCAGCGGCGTGGATGAGGCCGAGGCCGTGCGCGAAACTGTGGCCATTCTAAAGCAGGCCGATCTGGCCCCGCTGGATGTATCCGGCTATGGCACGCTGGACGAACGTCTGGAAAACGGCGATGAAATTGACGACGAAGAACGCGCCCTTATGCAGCGTGCATTAGATGAAAACTCGGTCATCATTGCGCAAATGACGCCTTTCTTCGATGATCCAAAAGGCGGGCCCAAGCCATGAAATTCCTAGACAGAAACGATCCGTTCTTTCGCAAAACTTGGGTGCGGGTGGTGTCTGTCGCCCTGCCCGCCGTTTGGGGATTGGTCGAGTTTTACTTGCAAAACGCCTTTTGGGGCCTGCTGTTTGGCGCACTCGCTGCCTATGCCGCCTATGAGCTATTTCTTCGGGCAAAAGATTGATCCGCGCATTTCGCCCGAATCGCCTTGCAACCTGTATTCGGATAGCCTGCACCCCGTGATCTGCGGGATAAGCGCGATCATATCGGCGCGGATACCCGCATGTTCGCCCCGCTTGGCATAGCCAAGGCGGATGATTTCCACCCGCTTTTCGGTGAAAAATACCGTATACTTGCGGCCATTCATTTCAGTATCGACGCGCTGCGCTCCCACAAACTCTGGCGCGGGAGATGCGCAGGCGGCAAGCAGCGGAATAATCCAAAGGGCTTTCATAGAGGCTCCTGTCACAGTTTGCCGTGCAACTATAACGAGAAATAGACGCAAAACATACGGATAGCCGCGAAATACTTGCGCTATTGATGAAATTGCGCTTGATGGGGCGCAACGGAAAGGAAACCTTCATGTTGCAGCCGCCCCCAAACGCCGCCCCAATCAGCGATGCGCAGGCGTTTTTGGTCAAGTATCCTGACGTTGCCGCGATTGATATCGTGCTGACCGACGCACATGGCATTGGGCGCGGCAAATCCATTCGGCGGCACGAATTGGAAAGTCTGTATTTGGCAGGGCGAGGTATTCCCGCATCGATGTTCGCCCAAGACGTCGCGGGCGATGATGTGGCGGGAACGCGGCTGGTCATTACCGATGGCGGCGGGGATCTGCGCTGTTTTCCCATTGCGGGCACTCTTGGATATATGCCTGCTACAGGGCGCGGCCAAGTGCTGATATCGATGTATAATTCAGATGGAACAGGCTTTGCGCACGAGCCGCGGCATGCCTTGATCCGGCAGATCGAACGGGCGCAGGAGTTAGGCTATACTCCTATGGGCGCGCTGGAGGTGGAGTTTTACCTGATCGACCGCGAACGCACCGCTGATGGCCAAGTGCAGCCCGCGCGCTATCCACTGACGGGGCGGCGCAGCCAGAACACCAACACCATGTCGGTGGACGAACTGGACGAAATGTCGCCCTTTTTTGACGCGGTTTATGAGGGGGCAAAGCAATTGGACTTGCCGCTTGAGGCGCTGATTTCTGAATACTCGGTTGGCCAGTACGAGTTGACAATCCGCTACCGCGACCTTGCGCGCGCTGCCGATGATGTGGTTATCGCCAAGCGCCTCTTGCGGGCCACAGCGCGGCGTTTTGGGATGGAGGCCTGCTTTATGGCCAAACCATTCGGCGCGCAGGCCGGGTCTGGGATGCATTTGCATTTGTCGCTGGCAGATAGCGCAGGTGCGAACCTGTTTGCTGACGCAAACACAGGTGATCTATCGCCCCTAATGCTGAATGCCATTGCAGGCATTCGCGCGGCCATCCCAGATACCATGGCGCTGCTTGCGCCGTTTCTAAATTCTTGGCGGCGCTTTTCCTCGGTAAACTACTCCCCCGCAAACGATACATGGGGAGTGGAAAACCGCACCGTGGCCCTGCGTGTGCCAGCGGGTGCAGGCAAGACGCGGCATTTTGAACATCGCGTTGCGGGGGTGGATGCCAACCCTTATCTTGTGGCAGCCGTGACATTGGGCGCTGCCTTAGATGGGATAGAAACAGGCGCAAATCCTGGCCCAGCGGTGACGGGCAGCGCCTATGATTTGCCAAAAAATCATGCTTTACCAAATACTTGGGAAAGTTCGATTGACGTTCTGGAAAACTCGACCTTTGCCCGCCGCATCTTGGGCGAAGCGCTGCATACAGGCTTTGTTGCTATTAAGCGGGCAGAAGTGCAGCGTATGGCGCTGGCCGTCAGTGCGGCGGAGTGGGATCTTTACGGATTTACCGTTTAGGCCACCTTGGTCACAATCCGCCCCAGCATGCGCATCAGCGCCACCGTTTCATAGCTGTTAAGGCACATCAGGGGCGCATCGCAAGTTTGGGCAAAGTCGCCCACTGCCAATGCAAGTTCGCCCTCTGCCGCGTCGCCAATCAGCGCCGCGCCTCCCAGATCAAGGCTAACCGCCGACACCACCGCGCGGCGATCTTCCGCCAGCGCTGTGCGCCCATCTACCACATCGCCCGCAGCCACCAAAACCGCCTCGGTTCCAAAAAGATATTCCGCTGCGCTGCCCGAAACTACAAGGCGTTGATCTGCCGATACCAAAACATCCCCGCGCCTGTCATAAAACGGCGAACGTAGCAATATCGGCGCAAATGACCCGCGCGCTGGCAATTCCATATAATGCACTGCTCGCAGCGATTGCGGGCCGCGATCGGCGGTCATAACCACATCGCCCGCTTTTAAATTACCAGCGGCAACGGGTCCAAGCGAGGTATCTACCACAGTGCGCAGGCCAATCCACGGCGCGGCGCGCGGCACATCCATGCTGCGCGAAAAGCCAAACCACAGCACAGTGGGGTCAAAATTACCCTTTTTGCAGATGTCTTCTGCATCGCGGTTGGCAAATGCAATGGCACCGGTTCCTTGGGCTGCAGCCAAAGGTGCGCTGCCCGTCAGGCTGGATAGCCGAAGCGTCCAATTACCTTTGGCGCTGTCAAAGTAATAGGTCAGCCGCCCCGCCTCTGCGCTGCTGGCAGGGAAAGCAGGCAGGCTTGCGCGCAGCAGTTTTGCCCCCTCGCGGTGGAGCAGCGACAGCGCCCCATCTGGGCCAACAAACACGGCAAAGCTGCGCTGAACACCTTGATTTGTTTGCAAATTGATCAGCACTTTGCCGCGCGGCAGGGGCAGGCGCAACTCGGCTACAAATGTGCCGCTGTCCAGCACTTGAAACGGATTGGCCCAAGGGTCAACCAAGCCTTTGCCCGAAAGGGCCAGCCAATCTTGGATCGGGCGCGTGCCAAAGGGCAGCACGGATTTTGGGGGCAATGCGCCCATTTGTGCAATGGAAATCGCGGCACGCTGGGCCATGGTCTTTGCCTGTCCTTTTGCCCCAATTTGTGGCTCATGACCAAAAACTTGGGTTTAGGCCAAGCTTTGTTTTGATTATGTCATCAGACTGCTCGGCCTGATATTGCCCCGTTTGGGATCGTTTACATTACCTTAGATTGCCACGCCACCCGCGCCCTGTCACCCCAAAATTGCAACCCCCATGACAACCCTGTGCGCTAGTGTTGCCTATAGGCCGCAGGCGCGCTAGGTCTGAGCCAAATTCCCCAAGGTGATGCTGTGCCAGATTTTTCCCCACTTGACCCTGTTCAACTGACCGCCGATTTGGTGCGCTGCCCAACAGTCACCCCCGCTGAGGGTGGCGCACTGCTGCTGCTGCGAGGCATTTTGGAAAATGCGGGCTTTGTCTGCACCCGCGTTGATCGCGGCGACACCCCTAATCTGTTCGCCCGCTGGGGCGTGAAAGGAGCCAATAAATCTTTTGGTTTCAATGGCCATACCGATGTTGTGCCTCTGGGCGATGCACAGGCATGGACACATGACCCCTTTGGCGCAGAAATTATCGATGGCTTTCTGTATGGGCGTGGCGCGACCGATATGAAATCGGGCGTGGCTGCCTTTGTCGCCGCAGCGGTGGATTTTTTGCGCCAAACGCCCCCGGATGGCGCCGTGATTATCGCCATTACGGGCGACGAAGAGGATAAAGCAGTGGACGGCACCCCAGCCCTGTTGGATTATATGGCCGCGCAGGGTGAGAGGATGACCCATTGTTTGGTGGGCGAGCCGACATGCCCTAATGTTATGGGCGAGATGATGAAAATAGGGCGACGCGGCAGCCTTACGGCGCATTTCACCGCGCGCGGTGTGCAGGGCCATTCCGCCTATCCTGACCGCGCCAAAAACCCGATGTCGGCACTGGTTACACTAATGGCGCGGCTGGAAGCTGATCCGCTGGATACGGGAACCGAGCATTTTGACGCCTCGACTTTGGCGATCACCACCATTGATTGCGGCAACCCCGCCACCAATGTTATCCCCGCGCAGGGACGCGCCACGGTAAACATCCGCTTTAATGATGCCCATTCAGGGGCCAGCGTTTCTGACTGGCTGCACGCACATGCGGCAAAGGTGCAGGCGCAGACGGGCGTGCAGATTGATACCCGCATTACGATTTCTGGTGAAAGTTTCCTAACCCCCTTGGGTGACTTTTCGGCGCTTATCTCAAATGCCGTGCAGGCCGAGTTGGGGCGCGCGCCGCAGCCCTCGACATCGGGCGGCACATCCGACGCCCGCTTTGTCAAAGATCATTGCCCCGTGGTGGAATTTGGCCTTGTCGGGCGCACAATGCACCAAGTGGATGAACGAGTAGAAGTAGTGCAAATACATCAGCTTAAGGCGATTTATGGCCGCATTTTGCAGAATTATTTCGCATGATTTCCGTCGTCCAAACCCGCGATATCACAACCTGCCGCGCCCTGCGTCGCATTGTTTTTATCGAAGAACAAGGCGTGCCCGAGGTGGACGAGCTTGACGATCTGGACGAAATCGCCACCCACCTTTTGGCCCATATCGGCGGGCAAGCCGTTGGATCGGCACGGCTTTTGACATTTGGCGATACGGGCAAAATTGGGCGCGTTTGTGTGCTAAAGGCGGCTCGCGGGCAGGGTGTTGGCGCGGCCCTAACCCGGGCCGCCATTGACCATTTCGCCGCTTTGGGTTTGGCAAAAGCAAAACTTTCTGCCCAAACCTCTGCCTTGCCATTTTATGAAAACCTTGGCTTTACTGCCCATGGCTCTGTCTATCTGGACGCAGGGATTGACCACCGCGATATGCAGCTTTTGCTGCGCCCCCTCGCGTGATATGCCCCAGCGATGATCGATACTCCCTCGAAAGACGAACTGCGCCAATGGATCACCGATCACCCCGATCAGGCGACCAAACGAGATATTGCCACGGCTTTTAACATTCGCGGTGCTGGCAAAATCACCCTCAAACGTCTGCTGGCTGAGTTAGAGGAAGAGGGCGAAGTCCCCGCTCGCAAAGCGCGCATATTGGGCCGTGTGGACAACCCCGATCTGCCCCCTGTGGCCGTTTTGATGGTGCAAGCCCCCGATAGTAACGGTGATCTATTCGCCAAGCCATTGGAGGAGGAGCATCTTGCATCCACCGCGCGCATTCTGATCCGTCCTCAAAAGGGCGACCCAGCCTTGGCGGAAGGGGCCCGCATTTTGGCTCGCCTTACCCCTGAGGCAGGCGAAGATTACACCCACACCGCCCGCCTGATTCGCGCGCTCGGGGGCACGGCGCTGAAAGTTATCGGTGTGTTCCGCGCTACCAACGAGGGCGGTCGCATCATGCCCATCGACAAGGGCGCAGAAAAAGAATGGGCCGTGCCATCGGTGCATTTGAACGGCGCGCGCGACGGCGAATTGGTCGAGGCCGAGCAGATCGGCGCGCGCAAAAACGGCGGCCGCCTTGGCCTGCCGCAGGCCCGCATTACGCTTGTTCTGGGCGACCCATCTGCGGCAAAGTCGGTCTCGCTGATTGCCATTCATCAACACGGAATTCCAGATTCATTCCCCGACGCTGTGGTGGCCGAGGCCGAAGCAGCGCAGTCCGCACCCTTGGCCCGCCGCACCGATCTGCGTCATTTGGATTTGGTCACCATCGACCCTATTGATGCCCGCGACCGCGACGATGCTTTGCTGGCCATGCCCGATGGTCAAGGCGGGCACATCGTTTGGGTCGCCATCGCCGATGTCGCCCATTATGTGCGCCCCGCAAGCCCGCTTGACCGCGAGGCGCGAAAGCGCGGTAATTCCACCTATTTCCCTGACCGCGTTGTGCCGATGCTGCCAGATGCGCTGTCGGGCAATTTGTGCAGCCTGCATCAAGACGTTGACCGCGCCTGTTTGGCCGTAGAAATGCGTTTTGATGCGGGTGGGCAAAAGATAAGCCACAACTTTGTCCGCGGCCTCATGCGCTCGCGCGCCTCATTAAACTATGGGCAGGTGCAGGCGGCCGTTGACGGTGCACCTGATGTGCAAACCCAACCGCTTCTGGACAATGTTCTGCGTCCGCTTTACGCCGCCTACGTCGCGCTTAAAAAAGCGCGCGCGTTGCGTCAGCCGCTGGATCTAGAACTTCCTGAACGAAAGATCATATTGGATGAAGAAGGCCGCGTGACTTCGGTATCCTTCCGTGACCGTTTTGATGCGCATAAGCTGATTGAAGAGTTCATGATCGCCGCCAACGTCGCCGCGGCCGAGGAATTGAACTCCAAAAAGTCCCCGCTTTTGTTTCGCGTGCACGAAGAGCCTAGCCCCGAAAAACTGGACGCACTGCGCGAAGTGGCGCAGGCTTCGGGCTTTGTTTTAGCCAAGGGGCAGGTGCTGCAAACAGCACATTTGAACCGCCTTTTGGCACAAGCAGCCGGCACGGATTTTGACGAATTGATGAACATCACCACCCTGCGGTCGATGACGCAGGCCTATTACTCGCCGCAGAATTTTGGCCATTTTGGACTGGCCTTGCGCAATTATGCACACTTCACCTCGCCCATCCGCCGTTATTCTGACCTGATCGTTCATCGCGCCCTTATTGCTGCGCACCTTTGGGGGGATGACGGGCTAACCCCCTGGGATATCGAAAATCTACCTGAGACTGCCAAGCAGATTTCGGATACGGAACGAAGGTCTATGCTGGCCGAACGCGATACATCTGACCGCTATCTCGCCGCCTTTTTGGCCGATAGGGTTGGGGCCGAATTTTCGGGTCGCGTGTCGGGCGTGCAGCGATTCGGTCTTTTTGTCAAACTTGATGAAACGGGGGCCGATGGGCTGGTTCCCGTGCGCAGCATCGGTCGCGAATTTTTCCATTATGACCCCGACACTCAGGTGCTGATCGGCGCCGAATCGGGCCAAGTTTTGGGCGCTGGCCTGCGTGTGACTGTCCGCCTTGCAGAAGCAACCCCGCTGACGGGCGGGCTGATTTTAGACCTGTTGCATGTCGAAGGCGCGAGCCTTGCAACGGGCCGCAGCGCCAAGGGTAAATCTGGCGGGCGCAAATCCAGCACTGCGGCCGTAAAAGCTGCAAAAACCGCCCGCAAAGTGCTGCGCAAACGGCGGGGCTAATCATGCGCGTGGCCCTAATGCTTGCTGCTTGTCTAACGCTCGTCCAGTCCCCCGCACATGCACAACAGGAGGCGCTGATCTTGCCGCCCATTGACAGTTATACCGCCACAGGTCTTGCAGAATGGCAGATGAATTTCAAAACACGCGCGCTTGCGCAGGGCATTCCTGAACCAGCGTTCGATTTGGCGTTTCGTGATGTTCAGCTTTTGTCCGATGTCATCGACAAAGACCGCCGCCAAGACGAATTCACCCGCACCATTTGGGACTATCTAGATCGTGCCGTGTCGGATGATCGCATAGCATCGGGCCGTAAGGCATTGACAGAAAACGCGAAGATCCTAGCCCAAATTGAGTCTCGCTTTGGCGTTGAAGCTGGCGTTGTGGTTGCCATTTGGGGGTTGGAAAGCGCCTATGGCGCGGTGCGCGGCGATGTTCCCGCCATATCCGCTCTTGCCAGCCTTGCCTATGAAGGCCGCCGTTCTGTGTTTTTTGAAGGCGAGTTGATTGCCCTGATGCAAACGATGGCAGAAGGAAAGGTTAACCCTGAACAATTGTTTGGGTCTTGGGCTGGGGCGATGGGGCACACGCAGTTTATGCCCTCCAGCTATCGCGCCTTAGCGGTAGATTTTTCGGGGGGGGATGCGCCCAACATTTGGGATAATGACCCAAGCGATGCACTTGCATCCGCCGCCGCTTATTTGGCGAAATCGGGTTGGAAAAAGGGCCTGCCTTGGGGCGTCGAGGTGATTTTGCCGCCTAATTTCGACTATGACATCGCAGGCAATCGCACGCAAAAGCCGCACAGTGCTTGGGCGGCTATGGGGGTCAAGCCTGCGGACGGTGGTGATTTGCCCGATGCTTGGGGCTCGGTCATTCTGCCAGCAGGCGCGCGCGGCCCTGCGTTTCTGGTGACTGACAATTTCGCCGCGATTGAAACCTACAACCGCGCGGACAGTTATGTGATTGCCGTGGGCCATTTGTCTGACCGTATCAAGGGCGGCAAACCTTTCGTTCAGGAATGGCCGCGCGATCTGCGGGTTTTGACTTTGGACGAACGCAAATCTATGCAACAGGCTTTGCTGGATCGAGGCCTTTATGCGGGGCAGGCCGATGGCAAAATCGGCCCCTTGTCCGTTGCCGCGATTAAGGCGCTTCAGCGTAGTGTGGGGCGCATTCCAGATGGTTATGCCAGCACTGAAGTTTTGGATTTACTGAAATAATCTGATGTTCGATCTGCCCATCATCGCCATTTACCCAAGCTTGCGCGCCGCCATCGCGCAGCGCAAAATGGCCGTTATCGAAGCGCCTCCCGGCGCGGGCAAAACCACCGGCGTGCCGCTGGATTTGCTGGCAAGTGGCTTGATTGCGGGCCGCATCATCATGCTAGAACCGCGCCGCCTCGCTGCCCGCGCTGCCGCCGAGCGAATGGCGGAAACGCTGGAAGAAGCTGTTGGACAGACAGTAGGCTACCGCATTCGGGGCGAATCCAAAACCAGTTCAGCCACCCGTATCGAAGTGGTCACCGAAGGTATTCTAACGCGCATGATTCAGTCCGACCCTGAACTGCGCGGCGTCGGTGCGGTGATTTTTGACGAATTTCACGAGCGGAGTTTGAATGCCGATTTAGGCCTTGCCCTTACGTTGGAAATTCGTGGCGCGCTGCGCGAGGATTTGGTGATTATTGTCATGTCCGCCACGCTCGACGGCGCCCCCGTTGCAGAGCTGATGGGTGATGCGCCGCGCATCACTTCCGAAGGGCGGGCCTTTGCCGTGGAAACGCGCTGGCTGCCGCGCAGCCCAGATGCCAGCCTGCGTTACCCTGCGATGATGGCGGGGCTTGTCGCGCAGGCGGTGGACGACACTACAGGGGGCCTACTGGTGTTTCTACCTGGTGAAAGGGAAATCCGCCAAGTCGAAGCCCTGCTATCGGGCAAAGTCGCGGGTTGCGACATTCGCCCGCTATTTGGCGCGATGGAGTTTTCAGCCCAGCGCGCCGCCCTAGCGCCCAGCCAGCAGCGCAAGATTGTGCTGGCGACCTCTATTGCCGAAACCTCGTTGACCATTCCTGATATTCGAGTTGTGGTTGATGGCGGGCGGGCGCGGCGGGCGCGTTTTGACCCTGCCTCTGGCATGTCGCGGCTTGTGACCGAACGGGTTTCGCGCGCCGAGGCTACCCAACGTGCTGGCCGTGCTGGGCGCGTCGCGGCGGGCATATGCTATCGCGCATGGACAAAGGGCGAAGAGGGCGCGCTGGCGGCCTTTCCGCCGCCCGAAATTGTGGTAGCTGACCTGACATCGCTGGCGCTGGAACTTGCGCAGTGGGGCAGTGATGACCTGCCTTTCCTGACCCCAGCGCCTGCACCTGCATTGGCCGAGGCGCGGGCGCTTCTGGAGGAACTGGGCGCATTAGCGGGCGGGCGCATAACCGAACATGGCCGTGCTTTGGCCGCCCTGCCGCTGCACCCTCGTCTTGGGCATATGTTGCTGCGCGCCGGCCCATCTGCAGCCCCAATTGCCGCCCTTTTGGGCGAGCGTGACCCCCTACGCGGCGCGCCAGCCGATTTAAACCTGCGCCTTGCCGCCCTGCGTGATACCAAACAATTTGAACGCAACCATCCATATCCCGTCGCGCACACAACGCTACAGCGCGTTCGCGATGAGGCCAAACGCCTTGCCCGCGTTTTGTCGCCAGGGTCTGAGGACGCTGGGTTTTCTGCAGCCCAGATGGCCGCGCTAGCCTACCCTGACCGTGTTGGTCTGCGCCGCGCGGGCGATGCACCGCGCTGGGTTTTGTCAGGCGGTAAGGGCGCTGTCATGTCGGCTGGCCAATCGCTATCTTCGGAGCGGTTGATCGTGGCGATAGATTTGGACGGCGATCCGCGCGAGGCGGCAGTGCGCGGGGCCATCGCCCTGTCCGAGGGCGAGTTGCGCGCGCTTTATTCCGCTGAAATCACGTGGCGTACCATTTGCACATGGTCGCGTCGCGAAGGCAAAGTCTTGGCGCGCAGGCAGGAAACCTTTGGCGCGCTGGTGTTGGCCGATCAGGTCTGGACGGGGGCTGCGCCCGAAGATTTCGCCCGCGCCGCGTTGGAAGGGTTACGCAGTATCGGCTTGTCCTTTACACCCGCCGCCCGCCGTCTGCGCGCGCGGATTGAACTGGCGCGCGGGGGCAGCGACGCATGGCCCGATTGCAGCAATGCGGGCTTGCTTGCCAGCGCGGAAAACTGGCTTTTACCTTACATAAGCAAATGCAAAACCGAAGCCGATCTACGCGCGCTGGATATGACCGAAGCCTTGAAAAACCGCCTGTCATGGGATCAGACGCAAGCGCTGAACCGCATCGCCCCCGCCCATTTTGAAACCCCCTTGGGCCGCCATGTTCCGATTGATTACGAAGGCGAGGCCCCCGCGATTGAAATTCGCATTCAGGAAATGTTTGGCGTCACCCAACACCCAGTTGTTGGCGCGGCCCAAACCCCTTTGCGGGTAACGCTGTTATCGCCGAGCCAAAAGCCGATCCAAGTAACGCAAGATATTCCCCGTTTTTGGGCCACGTCATATGCAGATGTGCGCAAAGATATGCGCGGCGAATATCCGCGCCATCCATGGCCCGAAGACCCACGCGAGGCCGAGCCGACACTGCGCGCCAAGCCGAGGGGAACTTAGAGCCCGTATCTTTGATTAAACTCTTGCAGCATCTGCGGTGACATCGGGTCATTTAGATCAAGTATTATCTGGCGCAGGATTGGAATTTTGCGCCCTGTGGCGGATTTCTTAAGGAACGGGTAATTCTGACGCTCAATCGCGAAACGCGGTAAAACAATCGGAATACCTGTGCGATTTACACGGATTTCAATAAATTCATTTTTTTTCATTCTGGATGCCGCGATATCTTCTGCGTCATTTAAATCTCGGAAATACTTTTTTTCTTTGGTACTCAACGCTGAGCGGCATATATTAGCAAACTGTTCCGCGGACAGCCGCAACAAATGATTGCGCAGGTCGATATTTTTTGAAAGTGCGTCACAAGAAAATCCACTTTTCTTCAACCATTTGCTAAGGCCATGTTCACCGCGCCTTATAGTGCGGCCTTTTCCATTTGATATCTGCAAACTACGCCAGAAACGGAAGAAATTAGGCGATTGAACCACCTTTTCACCAATTGAAATCGCGTAGCTCGCAAAGTAAGATCTTTGTGTTTTCGCAAAAAAGGTCAAATAGGTTGTTGTCGAAGGGGGAAGGCCGCGATGCTCGTCGGCCCAGTAAGCATCCATCCCACTGTCTTCGGCCATTTTCAGCCAATTTGCTTTGCCCGCTAATGGAAACCAGCAGGAGTCGTTCAAAAACACCAAGCGTTTGAGTTGGCGCAAATAAGGGGCCAAATCCAAAACAGCATCAAGGTAACCACCGAAATCATAACCGAAATTCTGCCTCTGCATAATGCGCCATGTCAGTGGTTTCAACCGCGCAATATCGTCAGTGTTCAACGGTAAATTGCTAACCAAAAGGGGGCTATATCCATTGGCGACCAGATACCGCAGGGAATGTAAATGATTTTCAAGAACGCCATACTTTGGAAAAATTAGGAAAATGGCAATTTTGTCAGTTACCGTTTGCGACCCAGCAAAGTGGAATCGCTTAGGACGCAAGATGCGATCATTATAAAATGATGAAAAAGCGAGCGGCACCCATCGGGTTACAAAGCCAAACATTACAAGAGCCCCCGCCCTTTTCCGCCATCCCTTAGTGTCGAAAGAACCCCGCGCAGAATGCCCCAGCTTTTCCAGCGACGGTTTTTTGACCACAGCATATCGGGGGCCAGCATCGCCAAAACCCCGCCGATAAGTGCAACAAAAAACGGAGCCGCGCGGCCATTTTTGCGCGCGGCATAAACACGGCTGCGCGCCTGATGATAGCGTTTGAAATAAAACGTGGCAGGATCGGTGCCCGATGACTTTTCGGCCAAATGCGTCACCAAAGCATTGCGCACAAACATGATGGGGCCAATTTTGGCGCGCATACGGCGCGATAGGTCGTCATCTTCGTGATAAAGGAAAATATTCTGATCAAACCCGCCCACAGCGTCGAACGCAGATTTCCGCGCAAACAGGGCTGACCCCATCAAAACGGTCACCTCTGCATCGGTTTCGGGCCAGCGGTGGGGCATGTATTCGCGCAGCGGCATCAGGCGTGAACGGTAATGAAACTGCATTGACCCATCGGCCAGCGCAATGCGCGGGTTAAAGGCTGAAGCGGCAGGAAAGCGGCGCGCAGCGGCGATCAACTCGTCTAACGCGCCTTCGTGCAGGGTGGCATCGGGGTTTAGAAACATTACGAATTCGGTCGTAGCGCGTTCTGCCCCCCGATTGCAGGCATAACCAAACCCCATATTATCGGGGTTTGTCACCAGCTCTGCGCCCATCTTTTGGCAGAGTGCCGCCAGCGCGTCCGCATGTTTGGACGCATTATCAACCACGATCACGCGCACGCCTTTTGGGACAGAGGCAAGCATTTCGGGCAGAACATCCATGCTATTATAGGCCACCGAAACGATGGTTACCAAATCTGGAACGGGCATCATTGCGCCTTTTGGGAAAGGGTTGGCCAAGACGCAGAGCACCTTGGCCAAAAGGGTTTATGCCTCGGCAGGGGCTTCGGTGATTTCCAGACCAGTTTCCTGATCGACCATCTTCATGCCCAGCTTGACCTTGCCGCGATCGTCAAAGCCCAAAAGCTTAACCTTCACGTCTTGGCCTTCTTTCAGCGCCTCGTTCGGGTGGTTCAGGCGCTTGTTGGCGATTTGGCTGACATGCACCAAACCGTCACGCTTGCCGAAAAAGTTCACGAACGCCCCGAAGTCGACCAGTTTCACGACTTTTCCGTCGTAAATCTTGCCTTCTTCAGGCTCGGCCACGATGGACCAGATCATGTCATACGCCTTTTTGATCGCGGCCTGATCGTTGGAGGCTATTTTGATGATACCATCGTCGTTGATATCCACTTTCGCACCCGACATTTCCACGATTTCGCGGATCACTTTGCCGCCCGACCCGATCACTTCGCGGATTTTGTCGGTTGGGATTTGCAGGGTTTCAATCTTTGGCGCGTATTCGCTAAAGCCTTGTGGTGCCGACAGCGCTTTGTTCATCTCGCCAAGAATATGCAAACGCCCGTCTTTGGCCTGAGCCAAAGCTTGCGCCATAATCTCAGGCGTGATGCCTGCAACTTTGATATCCATCTGCATCGTGGTGATACCCGCAGCGGTGCCTGCCACCTTGAAATCCATATCGCCAAGGTGATCTTCATCGCCCAAAATATCGGTCAACACGGCCCAGCGGCCATCGTCTTCCAAGATCAGGCCCATCGCCACGCCAGCCACCGGGGCTTTCAGTGGAACGCCTGCATCCATCATAGACAGCGAACCACCGCAGACCGATGCCATGGATGACGATCCGTTGGATTCCGTAATTTCCGACACCACGCGAATGGTATAGGGGAAATCGGTTGGCGCAGGCAGAACGGCTTGCAATGCGCGCCATGCCAGTTTGCCGTGACCAATTTCGCGGCGGCCTGGGCTGCCGACACGGCCCACTTCGCCCACCGAATAGGGGGGGAAGTTGTAATGCAGCAGGAAGTTGCTGCGCGAATTGCCATGCAGCGCGTCGATGATTTGCTCATCCTCGCCCGTGCCCAGCGTGGTCACAACCAAACCTTGGGTTTCGCCGCGCGTAAACAATGCGCTGCCGTGGGTACGGGGCAGAATGCCCGTTTCCGAAACAATCGGACGCACAGTTTTGTTGTCGCGACCGTCAATACGCGCGCCGCCGTTGATGATATCGCCGCGCAGAATAGAGGATTCTAGCTTTTTGATTGCCGAGCCTAGGTTGATATCGGCATGATCTGCTTCATCAAGCGCAGCTTTAATAACCGAAACAGCCGCCGAAATCGCGTTGGTGCGTTCTTGCTTGTCGCGCAGCGCGAATGCCGCACGCATGTCTTTTTCACCCGCCGTTTTCACACGCGCGTAAAGTGCCGAGTAATCGGGCGCGGTGAAATTGAATGGCTCTTTTGCGCAATCTTCGGCGAAATCGATAATCATATCGATCACGGGCTGCATGGCGGCATGGCCAAACTTGACCGCGCCCAGCATTTCTTCTTCGGTCAGCTCGTAGGCTTCCGATTCCACCATCATCACGGCGTCTTTGGTGCCTGCGATAACCAGATCCAGGCGCTGGTCGGGGTTGTAGCGCAGCTTATCCATATCATCGATGGATGGGTTCAGCACGTAGTTACCAGCGCTAAAGCCAACGCGCGCAGCGCCGATTGGCCCCATAAAGGGCACGCCAGAAATGGTCAACGCTGCTGATACGGCGATCATCGCAACGATGTCAGGATCATTGGTCAGATCGTGGCTAAGAACGGTGGCCATTACCAAAACTTCGTTCTTGAACCCGTCCACGAACAAGGGGCGGATCGGGCGGTCAATCAGACGCGAGGTCAGCGTTTCTTTTTCCGAAGGCCGCGCTTCGCGTTTGAAAAAGCCGCCTGGAATTTTGCCAGCGGCGTAGTATTTTTCTTGATAATGCACCGTCAGGGGAAAGAAATCTTGCCCTGGTTTGGCGCTGCGCGCATAGGTGATGTTTGCCATCACCGAAGTGTCGCCAAGCGTAGCAATCACGCTGCCATCAGCTTGACGGGCAATTTTACCCGTTTCCAGTGTCAGCGTCTCGCTGCCCCACTGGATTGATTTTTTTGTCACATTGAACATGGATCGTTCCCTATATAGGCGCGCAGCCCCTGCCGCAGCGCCCGTCAAAAATAGCGGCCCCATTGCCGCCGCCCCCTATCCTTTGCATGGGGGGGGGCAGCCCCCACATCACAGATGCCGCGCGGATACAACAAATGGGTGTCTTTGGGAAGGGGTTTGGGCCTTTAAGGGCGCTTAGCAGATTGTAAGCCCCTAAAACACGCCGTGAACCCCCAAATTGTTCTGCGCGTCGCCCCTCAGCAGCGCGGCGTAGTGATCGCGCAGCGTATCGCGGCCAAACTCTGGCGTATCGCTGGCCCTATACGCCTGTCCATCCCACACCAGCATGGACTCGGTTCCATAATACCGACCAATTCGCGCTAGGTTGGCCTTTTCGGCCAGTTTCGGCGACAGTCGGCCAAGGGCACTTAGCACTGCTATGATTGTATCCATCAGCGCAACGGGAACCTGTTTCACCCGCACAGGCCGCCCAAGCATCTCTTCTAACATCAAAGCCTGATCCAGCGGCGTGATTGCAGGGCCTGGGCCGCCAATGGGAAGGATACAGTTTTGCAGGGCGGGGTCGGTTAGACAAGCCACCAGAAAGCGGGCAAGGTCGCTATCTGAAATCGGCTTGCACGCCGTCAGCCGCCCATTCCCAAAGACCATAAACGGCTTATCCGCCGCCGCCCGCGCGACCTGCCCGGAAAGCGATTTGAAAAACGCCGTGGGGCGGACGACGGAATAGGTCAGGCCGCTGGCTTGCAATTCCACCTCAAAGGCAAGTTTGGCGCGTTGAAAGCCCAGCAGGGGTTTTTGCACGCAGATCGCCGACAGCAGCACAAACTGCGACACTCCCGCCGCCTGCGCGGCAGCCAAAGCCAAAGAGTTGGCGCGGTGATCAATCGCCCATGCGTCGCGGGGCGCGCCCGTACGGCTGGCTAGGCAAGAGATAACTGCCGAAACCCCATCTAAAGCGCCCGCTACCGCCCCCTGCAGAGTGACGTCGCCCTTTACCCGAATACATCCATCAGGCAAGCGCGGCGCTGTTGCGCGCACCAGCGCAACCACCTCATGGTGCGCGGCCAGCAGCGCCGCCGCAGTGGCCTGCCCAATCGTGCCTGTGGCCCCCAAAAGTAAAACCCGCATATCCGCCCCCTTTTGCACACCATAACCACGCAAAAAGAAAAACGCCCGCAGTTTTCACCGCGGGCGCATTCGATAAATCTATACGATGACTTAGCGGCGCAGGCCCAAACGGCCGATCAGCGATTGATAGCGCGCTTCGTCTTTCTTCTTGGTGTAATCCAGCAACTTACGGCGCTGGGCAACCATCATCAAAAGACCGCGGCGCGAGTGGTTGTCTTTTTTATGGCTCTTGAAATGCTCGGTCAGCGTAGCAATACGCGACGACAAGATCGCAACTTGCACTTCGGGCGAACCTGTGTCGCCTTCTTTGGTGGCATATTCTTTGATGAGGCGTGCTTTTTCTTCAACAGTGATCGACATCGGGATCTCCTATCTTAGGGGTTAAGGCGCAAGCCGAGATGTCGTCCAGCAAGGCCGATGCTGCCGTTAACTGGCAGATGCGAGCGTCTAGGTGAAAACGTTCCAAAAGAAAAGGGGGATTCTGAAATGCCAGTTGAATCTGAAATGCCAGTTGAAAGGGGAAGATCAGATAACGCAGCACAACTTTTGTTAACCAATGGCGCAGAAAAACAACCAGAGATAGAGGATCGCCCTAATTTGTGATAGGGTCGTAATAGAAAGCATAGTTTTTTCGGGGTCTTTTGTGTGGTGATTTGGTGGGGTAGCCAATTCGCTGTTTGTTCCAAGTTGGTGGGTGGGTAATGGTATGATCGAGGTTATTGGCATTCTAGCAACGCTTTTTGCCGGCATTCTGGCCGATAGCCTGATGCAAAGCTCGTCCGATGAAAACCGCGAAGCTTTAGGCGAATCCGACAGCGAGAATGATGACGATCAAAATCCTATGATTTATGGATTTATGCTGACATCGGGCGATGATGCGGGCGCAGATGACGAAGGTATGCCGCAATCAGACGATCAGGCACCCGCGCCCGATATGGGCGAGACATTGGCGGGAGGTGGCGGCGCGGATGTGCTGTATGCCGACGGGGGATCTGATTTGATTATTGGCGGTGCGGGCGATGATAGCCTTGGCGGGCGCGCAGGTGATGACACGCTGTTTGGCGATTTTGGCGAAGATGAAATGATCGGCGGCGATGGCAATGACCTCTTGGATGGTGGCAGCGACAATGATCTGATCTATGGCGAAAATGGCAATGACAGCCTAGACGGGTTTACAGGCGATGACATGCTTTATGCTGGCGCAGGAGATGATTCGCTAAACGGTGACGAAGGCAACGATCAACTGTTCGGCGGTGAGGGGGTCGATACAGTTTACGGAGGCGCTGGCAATGATGTGCTGGAAGGCGGCATAGGTGATGATAACCTGATGGGCGGCGCGGGTGCAGACGAGATTTTTGGCGATGTGGGCAATGATACCCTGCACGGCAATTCTGCGGGCTTATCCGATACCTCGGTCGATTTCTTGAATGGCGGCGCTGGCGATGATGTGCTGATGCTAGGCGCGGGCGATTATGGGCATGGCGATGCTGGCGCAGATGACTTTACGCTAACGGATTTTGGCGCTGGAGGTGACGCGGTGCAGATCACAGATTTTGATCCTGCCGAAGATCAACTGATCTTGCTATATGACCCCGCTTTGGACGACGCGCCTGCGGCCACTTTGGAAGAGGACGCAGCAGGAAACACCCAAATCCTGCTTGACGGCAACGTTGTTGCCATACTCACCAATGGTGTGCAAATCAGCATAGACGATATAATCCTGCGCGCAGGCTAATCGGCCCATTCCATCGGTTGGACGCCGTAACTGATATACAGCGGATGTTTGGGTGCGCCGCCCTTAGCTAGACCCAAATGATGCAATTGATGGCCTTTCTGTCGCAGCATCTGCATCACGCGCGCGCCTCTCTCCATATGCGCGCCATGGGTGCCCCAGGCGCAGATAATGCAGTCAGCCCACGCGGCAGCCTGCACTATAGCTGCATCATTTTCTGGGCCAATCGGATCGCCCGCGCGGCGCATATCGGCGGGATCTGTGGCGCGAAAGGCAAAGATATTCACCACCTGAAAAGCGCTGTATCCCATCGCCCGGGCGCGCCGTTCGCATCGCTCTACTGTGGGGTCATTTTGCACTTCTGTCGCTGTTGACGGGTTTAGCATGACAAATGTCACTCGGCCTGCCCCACCGTCCCATTCGCGGCGCAAGGAATAGCGATATCGTTCGCAGTCTGAATAAACCGCCCAACTTTGGCGCAGCAAATCTTTATGCTGGCGCGTGGTTGTCATGGATCATTCCCGCACGAACACACGGGTAGGGTGTAATTCCCCCCCCCGATAATGGCCCACCGCCACGGCGCGGCCGTTCAGGCTGGCCCATGCCTCAATACCGAAATCCAAATGCCCAAGCACTTGGCCTGGGTTTCCATTGCGCAGTCGCGCGGCGCCCTCAACCGTGCAAGGCAATTCGGGCAAGCCATGCAGGCCAATCTCCAATGGCTGGATAAAGCTTTCCAACTCGCGTGTTTTTGCCATGCGGTCAATGTCATCCAGCGATACGCCTTGGCTGGCCACAAACGGCCCCGACCATTCGCGCCGCAGCCAAGCGACATGGCCAAGGCAGCCTAAAGCAGCGCCCAAATCGCGGGCAATCGCGCGCACATAGCCGCCTTTACCGCAGATCATTTCCATTTCCAAATGATCGGCATCGGGTCGTGCGATTAGCTCTAGCTTGTCCACCCACAAATCGCGGGCCGCTAAATCCATCTCCTCGCCCGCCCGCGCCAGATCATAGGCGCGCACGCCGTCAACTTTAACCGCCGACACCTGCGGTGGTACTTGGCTAATCGCGCCGCGAAACGCGGCCAAAGCAGCGGCAATTGCGCCGTCATCGGGGCGCAGATCAGATGTGGCAATCACTTCGCCCGCCGCATCATCGGTGCTGGTAGCCGCGCCAAAGCGCACCATAAACCGATAACATTTCAGCGCATCGGTCACATAGGGCACGGTTTTGGTCGCCTCGCCCAAGGCGACCGCCAGCACCCCAGTTGCATCGGGATCCAGAGTGCCCGCATGACCTGCCTTTTGCGCATCTAGCGCCCATCTCACCTTGTTCACCACCGCGCTGGATGTGATCCCAGCTGGTTTGTTGACAATCAACCAACCCGACAGCGCGCGGCCCTTTTTGCCCCTAGCCATTATTCTTCTTCTGGCTTGTCTTTGGCGGCAATATCGCGCTGCACCACTGGGTCGGAAAACAGCCGCCGTGCCTCGTCCAACCGATCAAAGGTTTCATCAGCGCGAAATCGCAGTTCTGGTGCATAACGCAGGGTCATCCCGTCGGCGACCATCTTACGCAAAATACCTTTATGGCGTGCAAGGGCCGCGATTGCATCAGTAACGGCGCCCGCGCCTGACATCGGCATCACATAAACCGTTGCCACCCGCAAATCGGGCGACACAGCGACTTCGCCCACTGTGATAGACATATCATTCAGCGCGGGGTCGTGCACCTCTCCGCGCATCAAAATATCAGACAGCGTGCGGCGGATCATTTCACCGACGCGCAGCATCCGCTGCGATGGCCCTTTGGCCGAGACTGTACGTTTATTTGCCATGCCCCCCTTTACGCCGCTTCGCGCCCGCCCGCAATGTCGGGCTTTCCTGCGGGGCATTTTGCAGCTATGGCTGACCAAAATGGCAAAGGGTGCAGAAATGGCAAGCATTGGCATAGTGGTAACAGGCGCTTCGGGCCGCATGGGGCAAATGCTGATCCGCGAGATTGCCGCCAATCCTGCCGTGCATCTTGCGGGCGCAATCGAACGCACCGGCCATGCATGGATCGGCCGCGATGTGGGCGCGGCGATGGGAGGGGCGGATTTGGGCGTGCAAGTGTCGGACGATGCTTTGGCCGCTTTTGCACATGCGCAAGCTGTGATTGACTTTACCGCGCCCGAAGCCACTGTCGAATTTGCCGCCCTTGCCGCCCAAGCCCGCGCCGTGCATGTGGTTGGCACAACGGGTCTGCAACCCGAACATCATGCCAAGCTAGATGCAGCTGCCCGCCATGCCGTGATTATTCAGGCTGGCAATATGAGCCTTGGCGTGAACCTTCTGGCGCGGATGACGCAAAAGGTTGCCGCCGCGCTGGATGCTGACTGGGATATCGAAATTGTCGAGGCGCATCATCGCCGCAAGGTTGATGCGCCCTCGGGAACGGCGCTGATGTTGGGCCATGCAGCAGCGGCAGGGCGCGGTGTGGATTTGAACGCGCATATAGTGTCAGGCCGCTATGGGATAACTGGCGCGCGCGAGGCGGGCAGCATTGGCTTTTCCGCCATTCGCGGCGGCGATATTGTGGGCGAACATGATGTGATTTTTGCCGCGATGGGCGAGCGTGTGGTGCTGCGGCACATCGCCACCGACCGCGCTATTTTTGCGCGTGGCGCGCTGAAGGCGGCGATTTGGGGGCAATCCCAAAAGCCAGCACGCTATGATATGATGGATGTTTTGGGTCTGTAGGGCGCGAAAAGTGAACCAACCTCGCATCGGCTGCGTATACCTGCAAATTCAGAGGTTTAGATCATGCTGCGTCTTGTTGTCTTTTTCGCCCTTTGGGCCACACCTAGCTTAGCTGATTTTCAAAAGATCGGCGATAAGAAGGCATTTTTGGATGCGCTTGAAGGCCGTGCGTTAAGTATTGGTATTTTCAGCCTGCAAATCAACTTGGTGCCTGACGGTGCGATTCAGGGCAGCGCCGTAGGTTGGGGTATAACTGGTAATTGGGATTGGAAAGACGGGCTGTTTTGCCGCGAAATGGATTGGAGCGGCTATACCATAGACTACGATTGCCAACTTGTCGAAACTAACGGCAGCCAAATGCGATTCACATCTGATGACGGCAAGGGCGCATCGGCTAATTTCAATCTGCGCTAGGCACAGCGTCAGTTAAAAATCGATAGCTAGGCCCTTCTTTTCCCAATCGCCAAAGCGAACTGGCTCTGGCCCCTTGCGGCCACCCAATTCGGTGGGCAATGGTGCGGGAATGTGCCGCCGACGCTCTGCCGCTTCGGCCAAAGCGCGCAGGGCTGCGGGGGGCAAAGCACGCTCTGCCTCGGGCACGACTGGCGGTTTTAGCGAATGCGGCATTTGCTTTCCTTGTTAAACCTATTGTCGTCATATAGGCACGATAAACATTAACTCAAGGCTATGATATCAAATGAAGGTTAACCATTTATGACGCAGTCCAACTTATGACGCAGTCCAACGGCGCGCGCGCCGCAGCCGTTGCAATATTAGATGCCGTACTGGGCGAAGGTAAAACTTTAGCGCAAGTATCTGAAGATAAAAGTTTTTTGTACAAGCTTCCCAGCGGTGACCGCGCCCGCGCGCAGCGTCTTGCGGTGCAGGTTATCCGTACATTAGAACCGATCGAACGGCTTTTGGCCCCGCTCTTGCGCAAATCGCCGCCCCTACATGTTATGAATATCCTGCGCCTAGCGACATTAGAACGCAGCTTTGGCCAGGCTTCTTATGGCGTGGTGAACGAGGCCGTGGCGCTGGCCAGCATCGGTAAGCGCAGCCAACATCTGGCGGGCATGGTAAACGCTGTCCTGCGCGCGCTTCCCGACCCTGTTGTAATAAGCGGCCCTGCTCAAATGATGCCACGCTGGCTGCGCCAACCGCTTGTCCACGCCTATGGGCGCGATGTGGTTTCCTTGATCGAAGCAGTTCATGCAAACGCTCCGTCCATTGACCTGACTTTGCGGGGCGAGGCGCAGGTGGATGGGGCGCAGGTGGACGGGGCGCAGGTGGACGGGGCGATTTTGCTGCCCACAGGGTCGCTACGCCTGCGGGATGGTGGGCAAATCTCTACCCTTGCGGGCTTTGATGACGGTGCTTTTTGGGTTCAAGACGCCGCCGCTGCCATGGCTGTGCCACTGCTTGGCGACGTGATGGGCAAGCGGGTGCTTGACATTTGCGCCGCACCGGGCGGAAAAACCATGCAACTGGCCAGTCGCGGCGCTGATGTGACCGCGCTAGACATCTCTGGTCCCCGCATGGCGCGGTTGGCACAAAACTTGTCGCGCACAGGGCTTGCCGCAACCTGCGTGTTGGGCGATGCGCTGACCTATCGTTCAGAAAAGCCCTTCGATGCGATCCTTCTAGACGCTCCCTGTTCGGCCACAGGCACTATTCGTCGCCATCCAGAATTGCCCTATCTGAAAGATGGCTCAGAAATTGCAAATCTCGTTGCGCTTCAGGCGCAATTGATCGACCATGCGCTAACACTCTTGGCCCCCAAAGGGCGCATGGTTTTTGCTTCCTGTTCCCTTTTGCCTGCCGAGGGTGAAGACCAGCTTGACGCGATGCTTGCGCGGCACCAGAACCTATCCGTCATCTCGCCCCAAATGACAGGTATTGATCGCGCTTGGATTACGCCGCAAGGCGCGTTGCGTCTGCGGCCAGACTATTGGGCCGACCTCGGCGGAATGGATGGATTTTTTATGGTTTGTGTTCAAAAACAGTAAGTTATTCGCCCACTTTCGTCTCAAGTAAGGGGGCAAGAGGTGCCCTTTCCACCTCGGGTACAATCTCTTCAAAATCAAAGTTATCCAAACGCGCGGCGCGCTTGCCTGCTCGTTCGGCGGCGGTTGAAATACCATCCAAATCCGCCCGCGCTTGGTTGAAATGGGTCGATAGTTTGTCCACCCGCTCAACGACCAACTCTACATCGCGATGCAGTTGTCGCAGTGTTGCGCGTATGGCCCCCGCCTGTTCGCGCATCCGTGCATCCTTTAGCACCGCACGCATGGTGTTCAGGGTCGCCATACATGTGGTGGGCGAGACGATCCAAACTTTTACAGCAAAACCATCGCGCACCACTTCGGGAAAATTCGCGTGCAACTCGGCATAAACCGCTTCAGATGGCAAGAACATCAGCGCGCCATCTGCCGTTTCGCCATCAAGAATGTACTTTTCGGCAATTGCTTTGATATGCAAACGCACCGACGTGCGCAGTTGAGACGACGCTGCCTGAACCTCGGCAGGGTTCTTCGCACGGCGCAGCGCCTCATAGGCCTCTAGCGGAAACTTTGCATCAATCACAATTGGGCCGGGTGGATTAGGCAGATGGATCAGGCAATCTGCGCGCTTGCCGTTCGATAGCGTCGCCTGCATCGTGTAAGCGTCTGACGGCAGGGCCTTTTGCACGATGTCATTTAGCTGAATTTCGCCAAAAGCCCCGCGCGCCTGTTTATTTGCCAAAATATCTTGCAAACTTAAGACGTTACCAGACAGCTTTTCGATATTCGCCTGCGCCTTATCAATGGTTGCCAGCCGCTGCTGCAACTCGCCTAGGCTAGTTGCCGTCCGTTGTGACGTGCCAGTCAGCGCTTCGCCCATACTGCGCTGCACTTCGGTCAATCGCTTTTCCATCAACTGCAACATCGCGCTTTGGCTGACCGCTTGGTTTTCCGAAACATGGTGCAAGCCGCCCGCCAGCCGTTCCTGACCATCGGAAAGCGCCTGCACGCGCTGCGACATCCAGCCCATTTCGGCCATAAGGGGCGCAGCCATAGCCCCACTGCGGCTCGCTGCGCGCAGGATCAATATCAATAAAAGAACAAGTGCTAGGATTGCCCCGCCGACGATCAATATATCAGGATCGTTCCACGAAAAAGTTTGGCCAAATAAGGTAATCATGTGCGTCCAAATAATCGTTCAATATCAGAAAGTTTAAGTTCAACATAGGTTGGGCGGCCATGGTTGCATTGGCCTGAATGGGGGGTTTCCTCCATTTCCCGCAGCAAAGCGTTCATCTCATCGGCCCGCATGTGGCGGCCCGTGCGCACCGATCCGTGGCAGGCCATGCGCGAAAGAATCGCCTCGATCTTTGCCTGAACCAACTGGCTGTGGCCTGTATCTGCAAGCTCGTCCAGCACATCACGTAGCAGGGCCGCCGCCGAAATTGTGCCCAAAATAGCGGGAGTTTCGCGCACGGCAATCGCCCCTTGTCCAAAGGGTTCGATGACCAGACCAAAGCGCGCTAAATCTGCGGTGGCATCCAGCAGGCGCTGACAATCGGTGACAGAAAAATCAACAATTTCAGGTATCAAAAGGGCTTGCGCTGCGATCCCGCTTTTCGCCATTTGACGTTTTAAGCGTTCGTAAACCAGCCGTTCATGGGCAGCATGTGCATCGACAATCACCATGCCCGTGGCGGTTTGTGCGACAATATAATTCGCGTGAAGCTGCGCCTTTGCTGCGCCAAGTGGGAAATCTTGCGCAGGCTCGGCCGCCTGTTCCAGCCGCGCTTGCGGCGCTTCGGCAAAGCCTGATTGCGGGGCTTGCCACGCCAGCGCACGCCCAAGGCTGGGCTGGGATGGCCGCTGCATTTGATAGACCCGTGCCTGTGTTTGCGACCCACCTTGCGCAAACACCTGTTCCGGCCGCAGCGCCGCCACGGTCGCATCCCCCCCTGTGCTGCTGGCGCGGTGACCCGCAGATGAAAGCACCGTGCGCAGCCCTGTGATGATCAGGCTGCGCGCAGCATCTGGTTCGCGAAAGCGTACCTCTGATTTTGCAGGATGCACGTTTACATCCACCCGTTCAGGACCGCATATCACGTTCAAAGCCGCAGCAGGGTGGCGGTCGCGGGGCAAAAAATCGAAATAGGCCACCCGCAACGCGCCCAATAATACGCGGTCAAGAACAGGGCGACCGTTGACAAAGATGAATTGCTGAACAGATGTTCCGCGTGAATAGGTGGGCAACGCGGCATAGCCCGTAAGTCGCATCCCTTCGCGTTCTGCGTTAATTGCCAGCGCGTTCTCGACAAAGTCGCGGCCAAGTAAATTGGCAAGCCGCCCATGCAGTGCATCAAGGAAATCGCCAGTCCCCGCTTCGATGCGGAAAATTTGGCGTGGCTTATCTCCATCGCTAAGCTCCGACAAAGTAAATGAAATTTTGGGCTGAGCCATGGCAAGGCGGCGCATCACATCTGCAATCGCCTGCGCCTCGGCGCGGTCAGACCTTAGGAATTTCAACCGCGCGGGCGTGGCATAGAACAAATCCCGAAGTTCAATCACTGTTCCGCGGGCAGCAGAGGCGGGCCGCACCGCACCCATTCGCCCACCCTCCAAAGTCAGGGTTGAGCCCATTTGCCCGTCAATTCGGCTGGTTAATGTCAAGCGGCCCACTGCGCCAAGGGATGCAAGCGCCTCGCCGCGAAATCCAAATGAATGGATGTTCAGTAAATCAGACCCGTCAATCTTGGATGTCGCATGCCGCGCCACGGCCAAGGGCAAATCATCCGCCGACATGCCGCAGCCGTTGTCGGTGACGCGGATCATGACCTTGCCCCCCGCAGCATAATCCACCTGAATGCTGCTGGCCCCCGCATCGATTGCATTTTCGACCAGTTCTTTGACAGCCGAGGCGGGGCGTTCAACAACTTCCCCAGCCGCAATTCTATTGATTGCAGCTTCATCCAATAGGCGGATCAAGGGGCGGACAACATCGCCTATATTGGGGTGCAAAGCGGTCATACCCCTAACTATAGCAGCTTCGCCCGTGCAGAGCCAGAGATTCGCAGGCTATTTCGGCGGAGGATTTGGCTGCCCGACCACAGTGATCTGCAATTGATCGGGCTGCAAAAGCCGCTGCGCCACGCTGTTAACATCGTCCAGCGTCAGCGCGCGCACAAGATCGTTGCGGATTTTGGGATAATCCATCGCAAAGCCGTTGATCTGCATCCCAACCAAAATCGATGCGATGGATCCGTTGCCATCCCACCGCAGCGGGTAGGAGCCAATCATATAGGTTTTGGCTGCATCCAATTCTGCCTGCGTAATATCGCCAACGGAAAGTTTGGCCCATTCCGCCCGCAGCATATCGACGGCCTCGGCCACCTTTTCATTACTGGCCTGAAAGCTGCCATCCATCGATTCCGCATAGGCCATGCTGGCCAGACCAGTGCCCACCCCGTAGGTCAGACCGCGCTTGTCGCGCAGTTCAGTCATCAAGCGTGCAGTAAAGCGGTCTCCGCCAAAAATTTCATTAACAAGACTTGCGGCCATAAAATCGGGGTCTTTCACGTTGATCCCGCTTTGGGAAAACAGAACGGTAGATTGCGGGCCTGGAAAATCTTGCACCGTGATACCGCCCAGAAAATTCGGGCTGGCTTTGGGGGGCAGGGGCGCGCCCGCAGCGGGCAGTTCGCCCAAAAGCCCTTCCAAAGCCGCCCCTAATTCAGCGGCAGTTATATCGCCAGCGGCCCCAATCACCATGCGGTCTGCGGCAATAGCATCCGCGAAGGCGGTTAAAATATCCTGCTTGGTCAAAGCGGCCACAGATCCGACGGTGCCTGCATCATCGCTGCCATACGGATGGCTGCCATAAATCGCGGCGCTAGAAAGAGTGGCTGCCATTGCGCTTGGGTCTTTGGCATCCGCCTCGATCCCCGCCAAAACTTGGCCCCGCACGCGGTCTATCGCGTCTTGATCAAAACGGGGTTTGATCAGCGTTTGCGCCAACAGCCCTAGCGCCGCATCGCGGTTTTCGGTCAGAAAGCGCGCAGAAACGCTAATGCCGTCTGCATCGGAGGCAAAGGTAAAACTCGCTGCCAAGTCGTCACGCGATTTGGCAAAGCCCTGCGCATCCAGATCGCCCGCGCCTTCTTCGATAAGGGCGGTCATTAGGTTGATTGAACCGCGTTTGGCGGGCCGATCCAGCGATGTGCCGCCCTGAAAGCGTATGTTCAGCGCGGTGAAAGGAATTGTATGGTCTTCCAGCAGCCACGCCTTAATTCCCTTGGGCGAGGTAACTTCAACGATTTCCACTTCGGCGCGCAGGGGGCTGGTGACAAGCAGGGCAAGGGTGATGAAAACGGCGCGAATCATGGGGTTGCCTTTGTTTCTAACCAACCTGAGACTGAGTTTTCAGGAATTAACACCGCGCGGGCAGCAGCCATGATATCCGCTTCGGTCACTGCGTCCAAAGCGGCGGGCCAATCTTGTACATCTTGCACTGTTAACCCCACGGCCAACGCCGCGCCATAACTGCGTGCCAAATCCCCCGCATCGTCGCGGGCGTAAATTTCTGCCGCGCGCACTTGGGTCTTGATGCGGGCCAAATCGGCAGGATCAACGCCCGTTTCCATAAACTTGGCCAATGTGTCATCCAAAGCCTTTTCGGCATCGACCATAGATACGCCTGCGCTTGGCACCACAATCAGCGAAAATGTCGTGGAATCAACCGATACGCCGCTATAGCCCGCGCCCGAATAGACCGCGATTTGGCTATCAAATTGCAGTGCGCGCGACAGAACCGACGTTGTGCCAGACCCGCCGAGCACCTCGGCCAAAAGGGTTATCGCCGCTGCTTTCTTTTGATCGCCCGCATTCCGCTCGGGCGCTAGATAGGTGCGCATAATATAAGGCTGGGCCACGCGGGCGTCGGCCATGATCAGGCGGCGTGCAGCCAATTGTGGCGGCTCGGACGGGCGCAGGCGCAGGGGTACGGTGTCGCTTGGTTCAAGCGGGCCATAATGGGTTTGCGCCAGTTCGCGCACCATCGCTGGGTCTACATCGCCCGCCACGACCAAAATCGCATTATTTGGCGCATAATGGCGGTCATAAAAATCCAAAGCCTTGTCGCGGTTAAGCTGCTGCATTTCGTGCAACCAGCCAATAACGGGCAATGCGTAAGGGTGGTTCAAATACTGTGCGGCTGACATTTGCTCGCGGAACAGGGCAGACGGGTCACTGTCGACGCGCTGGCCACGCTCTTCCAAAATAACCTGTAATTCGGTGGCGACGTTCTCTGACGACAGGTTCAAATTGGCCATGCGATCGGCCTCTAGGCGCATCATCTCGCCCAACTGAGCGGTTGGAACGCGCTGGAAATAGGCAGTGTAGTCATCCGAGGTAAAGGCATTGTCCCGACCGCCATTGGCCGCGACAATTGCCGAAAATTCGCCAGGGGCAACACTATCTGTGCCCTTGAACATCAGATGTTCAAAGAAATGCGCAATGCCAGATTGCCCTGCAGGCTCGTCTGCGCGGCCTGTTCTATACCAAGCCATCTGTGTGGCCACGGGCGCGCGATGATCTTCGATCACGACAATCTGCAGCCCATTATCCAGCATGAATTCAGTAACAGGTTCGCCAAAAGCAGGGAGCGTCAACGCCCCCAACATGCTAGCAATGCGAAAAACTGACTGCATTCTATGCCCACCCTTTGTGTCAAACCTAGGCACTGCTGCGCCAGTGGCAAGGGTGCGTCGATCACTTATTCGCGGGCGGGGCAGATGGGGTTGCAACGCCTTGCGCGCGCCAGCGGGCCAATTCGGCATCTTGATCCAGAGATTGCGCACGATAGGCCTTGAAATAGACCGTCATTTTGAACAGTCGCTCTAGCAAAAGGCCATTGTTACGCTTGCGAAAATCCAAATCTTCGGCGGCCAGAACGCTGCGAATGCCCTCTGCTACGCCGTTACGGCTGGCATAAGTAATGATCCCGCCATCCCCGCGCGATGATGCGTCCGGGTTCGGTGCCTTGCCCCCCAATGCCACCAAAGCATCCGCCATAGGGTTTGGATCAACCAAATTTGTCCCGCCTGGTGTGGGCTCTGGAAGAACCGCCAGATCCTTGGGCATTTCCAAAGGTTTGACGGGCAAAATCGAAAATTCGTCCGGCCCATTGGTATCTGACCGCAGGTTCATCAGGTTTGGTTCTTTGGAAGATGCGCAAGCACCCAACAAAGATATGGCGCTGACGCCCATGAAAATGGCCACAATGGCAGGCCGCATCTGAATTCTCCACCCCAAGAGTTGACACACCATAAACGATGCTTTCGCCGCCGTCACGGGGTCATTCACGCGGGCCGCTTACCTTCGGCAAAAAATGCAAGTCCGATAGCCCCTGCAAAAATGCTGATATCGGCCACGTTAAAGGAAAACGGATTGTTGATGCCACAGCAAGACATGTTCAGAAAATCCGCGACAGCACCGTAAAGAATTCGGTCAATTACATTGCCCAGCGCGCCGCCAACCAAAAAGCCCGCAGAAACATGGGCGACACGCGGCATGGGCGCACGCCGCAGCCAAATCAAAACCCCCGCGCAAATGGCCAAAGCCACAGCGATCAGCGCCCAGCGCGTAAGGGGGTTATCAGCGGCAAGCAGTCCAAAGTTTATCCCATAATTCCACGCCATGCGCAGGTTCAAATAGGGCGGAATGACGTCTAGTGCGCCCAATTGGGCCAAGTTTAGGTGGAAGACCACAAACCACTTGCTGGCTTGATCCAACAAAAAAACCATCACAGCGATGATAAAGGCGATTTTCATGTCAGTGTCTGAAATGGCGTTGATTGGTGAAGACCATCGCAAGGCCCGCCTCATCGGCAGCTTTAATCACCTCTTCATCGCGCATTGATCCGCCCGGTTGGATTATTGCCGTGGCCCCCGCCTCGGCAGCGGCAATCAGGCCATCGGCAAAGGGAAAGAACGCATCTGATGCGACGACTGACCCAATCGTTGGGCTGGCGGGCAGGCCCAGCGCATCGGCCATATCCTGCGCCTTGCGCGCTGCAATGCGAGTGCTGTCGATACGGCTCATCTGCCCCGCGCCAATGCCCACTGTGGCCCCGTCTTTCACATAGATAATCGCGTTCGATTTCACATGTTTGGCCACGTTCCAGGCAAACAGCAGGTCGGCCACCTCGACAGGTGTTGGGGCGCGTTTGGTGACCAGTTTCAGATCAGATGCGGACAGATGCCCATTGTCGCGGTCTTGCAGCAAAAATCCGCCCACCACTTGCCGATAGGCCATACCGCCCGCCCGCGGATCGGGCAGCCCGCCCGTGGTCAAAAGGCGCAGGTTTTTCTTGGCCGCAAAAACCGCGCGCGCGGCATCGCTGGCCGAAGGCGCGATCACCACTTCGGTGAAAATCCTAACGATTTCTTCGGCAGTTTCGGCATCAAGTTCTTGATTAAGCGCCACAATCCCACCAAAGGCGCTGGTTTGGTCGCAGTTATATGCCCGCAAATAAGCATCCCTAAGGCCGTCCGCCGTGCCCACACCGCAGGGGTTGGCGTGTTTGATAATGGCGCAGGCGGGCCCAGCCCCCGCAAATTCGGCAACCAGTTCAAAGGCGGCATCAGTGTCATTTATATTGTTGTAAGACAGCTCTTTACCCTGCCACTGCTGGGCTGAGGCCACGCCGAAGCGGCCTGATCCATCGGTATAAAACGCGGCCTTCTGATGGGGGTTTTCCCCATAGCGTAGCTTTTGCGCCAGCTTGCCGCCAAAGGCGCGGTGGGGCGGGAAGGGCGCATCAAACTGCCCCGCCATCCAGCCTGACACAGCCGCATCATAGGCTGCCGTGCGGGCATAGGCCGCCAGCGCCAGCTTTTGCCGAAAGGCAAGGCCTGTCGCCCCATCTTGCGCGCGCAACTGATCCAGTAGAACCCCGTAATCAGCAGGGTCGGTGACCACGGTGACAAAGCGGTGATTTTTGGCAGCCGCACGGATCATCGCTGGCCCGCCAATGTCGATATTCTCAATGCACGTTCCATGATCGGCCCCGCGCGCCACATTCGCCTCAAACGGGTAAAGATTGACGATCAACAGATCAATTGGCTCGATCCCATGTGCCGCCATGGCCAGCAGATGTTCATCATCATCGCGCAGCGCTAGCAGTCCGCCATGCACGTTTGGATGCAGTGTTTTCACCCGCCCATCCATCATTTCGGGAAAACCAGTAACATCTGCCACGTCGCGCACCGCCAGCCCCGCACTGCGCAGCATCCCCGCGGTGCCGCCTGTGGAAATCAACTCCACCCCTTGCCCCACCAGTGTACGCGCCAGTTCCAAAATGCCCGTTTTGTCTGATACAGAAATCAACGCGCGCCCGATTGGCACTAAATTTTGCATGGCGGCAGCCTCCTCGTCGTTTACATCGGCGTCGCTCACATCGGCGCGGTTTACATCGGCGCCGTTTACATCGGCACGGACAAATCATCGCGCTCTACATCGCGGATGCCAAGCGGAGTATCCTTTGCCTTCGCCAACGTCCAGCCGATACGCGTGTCTTCTTCGCGCGCGCGGCAGGTCAGAACGATCTGCTCGGTCTGGCGTGGACGTAGGCGGGTCTTTTCCAGATAAATTGATGGCTCCAGCGTCAGTGTGGCGCGGTCGTCATGGCGAAATATCCAAATCTCGCCACTTTTCAGCGCCAATGACACAGCCTTGCCGCCCAGATCTAGCGTGGCATCCACATCGGGGTGCAGATGAAAGCGCACTGAAATGCTAATCCCTTCAACCCAATGATCAGACAACACATTGGCCAGACGCTTTTTTTCTGGTTCAAACTGCGCTGCCATGCGGTCTAGCCCTGCCAATTTGCGCCCGTCTGGTGTCAGCCACACTTCACGCGTATGCGCCAGCCCGTGCGATTTTGACCAACCGTCATGCGTCATGCTTAGGTGCAAGCCATCGGCTAACGCGGCCTGTTTCAAATCGCGCACCTTCGCACCATCGGCAAAGCTATCTCCAGCTTCATGGCCGCGCGCGCCCATCATCCGCGAAGAAGACGAGCCTTCCACGGATAGGGCCGAGTGCGACGCCGTGGCACGTCCCGCCCGCCACCAGTCTGCGCCAAAAGGGCGGCCTGATCCGCAAGACACAATCAACGGGCGGCGGCCCGAGGTTAATTCAAATGCCGCTGTCGAAGCGTGGCCATTTCCGCCAGCATCGCCCTTGGGCGGCGCAGCAACATCCATAATCATCGAAGTGCGCCCCGCCGAAAGCCGC
This sequence comes from Pseudorhodobacter antarcticus, assembly GCA_945862435.1. GTDB lineage: Bacteria > Pseudomonadota > Alphaproteobacteria > Rhodobacterales > Rhodobacteraceae > Cypionkella > Cypionkella antarctica_C. Next base: position 96,573 of record CAMAXX010000006.1, read on the forward strand.
GCATACCCCATGCCCAAAGTTGGGCCTGTAAATCCAGCGGCCTTAATTCCAGCCGCCGCGAGCGATTGATCAAGTACCCCTTCCGACCCGCGCCCCCCGCCATGAAATCGCGCCAGCCCACCATCGGCGTGGCGCAGCATCCGCAGGCAGGGTGCAACACGTTCAATCGCTGCGCTAAGCGCGCGCGGAGGTGGGCGGCCTACATTCGCCATCGCATGTTCAGCCCATGTCAGCAGGGTGAAAACCTCTAGCAATTCTTCTGGGCTGCGGGTGGCAATGCCGCCATCTGGGGCGATACCCTTGTCGCATTCGTTGGCCAGCGCATTTTCAGCCGCTGGCACGAATTCGGCCAAGCCATCCAAGGAAAGCCCAGCATATATCAGTCCTGTCAACGCCTCGATTCGCGCAATTCCTGGCGGCGCTTTGGGCCACTGGCGCGAAAGATACGTCACTTGCGCTGAGGCCTCGGCAAAGAATCGCGCACTATCTGCGCCTTTGCGGCCTGTCAGCAATAACGGCGCATGATTAACCCAGCGGATCAAACGGCGGCCTGTTAAATCCGCGCTCCAGCCGTCACCTCGCCCTGCGCCAAAGCGTTTAATCCATTCAAACGTCCAATCTTGCGCCACTTTGCGTGCAGGGCCATCGCCAACAGCGGCCAGATCATCCAGCCAAGCAAAGCCTGTCCTATCATCCGGCAGGGTAAACACAGCAGTCGCCCGTGGCATGGGAATATCCCAAATAGAGACATCCGGAGCAGTTACCAACTGACCCGCGACAAAGAAATTGCCCGCCATAAGCTGTTTACCGCGCGCATAAAGGCCAATGCTGCGCGGCTCTGGCTGGCTGACAAACCCCTTTGCCACGGCAGGTGCACGCCGTGCCCGCCACATGGCTATGCGCGCTGATAGCCCGCCGGTGCTGTGGGGGGATTTTCCGCTCATTTTACCCCAATCCTACTGTAACCATATACTTATGCCAGATGATCCACCCGCGCCATATACTGCGCAAGAGTTTTCACTTGGTTCAGCCAATTTGCCAGCAGTTTAGGTTCGTGCGGGGCTGCATGAACGCCTGCCGCAATCTCGCCGTCCAGGGCAGAGGTGACGGCAAACGACACAGGCATCGACACAAGCCGCGCCATGGCCGACCCGCGCGCATCGCCCCAGGCATCCAGCGCCCAAGTTTCGTGATAAACGCTGCGACCTTCCCTCTCGGCCTTAAGAGACACAAACAGCACCACGCGGTCAGGCTCGCCCGGCGCATAGGAATTGGCGGCCAGAAATTCGGCGGCCATTTCGGCAAGGCGCACGTCGCCACTTGGCCCCTCTAGTGTTTCAATTTCGCGGAACACGGGGGCCCAAGCCTGTGCCCAGCCATTCAATCGAATTGTGCCGCGCACGAAATCCCGCAGTTTCCATGCGGGATCAAAACGGTAATCGGCGATAAAGGGGTAACTGTCGCGGTTGGGGTAAACCTCGAAGGATTCGGGGCTTGGCAGGGGGGCCTTATAGGCGGTTATCGCATCCCATGGGCGTGAGACCTGTAGTTCATTAAAATTGCGCAAAGACCGCGAAGGCGACCGCAGCGCTTTCAGAACCCCCAAAGGTGCCCAAGAAAACTTATACCGAAACGGGTTGGGAATTTTCGGAACCCCGCCGCAATAGGATGTGAAAGATATAACATTATCAGCGTGATAGCCAGCGCTGGCGCGATACCGCGCAACCAAATCATGCGCCATCAAATGGTCAATACCGGGATCTAGCCCCACTTCATTGACCGAAACCAGCCCCTGCGACTTGAACCCGCTGTCCAAGGCCCGCATTTCTGGCGCGATGTAAGATGACGATGCAAAATGCGCCCCGTTTTCAAGGCAAACCTGTGCAATCGACACATGTTGATCTGCGGGCAGCATCGAGACGGCAATATCGCCTGCCTTTAGCGCATCCTTCAGCGCGGCGAGCGAAAAAGCGCGAATATCAGGGGTTAAATCACCCACCACGTCGCGCGCTTTTTCAACTGTGCGGTTCCACACCACCACCTGATGCCCTGCCTCCAGCAGCGCCCGCAAACCAGGGGGCGAAGATAGGCCCGTGCCGCACCAATGAATTGTCATCCTAAATCTCCCTTAAACCTTGGCGACATGGGCCAGATAATCTGCCTTGGCGCGCGCCCAAACGCCCGCCTCGATCTGCACTAGTTGCGCCAAGGTGGGCAGCAGTTGCGCGGCATAATCAATGCTGCTTTCCACCGGCAGCAGGGAAGGCAGGTTGTCAATCGCCGTGACATCCAGCACGGGGTCACTTGCCACCCGCAGCGCAGGCTCGCGCCATTCGGTTGTGCGGTTATATACCTTGATGGGCGAGAAATCGGATGTCGGATCGCAAGCGATATCGCCGATCACCGTTAGATTGCGGGTAGTTTCCGCAATCGCACTCGCTGGCACGAACACGGGGCAACCAGGGCGGGCAAGGATACAATTGAGGAAAATCTCATGCGCCAGAATTTCGGGAAACGGCCCGCCGCTGGCGGTTTCTGCCATGTCCCACTTGGTCACATCCATACCCATCGCGTTGCACAAATCTGCCGCCCCTGTGCCAACACGTCCCAAAGCGCCAATGATAATCGCGCGCGGGCGTTTTGTGGCGGGCAGATCGGCAGTCAAATCGGCCAGCAAAGTAGCCTTGCCCGCATATTTTCCAACAGGCCCCGCCAGCGAACCCTTTTGCTGCGCCGCCCAGCATTTAAGAGCAACTGCCGCCCCCGCATAACCCGCCCAATAGCCAAAAGCAGCCACTCGGCGGCCCGTTTCATCCACCAGATATTCCAAATCATACAGTGTTCCGCCGCCCGCCTTGAACCGCTTTAGCAGCACTTGCCCCGCAGATTGCCCTTTGAACGCATGGCCAAACATGATGTGGCGGTGGGTCAGCGGCGTGCCATCTTCGGGCAGTTCTTTCAGGCCAAAGATAATGGCATCGGCAGGAGCAGTTGGCCAAGCATTTTCGGGCGCAATCGTGCAACCCGCTGTAATATAGCCATCTATCATAATGGCGCGCACGGATGACTGCTCGACCGTCACTTTGATCCCCGCCGCAATCAGCGCGGCCGAGCCTTCGGGGGACAGACCGACACGTTCCTCATTTGGCCGCTGCTCGGCTCGCACCCACAAATGGGTCATCGCAAAATCCTTTGAGCAAATTATTATAGCAAAGATAGCAGAACCCTGCCCAAGTAACAGCGGGCAAAAGCGGCGCTACAGATCAAAGCTGGCGAAAACTGGGGCGTGATCGCTGGGCTGCGTCCAGCCCCGCGCGGCACGCAAAATACGGCTAGAATGGCCAGCGCTGCCAATATCGCGACTGGCCCAGATATGATCTAAACGGCGGCCCTTATCGGCGCTGTCCCATTCGGCGGCGCGGTAACTCCACCAGCTATACAGCCGCCCTGTGGGGATATCAGCGCGGGTGACATCGGCCCAGCCGCCCGCCTCCATCACATCGGTGAAATGCTGCACCTCAATCGGCGTATGGCTGACAATTTTCAAAAGCGCCTTGTGATCCCATACATCGTCTTCGCGCGGGGCTATGTTAAGATCCCCCACCAGAATCGATTTTTGCGGGGTATCACTGCGGAAATGGTCGCGCATCTGCGTCAAATAATCCAGCTTTTGGCCAAATTTTTCATTTTCCGCGCGGTCAGGGATATCTCCCCCGGCTGGCACATAGCAATTGTGAATGACAACGCCATTTTCCAGCCGCCCCGCCACATGCCGCGCATGGCCCAAATCTGCCCAGTCCATACCGCCCGCATCGACCAGCGGAATTTTGGACAGAATTGCCACGCCATTGTAGCCCTTTTGCCCACGCGCCACCATGTGGGTATATCCCAACGCCGCAAAGCCCTCGGTTGGAATTTTCTCGACAGGGCTTTTGCATTCTTGCAGGCACAGCACATCTGGCGCCTCTTCGCGCAGCAGTTTTTGCACCAAGTCCTCGCGCAAGCGCACCGAATTGATGTTCCATGTGGCTAGGGTGAATACCATCTGCGCCTCCTGTTTCGCACTTTATGAGGTCAGGCGCAGGCGCACTCAAGGGGGATAAGGGGGCGAGTCAAAAAGAAACCCAGCCAAATGGCTGGGCGAGTTCAACAGGGAAGTGTGATGATATTTGCATCTGTGGGCGCACCTGTGCAGGGGGCGGACAAAATCTGTTTTCGTTAGAGCCTTTTTGGCAACGCCTTCGGGTTGTGCGGCAATAGCCAAAACCACAAAAAAAGCCAGGCCCAAAGGCCTGGCCAGTTCAACAGGGAGGAGCCACATCATAACCCCGGTGCGGCGAGGGGAAGGAAAACATGAAGTAAGTAATCAGCGCGGCTAGAAAACGAAGGGAGGAGGAGGATTAGTTTACACCCGCGCTGATAGGTATGTTCTGACGCCCTACTGTGGCAGAATGATGAACAATTCAGGGTCATTTCACGGCTTTGGCAAACATTATGACACTAAACGATAGCCGCCGCTTTCGGTGACCAGCAGGCGCGCGTTGCTGGGATCGGCTTCGATCTTTTGGCGCAGGCGGTAGATATGGGTTTCCAGCGTATGGGTCGTTACCCCCGCGTTATACCCCCAAACTTCGTGCAGCAGAACATCGCGCGCGACAACGCCAGATTGCGCGCGATACAGGTATTTCAGGATATTCGTTTCCTTTTCTGTCAGCCGCACCTTTTTGTCCTTGGCATCCAGCAGCAGCTTTTGCGCGGGTTTGAACGTGTAAGGCCCCAGTTGAAACACCGCATCTTCAGAATGTTCATGCTGGCGCAGTTGCGCGCGGATCCGGGCCAAAAGCACAGGAAATTTGAACGGCTTGGACACATAATCATTCGCGCCCGCGTCCAGCCCAAGGATAGTGTCGCTGTCAGTATCATGCCCCGTTAGCATGATAATCGGCGTTTTCACACCCGATTTGCGCATCAGGCGGCACAACTCGCGCCCGTCAGTATCGGGCAAATCAATGTCCAGAAGAATCAAATCAAACTGGCCGTGGCGAATTTTCTCCATCCCTTCGGCCCCATTTGCGGCCTCATAAACGTCGAAATCTTCGGTCATCAGCAATTGCTCGCCCAGGGCGTCGCGCAGATCGTCATCATCATCGACCAGCAGAATTTTGCGCAATGTCGGCATGTTGCCTCCTGTGGGTTACAAGATGGGCCAAACATGGGGCGCGGGCCGCTGTGTTGCAAGTATTCTGCCCACGCCTCACGGGCTTGTGTCAAAAACGCGGGCAATGTTTCAATTCCGCCCGCAATGCCCTATGAAATGTTTCATGACCCTGATCTTGACGACCACCGAAAAATTGGCCCGTGCACGCAGTGATTTGCGGCTTGGCCTGCCTGTCGTGCTGACAGGGCAGGGCAGGGCGATGCTGGCCACCGCAGTCGAGGTGATTACCCCCCAGCGTTTGGCCGATTTGCGCAAAATAGGCGCGGGCGAAGTGGCATTGACTGCGCGGCGGGCCGAAACGCTTAAAACCGCTGCCTATGACGGCGATCTGGCGCGCATTGCCCTTCCGAGAGATGCCGATTGCCGCTGGCTGTGTGCGTTGGCCGACCCTGCGGGCGATTTATCTCACCCAATGAAGGGGCCACTGACCAGCCTGCGCGGCGGCGATGCTAGTCTGCACCGCTTTGCCATAGCGCTGGCGAAAGAGGCGCAGCTACTGCCCGCGGTGCTGATGGTTCCTGTGGAAAATGGCACCGCACTTGCACGGGAACTGCAACTTTCGCTGATTTCACAGGCCGAGGCGCAGGATTTGGGCCGACTTGCGCCGCTGACTTCCGTGATCTCAGCCCGCCTGCCTATAGCTGCGTCTGATGCTGGCCGCGTGCATATTTTCCGCCCCGATGATGGCGGGGTGGAACACTATGCTATTGAAATTGGTCGCCCAAATCGCGCCGCGCCTGTACTGACCCGCCTGCATTCGGCCTGCTTTACGGGCGATGTTTTGGGCAGTCTGAAATGCGATTGCGGCCCGCAACTGCGCGCGGCCTTGGCGCAAATGGGGGCACAGGGCGCGGGCGTGCTGCTGTATCTGAACCAAGAAGGGCGCGGCATTGGACTAGCTAATAAAATGCGTGCCTATTCGCTGCAAGATCAGGGCTTTGACACTGTGCAGGCGAATCACCGTCTGGGTTTTGAAGATGATGAGCGTGATTTCCGAATTGGCGCAGAAATTCTGCGCAAAATGGGGTTTGGCGCGGTGCAACTTTTGACAAATAATCCCCGCAAGGTGGATATGCTTGCCGCCAATGGTATTGCGGTTATTGCGCGTGTGCCGCTGCGAGTTGGGGAGACCGCGCAAAACCGCGGTTATCTGGCCACCAAAGCCACAAAATCGGGGCACTTGCTGTGAAGCCATCTGATCTGGTTGTCGGGCGCTGGGGCGCGCGGTTTATGGGGCGGCGCTTTGCTTGTACCATCGGGCGCGGCGGACTGCGCGCGGATAAACGCGAAGGCGATGGGGCAACGCCAGTGGGAACGTACCGCTTTATTGGAATGTTGTATCGGCCAGATCGCATGGCGCGCCCTGCAGATTGGGCGCTGCCCATTGGGCCCTGTGACGGCTGGTCAGATGACCCTAAAGATGACGATTACAACCAGATGATCCGTTTGCCGCACGCGTTTTCGCATGAAAAACTGCGCCGCGCTGATCCGATGTATGATCTTGTCCTGCTGACCGATTGGAATTGGCCCGATGCCTGCGCGGGGCGCGGATCGGCCATTTTTGTGCACGGGTGGCGCAGGCCACACTCCCGCACGGCGGGGTGCGTTGCGTTTTCGCGCAAAGATTTGCTGTGGATTGCGCAGCGCATCCAGCATCAATCGCGGCTGATTATCTTGCGCTAGCCTGCATCTTTCGCAGGGCGCGCGCCAAATAACGCGCTGCCTACCCGAATATGCGTGGCCCCCAGTGCAATCGCCGTTTCAAAATCGCTGCTCATGCCCATCGACAGCGCTGCCAGCCCGTTGCGCGCAGCCATGTCGCCAAGCATTTTGAAATGTGGTGCGGGATCAATCCCGTCAGGCGGAATGCACATCAGGCCGAGTGGGGATAAATCCATAGCGCGGCAATCGGCAAGGAACGTATCCAAGTCATCAGGCAAAATACCCGCTTTTTGCTCCTCGGCCCCGGTGTTCACCTGCACAAACAAATCGGGGCAATGCCCGCGCGCCTGCGCTAAACTGGCCAGTTTTTGCGCCAGCGACGGGCGATCCAGGCTGTGGATTGCATCGAACAATTCCACCGCTTGCTTGGCCTTGTTGGTTTGCAACGGGCCAATCATGGTCACATGAATACCCGCCCCAAATTCGGCCCGCAAATCTGGCCATTTAGCGGCAGATTCTTGCACGTAATTCTCGCCAAACTGCAGATGCCCTTGGCCCAGCACGGCGCGCAGCCGATCCATCGGTTGCAGTTTTGACACCGCAATCAGCGTGATACCCTCCACATCGCGCCCCGCTTTGGCGGCGGCATTATGAACGGCGGCGGTAATTTCGGGCAATGGCATGGTTGGTCTTTCAGACGTATCAATCAAATGAAAAAGGCGGGCCAACTGGCCCGCCTTTCCCATAAAGGTTGTTCTAAGATTAGAACGACATCGAAGCGCCCAAGTAGGCCGATTCCGACTGGTGAACACCAGTTTCAATAGCCAAGCCATTGCCCAGGTCGTAACCAGCGGTTACTTCCCAAACGCTGTCTTGGTCGATTTCTGCGTCAACCGACAGACCGTTAGCTTCGTAACCAACCGAAACGGTGTACGAATCTTCGTTGTCAACTTCGAAGCCAGCCGAAATGCCGTTAGCCGAGTAGTCCAAGGTCAGCGTCGAAACTTCGTCGCTGTCCAAGCCCAGACCAACGGTCACAGCGCCGAATGCGCGCTCTGCCGAGACGTCCCAAGCTTCGGTCGACTCGTCAAAGTTTGCGCCCAGTTCTACGCCCGAAACGGTGTAGCCCAGTTGCAACGACGAGGTGCCGCCGTCGATGTCGGTACGAACGCCAACCGAGAAATCACCGATCGTGTGGGTGTATTCCAGATCGTGATCTTCGAACGAGTCGTCATGGTAATCGTCAAAGCCATCTACGGCGAATGCTACTTTACCGAAGTCGCCCGAAACGAACACTTCTGGTGCGCCGAATGCGCCGCCTTCGTCGTCGGTGAACGAGCTGTCAGCGCCGTCGAAGTCGAAGGTTTTGCCCGAGGTCACGTCAAACGACGCGCCGAAGGAAATGCCTGCATCCGACTCAGCGGTTGCAGCTACACCCAAGTTAAACGAGGTGTATGATTCCCAGGTTCCGCCGCTTGCGGAAGCGAAACCAGCAGTCGCATCACCGCTGAAAGCGATTTCTGCTGCTGCGAAGCCAGCGGTCATCCCAAGGATGGTGGTGGCAAGAAGTACTTTTTTCATGTCTTTTCCCTCGTGTATATATCAAAGGTGGGGCCCAAATCAGGGGAATCCGATTTGGGTATGCAGTCTGTTTCCACTTTCCCCCGCCCATTTGCAACGAACTCTGCGGTTTTTCGGCCAAACACGCCGGCGATGGTGCAGTCTTGCCACAGTCCTGCCACGCGGGCGGCGCATTTTGCGAGGTGGAGTTACAAAATATATAGGGTGAAAAGCCTTGGCAGGCTAGGCAGGCTGCGTTACACAAGACTAGATGTTCATCTGGGGGGTGGCGCTGTGCTGCAGGGACTGGCCAAAATTTCAATTATCTCGGCGACTTGCCTTTCTTTGGCGGGCTGCGGCGGGTCGGGCGGCGGGCTGGCCTTGGGGCAGGCAGGCGGCAACCGCCTTGCCGCTGATGCCGCCGCTGCCAAGGCGGGAATCGATACAACTAAACCGCGCGCGACCATTTGGGATGTGTTTTCCAACGCGGAAAATCCAAACAAAATCGTCAATGTAAACAAGTATATCTGGAACGCCTCGCTGGACGTTCTGAACTTTTTACCAATCGAATCAGTTGACCCGTTCACAGGGGTTATCGTGACAGGCTATGGGGTACCGCCCAGCGGTGGCCGCGCATACCGCGCCACAATTTTGGTGCAAGACCCCGCCTTAGATGCCCGCAGCCTAAAGCTTAGCATGCAAACCAAAGGCGGCAGTGCAGTGGCCCCCGCAACCCTGCGCGCCGTTGAAGATGCAATTCTATCGCGTGCGCGCCAATTGCGCATTGCTGATAGTAAGCTTTAATTTAACGCCCCAAAATCGATGCGGGCCATCTGGCCTTGCCGCCCTTAGCGGTGTATTTCTGCGGCAAAAGCAGCAAAAGGCCGCCCAATGTCGCGTTACGAGCCCAAATCGATTGAAACCAAATGGCAGTCCGCTTGGGACGACGCTGGTGCATTTACCGCAAAGCGCGACCCAGCCAAGCCTAAGTATTACGTTTTGGAAATGTTCCCCTATCCTTCTGGGCGCATCCACATGGGGCATGTGCGCAATTACACAATGGGCGATGTCGTCGCCCGCTACAAATCAGCGCGCGGTTTTTCCGTGCTGCACCCAATGGGGTGGGATGCCTTTGGCATGCCCGCCGAAAACGCGGCTATGGAACGCGGCGGCCATCCGAAAGATTGGACATACGGCAATATCGCCGACATGCGCGCGCAGATGAAACCGCTGGGCCTGTCAATCGATTGGTCGCGCGAATTTGCCACCTGCGATCCTGAATATTACGGCCAACAGCAGGCAATGTTTTTGGATATGATGGCCGCAGGGCTGGTGTACCGCAAAAACGCGGTCGTCAACTGGGACCCTGTCGATATGACCGTTCTTGCCAATGAACAGGTGATCGAAGGCAAAGGCTGGCGCAGCGGCGCGCAGGTGCAGCGGCGCGAATTGACGCAGTGGTTCTTTAAGATTTCCGATTACGCTGGCGAACTTTTGTCCGCACTGGACGAGTTGAAAGACTGGCCCGAAAAAGTGCGGATTATGCAAGCCAATTGGATTGGTAAATCCCAAGGCCTGCAATTTGCCTTTAACACTGTTGGCGCGCCCGCGGGGTTTGAAACCCTGCCCGTTTACACCACCCGCCCCGATACGCTGATGGGGGCCAGTTTTGCCGCTATCTCGCCCGATCACCCCCTTGCCAAAGCTTTAGAGGCGGGCAACCCAGCGATCGCCGCCTTTGTGGCCGAATGCCGCAAAGTAGGAACCAGTGCCGAGGCGCTGGAAACCGCCGAAAAGGTCGGCATGGATACAGGCATCCGCGTGAAGCACCCGCTGGATCCGAACTGGGAACTGCCCGTCTATATCGCCAATTTCATCTTGATGGATTACGGCACGGGCGCGATTTTCGGCTGCCCCGCGCATGATGCACGCGACTTTGAATTTGCCAGCAAATATGGGCTGGCGATTAAGTCGGTTTTTGTGGCCGAAGGCGCGGAAGATGCGCCGCTAACCGAAGCCTTTGTGCCGATGAAATCCGAACCCGTTCGCTATATTCTCGGCTTTGCGGGTGCTGCAGTGCAAACGGGCGAGGTTGCAATTGCCGCCGCCATTACCCACGCCGAATCAAACGGTTATGGCAAAGGCGTCACCCAATACCGCCTGCGCGATTGGGGCATTTCGCGCCAACGCTATTGGGGCTGCCCGATTCCCGTGGTGCATTGCGACACCTGCGGCGTTGTGCCCGAAAAGAAAGAAAATCTGCCCATCGAACTCCCGTATGATGTGACCTTTGACATCCCAGGCAACCCGCTGGATCGCCACCCAACGTGGCGCAATTGCGCATGCCCCTCTTGCGGCAAACCCGCGCGGCGGGAAACCGATACGATGGACACGTTTATGGACAGCTCGTGGTATTATGCCCGCTTTACCGCGCCCCACGCTAAAACGCCCACAGACGCGGCGGAAGCCGATTATTGGATGAACGTCGATCAATACATCGGCGGCATCGAACACGCGATTTTGCACTTGCTGTATTCGCGCTTCTTCGCCCGCGCGATGGTGAAAACGGGGCATCTGCCTGCCAAAGCGATTGAACCCTTCAACGCGCTGTTCACCCAAGGCATGGTCACGCATGAGATTTATCTAACCCGCGACGGGCAGGGCCGCCCTTTGTACCACCTGCCCGAAGACGTGGTGGATGGCAGGCTGAAGAATGGCACCGTTGTCGAAATCGTACCCTCCGCCAAAATGTCGAAATCCAAGAAAAATGTCGTCGATCCGATGGACATTATCGAAAACTTCGGCGCAGATACTGCGCGCTGGTTTGTACTGTCTGACAGCCCACCAGAGCGCGATGTGGAATGGACGTCCTCGGGGGCCGAGGCCGCGCATAAACATCTGGCCCGTGTCTGGAACCTATGTGCGCGCATTGGCGAAATGCCCGATGGCTTTGTGGGCGAGGGCGACCGCGACATCGAACGCGCCACGGCCCGCGCCGTGCATGAAGTGACCCAAGGCATTGAAAACTTTGCCTTTAACAAGGCCATCGCCAAGCTATATGAATTCACCAACACCCTGTCACGCGCCAACGGCTCGCGCGAAGTTATGCGCGCCGCAATGCGGACAATGGCGCAACTGATGCAGCCCATGGTGCCCCATATCGCCGAATCGATCTGGACGTATCAGGGCGGCGCGGGCCTATGCGCGCAGGCCCCTTGGCCTGTGGCAGACCCCTCGCTTTTGGTGGATGATCAGGTGACTTTGCCCGTTCAAATCAACGGCAAACGCCGCGCGGAAATCACCGTGCCCGCCGATATGCCCGCCGCCGAAATTGAAAAGGTCGCGCTGGCCGATCCTGCTGTGGTCAAATTTCTGGATGGTGCGGCGGTTAAGAAAATCATCGTTGTGCCAGGGCGGATCATCAATGTCGTGGCTTAACCGCCGCGCCATTCTCGCCCTGCCGCTGGCCCTTGCGGCCTGCGGGTTTACCCCTGCCTTTGGCCCCGCAGGCCCCGCCACCGCCCTGCGCGGCACTATCGCGCTGGCCGATACTGAAACGCGTGATGGGTTCGAATTTATCAAACGAATGGAAGACCGCCTTGGCCGCGCCAGCGCGCCTCGCTTTGATCTGGGCTACAGCATTTCTACCGGAAAGGCCAGTTTAGGCTTTACCACCGATGGCGCGATTACCAGATTTAACCTAACAGGATCAGTCACTTGGACGTTAAAAGACCGCGCGACAGGCGATGTTTTGGCCAGCGGGGTAGAGCAAAACTTTACCGCATGGTCAGCCACGGGCGTGACGATTGCCGCCGTAAATGCCGAATCTGATGCCAACGTGCGGCTGATTCGTATCTTGGCCGATCAGGTTACCCAGCGCCTGATCGCCCTTTCACCATCGCTTACGGTGGCCGAATGAAACTATCAGGGATCGAGGCCAGCCGTTATTGCGCCCGCCCCGACCCTGCCCGCGCGGGCCTGCTGATTTTTGGCGCAGATACAATGCGCGTGGCCCTAAAACGGGCCGAGGCGATTGCCGCCCTGATCGGCCCAGACGGCCCAGCAGAAATGCGCCTAACCCGCATGGCCGCCAGTGATTTGCGCAAAGATCAGGCCCGCCTGACGGATTCGCTGCGCGAGACGGGATTTTTCGCGGGCTCCCGCGTGGTGTTTGTCGAAGATGCCACCGATGGGCTGACTGATGCTTTTGCCGCCGCATTGGCCGATTGGCGCGCGGGGGATGCCAATTTGATCGTTACCGCAGGCAATCTGACAGGGAAATCGGCGCTGAAAACCTTGTTTGAAAAGGCCCCGAACGCGGTTGGTATCGGCCTATATGACGACCCACCCACGCGCGAAGAAATTGAATCTGAACTTGCCCGCGCAGGCCTGACCCAAATCACGCCCCCTGCAATGGCAGACCTAACCACCCTTGCCCGCGCGCTTGATCCTGGTGATTTTCGCCAGCTTTTGGAAAAGGTCGCGCTGTATAAACACGGCGATTCCACGCCGCTGACCCCTGCCGAAGTGGCTGATCTGGCCCCTATGACGATTGAGACCGAGGTGGACGATCTGCTTGCCGCCGTGGCCGACCGCAAGGCACATGCCATTGGCCCGCTGCTGCGGCGGCTGGAAGGGCAGGGTATTGCCCCCGTTACCTTGTGCATCGGCGCGCTGCGGCATTTTCGTGGGCTTCACATGGTGGTAACGGACAAGGGCGGCATTCAAAACGGCCTGCTGCGCGCCCGCGCCTTTGGCCCGCGCCGCGATGCGATGGCACGCCAAGCGGGCAATTGGGGCGCAGCCAAGCTGGAAGATATACTGCGCGTGCTGGTCGATACGGATTTGACGTTGCGCAGCGCCTCGCGCGCGCCTGCCATGGCGGTCATCGAACGCGCTTTTATTCGCATTGCCATGATTAAGGGCTGAACATGCCTTCGCCCGAGTCCCTAAATCCCCTTTCATCCCTGTGCCGTAAATACCCTGCGCTTGAGGCGCAGGTGATTTGGGCCGAAGGCAGCGACTGGCAGCCGCAAGAGGACGATGAAGCAGGGCTGGATGGCGAGGAAATTGCCTTTTACGCGGAAGGTATGCTGATGGAAGGCTATTCTTGCGCATGGCAAATTCTAGGGGTCGGCGCCCCCGAATTTGTGCGCCTGTTCTTTTGGATAGGCGAAATGCCCCACCTACCCGATGATCCTGATTTGATTTCGCAAGGCAGTACTGCAGGTTAGATTTGGGCGAACTATCGCCCACCTGCCCACGCACCTTCGAAAAGCTTAAAAATGTCTGCCCGAATCGATAAATGCATGGCACACAGGTCAGGGGCGCAACCGCGAACCTTGGCAAATGAGGCAGAGCATGACACATATACCTTTGCGCCGCGCGGGGCTTGCGTTGGTTTTTGCGGTTATGGGCAGCGGCGCTATTGCTGGCCCGATTGAAGCCGCCTGCAACAAATCTGATCGCACAGCGTCAAGCCGCCCCATCTGCAATTGCATCCAGCAAGTTGCCAATATGACCTTGGCAGGCACAGATCAGCGGCGGGCCGCTGATCTGATTAAGAATCCTGATAAAGCCCATAAAACATGGCTGTCGCAATCGAATCGCGACGATGCCTTTTGGGAGCGGTATAAGCAGTTCGGTGCCTCTGCTGAAAAATACTGCGCCACAAATTCCTAGGCCTGCGGCCTACATTTGCGGCAAGCCCGCCATTGCCCGGCGGATAGCGTCTTTCATCTGCAACGCCATATAGTCGGTGAACAGGCCAACCTTGGGGTCTTTCAACCTGCGGTCGGGAAACAGGCAGCACAGTTGCGTCGGCAGGGGCGGGGTGGCGGTGGCCACGGGAACCAACCTGCCATCGCGCAAATACTCGGCCACTTCAAAAATCGGCTTTAGCACAATGCCGCGCCCATCGAGCGCCCAACCCGTCAAAACGTCACCATCATCCGATTCATAAGGCCCTGATATATCGTATTTTTTTGGCCCATCAGGCGTTTGCAGCGCCCATTGAAATTCCTTTGCGCCTGGAAAGCGAAGGTTAAGGCACGCGTGGACATCGCCCACCAGTGCGGCCCCATCCAATGGGTTGCCCCGCGCCGCAATATAGGTAGGCGCTGCGCACAGAATGCGCGGGCAATCCACGATGTGGCGCATTTTCAGGCTGCTGTCCTCTAAAATCCCCATATGAAAGGCTAAATCCAGGCCCTCCGAAGTGACATCAATAATGCGGTCAGAAAGGCGCAGCCGCACGTCGATTTGCGGATAAAAGTCCTTGAAAGCAGGCACATAGGGCGCGATAAACCGCCGCCCTACACCCAAGGGGGCGGCAACAAAAATTGTGCCGCGTGGGTTTTGCGCCGCTCCTGAAATGGTCTGCTCGGCTTCGGTAATTGCGTCTAGAATCTTCAATGCGCCGTCATAAAACAGGCGTCCATTTTCCGTGGGATGCAGGCTGCGCGTGGTGCGCGAAAACAGTCGAACGCCCAAATGTTTTTCCAGTTCCGACACGCGCGCCGAGGCGACTGCGGGCGAAGTGCGCTGGTCGCGCGCCGCTGCCGACATCGACCCCAGTTCATACACGCGGACAAACATCTTAATCGTGGCGACATAAGACACTTTTTTGCCCCCATTTTCACAAAGTGTTTGAAAGTATTCTGCGCCATTTCAGCATTAACACGGGGGCGGTGTCCAGTATAGCTTGCCAAAAACAGGAGGCTGGCGATGTATGACTGGATCGTAATGTGGGAATGGGTGGAAATTGGCGTGCGTTGGCTACATGTCATCACCGCTATTGCGTGGATTGGGTCGTCATTCTATTTCATCGCGCTAGACCTTGGCCTGCACCGTGACCGCAACCTTGCTTCTGGCGCGGATGGCGAGGAATGGCAGGTGCATGGTGGTGGGTTTTACCACATCCAAAAATACCTTGTCGCCCCAGCCTCGATGCCCGACCATCTTGTTTGGTTTAAATGGGAAAGCTATTCCACTTGGCTGACGGGCTTTGCCATGCTGGTGCTTGTTTATTATTTGGGGTCAGACCTTTACCTGATTGACCCCGCCGTAATGGAACTGACCGCGCCCCAAGCAATTGGCATTTCTTTGGCCAGCCTTGCCTTTGGCTGGATCGCCTATAACAGCCTGTGCCGCGTGTTTGTGAACGCTGATCAAACTTTGCTGATGGTGGCGCTGTTCGCGCTATTGGTCGTAATGGCGTGGGGATATACGCAAGTGTTTTCCGGTCGCGCGGCGCTGCTGCATTTGGGGGCCTTTACCGCGACGATCATGTCGGCCAATGTTTTTTTCATCATCATGCCCAACCAGCGCATTGTGGTGGCCGATTTGAAGGCAGGCCGCAAGCCAGACCCAAAATACGGCAAAATCGCCAAGCAGCGCAGCACGCACAATAATTACCTGACCCTGCCAGTTGTGTTTTTGATGCTTTCTAACCACTACCCATTGGTGTTCGCCACCGAATACAACTGGATCATCGCCAGCCTGATTTTCCTGATGGGGGTCAGTATTCGCCATTGGTTCAACACCCGCCACGCTCGCAAAGGCAACCCGCATTGGACGTGGTTTGTCACTGCCGTTCTTTTCCTGCTGATCGCGTGGCTGTCCACCGCGCCGCAGCGCCACATGGCCGAAGATACCGCCCTGAACGGCCCCTCGCTGACCTATGCCAGTGCATCGGGCTTTGACGATGTGGTCAGTATTGTGCAGGGGCGGTGCAGTATGTGCCATGCCGCGCAGCCTGTTTGGGAAGGGATCCCTTGGGCGCCCAAGGGCGTAGTGCTGGAAACCCCCGCCCAAATCGCCGCCGAGGCGCGGCGCATTTATCTCCAATCAGGCCTGACCCACGCCATGCCGCCCGCCAATCTGTCGTATATGGAGCCAGCCGAAAGACAGGCGATAGTTGATTGGTTCCAGGGCGCTGGGCAGAGCACTGACAGCTAACCCTGCATTGACATGCGGCTCCCCAGCCCCCACTTTACAGTCAAAGAGTGTAGTATTGGGGGGCATCATGGATCCTACAGATTTTCTAGGCGCGAATGCGGTTTATCTGATTCTGGCGATCTTTGTAATCGTTTCCATCAGCAAAGCGGTGCGGATCGTGCCGCAAAGCCAGAAATACGTGATCGAACGATTTGGCCGTCTGCGCGCGGTTTTGGGGCCAGGCATTAACTTTATCGTCCCCTATATCGATGGTGTCGCGCACCAGGTATCCATTCTGGAACGCCAGCTTCCCACCGCCCACCAAGACGCGATCACCACCGATAACGTCCTGGTAAAAGTGGAAAGTTCGGTGTTTTACCGCATCACCGAACCCGAAAAAACTGTCTATCGCATCCGCGATGTTGATGCCGCCATTGCCACCACTGTAGCGGGCATTGTGCGCAGTGAAATCGGTAAGATGGAACTGGATCAGGTACAATCGAACCGCAACGAGTTGACCGCCAACATTCGCACCCATGTGCGCCAAATGGTCGAAGATTGGGGGATCGAGGTAACGAGGGCAGAGATTTTGGACGTGGCGCTAGACGATGCAACCCGCCACGCCATGCTGCAACAGTTGAACGCCGAAAGGGCACGCCGCGCGCAAGTGACTGAAGCCGAAGGGAAAAAACGTTCGGTCGAGCTAAACGCCGATGCCGAACTATACGCAGCCGAACAATCTGCCAAAGCCCGCCGCGTGCTGGCTGATGCCGAGGCCTATGCAACCGGCGTTATCGCAGGCGCAATTGCCGAAAACGGGCTGGAAGCCGCGCAATACCAAGTAGCCCTAAAACAGGTCGAGGCGCTGACTTTGGTTGGCCAAGGAGCGGGCAAGCAAACAATTATCGTTCCTGCCCAAGCACTTGAAGCTTTTGGCGATGCCTTTAAAATGCTGAAAGGACGCGGATGATGTGGGCGGTTTGGTGGGTTTGGATGGTCGCAGGATTCGCGCTTGGCGTGCTAGAGGTCTTGGCACCTGGGTTTATTTTCCTAGGCTTCGCCATCGGCGCGGTTGCCACGGGTTTTCTGGTTGCAATCGGCGTCACGGGCAGCCTGCCGCTGCTGCTGCTGATTTTCGCTGTGCTGTCTTTTGTGGCGTGGGTGATCCTGAAACGCGCCTTTGGGCGCGCGGATGGGCAAGTGAAACTGTGGGATCGAGATGTGAACGATAATTAAAGCGAAGTATTCATTTTTGAATGGGTCGCCCGAACAGAAATGAATATTTCACCGTCGCCGCCGCGCTTTGCCGCCCCTTTGCCCTGCCCGCCCCGCAGTGCTGCGGCCTGCCATTGCGACAGCTTCCTCGACCGCGTCTTCAATCACCGATTGGCGGGCCAGCGGATCGTCTGCGATGGCAAGTTCGACCGCCTCTAGACGTTTCACCTCGTCCCGCAAGCGAGCTGCCTCTTCAAATTCCAAATTCTCGGCAGCTTTGCGCATTTTCACTCGCAACGCATCCAGATGCGCGGCCAAATTGCTGCCATACATCGGCTTGTCCAATTTGGCGGTAACCCGCGCCTGATCTGTATCGCCATTCCACATATTGTGCAGCACATCATCGACATTTTTGCGAATCGTTGTGGGGGTAATGCCGTGCAAGGTGTTGTAGGCGATTTGCTTATCCCGGCGGCGTGTTGTCTCGCCTATCGCGCGCTCCATGCTGCCTGTGATGCGGTCGGCATACATAATCACCCGCCCATCGGAATTGCGCGCTGCACGGCCTATAGTTTGGATCAGCGATGTTTCAGACCGAAGGAAGCCTTCTTTATCCGCGTCCAAAATCGCCACCAACCCGCATTCTGGAATATCCAAACCTTCGCGCAGAAGGTTGATCCCCACCAGCACATCAAACGCCCCAAGACGCAGATCGCGCAGGATTTCGATCCGTTCAATCGTATCAATATCGCTGTGCATATAACGGATGCGGATGCCTTGTTCGTGGAAATACTCGGTCAGGTCTTCCGCCATCCGCTTGGTCAATGTGGTGACCAAAATGCGCAGGCCCACGGCGGCGACTCGGCGAATTTCGTCAAGCAGATCATCGACTTGCATTTCTACAGGGCGAATTTCGATTTGTGGATCGACAAGGCCCGTGGGGCGGATGACCTGTTCCGTAAACACACCGCCCGTTTGCTCCAACTCCCATTTGGCGGGCGTGGCGGACACAAACACAGTTTGGGTCCGCATCGCGTCCCATTCTTCAAATTTCAGCGGGCGGTTGTCCATGCAAGAAGGCAGGCGGAACCCGTGTTCTGCCAGCGTCATCTTGCGGCGGAAGTCGCCTTTATACATCGCGCCAATTTGCGGCACAGACACATGCGACTCGTCTGCAAAAACAATAGCATTATCAGGGATAAATTCAAACAAGGTGGGCGGCGGCTCGCCCGGCGCACGGCCTGTAAGATAGCGGGAGTAGTTTTCAATCCCGTTGCACACACCTGTCGCCTCTAACATCTCCAAATCGAAAGACGTGCGCTGTTCCAATCGCTGCGCTTCCAGCAGTTTACCTTGGGATACCATCAAATCCAGCGTCTGGCGCAGTTCCTTTTTGATGCCTTGAATGGCCTGCTGGATGGTCGGCCGAGGGGTGACATAGTGCGAATTGGCATAGACGCGAATTTGGTCAAAGCTGCCGGTTTTGGCCCCTGTCAAAGGATCAAATTCAGTAATCGACTCCAGTTCTTCTCCAAAGAAGGAAAACCGCCACGCCACATCTTCAAGGTGGGCGGGCCAAACCTCTAGGCTGTCACCGCGCACCCGAAAATTGCCACGCTGAAAGCCCATTTCATTGCGCTTATAGGCCTGCGCTACCAGTTCGGCTAGGACTTGGCGCTGGTCATAGGTTTGGCCAACAACCAAATCCTGCGTCATCGCCGAATAAGTTTCGACACTGCCGATGCCGTAAATGCACGATACCGACGCCACGATAATCACATCATCGCGTTCTAGTAGCGCCCGCGTGGCCGAATGGCGCATGCGGTCGATCTGCTCGTTTATCTGAGATTCTTTTTCGATAAAGGTATCGGTACGGGCAACATAGGCTTCGGGTTGATAATAATCGTAGTAGGATACGAAATATTCCACCGCGTTGTCAGGAAAAAACCCCTTGAATTCAGCATATAGCTGGGCAGCAAGCGTTTTGTTTGGGGCCAGAATGATGGCGGGGCGCTGCGTTTCTTCAATCACGCGGGCCATGGTAAAGGTTTTGCCTGTGCCCGTGGCCCCCAGCAGCACTTGGTTCATCTCGCCGTGCAGCACGCCGCCCGACAATTCGGCAATAGCGGTGGGCTGGTCGCCGGCTGCCTGAAATTGGGTTTTCAGCACGAACCTTTTGCCGCCTTCCAGTTTGGGGCGGGTCAGCACGTCGGGGCGTTCGGATAACGCATTGGCGTTGTTGTGGGGCACGATGATTCCCTTCGGTGGTAATCTATTCTGTTTTTGTTCACGGGGAAGGGGTGATTAACGCGGATTTAATGCTTCCTGAAAAAGACTAAAGAAAAGCTGTGCAATTTTAGCGAATATTTGAATGGCTTTGTGATCTTTTTGGTTGCGTGCTGACGGGTCGTGGGGCAGATTGAGGGGGCAAGCAGTAGAACCGCTGTCGGCCTACCGCACCACCCACCCCACCCACACCCCCCCGTGGTGGGTCGACAGCACCTTAACCGTTTTGCCACATCTGCGCCGCACAAATGGCTTCCTAAACCGTCATCGAAAGTGGCCTTGCAATTTCTGATATTTTTTCCAATAAAGCCCTTACAGAAAAAGGGGAAAATCATGCGCGCGCGTATTTATCAGCCTGCAAAAACCGCAATGCAATCGGGAACGGCCAAGGCCAAAGGCTGGGTGCTGGAATTTGCACCTGCCTCTGCGCGCGAGGTAGACCCTTTGATGCAGTGGACGTCCAGCGCCGATACGCAAGCGCAGGTGAAGCTGCGCTTTGACAGCAAAGAGGCAGCTTTGGCCTATGCCGCAGCCAAGGGCGTCGAGGTGGATGTGACCGATCCAAAGCCGCGCAAGCCAGTCATTCGCGCTGGCGGCTATGGCGAGAATTTTGCCACAGCGCGGCGCGGGGCATGGACGCATTAACGTGCTGATCGGCCGCGAAAGCCCGCTGGGCGCAGATCTGGCCCTGCTGATGGCGCGCCACACCGCCGATATGCACGCCGATACGCCGCCCGAAAGCATTCATATGATGGATGCCGGCCAGTTGGACGTGCCTTCGGTGCATTTTTTTGTGGGGCGGATTGACGGTCAGCCTGTCGCGATGGGCGCTATCAAGCAAATCGATGCAGCACATGGCGAAGTGAAATCCATGCATGTGCTGATACAACATCGCGGCAATGGTCTGTCCAAGGCGATGCTCAATCATCTGATCGATGCTGCCCGTGCATCAGGCTTTGCGCGTCTTTCGCTGGAGACGGGCACGCAAGCGATGTTTACCCCCGCGCGGCAGCTTTATGAAAAGGCAGGCTTTACGGAATGCCCACCGTTTGAAGGATATGCGCTGGATCCCAATTCATATTACATGACACTGCCGCTTGCCTAAGCAGGCGGTTTACCGCAAAACGCAATTACGGCCCCGTAGCTCAACTGGATAGAGCACGGACCTTCTAAGTCTGGGGTTGGGGGTTCGATTCCTCCCGGGGTCGCCAAATATAAGTCCATTTTGACAAAGCCGCCGCTTTATGCGGCAGAATCCATTTGCACTTGCTCGGTGACGACTGTTGCAGTTTCAATGTCAAATCGAGCGACACTTTGTTTCAATACGCCCACTTCTTTAGCCAGTTGAGCAGCAAAATCGCCTGCCTCTAGAACCATTGCAGCGTTGTATTGTGTGACCTGATCTAACTGGCGCATACCAATATTGATTTCCGTCAAGCCCGAGGCCTGCATAGCCGCACCTTCTGTGATGGCACTCATTGAAGAAGCAATTGCTTGAACGCGCGCTACGATCGCCGTTAAGGCCGCACCTGCCAAGGCGACGTGCTCAACCCCTTTGGCCACCTGATTAGAACTAGAGTTGATGAGGGTTTTTATCTCCCGCGCAGCCTCGGACGATCTATGTGCCAAGCTGCCTACTTCAGACGCAACTACAGCAAAACCTCGGCCCGAATCGCCTGCGCGCGCGGCCTCTACCCCCGCGTTTAGGGAAAGTAGGTTCGTTTGAAAGGCGATATCGTCAATGACACCGATAATAGCAGAAATCTGTTTTGAAAAAGCTTCGATCTCTTTCATCGCGGCAACCGAATCTGCCACAACGTCATTGGTTTGTACCGCTTCTGTTTCGGCTTGTTGGACGATACCATCGATCTGCTTGGTTGATTGTGCGGCTTTCTTGACGTGACTGGTCATTTCATCCAGTGCTGCTGCGGTTTGCTCTAGGGTTGCTGCCTGATTTTCGGTGCGATTGGCCAAATTGTCGGACTGTTCGCGAATGGATTGCGCAACTGTGTCGATCTGATTGCCTGCTTGCACGACCGCACTCATCACTTTTGTCAGATGTTCAGTGGCAGCATTAAAGTTGTCCTTTAAGGTAAGGTAATCATCGGGAAATTCTTGCAAAAGCCTGTAGCTCAGTTTTCCTTGGGCAAGTTGTTGGAGCCCATCAGAAAGCCATTTCACAACAAGGCCTTGAACCTGTGCGCTTGCCTGTTTTTCCAGCTCGGCTTGGCGCGCCAAGGACAGATGATCGCGCAGCTTATCCAAAGCTTTGGCCAGCGATCCTATTTCATCACTTCGGCTGGCAAGTAGGTTTGCTGTATCATAATCACCGCCAGCCACGATGGCCATTGCTGTTTCCATTTGTTTTACTGGTCTTTTTAGGGATTTCGTTAAGAAAAAGGCCGATGCGGCAAAGAGGATCAGAAAGGCAAACAGCGCTATAGATGACGCGCGCAACTGCTGTTTCTGAATATATTCTTGCGCAGTTTGGGCTGACCATTCCAAAGCCAGCACCCCGACAACCTGCGCGCTGTCAGCCGAAAGAACGGGTGCTGCAACCAGCATCCCCGATGCCGCCACGCTAAGGGTTCGTTCTTCCAAAGCTCTTTTCGCAAGGCTTTTCAAACTGTCGGCATTTTCAGGGCTAATTGCGCCCACGCTGGCGACCTCTTGCAAAGTTGGATCAAGGGCCAAGCCGCCCAAGAATCGCCCACCTGAACGGGTCTTCAGTTTTTCAAGGGCGGTTTGGATAATGTCGGTTTTGCGGAATTTGAGTGCCCCCGCAATTTGCACCGAAGCGCCTAAACTGGCATCGGCGGCAAGTAAGGCAATGCCTGACTCGACCTCTTGGAACAGCATTTTTTGTGCATTCCATGTTATCAGCGCTGACGTAAGTGCGGTGACCAGTGCCACCATCATAAGGACTTTTCCAAACAAAGAAATATTCCCAAGAAGGGAACCACTGGCCACCCAATTCATTTTCAACAATCCCCAGATTAATTATAAAGTGTCCGCGTTCACGGCGACTGTTAGGGTGCCCACGGCGGTGTTGCTTACAGGGTCGATCAAAGGCACGGAAATCTGTGCCTGATAGGCCTGCGTGCTTTCGTCCAACTCAACCTCGCCATAAAAAACCGCATCGGGGCCGTTTGAGAAAACTTTGGTAAACTTGTCTTCGTCGCCTTGCCACATGTCCGAGGTCGGCTCTGCAGCGGCCACATTCAGGCCCAGCGAGTCGGTGATGAAAGCCTCGACAATTTTGCCGCCAGACGCCTCTATCTGCGCACGCAGAAAATCGGCAGCAGGGTTCGTAAGGATGGGCGTGATGGTGGGCGAAGCGGCAGTGCCCACCTCTGCACGCCACGCTGCATCCATTGCGTCAATCGTGGCCTGATCCATTCCTGCGCGGTCTGTATTGGCCTTTGTGGCGGCAGCGATCAGTTCTGGTGCGCTGAGCATGGCGCTGATGTCCGTCTCGTAAAAGCTGGTCAAGGCAGCGGTATAGTCTTGGGCAAGGGCGGGGTTGGTAAACAATGCAAATGGCAGTGCCACCAGTGGTGAATACTTCATTGAAACCTCCAGAAAATGCCGCCCCGATGGCAGCACTACCGCTTGGGTATATCGAAGTTCCAAATATTTCTTTAATATAGACCAATTCTACTGTTTTTCACCCCTAAGCTGTATAAATCTGGCGCATCCTCGCCGAGGCGTGCGATATCTTCGGCTTTGCATTGCGCGGCGATGCTTTGGACGCTATCTAAGTATCAACACAGTATACAGGAAAACAGCATGCGATTTACGTTGTGGGCAGGTCTGACGGCAGCGGCTTTGTTTCTGGCGGGGTGCCAAACCAACGATCTAAAAGAACAGCCTGTGCCATTGGGCACGTTCCAGCTTGGCGTGAATGTGGCGATCACCGATAATATGCAGGTTCCTGGCATTTCGCGGGATGTGACGCCAAAGCAGATGGAAACGGCGATCACCAAGGCCGTGGCAGAGCGGTTTGATTACCCGCGCTACGAAGGTGATCGGCTGCTGAATTTCGGTGTTTTCGTAGATGGCTATTTGCTGGCCCCGCCTGGCATCCCGCTTGTGATGAGCCCTGCTTCGGTAATGATGGTGACTGTTAACGTGTTTGACGATGCCACGGGCAAAAAGCTAAACGAGGGCGGAACACGGCTGACGATTGTTGAAAAAGGATCGCCCGAAACGCTTATCGGGTCGGGCCTGACGCAGACCAAAGAAAAGCAGCTAGAGATCCTGGCCTACAATGTGGCCAAGCGGATCGAAGGCTATCTGCTGGAAAATCCAGGCTGGCTGGGTATGACCGAGGCCGAGGCGCAGGCTGCGCTGGCCCAATCGAAGGGCTCCGCAAAGCGGAACGCAGCGCCAGCCCCGCTTGCAGCGGCGGACGCAACAATTCCCGCCCCCGCAGCCAAATAAGAGCGCATTGCCGCCCTTGATTTCCCCTGATGCCCGCGATACATCGCGCGGCGTGTAGATTTGGGCCAACTTTGGCCCCTGAACCAAAGGCGCATAAGATGGCAAAGGCAAAGTTTGAACGTAACAAACCGCACGTCAACATCGGCACGATTGGTCACGTTGACCACGGCAAGACGACGCTGACGGCGGCTATCACCAAGTATTTCGGCGAATTCCGCGCCTATGACCAGATTGACGGTGCGCCAGA
>CAMAXX010000007.1 GCA_945862435.1 Pseudorhodobacter antarcticus
CCTTGGGCGATAGAGCTAGGGAACATAGAGAGAGGCGATGCGATGCGTGATCCAGCAGACTATTACATGAACACCCTCGTGCCGATGGTGGTTGAACAAACCTCGCGCGGCGAACGGGCCTATGACATTTTCTCGCGGATGCTGAAGGAACGGATTATTTTTTTGGCAGGGCCTGTCCATGATGGCATGTCCAGCCTGATCTGCGCGCAGCTTTTGTTTCTTGAGGCGGAAAATCCATCGAAAGAAATTTCGATGTATATCAACAGCCCAGGCGGTGTGGTGACATCGGGCCTGTCGATTTATGACACGATGCAGTACATTCGGCCCAAAATATCGACCTTGGTCATTGGGCAGGCGGCCTCGATGGGATCGCTTTTGCTGCAAGCCGGCGAAAAGGGGATGCGGTTTTCGCTGCCCAATAGCCGCGTGATGGTGCATCAGCCTTCGGGCGGGTATCAGGGGCAGGCGACCGATATTTTGATCCATGCGCGCGAAACCGAAAAGCTAAAGCGCCGTTTGAACGAGATTTATGTCAAACACACAGGCAACGATCTTGCCACTGTGGAAGCGGCGCTAGAGCGGGACAATTTCATGTCTGCCGAAGATGCCAAAGCTTGGGGTCTGATTGACGAAATTTTGGACAGCCGTGGCAAGGCCGAAGAGGCCAAATAAGTCAGCGTAGAACATCGCCCCCAAAGCCGCGATATTGGGGGCGATTTGACATTGTGGCGGGGCGGGGCTTGGACTAAGCTGACCCTCAACTCGGAAGATGAGGTCAAGTTATGGCAACCAGCACAAGCGATAGTAAGAACACGCTGTATTGCTCGTTCTGCGGCAAAAGCCAGCACGAGGTGCGCAAGCTGATTGCAGGCCCAACGGTGTTTATATGCGATGAATGTGTCGAATTGTGCATGGACATCATCCGCGAGGAAACAAAATCGGCAGGGCTGAAATCCACCGATGGTGTGCCAACACCGCGCGATATTTGCGCCGTGCTGGATGATTATGTGATTGGCCAAATCCACGCCAAGCGCGTGTTGTCTGTGGCCGTGCATAACCATTACAAACGCCTGAACCATTCGACGAAAACCGATATCGAACTGGCAAAGTCGAACATTTTGCTGATTGGCCCCACGGGCTGCGGCAAAACACTGCTGGCCCAAACGCTGGCGCGGATTTTGGATGTGCCGTTTACAATGGCCGATGCCACCACGCTGACCGAGGCGGGCTATGTGGGCGAGGATGTGGAAAACATCATCCTAAAGCTGTTGCAAGCATCCGAATACAACGTTGAACGCGCGCAGCGCGGGATCGTTTATATTGACGAGGTTGACAAGATTACCCGCAAGTCTGACAACCCGTCGATCACCCGCGATGTGTCGGGCGAAGGGGTGCAGCAGGCTTTGCTGAAGATTATGGAAGGCACCGTTGCCTCTGTGCCGCCCCAAGGTGGGCGCAAACACCCGCAGCAAGAATTTTTGCAGGTTGATACCACCAATATTCTGTTCATCTGTGGCGGCGCGTTTGCAGGGCTTGAGAAAATCATTGCTATGCGCGGCAAGGGCAGCGCGATTGGCTTTGGCGCCGATGTGAAAGACCCCGATGCACGCGGCGTGGGCGAATTGTTTGGCGAATTGGAACCCGAAGATCTGCTGAAATTCGGCCTAATTCCCGAATTTGTCGGCCGCTTGCCAGTGATTGCCACGCTGACCGATTTGGACGAAGCGGCGCTGATTACCATTTTGACCGAACCGAAAAACGCTTTGGTCAAGCAATATCAGCGCCTGTTCGATATTGAAGGCACCAAGCTAACCTTTACCACCGATGCCCTGTCGGCCATTGCCAAACGGGCGATCAAACGCAAAACGGGTGCGCGCGGCCTGCGGTCGATCATGGAAGATATCCTTTTGGATTCTATGTTTGAACTGCCGGGCATGACGGATGTTGAAGAGGTGGTTGTGAACGAAGAATCGGTCAACAATGCCGTGCCCCCCTTGCTGGTGCATGCCGAAGGCAAAAAGAAAAAAGAACCCGCGACGGCCAGTTAACTGGGGGCAAGCTAAACCATGATCACCCGCATCAAAACGGGATCAACATGGGAAGACAGCATCGGATACGCCCGCGCTGTGGTGGCGGGCGGCTGGGTGCATGTTTCGGGCACAACAGGCACCGATCATGCAACAGGGGACATTCCCGAAACCGTTGAGGATCAGTGCAAGCTTGCCCTTGGCATCATCGGCGCGGCGCTGGCGCGCGCGGGGGCAGGATTTGAACATGCCGTGCGGGTCACCTATGTCGTAAAACACACCGCCGATTTTGAACGCTGCTGGCCGATCCTGGCGACGACTTTCGGCACAAACCCGCCTGCCGCGATGATGATCGAAGCCCCGCTGATCGACCCGCGCCATTTGATCGAAATTGAACTGACGGCATATTTGGGCACAGGCTAAACCGCGCCTTTAGCGATACATTTCAAATGAAGCACCCAAAATCGCGCGCATTTTTCCGCGTGCACGCAAAAACCGCCGAACTGCAGATTGGCGCAGTTTACCGCTGTAGAATGTGCAGGCAAAGGCGATGGCGGCCAAAGCCATATCTATAACTTCTACAAAGAAAACCCTTAAGGCGAAGGCGTTACTGTTCTTGCGGCGCAGACGGGTTGTCATAGCGGTCATAGACAAACGTTCGGTGCGCTGATGCACATAAGCCAGTGTTTGCCGATCAGGCGGATAGCATTCATGGGCCACCGCCTCGGCGCACACGGCGAAAACGCTGCCCGCATCTTTTAGGCGGAAAAAGAATTCTGAGTCGCCGCCGCCCGTAAAACTATAGGCATCGTCAAAGACTGGCCGCGGCATTCTGTTCAAAATGCGCGACGATAGCATCACACCGCCGGTCGCACTTATCATTTTAACAAGACCAGTGTGCGGCGTTGGGCGGTGAAAAATTCCGTGTTCCTGCACCCAATTTTGCGGGACGCCCATGAAATCTGGCAGAACTTTGCAGCCCACGACATCTGCATCTTGCGCCTGCAATGTGTGATACATGCGCTCTACCCAATCGGGTTCGATCCATTGATCGTCATCGATCATCGCCAGCGCATTGGCACCATGGGTCGCAAAGCCGTGATGCAGAAGCGCGTTGCGGGCAGGCGAAATGCCCCGCGCATCTGACAGATAACCATGCAGTGCAAAGCGATAATTGGGGGCCATCTGCGCCACAAGGGATAAAGACCCTTGCCGATCTAGATCGTTTTCGGCAACAATCACAACAATCTGCATATCATTAATGCTGGTGATCTGTTTTGCAACCGACTGAAGACACAGTTCCAACCCGTCCACGCGGCGAAATGATGGGATTCCAATTGCAAGTGTAATGTTGGTGTTCGGGCTCATGTTATGCGCTTTCCAAATGCCAATAATTGTTTGACACATACGCCATGTTTGCGCAGACATTCATGCAAAAGTTAAGATACCTTGTCAAGATTTAGCGTCCAAAACGCCCTGACTTTTGGGACAGAGAACCGCAAAAAAGTTTGAGTGCGGGCACACCAGAAAGTGTCCGATCTTTTTTGTAAATGAAATTTGGTTCATGCTTATTGAAATAGGCCAGTTCGATGACGATGACAATTTCCAAGGAAGTGATGGACGAGTTGATGAAGGACTGCAAGCTTTTTGGGCAGACCCAAACCGGTCCTGAAGCCGTCTATTCTAATTAATGAGGACGCGCGCGGAGAAGGCCAAGCACGGGCTTTGGGCCAAGTGCCGTTGGCGGGTGAAAAAGGCAATATGGAACCTGTTTTTGCGGAAATTCAGCGCCATTTTGATAGCAATGGCGCGGCCAAAATAATGCTTTGGAAAACATGCGCAAAACCTTTCCGCGCATGAAGACTTTTTTCAAACTATCTAGGGTCGTGGTTATTGATTTTAATTTTCTGGCGTACGCGCCAGAAAGTTGCCCGATTTGATATCAACCGGACCGTATTCCATAGCGGCTTCGCGGAACTGCTTGTCATATAAAGCGCGGAAAAGGCCGTCTTTTTTATCAAGGAGTTCGCGCAGCGTGCCGTTTTCCTTAATTTCGCCGCCTTCGATATAGCAAACCTGATCGGCTGTTAATATTGAGGAAAGCCGATGAGCAATCACAATCATTGTCACGCCTTTGGCAATTTTTTCCAAACTGTCACGCACCAGTTCTTCTGAAGTTGCATCCAGTGCCGATGTCGCCTCATCCAGCAGCAAAATGGGCGCTCGTTTTAGAACCGCGCGGGCAATAGCGATGCGTTGTTTCTGGCCTCCAGACAAAAACGATCCGTTCTCGCCGATTTCGGTTTCGTAGCCGTATGGCAAATCCATGATAAATTCATGCGCATTCGCAACTTTTGCCGCTGCAATAACGTCGTCATCGGTGGCATCATTGCGGCCAATGCGCAGATTTTCCATAATCGTGGCCGAAAATAGAAATGTGTCTTGCGAAACGAGCGAAAGGCTTTTGCGCAGGGATGTGTTGGTTGCACTGCGCAGCGTTTGCCCATTGATCAAAACATCCCCCTGATATGGATCAACCAAGCGCAGCATCAGGCTGAACATCGTAGATTTGCCGCCGCCCGAGGGGCCGACAAGTGCGGTGATTTTTTGCGCAGGAAATGTGTGCGTCAAATCATTCAACACAGTCCTCTTGCCATATCCAAAGCATACGCCATTGAACTGAATTGTGGCTGTGCCTTCGGGAATGTCTGTTGCATCCTCTGGCTCTGTGAGCGTTTCTGGAGCGTCGAGGAGTTGATACATCCCTGACACGGCGGCAAGATTGCGTTCAATTTGCAGTCGTGTGCTCATCAGCCGTTTTGCCGGCTCATATGCCATCAGCAGCGCGGTGATAAAAGACAAAATTTCACCAGGGGTAGAGCGTTCCATACCAAGTACTTGAAACGCGCTAAGGCAAACAATCCCAGCAATCGCAAGGCCAGAAAGGCTGTCCATCATGGGGCTGGTTAAAGCGTTCACCCGCGTAAAACTAAGCGAACGTTCCCGCGTATCATTGACTGCCTTATTCATCCGTTCAGACAAAAGACGCTCGGCGGAAAAAACTTTGATAATGCGGAACCCTGCCACAGTTTCCTGCACGATCTTGATAATATCACCCATCGCAGAAAGTTCTTGGTTTGAAAGCAGGCGGCTGCGTTTAATCAGCCCGCCCACACCAAACAGCGCAAACGGCCCAACGGCCAGTGCGGCAAAGGATAGAACAGGCTGATGATACAGCATGATCCCAATCAGCCCAAGCAGCGTAAGCAAATCGCGCACATAACTGTTTATCACCGTCTCGGTAATGGAACGGGCCGCAGCCGCGCCGCGCGTCACACGCAAAACAATGCCCGAAGATTCGCGATAGTGGAAAAAGTCTATGCTTTGGCGCAGTAGTTTATTGAAAATCAGCGTTTGCTGATTTGATACAATCCGGAAACCTGCCTCGGCCATCACCACGACTTGCACATAGTTTGCAATGCCTTTGACAATGAAGATAGCCGCAACAGCCCCTGCCACGGTAAGAACTTGGTCTTTGTATTCGGGCAAAGTCATGGCATCCACGATAAAGCGCATCATATAGGCCGTGCCCGCTGTCATCGACGCCACAACGGCCATCGCGGCGGCCGCGACTGCATAGCGTTTCCACTGTTGCTTTAAATTCGCGCCAAGAACACGGCGAAGGTTCTTGTCTTTCCAAAGAGGCGGACGCTTTGTGTCAAGCGGTTCAGCATCGGGATCGAACTTTGGCTGCGCCTTTGGGGGGGTCTCAATTTTCGCCAAAACATTACCTCACGCAGGGCACCAAAAAGGATGGTAACACCCAACTTCTTCTAGCAGCGCTGTACATTAAAGACAAGGCAAACGGCCCTTACTACGCTATTATTCGCCGATATGTGTCTGCCCATGTCGAAGCTTGGGACTGTTAAGGCGCGCGGTATCGCAAAGACGACAAACGCCAAATAGGCCCGCCCCGCCCCAGCCTTGCATCAACGTGAATAGCCCCTAGATTTCTAGAGGCTCTGCTTGGTTCCATTAGAAGCAAGGAAGAAGCGCACAGAAGAATATGGCTGCTTTAAAGAACCTCCCGATCCTGCCCAAGGATGCGGTTCTTTTTGCCAAACCGTTCATTCTGGCGAAGATGCGCGGCATCCTGTGCGGGAAACTTTGCTGTCACAAAAACCGCCCGAACCCAAGTGCCAAGCGTCGAAAGCCCGCCCCCCAAATCAAATGCAACCTGAAGCCGGGTCAGGCCACGGGTGAGCGCGACGCGAACCGCATCCCGATTTAACCTTTCGTTGTGGATCGCTGCCATATCTGATGACATTGATGGCGAGTATTGCTCTTAAAGACAGGTGCAGGTCCTGTTTGGTGACCGCGACGTTGGGCGCGCGAAAGCCTGTGACGGTGCTGTTCGACGATGACACCAAAACGCGCGCAATATCATGTCGCCGAACGTGTATTAAAGCCCGCAGGGGTCGTTGGCCGATTGGTGCGGTTTGAAGTGAAGCAGAATATGGAGGTTGCCCCGCATTTAACAAGGATGATTGGCAGGTTCACCCAAATGCAATTGGCCGAACTGCGAGGGTGGGATGTGTGCCGCTATCTTCGGCGGCAATCGCGCATCGGGCGGCGATAGGTTGCGCGCCCCCTAGACCTGCGCCGCGATTTCCGCCATATCAGGCGCAACAGAGGGAGCCTTGACATGAAATTTCTTTTGCGCCTGGTGACGTGGTGGAACGGCCAAACCCTTGGCACGCAGCTTTACACATGGCGTAGAGGCACCCGTGTAGGCGAAGATGAGCAGGGCAACATCTATTACCAAAACAAAGACGGCGTGCGCCGCTGGGTGATTTATAATGGCGAGGTCGAAGCATCGCGCGTGTCCCCAGATTGGCACGGCTGGCTGCATCACACTTGGCCGCATCCGCCATCGGAAAAGCCCTTGAAACACAAACCTTGGGAGGCGCCGCATCAGCCTAATTTGACGGGCACTGCGGCGGCCTATGCGCCCGCAGGGTCGATCCGTTCAGGTAGCCCTGCGCCAAAACGCGACTACGAGGCTTGGGAGCCGAAGTGAAGAAAGTTGAAGTGACAGGAGAGCCAAAATAATGGCCGAAAATCGCGCAGAGGTTTTGGCAGGCTTTGGTATTTTGGCGCTGGCCGTTGGCTTTTTGGCCTATGCAGGCGTGGGCCAAATCGGCAACAGCGCTGGCACCTATGATTTGACCGCATCGTTTCGCAGTGCAAATGGCATTTCTGTGGGCACGGATGTGCGCCTTGCGGGGGTTAAGGTGGGCACGATCAGCGACATGGCGCTGAACCCGCAAACCTATTTCGCTGATGTCGTGGTTACACTGGACACAGCGGTGCAGCTTCCAACCGACACCGCGATTTTGATCTCTTCCGAAGGATTGCTGGGCGGCAATTTCATCGAATTGGTGCCTGGCGGTGCCGAAGAGATTTTGGCCGCAGGCGAGCAGATCGAAGATACCCAAAGCTCGATCAGTTTAATCAATTTGCTGATGAAATTCGTCTCGGGTAAGGACGAGCAGTGATGCGCGCGCGTTTAGCCTTGCTTGCAATTGCCTTTGCCGCCCCTGCTGCGGCGGAAGAAATGGCGCTGGCCAAAGGGGCCGAACTGCGCATTTTGGACAAGCTGACAGGCCAGTTGACCGATACCGATTTGCCGGTAGATCAAAGCGTGACGGTTGGTAAGCTGACGGTGCAGTTGAACGAATGCCGCTATCCTGCCAGCAACCAAACCGCCGATGCCGAGGCGCATTTGACCATTTCAGACGCGGCGGTGTCTGCGCCTGTGTTTGCAGGGTGGATGATCTCTACCAGCCCTGCGTTGTCGGCATTGGATCACCCGCGCTATGACGTTTGGGTGATACGCTGCGATGTGCCGCAGTTGGATTTGCCCGATGTAGAGCCACTGCCGGAGGAGGGCGAGGGTCAACCTGCCGAAGGTGGGGCCACCACCGATGCAGGCACGGGCGAGTAACCTGCTGGGTTGAACGTCGCGCGAAGGGTTAGAGCCAGTGCAAGGCGCGGTTCATAATCTGCACGGGAAATCTCCACCGCGCCCAAACTGGCCAAATGCGGGGTCAGATATTGCGTGTCAAACAGCACAAATCCGCCCGCGCGCAAACGGTGGATCAAATAGGCCAGCGCCATTTTGCTGCCGCCGGTCGCCCGTGAAAACATAGATTCGCCAAAGAACGCCCCGCCAATGACCACGCCGTAAACCCCTCCAATCAGGGCATTTTCGGCGTAAATCTCTAGGCTATGGGCATGACCCAAGCGGTGCAATTCCATATATAAATCAAATATTTCCGTGTTGATCCACGTCTGTGGGCGATCAGCGCAGGCCCGCACCACGCCTGCAAAATCGCGGTTGATAGCCACGTCATACCCGCCGCGCAAAATTTGCGCGCGCAAACTGCGCGAGATGTGGAACGCGCCCAAATCAAACACGCCGCGCAGATTTGGCCTCATCCAATGGATGCCGCTTGTGCCGCGCGATTCCGCCATGGGAAAAACGCCGATGCGGTAAGCGTTCAACAAGATGTTGGGGGTGATGTTTTTATTCATCTGTCGATTTTGAACCTTCAACAGCCGCCTTAGCTGATTGCCAGAGCACGGGCTGGGGCGCAAGCTGTCATCACTTTGCATCAATCACTTTGCATCAGGAGAGCACTATGAAAATTGGCTTTATTGGGCTGGGCACAATGGGCAAAAATGCCGCCACCAATGTGCTGCGCGCGGGGTTTGATTTAACGGTCTATGACATTCGCCCTGAGGCGATCCAAGGGCTTGTCGCCCAAGGGGCTAAAGCTGCCGCCAGCCCTGCCGCCGTGCTAGCGGCGGTGGATGTGGCAGTTACGATGGTGTTTGGCCCAAAGGAAGTGGCCGAAGTCGTACGCGGTGCGCAGGGGTTTTTGTCTGGCGAATGCACAGGCAAGGTTTGGATTGATATGACCACATCCTCGCCTTTCCTGATGCGCGATTTGGCGTCCGAATTCGGGGCCAAGGGCGGGGCTGCGGTGGATGCCCCTGTGACGGGCAGCGTGGATGCGGCCATTCGCGGTGATATGCCGATGTTCGTCGGCGGCGATGACGCAGTGATCGAACGCGTGCGACCTGTGATCGAGGCGATGGGTGAGCTGCGCAAAGTGGGGGCCTATGGCAATGGCTATGTGGCCAAGCTGGTCAACAATCAGTTATGGAAAATTCATGCTGCTGCCATTGGCGAGGCGATGGTCACGGCCAAGCTGGCCGGGCTTGACCCGCTGACATGGTGGAATGTGATGAAGGGTGGCGCGGCGGATAGTTTCGTACTCTCCCACGATGTCCCCAGCATTTTCGCGGGCCATTATGACCCCAGCTTTCCCATTGCGCTGTGCTTGAAAGACCTTGGCCTGATCCAAGAACTTATGGACAAAGTCGGTACGACAAACACCCTGACCGAGGCCACGCATGAACGTTTCCGCGAGGCGGGTCGGCGTTATGGCGTGAGCGCGGGCGAGATGACTGTGTGCAAAGTTATCGAAGATGACGCTGGCATTGATTTGCGTGTCGCCGGCGATTGGGTCAAGCCTTGGGAAGTGACCCACATTTAGGGCTATGAAAAAGGCGGGGTTACCCCCGCCTTTTCCTTATGAGCTGTATTTCGCAGCGAGCCATTTTTCCAACCAGTGAATGTTGTAATCGCCCGTCTGGATATCAGGTTCGGCCAAAAGGTCATCGAACAGCGGCACAGTGGTTTCGATGCCGTCGATGATTAACTCGCCTAAAGCGCGTTTCAGGCGGGCCAGCGCCTCGGGTCTGTCGCGGCCATGCACGATCAGTTTGCCGATCAGGCTGTCGTAATAGGGCGGAATGGAATAGCCCGAATACAGCGCCGAATCCATCCGCACGCCATAGCCGCCTGGCGCGTGGAACATGCGCACCTTGCCCGGGCAGGGCGAGAAGTTGGGCAGTTTTTCGGCGTTGATGCGCACTTCGATCGAATGGCCATTGATGACCAAATCGCTTTGGCCAAACGACATATCCATGCCAGCAGCCACGCGAATTTGCTCGCGCACCAAATCCACACCAAAAATTGTCTCGGTCACGGGATGTTCCACCTGCAGGCGGGTGTTCATCTCAATAAAGAAAAACTCGCCGTCTTCGTACAGAAATTCAATCGTGCCCGCGCCGATATAGTTGATTGCTGCCACTGCATCAGCGCAGACCTTGCCAATTTTGGCGCGCAGGTCTGGGGTTATAGCGGGGCCGGGGGCCTCTTCGAATACTTTCTGGTGGCGGCGCTGAAGCGAACAATCGCGCTCGCCCAAATGCACTGCGCCGCCTTTACCATCGCCAAACACCTGAATTTCAATATGTCGCGGCTTTTGCAGGTATTTTTCGATATAAACTTCGTCATTGCCAAAGGCGGCTTTGGATTCTGACCTTGCGGTGCGAAAGGCAATTTCCAATTCTTCGGCGCTATGCGCCACTTTCATGCCGCGCCCACCGCCGCCCGCGGTGGCCTTGATAATCACGGGAAAGCCGATGCCAGCCGCCACGCCAATGGCGGTTTCAAAATCGGCAACGCCGCCGTCAGACCCCGGAACCACAGGGATGCCAAGATCTTTGGCGGTGACTTTGGCGGTGATTTTATCGCCCATAATGCGGATGTGTTCCGCCTTGGGGCCGATAAAGGTGATGCCGTGATCCTCTAGCGCCTGCGCAAAGGCGGCGTTTTCAGACAAAAAGCCATAGCCGGGGTGAACGGCCTGCGCGCCCGTAATCTCACATGCCGAAATGATCGCAGCCTTGTTCAGATAGCTTTCGCTGGACGGGTTTGGCCCAATGCAGACCGATTCGTCGGCCATGCGCACATGCATCGCGTCGGCATCGGCGGTGGAATGCACCGCCACCGATTTGATGCCCATTTCGCGGCAGGCGCGGATCACGCGAAGGGCAATCTCGCCCCGATTGGCGATCAGAATTTTGTCAAACATTGCGCTACTCGATAATCATCAAGGGCGCGCCAAATTCGACCGCCGTGCCATCGGAAACCAAAATCCGCTTGATCGTGCCTGCGCGCGGGGCAGGGATGTGGTTCATGGTTTTCATGGCTTCGATGATCAGCACGGTTTGGCCTTCGACCACAACAGCGCCCACTGTCGCAAAGGGTGTCGCGCCCGGTTCAGCGGCCAGATAGCAGGTGCCCACCATGGGTGATGCCACAGCGCCCGGATGTTTGGCAGGGTCTTCTGCGGCGGCTGGGGCTGCGGGCGCAGGGGCTGCGGCAGTTGCTGCGGCAGGGGCTGCATAGGTTGGGGCAGGGGCCGCCATTTGCACAACATTGGCTTGCTTTATCACACGCACATCAAGGCTGTCATCCTCGCCATATTCGCGTTTGACGGAAATCTCGGTCAACTCGTTCTTGTTGAGTAGCTCTGCTAAAGCCGCGATAAAGGCGACATCCGCGTCGGTGGATTGTTTGCTCATGCAGTCCTCTGCCAGTTTGTGCGTGCCGCATTACGGCTGTGCGTTCCCTTTGTGCAGCATCTTTTGGCGCAAATCTGGGCCATTGAAGGCCCCGCGCCGTGCTGTGTGCGCCCCCTATACAGAAAAACCATTGCAGAAAAAAGAGGCGATGGCGCGCGAAACATGCAGCCGAGGCAGAAAAATTGCAGCCCCAATAATTTACCATTTGGAAAAATTTTGAACTTGTGGCAGCCTGACTCGAAAGATCGAACAGATGGAAGCCGATATGCTGAACAGTCCCTTTACGCCCGGAGTTGTGTTGGCCCGCCTAAGCGATGGCGAACTTGCTCTGAACTTCGCCGATATCTCGCCCATGCTTGACGCGCATGAAGCGCGGGTGGCGGCGGATCGCTGTTATTTCTGCCATGATGCGCCCTGCATCACGGCGTGTCCCACCGATATCGACATACCGCTGTTCATTCGCCAAATCGCCACGGGCACGCCCGATGCGGCGGCGAAAACGATCCTAAGCCAAAACATCATGGGCGGGATGTGCGCGCGCGTTTGCCCGACCGAAGTGCTGTGCGAAGGTGCCTGTGTGCGCGAGATGGCCGAGGGGAAACCCGTGGAAATTGGCCGCCTGCAACGCTTTGCCACCGATACGCTGATGGAAAAGGGCATCCACCCCTTTACCCGCGCGGCCGCGACGGGCAAGAAAGTGGCCGTTGTTGGCGCAGGGCCAGCGGGCCTGTCCTGCGCGCACCGCGCGGCGATGCTGGGGCACGACGTGACTGTATATGAGGCACGGGCCAAAGCGGGGGGCCTGAACGAATACGGCATTGCAGCCTATAAAGCGGCGGATGATTTTGCTGCCCGCGAGGTGGACTGGCTGCTGAAAATTGGCGGCATTGTCATTCATTGCGGCAAATCCTTGGGCGCGGACATCACCCTTGCCCAGTTAGAGGCCAACTATGACGCAGTGTTTCTGGGGATTGGCCTTGGCAGCGTAAACGCGCTTGGCCTTGCGGGGGCCGATTTGGACGGCGTGCACAATGCAGTGGATTTCATCGAAACGCTGCGCCAAACCGATAAGGCGAAACTCGCCATTGGCCGCGATGTGGTGGTGATTGGCGGCGGTATGACGGCGGTGGATGCCGCCGTGCAATCGCGCCTGCTGGGCGCGCAAAACGTGACGATGGTTTACCGCGGTGCGCGCGAGAAGATGAGCGCATCTGCCTATGAGCAAGAACACGCGACCAGCGCGGGTGTGCGCATTATCCATAACGCCGCGCCAAAGGCTATTCACGGCAGCGCTTATGTCACGGGTGTGGAATTCACCTACGCAGGGGGTGATGCCTTTACTGTGCCCGCCGATCAGGTGTTTTTGGCCATAGGCCAAACACTGGAAGGCGCGCCTACCCTGCTGGACGGCAAAAAGCTGAAAACCAATGCAGGCAAAATCTGGGCTGGCGGCGATTGCGCCGCTGGTGGACAAGATTTGACTGTGACCGCAGTGGCCGAAGGGCGCGATGCCGCAATGGCCATTCATGCGAAAATTATGGGCTAGGGGGACATAATGGCAAACCTGACAACAAATTTCATCGGGATCAAATCGCCCAACCCGTTTTGGCTGGCCTCTGCTCCGCCCACGGACAAGGCCTATAACGTCGAGCGCGCATTCGAGGCGGGCTGGGGCGGGGTGGTTTGGAAAACGCTGGGCAGCGAAGGCCCGCCCGTGGTGAACGTGAACGGCCCACGCTATGGCGCGATTTGGGGCGCTGATCGCCGCCTATTGGGGCTGAACAATATCGAATTGATCACCGACCGCCCGCTGCAAGTGAACCTTGACGAGATTAAGATGGTCAAGCGCAAGTGGCGCGACCGCGCGATGGTAATCTCGCTGATGGTGCCCTGTGACGAGGAAAGCTGGAAAGACATTTTGCACCGCATTGAAGATACCGAAGCCGACGGGGTAGAATTGAACTTTGGCTGCCCGCACGGCATGGCCGAACGCGGCATGGGCAGCGCCGTGGGGCAGGTGCCCGAATATATCGAAATGGTCACGCGCTGGGTGAAAACCCATTCGCGCATGCCTTGCATCGTCAAGCTCACCCCAAATATCAACGACATTCGCAAACCCGCCGAGGCTGCCAAACGCGGCGGGGCGGATGCGGTGTCGCTGATCAACACGATCAATTCGATCACCTCCGTCAATCTGGACAGCTTCAGCCCCGAACCGATGATCGACGGCAAAGGCACGCATGGCGGCTATTGCGGCCCTGCGGTTAAACCCATCGCGCTGAACATGGTTGCGGAAATTGCCCGCGCGCAGGCCACGCGCGGCTTGCCAATTTCGGGCATTGGAGGGGTGACGACATGGCGCGATGCGGCCGAGTTTATGGCGCTGGGCGCGGGCAATGTGCAGGTTTGCACGGCGGCGATGACCTATGGCTTCAAGATTGTGCAGGAAATGATTTCGGGTCTGTCCGATTATATGGACAGCAAAGGCATGACCGCGACGTCCGATCTGGTTGCCCGCGCCGTGCCCAATGTCACCGATTGGCAGTATCTGAACCTAAACTATGTGACCAAGGCGCATATCAATCAAGACGACTGCATCAAATGCGGCCGCTGCTATGCTGCCTGCGAAGATACCAGCCACCAAGCCATCGCGATGAGCGAAGATCGCACCTTTACCGTTAAGGACGCGGAATGCGTGGCCTGCAATCTGTGCGTCAACGTCTGCCCCGTAGAAAATTGCATCACGATGGAGGTGCTGCCCAAAGGCGCGACGGACGAACGCACGGGCAAAAAGGTGGACGATTACGCCAACTGGACAACCCATCCGAACAATCCATCCGTTGCGGCGGAATAGGGGGCGGTGCAGCAAAACAACGAATCCAGTTCCTGAATTGGCGCTGCGATGCGGCAAAAATGTTGCAAATGCACAAATGGCAGAAAAGGGGGGCGTGTGCCGCCCCCCTCGCTGCGCTCACCCCCCCGCAGGATATTTTTAGAGTTAGGAAGCGGGCAGAGGATCTGTGACTTCCTAACTCTGAAAATATCCTGGGGGAGCGGCAAAGCCGCGGGGGCAAAGCCCCCCTACACCTGCAACAATCGCGTCAGCAGGGTTTCCAAATACCGGTCTGCACCCGCAAAGGGGTCCACCCCGTCGCCCAAAACTGCGCGCACTTGAACGTCGAAATCGGCGTAGTGCTGGGTCAGCGCCCAGATCGAAAAGATCAGATGCGTCGGATCACTGCGGGCGATTTTGCCAGCATCCATCCATGCTGCAATCACGGCAGATTTTTCCGCCACCAGCGCGCGCAGATCGGTTTCAATGACGCCCCGCATCCGCGGTGCGCCTTGCAGAATTTCATTGGCAAACAGGCGGCTTTCGCGGGGGTATTCGCGCGCCAGTTCCAGCTTGCGATGGGCGTAGGATTTGATCTCGAGCAGCGGATCGCCCAAAGGGTTCATCGCGCGTAAAGGGTCAAGCCATGTTTCCAAAAGCTGGGTTAGCAGAGCGTTATGCACGGCCTCTTTGCTGGGAAAGTAGTAAAGTAGATTGGGTTTAGACAGGCCTGCACGGGCTGCGATTTCATCTAGCGTCGCGCCGCGAAATCCCGCTGCCGCGAACACTTCCAGCGCCGCCTGCAAGATCACCTCGCGGTTACGGGCTTGTATGCGGGTGGGCGCTTTTGCTTTGAGAACAGGGATCGGGGACACGGCGCTTCTTTGGGTTGTCAGGCCTTCAAACTGGCCCAAGCCGCGCCGCATTGCAAATGCAAATTGCCCCGCCATGTGTTACGCTGGGGCGTATTTCTTATTCTGCGGCTATTATGATAACATTGGGGACAACTGTTAGCATCGGACAATCACGGTCACGGTCATGGTTACGGGCATGGTCATAGTCAGGGTCAGGTGTAGTCCTTTGAACATTCAATCCTCCGTTGCAGGGTTATTCCGCGCTGGTAGGCACCAATTTGCAAAAGTCTAGGTTGCCGCACAGGAATTTGGCGCGATCAGGAAAGATGCGCGCGCATGGCGGCCACGACCATGGCGTGATCTTCCAGTTGCGGCAGGCCCGAAACGGTGACCACCGCCACAACGCCGGCGCCTGCCACCATAACAGGCACCGCGCCGCCATTATCGGCATAATCTGCGCTGCAAAGCCCGTCGCGCGCCAGGTCTTGCCCCTTTTCGCGGTTTGCGCAGCCAACCTCTAGCGAGGATTTGCCAAACATGAACGCGACATTGCTTTTGCGCAGGGCCCATTTATCGTTCAGTGGGGCCGCGCCCTGCAAGGCCGCATGAAACAGCGTGCGGTCGGGCGTGCGAATGTTGATGGCCACGCCCAAGCCATCCTCTTGTGCCATTTGCACCAAGGCGCGGCCCAAGGCCCATGCATCGCCTTCGTCAAAGCTGGGAAAAATCAGCGCGTCGGTTTCAGCGGCAACTGAATTGGCAGAAGGCAGGTTTTCCGATGTCATGGGGTATCCTTTGGCAAAATTCTGCGCCAGACTATGCGATTTTGCGCGCGCGCAGCAAGGGTTTTGCGCCGCCCTGCTTAAAGCTTGGGCAGGGAGCGCGCGTTGCCGAAAGATCGTGCGAATTTTGTTGACCGAATGGTCAACATCTATAGCTTTGGGTGCAAAGGCAGCGCGAGGGGAATCGCGCGGCGCGGGGCAAACGACCCCAAGGATGGGAGCGATAGATGGCGGTTTTGGCCAATCAGCGGATCAATGCGCAGCGGCTGTGGGACAGTCTGGGTGAGATGGCCTTAATTGGGCCAGGGGTAGCAGGCGGCTGCAACCGCCAGACCCTGACCGATGCCGATGGCGCGGGGCGGCATTTGTTCGCGCGCTGGTGCGCTGACGCTGGGATGCGCATGGGCGTTGACACGATGGGCAATATGTTTGCGACGCGCGCGGGGACTGACCCTGATGCCCTTCCGGTTTATATGGGCAGCCATTTGGACACGCAGCCGACAGGTGGGCGCTATGACGGCGTGCTGGGCGTGTTGGGCGCGCTGGAGGTGGTGCGCGCGATGAACGATATGGGCGTGCAAACCCGCCGCCCCATAGTGGTGACGAATTGGACGAATGAAGAAGGCGCGCGCTTTGCCCCTGCTATGCTGGCATCGGGGGTGTTTGCGGGGATCCACACGCAGGACTATGCCTATGGGCGCACCGATTTGGACGGCAAAAGCTTTGGCGAGGAATTGGCGCGGATTGGCTGGGTTGGGGACGAGGCGGTAGGCGCGCGCAAAATGCACGCGATGCTGGAACTGCATATCGAACAGGGGCCGATATTGGAGGCTGAGGGTAAGACAATCGGCGTTGTCACCCATGGGCAAGGGCTGTGGTGGTTGGAAATTACGCTCACGGGCCGCGACGCGCATACTGGCAGCACCCCCATGAACATGCGGGTGAACGCG
The DNA here is from genome assembly GCA_945862435.1 of Pseudorhodobacter antarcticus. Taxonomy (GTDB): domain Bacteria; phylum Pseudomonadota; class Alphaproteobacteria; order Rhodobacterales; family Rhodobacteraceae; genus Cypionkella; species Cypionkella antarctica_C. The sequence goes on from CAMAXX010000007.1 coordinate 16,951, forward strand.
GGGCTTGGGATGGCGCGGATTACCGAAGCCGTGCACCGCATTGCAATGTCGCATCAGCCGAATGCCGTGGGCGCGGTGGGGCAGGTGAAGGTTTATCCGAACAGTCGCAATGTGATTGCTGGCAAGGTGGTTTTCACTGTCGATATTCGCTCGCCTGAGCAGGGAAAGTTAGACTTGATGCGCGGCGAGGTGGAACGGGCGGCGGCAGCGGTGGCGGCGGAATTGGGGCTGGGGTGTTCGATTGAACCTGTGGGCCATTTCGACCCTGTGACCTTTGATGCGGGGTTGGTGGATGTGGTGCGCGGCGCGGCGGAACGCTTAGGCCATGCGCACATGGATATTATTTCCGGCGCGGGGCATGATGCCTGCTGGACAAACCGCGTGGCCCCGACGGTGATGATTATGTGCCCCTGTGTGGGCGGGCTGTCGCATAACGAGGCGGAAGAGATATCCCCCGAATGGGCGGCGGCGGGGACGGATGTTTTGCTGCATGCGTGTTTGGAAGTGGCGGAGGTGGTTTAGCGCTGTGGGCGGCAAGCGTGGGGGTTTCACACCCCCACACCCCCGTGGGATATTTGCAGAGTAAGGAAGCAGGCAGGGAGATTGACATGGCTTCGACAGTGATCAGAGGCGGAACAGTGGTGACGGCGGATTTGACCTATGTCGCCGATGTTTTGATTGAGGGCGGCAAGATTTCGGCCATTGGGCAGGGGCTGGTGGGCGATAAAACCTTAGACGCCACGGGCTGCTACATCATGCCCGGCGGGATTGATCCGCATACGCATTTGGAAATGCCCTTTATGGGGACGTATTCCAGCGATGATTTCGAGTCGGGAACCCGCGCGGCGCTGTCGGGTGGCACCACGATGGTGGTGGATTTTGTGCTGCCCGCGCAGGGCCAAGGCCTGATGGATGCAGCGCAAATGTGGCACAACAAATCTGGGCGGGCGCATTGCGATTACAGCTATCATATGGCGGTGACATGGTGGGGCGAGAAGGTGTGGGGCGATATGGCCCTGTCCGTCAAGGCGGGGATGACCAGCTTCAAGCACTTCATGGCCTATAAGGGCGCGTTGATGGTGAATGATGATGAGATGTATCAATCATTTTCGCGCGTGGGCGATTTGGGCGGCCTTGCGATGGTGCATGCCGAAAACGGCGATGTGGTCGCTGAGTTGACCGCCAAGCTGATCGCGGCGGGCAATACGGGGCCAGAGGCGCATGCCTATTCCCGCCCGCCGCAGGTGGAGGGCGAGGCGACGAACCGCGCGATTATGATTGCCGATATGGCGGGCGTGCCGCTGTATGTGGTGCATACGTCTTGCGAAGAGGCGCATGAGGCCATTCGCCGCGCGCGGGCGGCGGGCAAGCGGGTTTGGGGCGAGCCGCTGATCCAGCATCTGACGCTGGACGAGAGCGAGTATTTCCACCCCGATTGGGATCATGCCGCGCGGCGGGTGATGTCGCCGCCGTTTCGGAATAAGGCGCATCAGGATAGCCTGTGGGCGGGGTTGCAGTCGGGCTCGCTTTCGGTTGTTGCCACTGACCACTGCGCCTTTACGACCGAGCAAAAACGCTTTGGCCTGAAGTCCTTTGCGCAAATCCCGAATGGGACGGGGGGTCTTGAGGATCGTATGCCGATGCTGTGGACGCATGGGGTGGCCACGGGGCGGCTGACGATGAATGAATTTGTCGCCGTAACCAGCACCAATATCGCCAAAATCCTGAACTGCTATCCGCAAAAGGGCGCGGTATTGGTGGGGGCGGATGCGGATTTGGTGGTCTGGGATCCGAGCGCCAGTAAAACCATAGCGGCCAGCACCCAGCAATCTGCCATTGATTACAATGTGTTCGAGGGGCAAAAGGTTACGGGTTTGCCGCGCTTTACCCTGACGCGCGGGCGGCTGGCGTGGGAGGCGGGGAAGGTGCATGCGGGCGAAGGGCATGGGAAATTTGTGGCCCGCGAGCCAAAGCCTGCGGTGAACCGCGCGCTGAGCCAATGGAAAGACCTGACTGCGCCAAGGCCTGTTGCGCGGTCGGGCGAGATTGTGGCGGGGGTCTGATGTGAAGGTCGCCCTTATCACCGCAGGCGGGTCTGGCATGGGCGCGGCCTGTGCGCGCAAGCTGGCGGCGGATGGCTATAGCGTTGGAATTTTGTCCTCGTCTGGTAAGGGCGAGGCGCTGGGCGAGGCGCTTGGTGGTTTTGGGGTGACAGGGTCGAACCAAGATGTGGGCGCGATCAAGGCGCTGGTCGATGGCGCGATGGCGCGGTGGGGGCGGGTTGACGTGCTGGTCAACTCGGCTGGCCACGGGCCGCGCGGGGCGCTGCTTGATATTTCCGACGAGGATTGGCTGCGTGGGCAGGAAGTGTATTTTCTGAACGTGGTGCGGCCAACGCGGCTGGTGGCCCCGATTATGGCGGCGCAGGGGGGCGGGGCCATTGTGAATATCTCGACCGCTTGGACGTTTGAACCCAGCGCGATGTTTCCCACATCCGCCGTGGCACGGGCGGGGCTTGCGGCGTTTACCAAGCTATTTGCCGATGAGTTCGCCGCCAAAAACGTGCGGATGAACAATGTATTGCCGGGCTGGATCGACAGCCTGCCAAAAACCGACGAGCGGGCGGCATCTGTGCCGATGAAGCGATATGGGCGCGAGGAGGAAATTGCGGCGACGGTGTCGTTTTTGGCCAGCGACGGCGCAGGCTATATCACGGGGCAAAATATCCGCGTGGATGGCGGATTGATGCGGGGGGTGTAGGATGGCGCGCGCCGTGGACAGTGCAGGGTCAAACGCCGCACCCGATATTGGGCGCGGCGCTAGGTTTGGTTTAGGCAGTTGCTTCTTCTGCTTCGCCCGCTTCATCGTCCAAATCGGCGTCATCTTCGGCTTCGCTAGCTTCTTCGGCAGCGTCTTCTTCCGCAGCGTCAGCTTCGGTAGCGTCCTCTTCAGCAGCGTCAGCTTCGGCCGCAGTGTCATCCATGTTTTCGGCGTCGCCGTCCATCATGTCGGTCGCTTTGGCCATCAGGTCAGCCGCGCCTTCTGTGGCAGCATCCATCACGCCTTCAATGGCAGTTTGCGCGGTTTCCAAAGCGGTTTCCACGGTGGTTTGCAGGGTTTCCATCATGGTTTCTGGGGTATCGGACATCTGTTCTCTCCTGTTGCAGTGCGGCCCAATCTCGGTTGGGATCAACGTAGTCCCGCAGCGCGACAGCGGCGTGACGCTGGCATGACGTTTGGGCCAAGAATTGATGACGCTTTGAAGCGGCTGTTTTTGCAAACGCGCCGCCAGCGCGAGGCAATTCTTCCTAGGCGTGTACGGCATCATCTAAAGCTGCCTTGCGCCCGACTGCCAGTCATGGACATGTCTTACTTGTTGGCGCAGCATGTGACCATGGCGTGGCAAGGCGGGCATCTTGCTGGTCAAACCGCCAGCTCACTGACCGCCAGCCCACTGAGAAATTCTTTGTCAAAAAGGCCCGTTTTTTATGGCTAAAACCGCATCCAATCCTGTGATCGAAGCGCGCGATGTGAACCTAGTGTTCCAAACGGCGGATGGGCCTGTTCAGGCGCTGAAAGACGTGAATTTGGTGGTGAATAAGGGTGACTTTGTCAGTTTCATTGGGCCATCGGGCTGCGGCAAGACCACTTTGCTGCGCAGTATCGCGGCGCTGGAAGCGGTGACGGGCGGCAGTTTGACAGTGAACGCGATGACCCCCGATCAGGCGCGGATGGCGCGGGCCTATGGCTATGTGTTTCAGGCGGCGGGCCTTTATCCGTGGCGCACGATTGCGGGGAATATTGCCCTGCCGCTAGAGATTATGCGGTTTTCCAAGGCCGAGATTGCCGAACGCTGCGAGCGTGTTTTGGATTTGGTGGAACTGACGGGCTTTGGCCGCAAGTTTCCGTGGCAATTGTCGGGGGGGATGCAGCAGCGTGCATCTATCGCCCGCGCACTGGCCTTTGATGCCGATATTTTGCTGATGGACGAGCCGTTCGGCGCGCTGGATGAAATTGTGCGCGATCGCTTGAATGAAGAATTGCTCAAACTGTGGGCGCGCACGGGCAAGACGATTTGCTTTGTCACCCATTCCATTCCCGAAGCGGTGTATCTTTCGACCAAGATCGTAGTAATGTCGCCCCGCCCCGGGCGGATTACGGATGTGATTGACAGCCCGCTGCCCAGCGTGCGGCCCTTGGATATTCGGGACAGTGCAGAGTTTATCGCCATTGCGCACCGCGTGCGCGAGGGGTTGCGCGCGGGACATGTCGATGTGTGATCGCGCGTGTCGCATGAGGCAGATAGCTGGGGGCTTTGCCCCCACAGCAGCTTTGGCAGGCCAAAGCCGCCTTCCCCCAGGATATTTTTTGGAGTTAGGAAGGAGGGCGCGATGAGCGGGATGATTTATGCCTATCTTGCGGCCTCGACCGCGGTGTTTATGGGGGCCAATGCGCTGCTGAAAACCTATGCCAATGGGGCAGGGGTGGTGGTGCTGATTGCGGCGCTGGCGCTGTTTTGTGTGGGCAATTACATCATGGTTTGGGTGATGCGCGGCGGGGGCCTTGGGGTGGCAATATCGCTTTCGGCGGTATTTCAATTGCTGGCGATTACGGCCATGGCGGTGCTGGTGTTTGGCGAGAGGCCAACGCTGTTGCAGGGTATAGGTATGGGCCTTGGCGTGGTGGCGGTGGCGTTGATTGCACTGGGCGCAGATGGGGGAGGCAAGGCATGAGCCGCATTCTGCCCATTCTGACCGTTGTTCTGGCGATAATTTCGATCTGGTATGGGGCCGCTGTGCCGATGAACACCGCATGGGAGGTGGATCAGGCGGCGCGGGCGGGGGTACCTGCGCCCGTGGGCATGGATTTGGTGGCGGCCACTTTGGCGCAGGATCGCCCTGTGCTGCCAGCGCCGCATCAGGTGGCTGCAGAACTTTATAAATCTACTTTCGGGCTAAAGGTCACCTCGCCCAAATCGCTGATTTATCATGGCTGGATTACTATTTCGGCCACGCTGGTGGGGTTTGCCATTGGCACCAGCTTTGGCATTTTGTTGGCGGTGGGCATTGTGCATAACCGCGCGATGGATGCGTCGGTGATGCCTTGGGCGATAGCCAGCCAGACCATTCCAATTTTGGCGATTGCGCCGATGATTATTGTGGTGATGAACGCGCTGGGGGTGCAGGGGCTGATCCCGAAGGCGATTATATCGGCCTTTTTGTCATTTTTCCCCGTGTTGGTGGGCATGGTCAAAGGCCTGCGAAGCCCTGATGCGGCGCAATTTGATTTGATGAAAACCTATAATGCCAGCGCGCCCAAGGTGTTATGGGCGCTGCGGCTGCCGTCATCTGTGCCCTATCTGTTCGCCAGCCTAAAGGTTGGCATTGCGGCCAGCCTTGTTGGCGCGATTGTGGGCGAGATGCCCACTGGCGCGGTGGCGGGGCTTGGCGCGCGGCTGCTGTCGGGCAGTTATTATGGGCAGACAGTGCAAATCTGGGCGGCGCTTATGGCAGCGGCGATTGTCGCGGCGGGGCTTGTCGCGATTGTGGGCGCGGTTGAGCGGGCGACCTTGCAGCGTATGGGCTACCGCGAGGGGGCACGATGATCTGGGTGCTGTTTTCAATTGCTTTCTGGGCGGGCGCTTGGGCGGTGAATGTGCGGCTGGCGGCGCGCCCATCAGGGGCTGGGCTGATCTTACCTGCGATTTTCGGGATCACGATACTGGTGGTTTGGGAGGGGATGGTGCGCGGGCTTGGCGTATCGCCCGTCATCTTGCCCACGCCAATTGCGATTGGCGCGCGTTTTGCCGCCGAATTGCCCACCCTTTGGGCCGACTTTAACCAGACCTTTGTAAAGGGCGCGCTGCGTGGTTATGCCATTGGCTGCGGCGCGGCGGTGCTGACGGCCATAGCCATAGACCGCAGCCCGTTCTTGCAAAAGGGCCTTTTGCCCGTGGGCAATTTCGTAGCTGCCCTGCCCATTGTCGGCATTGCGCCGATTTTGGTGATGTGGTTCGGCTTTGATTGGCATTCCAAGGCGGCGGTTGTGGTGGTGATGGTGTTTTTCCCTGTGTTGGTAAATACCGTGGCAGGCCTAAAGGCGGCAGACCAGATGCAGCGCGATTTGATGGCGACTTACGGGGCCACTTACACCCATAACCTATTCAAACTGCGCCTGCCTGCGGCGATGCCGTTTATGTTCAACGGGCTTAAAATTGCAACAACACTAGCCTTGATCGGGGCGATTGTTGCTGAATTTTTTGGCAGCCCTACAGTAGGCATGGGATTTCGCATCACGGCAGAGGTCGGGCGGCTTGGACTTGACATGGTTTGGGCCGAGATTGCGGTAGCGGCATTGGCGGGATCGGCGTTTTACGGCGCGGTCTCGCTTATCGAACGGCGGGTGACATTTTGGCACCCTTCGCAACGGAAGTAACTTGTTAAATTAACCAATGGGCAATGTCCCACAACACGGAGGCTACGATGAAAAAATTTGTAAGCGCGGCGCTGTTTGCCGCAACGGCCACGGGGGCCAGCGTTTCGGCAGCATTTGCCGCCGATGACGTGACGCTGCAACTGAAATGGGTCACGCAAGCCCAGTTCGCGGGCTATTATGTGGCCGCAGCGAAGGGTTTTTACGAGGAAGAGGGTCTGAATGTGACCATTCTTCCGGGCGGCCCAGACGTGGCGCCAACCCAAGTGATCGCAGGCGGCGGCGCAGATGTGGTGATCGACTGGATGCCGTCCGCGCTGGCTGCGCGCGAAAAGGGTCTGGCGCTGGTCAACATTGCGCAGCCGTTCAAATCGTCGGGCATGATGCTGACCTGCCTAAAGGAATCGGGCGTGGCCAGCCCTGCTGACTTTAAGGGCAAAACCCTTGGCGTGTGGTTTGGCGGCAACGAATATCCATTCCTGAACTGGATGAACAAGTTGGGCCTGAAGACAGACGGCACCGATGTGACCGTGCTGAAGCAGGGCTTTAACGTTGACCCGTTGCTGCAAAAGCAGGCGGCTTGCGTTTCGACCATGACCTATAACGAATACTGGCAGGTGATTGATGCGGGCGTAAAGGCAGAAGATCTGATTACCTTCAAATATGCCGATGAAGGCGTGCAAACGCTGGAAGATGGTTTGTATGTGATGGAAGAAAAGCTGGCCGATCCTGCCTTTGAAGACAAGATGGTGCGTTTCGTGCGCGCATCGATGAAGGGCTGGAAATATGCCGAAGCGAATGTGGACGAATCTGCGCAGATCGTCATCGATAATGACGCAACTGGCGCGCAAACGATCGAACATCAAACCCGTATGATGGGCGAGATTGCCAAGCTGACCGCAGGCAGCAACGGCGCGCTGGATGAGGCCGATTATAAAGCCACTGTGGCAGCCCTGATGTCGGGCGGCAGCGATCCTGTAATCACGGCGGAACCCGCGGGCGCTTGGACGGCGCAGGTTACCGACAAAGCCCTGCAATAAGCAGCCGCTTTACAAAACCCACGCGCCCAAAGGAGACTTTGGGCGCGTTTTTCATTGCCTAACCGGCCCTGTGTTGTAAAGATTTACAAAAGGGGGATCACGGCATGGTTGCGGCATTATCAGGGTCAAAACTGCGCGCGCGGCGCATGGCGCTTGGGCTGCGGCAGGGCGATGTGGCGCAGGCGGCGGGGCTGTCGGCCAGTTATCTGAACCTGATCGAACATAACCGCCGCCGCGTGCCGCCCGATGTTTTATCGCGCTTGGCCGCAGCGCTGAGTGATACGCCGGAAGCCTTTGCCGATGGCGGCGGCGGTGCGGCGCTGGATGATCTGCGCGCAGTTGCGCTGGCATGGCCCGCAGCCGAATTTGCCCGCACCGATGAATTTGCCCAGCGCTTTCCCGGATGGGCCGAAGCGGTGCTGGCCATGCATCATCGTAGCATGGCGCAAGAGGCCGCGATTGCAGCCGTAAATGACCGTATGTCGCATGACCCGCACCTGTCTGCCAGCCTGCACGAGGTGCTATCTGCGGTGGCCTCGGTGCGGTCAACGTCTGTTATTCTGGCCGAAACGGATGATTTGGAACCCGAATGGCAAGCGCGGTTTATGCGCAATCTGGATCAGGATTCGGCGCGCCTTGCCAAAGGGGCCGAGGCGTTGGTGCGCTATCTGGACAGTGGCGGGCAGATTGATGCGCAGGGCAGCGCCAGCCCGCAAGAAGAGGTCGAGGCATGGGCCAGCGGCCTGGATTGGCAGATTGCCAGTGCCGATATTCCCAGCGCCCTGTCTGCCTCGGCCCGCGATATGGCGCGCGCGCTGCAAGGCGATATCCGCGCTGATCATGCCAGTTTGCCCAATGCTGCCTTTCGCGCCGCAATCGCCGCGCACGGCCCCGACCCGCTGGCCATTGCCAGCGCGCTGAGTGCGCCGCCTTTTGCCGCCTTTCGCCGCCTTGCCTTTGCGCCCGATCTTGGACTGGGTCTTGTCGCTTGCGATGGGTCTGGCACGCTGGTGCTGCGCCGCCCTATCCCGGGATTTTCCCTACCGCGTTTTGGGGCGGCTTGCCCGCTTTGGCCGCTGTTCACGGCTCTTGCGCGCCCGATGCAGGCAATTGAAGCGGTGGTTGAGGTGGGTGCGGCCATTCCCAATGCCCCGCGGTTTAGCCTGCGCGCCTTTGGTATGGCCAGCCATCCTGCAGGCTTTGGCGGGCCCGAGCTGCGCCGCGCGATGATGCTGATTATTCCTGCCAGCGCGCAGGCCGCGCCAGTGCAGGGCGTGGGTGCAACCTGCCGCACTTGCCTGCGCACCCATTGCCCCGCGCGGCGCGAGCCGTCGATCCTGGCCGGCGCACCTGAGCGCAATTCTGCGCCCAATTCTGGCCTTTGACACATGGGATATTTGCCCCGATAGTAGGGCAAACGGGGGGGGCGTGATGGCGGGCCATATTCTGCTGATCGAAGACGAGCCGAACATCGCCGAGGCGATCCGCTTTTTGCTGGGCCGTGATGGCTGGCAGGTGACGGTGTTGACCACGGGGCAGGGGGCCATCGCAGAAATAGCGCGTCTTTGCCCGCAGTTGGTGATTTTGGATTTGATGCTGCCTGTGCGGTCTGGCTTGCAAATTTTAACAGATATCCGCGCCGATCCCGCCACGCAGGATTTGCCCGTTTTGATGCTGACTGCCAAGGGACAAGAGCGTGACCGCGAAGCGGCGCTGGCGGCTGGTGTGTCGAACTTTATGACAAAGCCTTTTGATAACAAAGAGATGTGCGCTGCTGTGCGCACGCTGATGGGGGGCGATTAAATGCCCGCCACACGGCAACCCCTGTTTCTGGCCCGCGATTCGTACCGCAAGCGCCGCTTGCGCGATGGGGCGCGGGTTTTGCCTATATTTGGCACAGTGCTGGTATTGTTGCCGCTGATGTGGCCCGTTGTGCCGCAAATGATGCTCGCGCACTGGGCCTATGTTTTTGCGTTATGGGTGGCGCTGATTGGGCTGGCGGCCGTTTTGGCCCGTGGTTTAAGCGAAAGCGAGACGGCATCATCGCCAGACATGGCCAATGCGCCCGCGCTAGACGCGCTCGCGGCACCTCAGAAAGATAGCCGCCGCGCGACCGCCCACATAAGCCGCAGCACCGCCACGCAGGTGGCAAGTGCCTTGCCCGACGCACTGCCAGAGATATCTCTCGATGCGCCGCGCGCTTTGCAAAACAGGCCTTAGGCAATGACATTCAATGTGCTTGTTCTGGCCTGTCTTTTGTATGTTGCGCTGCTGTTCGGACTGGCCGCTTGGGCCGAAGGGCGCGCCGCGATGGGCGGCACACGCATTCTGCGCGCACCGCTGATCTATCCGCTTTCGCTGTCAATCTATTGCACCGCATGGACGTTTTACGGCGCGGTCGGCTATGCAGCGCGGTCGGGGTTGGAATTTGTCACCATTTATTTGGGGCCAACATTGGTGTTCATCGGTTGGTGGGTGATTTTGCGAAAATTGGTGCGCATTGGGCGGGTGCACCGCGTGACATCGATAGCCGACCTGATCTCATCGCGATTTGGCAAATCAAACTTGCTTGGCGTGACGGTGACGCTGATCGCGGTCACGGCATCCACCCCCTATATCGCGCTGCAGTTACAATCAGTGACGCAAAGTTTTGCGGTGTTTGTATCCGATACGCCCCAAGGCTGGGCGCTGCCAAATGGCGGGGCGACGGCGGCGTGGGTGGCAGGGGGGCTGGCGCTGTTCACCATTTTGTTCGGCACCCGCAATCTTGCCTCGAACGAGCAGCACCACGGCATTGTCACCGCCATCGCCTTTGAGGCGGTTGTGAAACTGGCCGCCCTTTTGGCAGTTGGGGTGTTTGTGGTCTGGGGTCTTGGCGGCGGGCCAAGTGCGGTGGCGAACAAGATTGCGAATTTGGATTTGGCATCGTGGCGCCCCGATGCAAGCCGATGGACGGCGCTGATTTTTGTGTCAGCCGCCGCGATTATTACCCTGCCGCGCATGTTTCATGTGATGGTGGTCGAAAATATCGATTCTGCGCATTTGGCCCGCGCCTCTTGGGCATTTCCTGCCTATTTGTTTTTGATGAGCCTGTTCATTATGCCCATCGCTGTGGTTGGGATGGAGCGCCTGCCCACCGCCAACCCCGATATGCTGGTGCTGACCCTGCCGCTGAGTGAAGGCCAAGGCGCGCTGGCGATGCTGGCGTTTTTGGGCGGATTTTCATCGGCAACATCGATGGTAATCGTCGAAACCATCGCTCTGGCTACGATGATTTCAAACCATATCATTATGCCCGCATGGCTGCGACTGCGCCCAAAGGCGGCGATGCGGTCTGACCTTCGGGCATGGGTGCTGGGCGCGCGGCGGCTGTCGATTATTGCGGTCTTGGGCCTTGGGCTGGAATATTTTCGCCAATCGGGCGGATCTTCCAATTTGGCGGCGATGGGGCTGATTGCTTTTGTCGGTATGGCGCAGGTGCTGCCAGCCGTTTTGGGGGGTATCTTTTGGCGCGGTGCCACCGGCACGGGCGCGATGCTGGGCATGTTGGCGGGCATTGCCGTTTGGGCGGGGCTGTTGTTTTTACCCTCATTCGGGGCGGCGATTGACCCTGAGGGAATGGGCAAAGACCTGTTTGGCCCAAACTGGACGTGGCCAGCGGCCTTTTTTGGCACGGCAGGGATGGATCCGCTGGTTCATGCGATTTTCTGGTCGATGCTGGTCAATATAACGCTGTTTATCTTGGGCAGTTTGCTGACATTTCCTGGCCCCGTTGAACGGGTGCAGGGCGCTGCTTTTGTAAATGTGTTTGACCAAGATATCGCGGCAGATCGTTTGGGCTGGGTGCAGGGCCAAGCAGAACCCGAGGCGCTGCTGGCGATGGCGCAGCGCATCATTGGCGACGATGCGGCAATTTCCCTGTTTGAAGAGGCCGCGCGCGCTCAAGGCAAAGGCGGCTTTCTGCCCGATCTGACCCCCGATTTTCTGTCTTCGATTGAGAGGCGCATGGCTGGCAGCGTTGGGGCTGCGACCGCACATGCGATGATTTCGCAGTTGTTTGGCCGCGCGATGGTCACTGTTGAAGATTTGATGGCCGTGGCTCATGAAACTGTGCAGATTTTGGAGTATTCAACGCGGCTGGAAAGCCAACAGGCCGAGGTTACCCGCACCGCGCGCGCACTGCGCGAAGCCAACGAAAAACTGACTGCGATTTCGGTGCAAAAAGACGCTTTCCTTGGCCAGATCAGCCACGAATTGCGCACCCCCATGACATCCATTCGGGCCTTTTCCGAGATATTGACCGAAGGCGATTTGCCGCCCGAAAAAGTGGCCGAATTTGGCGCGGTGATCCATGCCGAAGCACTGCGCCTGACCCGGCTTTTGGATGATTTGCTGGATTTGTCGGTGCTGGAAAACGGATCTGTGCAACTGAATATCGCCACGGCGAATTTGGGCGCGCTGATTGACCGCGCGCTGGCCGCGGCAAGCCAAACGCGCCCCGAACGCAGCTTCGATATTCAGCGCACGCAGTCGCAAGAGGAAATTTTCTTGCGCACCGATGAGGGGCGTTTGGTGCAAGTGTTCATTAACCTGATTTCCAATGCGCGCAAATACTGCGATGCAACCAGCCCAACGCTGCGCATCGCTGTGCGGCAAAAAGGGGCCAAAGTGTTGGTGGATTTCATCGACAACGGCGCGGGCATTCCCAAAGATCAGCAGGGAATCATTTTTGAGAAATTTGCACGGCTGTCCGATACGGCGGCTGTGGGCGGCGCGGGCCTTGGACTTGCCATTTGCCGCGAGGTGATGGCAAGTTTGGGCGGCACGATTTCGTATCTTCCAGGGCAAAAGGGTGCGGCTTTTCGCGTATCGATCCCGCTGCGCATTGGACGGGCGGCTTAGCGCCTCTTTTTGCCCATCTTCACCAATTGGTAAGCAGTCTGCCCGATACTGGCAGCAGGGTAATCTAGTAATTGGGTACATTCGTGGCCGATGGGCAAACAATAGGCGGGCAGACGGGCGTTTTGGCGCGCAAATTGGCGCGCGCGCGCGAGGGCCGTGCAGGTTTTGGAATGGGCACGCTGGGGGCCATTGGGGCGGGGCTGGATGGCACTGCACATGGTCTTGACGCGCTTGATTTTGGGGCGACAGTAGGTGGGGTGTCTGCCGTCGCCGCAGTTGACCCGCATATCCGCGCGTGGCGGTTGGCACTGGCGCGAGCGGCCCGCGATCAGTTTAAAATGACAGTCGGTTTTTCCGAGCTGACCTGCGCTCAGGCCAGCCTGACTGAGGTGTTGGAAAGCCCAATGCAGCGCGCCCTGATTTTGATGTTGCAAGGGCGCGGCGAGGCAATGGGCCTGATGATCCTTTCGGGCCAAATGCTGGCGGCGATGGTGGAAATGCTGACCCTGACCCATCTGTCCGCCCATGCCCTGGATGACGCAGATTTGCGCAAGCCCACCCGCACCGATGCCGCGATGGCGGTCGAGTTTATTGACGCAGCCTTGGCGGGGTTTGAAACTATTGTCGCTGAAGGCGCTGGTAACGGGGCGGGGGCCAGCGAATGGGCTGCAGGCTTTCGCTATGCCGCCTTTATCGATGATCCGCGCCCGCTGCATTTGATGCTGGAAGATGGTGATTATCATCTATTGGCCGCCGATCTGATTCTGGAAGACGGCTCGCGCAGTGGCAAGATTTATCTGGCCCTGCCCATGCCGCCCCCTGCTTTCGATTTGCCCGATTTTACGCCAAGCGATTTTGCGGCCGATCCTGCCCCTATGATTGAGGCGCAGAAAGATACATTTCAGCATGATCTGGCCGAGCAGGTGCAAGATTTGGGCGTGCAAATTGATGCTGCCTTGGCGCAGATTTCCTTGCCGATTGAACGGATCATGCGCCTTGCCGTCGGCGAGGTGTTGGCCCTGCCGCTTGCCAATCTTGACCAGATCAGCCTGCGCGGGATGGATGGATTTCGAGTTGCGGGTGCGCGGCTGGGGCAAAATCGCGGAATGCGCGCCCTGCGCCTGACCGATGTTACCAGCGCGCGCAAAACAGACGCAGCCCAGGGCATGCCAACGGGCGCACATGCGCAGCACATTCAAGCGCAGGGCTTGCCCAGCCTATTGGACGATGGGGTTGGCGATAGCGCGGGCGAGGATGAACTTGGCTCAATGGCGGCCGGCGATTTGCCCTTTATTCAATCGGCCTGACGTCAGCCGCCCAGTGTGGGGCGCAAATGTTCCAGATTATAGCCGAATTTCGCCGCCGTGCCGATCAGATCATCAGCGGAAGTGCTGCCCGCATGGGCCAGCGCCCACACAATTGAAGACCGATTGCCAGATGCGCAATAGGCCAGAACTGGCCCCGTCGCCCCCGCCATGGCGGCGGCCTGAAGTTGCACGTTTTCTGGCGTCAGCGCGCCGCCAATCACGGGGTTGATATGAAAATTCAGCCCCAGCGCCGTGGCTGCCGCCTGCATGGCCGCCGTTTGCACATCGGGGGCGATTTCTCCATCGGGGCGGTTGTTTATCACATCAGTAAAGCCCAAAGCCTTGATCTGCGACAAATCTTCAAGGCCGATCATTGGCGAGACGGCGTAAGTATCGGTCAACTGGCGAATGTCCATCATATCCATAACTCCCAAAAAAGCTGCCAAAGTCAGCGGCCAAAGTCAGCGGCGCAGCGGCGCGGCCAACAACGCCCCACCCGCCATTGCCGCCACGAAAACCAACCCCTGCCAGCCGCCAAAGCCCAGCGAGGCCAGCGCGGGGCCGGGGCAAAACCCTGTCAGCGCCCAGCCTGCGCCAAAGGCCGCCGACCCTCCGATAAGGTTTAGATCAAAGCGCGGCGGCGGCATGGCGGGAAAACTGCCGCCGAGTACAGCGGTTTTGCGCCGCGCGGCCACGCGCCACGCAATCGCCATCGGAATCATCGCGCCGCCCATGACAAAGGCCAGCGTTGGGTTCCACGCGCCAAAAATGTCCAAAAACCCTTGCACTGAGCGCGTGTCGGTCATGCCTGACAGCATCAGACCCAACCCAAAAATCGCACCCGCAAGGGCCGCAAATAGCGTCCGCTGCATCAGATCATTCCCCATAGGTGGCGCAGCACCGTCATCACAACCATGCCCGCCCCGACATAGGTGGCCGAGGCGACAATCCCGCGCGGCGACAGGCGCGAGATGCCGCAAACCCCATGACCCGATGTGCAGCCATTGGCCAGACGCGTGCCAAAGCCCACCAGCAGCCCGCCAATGACCAGCACAGCCCAATTGCTGCCAGCATAGGTCTGCATCGGGATCATCAGGGCGGCCGCGGCAGGCATGGCGACCAGCCCTGCCACAAAGCCGAACTGCTCGTCTGAGCGATCCGCCCCATCCATCAGCCCGCCAAGGCTGCCCGATGGGCCCATAATGCGCCCGTTGACCAGCAGGTAAATCGCCCCTGCCGTGCCAATCACAAGCCCGCCGAGCAGCCCATAAAGCCAGTTGATATCCATCGCGCTCTCCAATTCAGGGGTAAGCCTAGCTAAACCCTGCGCGGGTGCAAGGGGCATATTGACGGGCGGCAACTGAGGGGCAAATGGGGCAGGCCGCACTTGCAGCATAAGGCCGCTTCGCGTTAAAGTAGCAAATATACCGGAGGAAGAAAATGGCGCTACGGCATGGGGTTGTGATGGAACAAATGGGCGATGTGGCGTTGGTGCGCCTATCGCGCCCGCCCAGCAATGCGCTGTCCGCCGAAATTTGCAGCGAAGTTTCAACCCTGCTTTTGGGCGTGATGCAAGATTCATCGCTGGTCGGAATTGTCATCATGTCCGATTTATCGGTGTTTGCCGCAGGATCGGATGTGGGAGATTTGATCGACCCGCCACATGGTCACCGCGATGCGCTGCGCGCGCTGTGCGCACAAGTGGCAAGCGCGCCTAAACCAGTTGTTGCTGCAATTTCGGGGCCATGCCTGTCGACTGGGCTGGATTTGGCGCTGGCCGCCAAGGGCCGCGTCGCGGGGCCGCACGCCAGCTTTGGCTATCCTGACATTCGCCTTGGCCTGCTGCCCGCTGCGGGCGGCGCGGTGCGTTTGACGCAAGCGGTGGGTGCACAGATGGCGCTGGAAATGCTGATCGGGGGCGGGGAATTGGCCAGCGAGACCGCCCTTGATATTGGGCTGATAGATCAACTGTGCGCCGCAGGAGCAGAGCACTCCCAAGCTATTGATATGGTGCGTGATTTAGCCCACACCCCGACACTGCCGCCGGCGCAAAATTTGGCCGCAGACCTTGCCGCCATTGCACAGGCGCGCGGCAATCTTGGGCCAAACTTTGGCCCGTGGATTGCCCAAGGCCGAATGCTAGAGGTTGTTGAAGCCGCGCTGCTGTTGCCGCCCGCAGCGGCGCTAACTGCCTCCTATACCGCCCATGATGACGTGCAACGCGGCGAAATTTCCCGCGCACTGACCTATGCTTTTGTGGCTCGCCAGCGCGGCACATCGGAGGACGCTGCACGCCCACAGATCGCGGCCGAACTGCGCCGCACCATGGCCCAGGTGGTTGCATATTTCCAAGGCCTCGCAATGCCGCGCGCAGATATTTTGGGCGCAATGGCCGCCTTTGGTATCGGTGTGCCGACAGGTGCGGCCATTCCTGAATGTCCCAAAGGGGCGGAAGATGTGATGCCCGCGCTTTTGACCGCTTTGGCCAATGTGGGGGCAAAATTACTGCGAACAGGCGCGGCCCCGCGCGGCGATGCCATTGATATGGCGGCGCTTGGCGCGGGCATGTGCCCAAATTGGCGCGGTGGGCCGATATTTGCCGCAGATGCGCGTGGCCCGCTTATCATCCGCGCCGAGTTGCGTCGCAGGGCGGCAGATGTGGGCGGGGCTGATCTGTTCAGCCCCGACCCTGCTTGGGATCAGATGATCGCCCAAGGTTTGCACCTGGGCACGTATTCAGCGCCGCCAAATCGGGTTTGACCACGCGCGCTTGCCCCCCGCATCGACCACCACAGCCCGCACCCAAGGCGAATCGTTCAGCCGCGAAAGGGGCACTGACGCATGGGTCATCGAATGGCCATGCACCGCTTTGGCCCCCGTGCCATGGCCCAGTGCCATGACCGACACAGCGGCGCTGCATTCGACCACCAGATGATCGCCCTCAACGCGCACATCGCGCAATTCTGGCCCTTGGCTGGAATAGAAATGCCCCGCCTTTAGCGCCGCCAGCAAGCCATCTGGCGTGTTTGCGGGCGATTTGACCATGACCCAGCCGCCGAAATGGTCAGGCTCGTGGAAATGCGCGTCATCGGTGGCAATCATCGTCAGGCGGCGGCCTTCGGTAAGCAGCAGGTCAGCAATTGCCGTCCCGTCGGGGCGATCGCAGCCCGCCCAGCAGCCGTGGTTATAAATCTCGACAGCGTGGGCGGCAGGGATGCTGCGGGCATCTTGCAGCGTCAGGCCAGACCATTGCGGATGGGCAATCGCCACAAAAGCCCCTGCCGCCACGGCGCGTGCAGCAATTTCTGGCCCCGTTTCTTGGCCGGCAATGGGCTGAAAGCTGGGGCTGTTGGACGGGGCAAAATCGGCTGGCAGGCCCACCGCCAGAATATGCCAAAGCTCGCCATTCTCCATCGCGCCTGAATGCAGTTCTGCACCCAAGATCGTGGTGAAACCATCCGCGCGCATCGGCACTGTATCGACAATCGGATAGCTATAATCGCCGATAAAATGGTCTGTTAGGGCAATAAAATCATACCCTTCGGCGCGATAGCGGCGGCAGACCTCTTCTGGGGCAAGCACCCCATCCGAACGGGTTGAATGGGTGTGCAAATTGCCGCGCCAAAAGCGGCCAATGGCGGTGAAAGCAGTGGCGGTGAAAGCAGGGTCGCGCAACGTCATATATGGCTCCTTTTTGCAGGCACGATAGCGGATATTTGTAACAACTCAACGCTTGCCGTAACGGCCGCGTTACATATATAGTATAGTGAATGTATGTATGAATAAATGCAGGAGCGCGCAGTATGGCCCCCCCTCAAACCCAAAGCTTGGCACCACAAAGCGATGATTCCGTTGATTTGATGGCGGCGCGGGCGGGCGAGGCGGCGGGGTTTCTAAAGGCCCTATCGCACGAAGGACGGTTGATGATTTTGTGCCATATTCTAGAGGGCGAAAAATCGGTCACGGAATTGGAAGAATTGATCGGCGCGCGGCAATCGGCGGTCAGCCAGCAGCTTTCGCGCCTGCGGCTGGAAGGGCTGGTTGTAACGCGGCGCGATGGCAAGGCGATTTACTATAGCATCGCAGATGCTCGGGTGAAATCACTGGTCGGTCTGATGTATCAGATGTTTTGCAAGCCAGACGCGGGGCAGGCCGCCTAGCCGCGCCCGATATAGGGCATATCGCGCGCCATGATGGTTTGAAACGGGATATTCACGTCCAAGGGCAGGGCCGCCATTTGCGCCACGGCGCGGGCGATATGACCCACATCCATAACAGGTTCCACGGTGATTTGGCCATTAGCTTGGATCGTGCCTTTGGGAAACGCCGCTGCCATTTCGGTCGCCGCATTGCCGATGTCAATTTGCCCGCAGGCAATGTTAAACGCCCGCCCATCCAGCCCCAGCGTGCGCGTCAGGCCCGTGACTGCATGTTTTGACATGGTATAGGGCACTGATCCAGGCCGTGGCACATGGGCTGAGATTGACCCATTGTTGATAATTCGTCCCCCCTGTGGGGATTGCGCGCGCATCAGTCCAAAGGCGGCGCGCGCGACATAAAACATGCCCACAATGTTCGTCTGCACCACGGCCAAAAACTGTGCGGGCTCTATTTCATCAATGGGCGCTTGAGGGGCGGATATGCCTGCATTGTTGAACAAAACGTCCAAACGGCCCCAGTGGGTTTTAATAGTGTCAAACGCGCTGGTGACATCGGCCATATTGCCGACATCGCCCGCCAAAATCAGGGCAGGGGCGCCCGCCGCCGTGTCGTGCAGGGTCTGTGCCCGCCGCCCCAGCAGGGCCACATCCCAGCCCAGAGATAAGAATGTTTGTGCGGTGGCGCGGCCAATGCCCGCCCCCGCCCCTGTTATCAAGATACGCTGTGGCGCGTTCAAATCTCGGACATTAGCTGTGATTTTGCCTCAATCATCAGCGCGGTCAGCTTGGCGCGTATCTCGTCCTCGGTCGCGGTGCTGCCCAAATCGGCAGCCACTTTGCGCACGACATCGTCGCTGCCCGCCTCTTCAAAATCGGCGGCGACCACGCTGGCGGCGTATTCGGCGGCGTCATCCCCCGATTTACCCATCAACTCTGCAGCCCATAGGCCAAGCAATTTGTTGCGGCGCGCTTCGGCGCGAAATTGCATATCGGCATCATGGGCGAATTTGGATTCAAAGGCGTTCTCGCGGTCGTCAAAGCTTGGCATATCGTTCCCTTTGGCTTCGGTTGTGTTCGTGCAGATATGGCGTGGCGGCGCGCGCGCTGCAAGGGGGCTTATCGACGCTTTGCACCTCTGCTTGCCCAAATGCGCCCCGTGCCCTATAGGCAGGGAAGTATATCTATCGGGGGCCCTATGGCGCGGCGCAAGAAAATCTACGAAGGCGGGGCCAAGATTTTATACGAGGGGCCCGAACCCGGCACCCTGATCGCTTATTTCAAAGACGATAGCGCGCCCACCCCCGAACAGGCGAACCCTGCTGCGGTGGATGGTAAGGGAGTTCTGAACAACCGTCTTTCAGAATTTTTCATGTCGGGTC
Source organism: Pseudorhodobacter antarcticus (assembly GCA_945862435.1). Classification (GTDB taxonomy): domain Bacteria; phylum Pseudomonadota; class Alphaproteobacteria; order Rhodobacterales; family Rhodobacteraceae; genus Cypionkella; species Cypionkella antarctica_C. Next base: position 36,171 of record CAMAXX010000007.1, read on the forward strand.
TGCACGGCATTGGCATGGGCACCCATTTCATTCGCCGCGTCAACATGCGCGAACAACTGGTGCAAATGGCCGAGATGATCCCCCTAGAAATTGTCGTGCGCAACTATGCTGCAGGCGAGATGAGCACCAATCTTGGGATTCCCGAAGGGACCCCACTGCCGGGGCCGATTGTGGAATATTACCTAAAGAACCCCGCCATTCCGCACAAACCGATGGTGTCTGAAGAACATATCATGGCCTTTAACTGGGCCAGCCAGCAGGACATCGACGATATCATCCGCATTGCGCTGCGGGTGAATGACTTTCTGTCCGGCCTGATGCTGGCCGTGGGCGTGCGTTTGGCCGATTTTCGCATTGAAATTGGCCGTGTGTGGGAGGGCGACTTTATGCGCCTGATTTTGGCCGATGAGATCAGCCCCGATACCTGCCGCCTGTGGGATTTACGCATTCCGGGTGAACGGGGAGGCGAGCGGGGGGGCGAACGCGGCTCCGAAGTGCGGTCGGTGCAAATGGGCGAAATGCCGAGCCCCGTTGACACCACCGCCGTGGCCGATGTCTATACCGAACTTGCCCGCCGCCTTGGCGTTTTGCCCAGCAACGTGACCCATCAGATCAAGCCAAGTTTGATTAACTAGGCCATTCCCACTTGCCGCCCCGCCCGCGTTTGGTTAAGGCGGGCCCACGGCCAAAACAGGAGATTGCCGATGAAAGCGCGCGTCACAGTCATGCTGAAAACTGGCGTTTTGGATGTGCAAGGCGAGGCGGTGCGCCACGCGCTGAGCAGCCTGGGCTTTGCGGGGGTATCGGGCGTGCGTCAAGGCAAGGTGATCGAACTGGATTTGGCAGAGACCGATGCAGGCAAAGCCCGCGCCAGCGTGACCGCCATGTGCGATAAACTTTTGGCGAATGTCGTGATCGAAAGCTATCAGATCGAAATCTTGTAAGCACCTGTCCGCAAAGGAATCCCGCCGATGAAAGCTGCTGTCATCACCTTTCCAGGATCGAACTGCGACCGCGATTTGGCTGTGGCCTTTGAACATGCGGGCTTTGATTTGGCGCGTGTTTGGCACAAAGATACGGGTCTGCCTGCGGGCGTAGATGTTGTGGGCGTTCCGGGCGGGTTTTCCTTTGGCGATTATCTGCGCTGCGGGGCGATTGCCGCGCAAAGCCCCATTGCAGCGGCGGTGCGCGCACATGCCGCCAAGGGCGGCTATGTTTTGGGCATTTGCAACGGCTTTCAGGTGATTACCGAAATGGGCCTGCTGCCTGGCGTGTTGATGCGCAATGCAGGGCTGAAATTTATCTGCAAATCGGTGGATTTGGTCGTGGCCAGCGCGAATAGCCCTTTTACATGTGGCTACACCCAAGGCCAAACCATAGCGCTGCCCATCGCCCATCATGATGGCAATTACACCATCGATGCGGAAGGTCTGGCGCGTCTGCACGGCGAAGATCGCATTGCCCTGCGTTATGGCGATAATCCCAACGGATCTATGGGCGATATTGCGGGGGTTCTATCCGAAAACCGCCGTGTTCTGGGCATGATGCCGCATCCTGAACGCGCCGTTGATGCACGCGTGGGCAGCACCGATGGGGCAGGGGTTTTCGCCAGCCTTTTAGGCGAAATGGCGCTTGCCTAAACGCGCAGGGTTGAGGCGGTGCAAACGCGCGCCTAATCTGGGATTATGAGAATACCAGCACAGCGGCAGGTTGTTTTGCCCCAAACCGATGAGGATGAAGAAGAGCAGGGTCAATCCGCCCCTGCATCATGGCGCATTCGTCTGGTTTACACCGCTCTTGCGTTGATTGGCTTGGCAATCGTCTTTATCACCACTAACCTGCTGACCGAAAGGTTTTCCGAAACCACCCGCAACCGCGCCGAGCTGCGCATTGCGCTGTATTCAGGCAATATTCTGGCCGATTTGCAAAGATCGTCGGTGGTGCCTTTGCTGCTGTCGGGCGATCCCGCGCTGATTGCGGCGCTGAACGAGGGTATCTATACCGCCACCACCCGCCGCCTGATTGCGGTCAAGCGCGAAATTGGCGTGGCCTCTATCATGCTGCTGGATGGCGACGGGCGCGTGGCGGGCGCTACCGACCGCAATGTGCTGGGCCAAAATCTGCGCGCAGCGCCCTATTTTGTGGCGGCCCAACGATCAAACGAGACGATTTTTACTGCTACCCCGCGTGATGGCGGGGCGTTTGACTTCACCTATGCGCGCCGCATTGTGCAAGATGGGCGCAATCTGGGCGTGATCGTAGTGGCCGCAGATTTGATGAAGCACGAACGCACTTGGGCCAGCTTGCAAGATTCGGTTTTGGTGACTAACAGCGAAGGCGTGGTGATTTTGGCATCCAACCATCGCTGGCGCGGCAAGGCGGTGGATGCGGCACTGACATCGTCTGATGGGGCGGGCGCGGTGGCGCGCGCGCTGTCCAGTGCGACCGATTGGGCCAAAGACCCGCCAGATGCTTATTTGTCGGGCGAGGCGGTGATGCGCACGGAAACGCGCATGACGTTTCAGGGCTGGCGCATGGTTGATTTCACCGCCTATGATTCTGTGCGCGCGCAGGTAAATGGCGTGATTGCGCTGGAAATCATGGCAATGGCGATTTTCTCGGCGGTGCTGTTTTATATGTCCTCGCGCCGCGCAAAATCGCAATCGGTGGTTTTGCTGCGCGAATCGGTGGAATTGCGCAAGCTGAACGCGCGGCTGAACCGCGAAATCGCCAAGCGGGAAAAGGTGCAAAAAACGCTAGAAGTGGCGGAAACTTCGCTGGCGCAATCGTCAAAACTGGCGGCTTTGGGCGAAATGTCGGCGGCGGTCAGCCACGAATTGAACCAACCGCTTGCGGCGATGAAAACCTATCTTGCTGGCGCGCGTCTGCTGCTGGAACGCAAGCGGCCAGACGAGGCGCTGTCCTCGTTCCAGCGCATTGATGATCTGATCGACCGGATGGGCGCAATCACGCGGCAGCTGAAATCTTATGCCCGCAAGGGGGGCGATGCGGTAGAAGCAGTCGATCTGCGCGCTTGCCTGTCATCGGCGCTGTCGATGATGGAGCCGCAACTGAAAACCCGCGCGCTGCGCATCGGGCGCACATTGCCGCGCACGCCTGTGATGGTGATGGCAGACCGCTTGCGGCTGGAACAGGTGATTATCAACCTGCTGCGCAACGCGCTGGATGCCACTAAAGATGTGGCTGATCCATCGGTCGAGTTGTTGATGACCGTTGGTGATGATGCCGTTCTATCGGTGCGCGACAATGGCACAGGGATCAAAGACCCATCAGCGATTTTTGAACCCTTCTATACCACGAAAAAGCAAGGCGAAGGCGTGGGCCTGGGGCTTGCGATCTCGTCCAGCATCATGGCCGATTTGGGCGGGCGGCTGACCGCGCGCAATGCAGGCAGCGGCGGCGCGGCGGGTGCAAACGGGGCTGCGCCTACAGGCGGGGCAATTTTTGATATCATTCTTCCCCTTTTGGGAAGCAAGGCAAAGGCAGCGGAGTAAAACATGGCACGGGCATTAAAAGTGGCGATTGTGGATGACGAAGCCGACATGCGCCAATCGATCAGCCAGTGGCTGGCCCTGTCGGGGTTCGATACCGAAACCTATGACAGCGCAGACGAAGCGCTGAAACATATCACCGCCGATTACGAAGGCATCGTGGTGTCAGATATCAAAATGCCGGGCATGGATGGGATGGCCTTTCTCAAACGCCTGATGACCATGGATTCGGGCCTGCCTGTTATTTTGATCACGGGCCACGGCGATGTGCCCATGGCGGTCGAGGCGATGCGGGTGGGGGCGTTCGACTTTTTGGAAAAGCCGTTCAACCCCGACCGCATGACGGAACTGGCCCAACGCGCCACATCGGCGCGCCGCCTGACGCTGGATGCGCGCGCGCTGCGCCGCGAATTGGCCGATGGGTCGGTCTTGATGAAAAAGCTGGTTGGCGCGTCCCCCGCGATGGAGCGCCTGCGCGAGGATATCTTGGATTTCGGCCAAGCCGACAGCCATGTTTTGATTGATGGCGAAACCGGCACGGGCAAAACGCTGGTCGCCCACGCGCTGCACGCCGTGGGCCCGCGCGCGGCGCGCAAGTTTGTGACCATTTCCTGCGCCGCCTATGGCGAAGATCAATTGGCTGCCCGCATCTTTGGCCCCACTGAAGATTGCGCGCTGCCCTTGGTCGAAGACGCGCGGGGCGGCACGCTGTGCCTTGAAGATATCGAAGAACTTAGCCACGCGCTGCAATCGCGCCTGTTGACGCTGATTAACGAGCAGGGCCTGCCGCCCGAAACCCGCATTATTGCCATTTGCAATGAACATGGGCAGGGCAAAAAGCTGGACGATATCCTGCGCACTGATTTGTTTTTCCGTCTGGGTGCCATGACCATTCTTTGCCCGCCCCTACGCGCGCGCGGCGAAGATATTCTGACTTTATTCAATTCGGCGGCGGCAGATTATGCCGATGAATATGGCTGCGATGCGCCGCAAGTGTCCGCCCAAGAGGCCGCCGAACTGCTGCAAGCGCCTTGGCCGGGTAATGTGCGCCAACTGGTCAACATCGCCGAACGCGCTGTGCTGCAAAGCAGGCGCGGGACGGGCAGCATTGCCTCACTGCTGATGGCCGATAACGAAGCATCGGGCCCCGCGATGACGACCGAAGGCAAGCCGCTAAAAGATTATGTCGATGACTTTGAGCGGATGCTGATTGACAGCACCATGCGCCGCCACAAAGGCAGCATCGCCGCCGTGATGGACGAACTTTGCCTGCCGCGCCGCACGCTGAACGAAAAGATGGCCAAGTATGGCTTGCAGCGCGGGGATTATGTCTAGGGCGGAACAGGGGGGCTGCGCTTCCCCCCGAGGATATTTTGGGGAGCAAGGAAGAGACAGGCTTTCTGCCTGCTTCCTAACTCTGAAAATATCCTCAGGGGGAGACTGTGAAGGCTTGCCTTCGCAGGCGGGGGCGCGAGCGCCCCCTTTCAGCCGCCAGTGCTGCGCGCATGTAAGGGTAATGTTGGGACAAATCTATGTCCTCCTTGGGCCGCCAATCTTTCGCTGCATCTCTTGATTTTTAGTAAAGCGGGCACACAGTTCTTCATATGGAAACAGCGCTTCTTACGACTATCATTGCCAGTATCGTCACGGCCGTTGTCTTTGGCATGGTGGCCAAAAAGCTGCGCCTGCCCGCGATTTTCGGCTATTTGTTGGCAGGTATAGCCATTGGCCCCTACACGCCCGGCTTTGTCGCTGATGTGGCCTTGGCCAAACAATTGGCGGAAATCGGAATTATCTTGCTGATGTTCGGCGTGCGGCTGCATTTTTCGATCAAGGATTTGATTGATAGCCGCAAGATCGCCCTGCCGGGTGCGCTGGTGCAAATGGCGGTGGCGACGCTGGTGGGCGCAGGCGTGGCCACGTCTTTGGGCTATGGGCTGGCCTGGGCGCTGATCTTTGGCTTTTCCTTGTCGGTTGCTAGCACGATTGTATTGCTGCGTTCGCTGGAACAGCGGGGCCTGACCAAAAGTGCTGGCGGAAAGTTGGCAGTGTCTTGGCTGTTTGTCGAAGATATTGCCATGGTCTTTGCGCTGGTTATGCTGCCCGTCCTTGCGCAGGCTACCATGGGGGGTGTTGAATGGACCTCGCTGGCCGTCGCTGCCCTGTCGGTGTTGTTCAAAGTTTTTGGGTTTTTTGCGTTTATGTTCATCGTAGGGCGCAAGTTTTTGCCGTGGATTTTCACGCAAATCGCCAAAATAGACTCGGTTGAGTTGACCACTTTGGGCACGCTGGCGATTGCGCTGGGCTTTGCTTGGGTGGCCTATGTGGTCTTTGATGCCTCGTTCGCGCTGGGCGCGTTTCTGGCAGGGGTCATGCTGAACGAAAGCCCCCTTGGCCGCAAATCGGCAGAAACCACATTGCCGATCCGCGATACATTTTCGGTTTTGTTCTTTGTCTCGGTCGGGATGTTGTTTGACCCCAGCACAATGGCAACGCAACCCTTGGGCGTATTCGCCACTTTTTTCACCATTGTTGTGGCCAAATCACTTGCGGCATTTGCCACCACACGCCTGTTTGGCCTGCCCAAAGAGGTCAGCCTGCCCGTGGCAATTGGCCTTGCGCAAATCGGCGAATTTTCCTTTATTCTGGCCGGGCTAGCCTTAGGGAATGGCCTGATTTCACATGATTTATTCGGGCTTATCTTGGCGGGTGCGATGTTATCTATCGTTGTCAATCCGTTTCTGTTTCGGTGGTATGACCGCAAAATCATGGGCAATCCCGCAGCGCGCACCCAAAACACACCTAAAAGTTGAGCCGATGTTTCCCCTTTCGCTACAATTACCCATTGCCCTTTTGCCCCAATTGCCGCTAGTGTTGGCGCAGGCGGTATGATGCTGCCAAGAAATTCTCTGCCCAATGTGCCTAGGTGTGAAATTACGCCGCGCAAACAGGCAGCCGGATTGGCCAACCCTGGCCAGATAAAAACCCGCAAGTGCCTGATATGACGGCGCAAAACGGGGTCAGCTTAGGCGGGCAGCGTACTGCCTGAACATAAACGCGATGAGACGCGAGGCGATAAAAACCCAATTGCAGACCTGTCCAATGGGCAGAGCGCTGAGGTTTGGCACGCCCTTATTCGCCCAAACAAGACGCCCTCCCGCACGAATGACCAGCCTTGACGCGCTTTTAATCAGCGCTGCAAGGCCCATCTCGCGCAGGCGGCGCAATGGATTATCATGTCAAAGAAAATGCTTATCGACGCCACCCATGCCGAGGAGACAAGGGTTGTTGTGGTGGACGGAAATCGTGTTGAAGAATTCGATTTTGAGACAATAAACAAACGCCAACTTGCGGGAAACATTTATCTGGCCAAAGTGATGCGGGTTGAACCCTCGCTTCAGGCGGCCTTTGTGGATTACGGCGGCAATCGCCACGGGTTTTTGGCCTTTGCCGAAATTCACCCCGATTATTACCAAATTCCCCTAGCCGACCGCAAAGCGCTGCTGGAAGAGGAACGCGCTTTTGCACGGGCCGAGGAAGAGGAAGAAAATCGCCGCGCACGCCCACGCGAAGAGCGCCGCGATGAAGCGCCGCGTGAAGGTGGGCGTGAAAGTGGCGGGCGCAATGATCGCCGTTCGCGCGGACGTGGGCGTGATCGGCGCGCGGCCCCTGCTGCCGAGGCAGGAGTTGACGGTATTGAGGCAATCGAGGCCGAGACAAACACCGCCACCATGGCCGAAAGCGCCACTAGTGATGCGGTGCTGGCAGGCCCAGAGCCGATGGTGCAAGAGGACGCTCCCGCCTCGCCTTCGGGAATGGAAGTGGTGGATTTGGGCGACGATGGCGCTGATGGCGACCACAGCGCCAACCATACAAGCCATAAGGGTGATCACAACCACGCAAATGATCATGCCGATCATGATGCACCAACGGGCCCATCGCCCACGGATGAAACCACATCCGAGGATGCCGAACATCCAGATCACGGCCCCCGCCACCATGGGGAATCCGCTTTTAACGAAGACGATGCTTTCCGTGCCATTGATCACGCGTCCGACAGCGATGATGATATAGAATCTGTCGCCGAAGAGGACCTCGCCGAGGAAATCTCTGCCCCCCGCCGCCCACGCGCGCGGCGTTATAAAATTCAAGAAGTGATCAAAGTGCGCCAGATCATGTTGGTGCAAGTGGTCAAGGAAGAGCGCGGCAACAAGGGCGCGGCGCTGACCACCTATCTGTCGCTGGCGGGCCGCTATTGCGTACTGATGCCTAACACAGCGCGCGGTGGCGGCATTTCGCGCAAAATCGTTCAAGCCGCTGACCGCAAGAAACTGAAAGAAATCGCCCAAGAGATCGAAGTGCCAGAAGGCGCGGGTCTGATCATCCGCACCGCCGGCGCGAAACGCACCAAGCCCGAGATTAAGCGCGATTATGAATATCTGATGCGCCTATGGGAGCAAATCCGCGAACTCACGCTGAAATCTATGGCCCCTGCCGCGATTTACGAGGAAGGCGATCTAATCAAGCGCACGATCCGCGATTTGTATTCGTCGGAAATCGATGAGATTTTGGTCGAAGGCGAAGGCGGCTATCGCACTGCCAAAGACTTTATGCGCATGATCATGCCCGCCCATGCCAAGCAGGTTGTCCGCTATGCCGATCCGACGCCGCTGTTCGCGCGCTATGGCGTGGAAAGCTATCTTTCGGGCATGTTTAACCCGACAGTGCAGTTGAAATCGGGCGGCTATATCGTAATTGGTATCACCGAAGCGCTGGTGGCCATCGACGTAAACTCGGGCCGTGCGACCAAGGAAGGCAGCATCGAAGATACGGCGCTGAAAACTAACCTAGAGGCCGCCGAAGAGGTCGCCCGCCAATTGCGCCTGCGCGATTTGGCAGGTTTGATCGTGATCGACTTTATCGACATGGAAGAACGGCGCAACAACGCCGCCGTTGAAAAGCGCCTGAAAGACCGTCTGAAAACCGACCGCGCCCGCATTCAGGTGGGCCGCATTTCGGGCTTTGGCTTGATGGAAATGTCGCGTCAACGCCTGCGCCCGGGTATGCTGGAAAGCACGACGCAGCCCTGCGCGCATTGCCACGGAACGGGCCTGATCCGCAGCGATGACAGCCTTGGTCTGCAAGTGCTGCGCGCTTTGGAAGAAGAGGGTACGCGCAAACGATCGCGCGAGGTGCTGCTGCGCGCGCCGATTGGGATTGTGAATTTCCTGATCAATCAAAAGCGCGAGCATATCGCCCAGATCGAGGCGCGCACGGGCATGTCGGTGCGTATTGAATGCGACCCCGTCATGATTAGCCCTGATTTCACTATTGAAAAATTCAAAACCGCCACACGGGCGGTTATTGGCAGCTCGTCCGTAATTTCGGGCAACGCCAGCCTGATGGGCGCGCCTGTGGCCGAAGAAGAGCAGGAAGACGAGGTTTTGGACGATTTTGTCGAGGATGAGGGCGAAGACGCAGGTGAAGATACCGCCAGCGCCGAGGCAAAACCCGAAGGCAAAGGCGATGGCGCAGGGGATGGCGGCAAAAAGCGCCGCCGCCGCCGCCGCCGCAAGCCGCGTAGTGGGGCGCAAAGCAGTGATGGCAATGATGCCGCGCCATCTGGCGAAGACGACGATGAGGACGAAGGCGAGAATGATGATGCGGCCAATGAGGGCGCCGATGCGTCACCTTCTGCGCAACAAGCCGCCGCCTCGCCAGCCCCATCCAGCGAAAAGCCAAAGCGCGGCCGCGCCCCGCGCGGTGGCAAAAAGGCAGACAACGATACCCTCGCGCCCAGCGTGTCAGCAGATGCAGAGCCAGCAGATGCAGAGCCAGCAAATGCAGAGGCTGCCGTGGCTGAAGCCTTTGGCGCAACCATTGACGCGCCAGTAGAATCTGCCGCAAAGCCAACCCGTGGCCGCGCCAAGGTAAAAGCTGAAGATCCAGTCGCTGTTGCCGAACCCAAGGCCAAACCCACCCGCGCCCCGCGCGCCGCAAAGGCCAAGGACGCGGGTGATGTGGCCGAACAGGTCATTGCACCAGACGCACCTGCCCCACCTGCCGCTGAACCCCCCGCACCAGTGGCTGAGGCCCCCGCCGCCCCAGCGCCAGCCCCCGCGCCCGACAAGCCGCGCAAAAAGGGCTGGTGGAGCAGCAAATCCTAAGCCATTGATATTTGGCTGATGATCGGGGCAGGGGGCAACCTCTGCCCCTCTTCATATGCCGCAGCGGATCATATAGACCTGCCCCCCTGCCACGGGCGCGGCCCCCAAATAGGCGTGTCCCGCGGTTGCGCAAAAATGGGGCAGATCAATTGCAGCCATCTCGTCCGATGCCAGCACGCGCAGCACCTGCCCTGCCGACATGCCCGCCAGAACCTTGCGCGCGCGCAAAACGGGCAGGGGGCACAGCAGCCCTAGGCAATCAATCTCTTTATCCGATTCCATCAAATGCCCTTTCATACTGATCTAAATACCTTCGCCGAAGGCACCTCGCAGACCTTCCCACGCATCTGTGACAATCGCGCCCTTAACGCAGCGCCGTTTCTGCGCTATCACAGCCAAAAGGGAATCCCGATGTTCGGCATAGATATCTTAGACGCCAGCCTGTTGCCCAGCCTTATCGTGGCGCTGATCGCGGGGGGACTGTCATTTTTATCGCCCTGCGTGCTGCCGATTGTGCCGCCCTATCTGGCCTATATGTCGGGCATTTCAGTCGGTGAGATGAAGGGGGCTGGCCAAGGGCGGCGCAGCCCTATTTTTGCCGCGCTGTTTTTCGTGCTGGGTCTGTCCACGATTTTCCTGCTGATGGGGCTGGCGGCATCGGCCTTTGGCGCGTTTTTCCTTGGCAATGCGGCGTGGTTCAACACTGCCGCTGCCGTTGTTATTATGACATTTGGGGCGCATTTTATAGGGATATTCCGCATATCCATTCTGGACCGTGATCTGCGTATGGATGCCTCGGCCGAAGGTGGCACTGCGTTTGGAGCCTATGTTTTGGGCCTTGCCTTTGCCTTTGGCTGGACGCCCTGCATCGGCCCGCAATTGGGTGCAATCCTAACGCTTGCTGCCCAAGAGGGGGACGCCGCCCGCGGCACGGCGCTGCTGGGGGCCTATGCGCTGGGACTTGGTATTCCCTTTCTACTGGTTGCAGCCTTTTTCGCGCGCCTCTCGCCCATGGTCGATTTCCTGAAACGCAACGGCCAGCGGATTGAGCGGATTATGGGCCTGATGCTGTGGACAATTGGCCTCTTGATGCTGATGGGCGGGTTTTCGGACATGTCTTTTTGGCTGCTGGATAACATCCCCTTCCTTGCCAGCTTGGGCTAGCTCGCGCTAGGGTGGCGTATGTCCAATGCGCCCACGCCTGATCTTAGCCTTAAAGCCTTTCGCAGAAAGGTGTTTTATATTCCGGGGTATGATCCCTTCCCGCCGCGCCGTTATCGCGAGTTATATCGCTTCGAGGGAGCGGCGCAGGCAGCTATTTCGGAATATAGCGTTACCATGCAGCCCAGCCTGCCGCGCAAAAAAGGGTCAGATGTTCCCTATGGCTGGCTGGCCTTGGGGGTGATGGACGGCACCGAGACGCGCGTGGATGTGGAGGTGATGATCTGGTCTGACATCGTCAAATCATCCATGCCTGACGGCATTTTGGCAACCTATTGGCAGATGGTTAGCACGATGTGGGTCTATTTCGCATCGGGTGCATTTTTTAGGCAAATGCGCCTGCGCAAAGGGCCGACGGTCGCGGCGCTGTATCCTGTTCTACATTTGGTTGGCCAAGCCCTGATTGCCACGGTTATCGGCGCTGCGGCGGCATGGCTGCTGTCTTTCATCCACCCCGCTTTGGCCCTGCTTGGGCTGATCGCAGCCTATGGGTTTTTGACCCTTGCCAAAAAATACGACCATCACATTCTGGCCCATTACCTGATGCATGATTTCGCCTTTTCAGCGCAGTATTGGGGGGCATATCCGCCTGAATTATCTGCTCGGATGGGCACATTCGCCGCCCGTATCCAACAAAGCTTGCTCGGCGATTTCAACGAAGTGCTGATCGTCGGCCATTCCTCAGGGGCCTATATGGGGGTTACGATATTGTCGGACATCCTGCGCGCTGGCCTGCCAGAAAAGCGCCCTGAAATCAGCTTTCTAACCATTGGCCAAGTGGTGCCGATGGTGTCGTTCCTGCCCCGCGCCACCCGCCTGCGCGGCGATTTGCACTATCTGTGCCAGCGCGATGAAATCACTTGGGTCGATGTCACAGCCCCCGGCGATGGCTGCTCCTTTGCGCTGTGCGATCCTGTGGCGGTGACAGGGCTTGCCCCGATGGTGGGGGCAAATGGGGCGGGGCCAAATGGGGCGGGGCCAAATGGGGCGGGGGCAGATGGGGGGGGGCAAAAATGGCCGCTGATCGTGTCTTGCGCCTTTACCCAAACCTTGTCGCCAGAAACTTGGGCCAAGCTGCGGTATAAGTTTTTCCGCCTGCATTTTCAGTATATGTGCGCCTTTGACCGCGTGGGACATTACGATTATTTCCGCATCACCGCTGGGCCGCAAACGCTGGCGCAGCGCTATGCGGGGGTGGCCCCTTCGCCCCAGCGCATCACAAAGGCGCTGTCATACTATCGGGATATCACATGACCGATTTGCCCCCCAAACCCACACCGCGCGCCCCGCGCGTGTCTTTATGGGCCTACCTGCGCCTGTTTCGGCGTGACATTCTGTCTGCCCAGCCCCAGCGCCTGTATCATGCTTGGATGGCCGAATTTCGCACGCTGTTTTTCCACAGTTATATGATCAACGATCCCGCGCTTATCGCGCGCGTGCTAACCGAAGCGCCCGATTTGTTCCCCAAATCGAACCGCATCCGCGAGGGGCTGGCACCCCTTTTGGGCAATTCGGTTTTTGTCACCAATGGGGATGAGTGGAGGCGCCAGCGCCGCATCATAGACCCCGCCTTTGAAGGGGGCCGCCTGCGCGACACTTTCCCCGCCATGCTGGCCGCAGGGCAGGCGGCGGTTGCGCGGTTGGGCGCGGGCGTGCAGGCAGCCGAGGTCGAGATCGAGGCGATCACTTCGCACCTTGCGGCCGATGTGATCTTTCGCGCCCTGTTCTCCATTCCGATCGAGGATGAAACCGCTTGGGCGGTGTTTTCCGAGTTTAAGGCCTATCAACGCAGCCAGCCCCTGCTTAATCTTGCGGCGTTTATCCCCTTGCCAAAATGGCTTCCCCGCGCGCATCGCAAATCGACGCTGACTTCGGCTCAGAAAATCCGTGCGCTGATCACAAAACTGACCCAAGCCCGCGCTGATGATATTTCTGCGCGCCGCGCGCCTAATGATTTGTCCACAAAGATCATGACCACCATCGACCCAGTCACGGGCCAAGGGTTTGAACCTGAAGAAATGGTCGATCAAGTGGCTATTTTCTTTTTGGCCGGCCATGAAACCAGTGCCTCGGCGCTGGCATGGGGTCTTTATCTGCTGGCACTTTATCCGGATATTCAGGAACAAGTCGCCGCTGAAGGGGCGTCTCTGGGCGATGCCCCCAGTTTTTCTGATTTGTCCAAGTTGCGCCTAACCCGTGATGTGTTCCGCGAAACCCTGCGCCTTTATCCGCCTGTGCCGATGATGGTGCGCCAAAATCTGCACCCTGAAACCTTTCGCGCGCGCGCGGTCAAACGCGGCGCACAGGTTGTGATCTCGCCTTGGCATTTGCACCGCCACGAACGGTTATGGGCCAATCCTGATGCGTTCGACCCCGCCCGCTGGCAGCGTGATGAGACCAAAGTAAGTCAACGTGACGCCTATCTGCCGTTTTCTGCGGGCCCGCGCGTGTGCACTGGGGCAGGCTTTGCCATGGCCGAAGGAGTTTTGCTGCTGGCGCTTTTGGCCAGCGCATACCGCTTTGTTCCCGTGGCAAGCCGCCCGCCGGTGCCTGTTGCACATCTTACAGTGCGCGGCCGCGATGGGATATGGCTGCACATTGCAACGCGTGTGTAAGGGGGGCGTTCGCCGCCGCCCTGCGTGCCAGAAAGCTGTCCCGCTCCCCCTGCGGAATATCTGTTAAAAAAGAAGAATCGCCCCCATTGATTTTTTTTTTCAAATATCCGAAAAGGCGATATTCTGAACTTCTGTGACACGCGATTTATGCTGTAAATAGGGGATATTTTCGCTCCTAATGTTGCAGAGTTTGAAGCGCGCGATCGAAGGGGACAGTTCGGCGAAAGCTGTTCATTCGCCCTTTCGGATGACGGTTGCCGGTGTGATAGACATTAATCTGCGCCAGGTGCGCGTCTCAAAGGCGGCTGACCCTTGTTTGCAGCAAATCTCAACCTCGATTGGCCAGACGCCGCTGCGCGCGTTTAATGCGCTGCGCGTTCAAGATTGGACCGCCAAGAGGCAAGCCTTTGGATTAAAGGCCAGTTCGATTGTGCGCCATTTTGGCCGGTTGTCGCAGGTGTTGCACTGGGCGCGGCACAAAGATAGGGCACGTCCACTTCGTTAAACAAACACGGCGTTTTGCTCTATAAAACTGCCTGCGTCTTCTTTCTGTTCCACAATCTTCGGTTCTGCCTCAATCTGAATGTGTTGCTCATTTTCCACGGAAATCCACCGCCTTTAACTTGATTTCTGCCAGCGTTGCATCAGTTTTTCAAAATGCAAAACTTTAATCTTTTTCCGCAAAGCTTTAGTCCCACGCGTGCTGCCGGTCTTGCGATGATGGCGGATTTTGTGCCGGCCATGGGGCGGCGTTATGCCAATGGGCGCAATTATGATTATGGTGCGGGCAAGCATAAAGCCGTCTCGCAGCTCTCGCCCTATATTCGTCATCGCTTGATTACAGAAACTGAAGTGCTGTCTGCCGCCTTGCGCGCGCATGGGGCCGAGGGGGCCGAAAAGTTCATCGATGAGGTGATTTGGCGGGGCTATTTCAAAGGCTGGCTGGAACGTCGTCCACAGGTTTGGCAAAGCTATGTCGGTGGCCTAAACGGCGATCTTGCCGCAGCCGATCTCGACCGACGTTTGCGCCGCGATCTGGCGCGGGCCACCGATGGGCAGACGGGCATCGCGTGTTTTGACGTTTGGGCGCAAGAATTGGTTGAAACAGGGTATTTGCACAATCATGCTCGGATGTGGTTCGCCTCAATCTGGATTTTTACGCTGGGCCTTCCGTGGCGGCTTGGGGCGGATTTCTTTTACCGTCATTTGCTAGATGGGGACGCGGCAAGTAACACGCTGGGCTGGCGATGGGCTGCGGGTCTGCATACGCGCGGTAAGCCTTATCCCGCCCGCGCGGATAATATTGCCACCTTTACGGGCGGGCGTTTTACCCCGCGCGCGTCGGATTTGGCCGAAGTAACAGCGGGTCTTGAGGATGCCGAGCCAGACGGCTTGCCCCCTGTGCTGGCGCTGCGCAGCCCGACCGCGCCTGCCTTGGGCCTGCCTGCCGCGCTTTTGATTACAGATGAAGATGGCTGTTTGCAGGATTTTAATCTGCACTCTTATGACATAGTTGCTGCGTCAACTTTGGCGGTGTCGCATCTGCGCTCGCCCCTTGCTGTCGCCGATCACGTTACCGCATTCGAGGCGGGCAGTCTGGCTGACACCGCCGCGCGGGCGGGTTTTAGCGTGGATAATCTGGCCGCGGGCGATCCGACCGCGCTGGCGCAATGGGCGGCAAAGGCAGGTGCGCGGCAGATTGTAACGCCCTATATCACGCAGGGGCCGCTGCGCGATTTCATGTCCGAGGCCGCCCCAGCACTGGCCTTGCGCGGCGTTGCGCTGTGCGAATGGCGGCGCGATTATGACGCCGCCGTGTGGCCCCTTGCAACGGCAGGCTTTTTCAAAGTGCGTCAGAATATTCCCGAAATTTTGGCAAAAACCGTGCCAGATTGGGCGCGGGAATGATTGGGATGGAATTTGCAACGCCTTTGCCGATTGTCATACTTGGCGCAGGGGTTGCGGGTCTGTCGGCTGCATCGGCGCTGGTGCAGGGCGGACAAGCATCTGTGATATTTGACAAGGGGCGCGGCGTTGGGGGGCGTGTGGCCACGCGCCGCGTATCGCTGCCAGACGGCACCCAGTTGCAGTTCGATCACGGTGCGCAGTTTGCCACAGCCAAAGGCGCGGGATTTGCCGCAGTCCTTGGCGCGCTTCAAACGGCAGGCTTGGCGGCCCAGTGGCAAACGGGGGGCGATACGGGGGGCGATACGGGGGGGGGACGCAGCCAAGTTATTGGCGCGCCTGCCATGTCGTCCTTGGCGCGCGGCATTGCGCAAGCCGCTGGATTGCAAATTGTGCAAAACGCCGCTGCCAAATCTGTGCGGCAAGAGGGCGCGCTGTGGTGCATTGGCTTTGCGGATGGGTCCAGCGTCCAGGCCGAGCGGGTAATTCTGACCGTGCCCGCGCCGCAACTTGCTGGGCTGCTAGGGCCAGATCATGATGCAGTGCGCGCCGCCGCGTCGGTGCAGGTGCAGCCGTGCCTTACACTGATGGCGGCGGCCCGCGCCCCCGCACCCTTTACCGCTGCGCGTGATAATGCGCAGGATTTGGCGTGGATTGCGCAGGATAACAGCAAATCTGGCCGCGCAGGTAATGGTTTGACCACATGGGTCGCCCAAACGAGTTTGCCTTTTAGTCTGCAGCATTTGGAAAAATCCAGCGATGAGATATGCGCTCTGATGCTGCCCCTTTTGTGCCGGCGCCTTGGTTTGGCTGCGAATGATATTGTCTTTTCTGCGGCGCATCGTTGGCGCTATGCCCGTGCGGATGTCCCGCTGGGGGTGGCTTTCTTACATCCCACAGCGGGTCTTTATATTGGCGGCGATTGGTGCCTTGGCCCAAGGATCGAGGCGGCATGGGACAGCGGCGCGGCCATTGCGGCTGCCATTTTGGCCCTTGGATGATACACATGTTAAAGGATCCGCGGCTTGCCCGCCTTATCACGCTTTTGCGGGCAGCCCTGCATGCGCCGCGCGGGTTTGGGCGCATTGCAAGTGCGCTGGTTTTGGGCGCTGTCTGCCATGCCATATTTGCGCTGGCCGTCGGGGCGATGATTGCAGCGATGTTTTTTGGAATGCAGCACAGCCTTGGCCGTGCCTCTTGGCCCATGGCGGCGAATGCAGCCCTGATTGTGCAGTTTCCGCTGGCCCATTCGCTGCTGCTATCGCGCAAAGGGCAGGGGGTTTTGGCGTGGATCTTTCCCGCCCCGCATGGCCAAACGTTGATCACCACCACCTATGCCATAATCGCCTCGGCGCAGTTGTTTGCGCTGTTTGCGCTGTGGACACCGTCGGGCATTGTCTGGTGGCAGGCCGAAGGGGCAGCCTCTTGGGCGCTATGCACAGCCTATACGGCCAGTTGGCTGTTGCTGATGAAGGCCAGTTTTGATGCGGGTGTTGAGGTGCAATCGGGCGCGCTGGGGTGGCTGTCGATGCTGGGGCGCATTCGCCCCGTTTACCCTCAAATGCCCACACGCGGCCTGTTTGCCATCATCCGCCAACCCATTTATGTGGCCTTTGCGCTGACCTTGTGGACAATGCCCGTTTGGACGCCAGACCAATTGGCGCTGTCGGTGGTCTTAACGGCCTATTGCCTGATTGCTCCGCGCGCCAAAGAACGCCGCTTTGCCGCCCGCTATGGCGCGGAATTTGACCGCTATCGCGCGGCTGTGCCTTATGCCATCCCGCGCCTATGGGGGCAAAGATGAAAGTTACGCCATTAAGCAGCGCAGAGGTCAGCGAAGTTATCGAAATGGCGCTCAGCGATCACACCAGCTTTGCGCAAATTCGCGCGCTTTATGGCCTTGGGCCGGATGATGTCAAAGCACTAATGCGCGCAAACCTTGCGCGCGGCAGTTACCGTGCATGGCGCAGGCGCGTGCGTGCCTTTTCTGATCGGCGCGAGGTTTATAAATAGACTAAAGGGACGCACCAGTCTGCGCGCGCGCAGCATTTGTATCAGTTGTCATAGCCCGTCATCTCTAAATATCCGACGCCGTTATGGCTGCCTTGCACGGTTACTGGCCCCTCCCAATAGGGCATGGATGTGGCCATCCATGCGTTATTGTTCAGCGCCGACACCGTCACATCCACCCCTTTACTGGGCAATTGTACGCGCCATTTTATGGGCAATTCGCGCCCCGCCAACGGGTGCGTTTCCAAGGATTGGGCTTTAAATGCGCCATTGGGCAGGGGAGTTGCTGCGCCATCTGGTTCAATCCACGTGGCCGATGTGTAATCGCTGCCGCCACGCAGCACGAATCCCATCAGCTTTGCGCCGCTGTCGAATGACAGGGAAAACCAATCCCAGCCCGTTTGATCTGGCGCAAGGGGCTGGGATGACCATTCGCGATCAAGCCACGCCTTGCCCGCCACAGCAACATCGCCTGACGGCAGGCGCAGCGTGCCTGTGATGTCATAAAACGGCTGAGAATAATAATGGCTTGCCTGCCCCGATGCAGATTTTACCGAATAGCCTGCCTGCCCATGCAGCACCAATGGGCCTTGGGCAGTCAGTGCCATGTCATAGGAAAAATCTGTGCCCGCCGCCGTCAGGCGCAGCGTATTCAGATCAGGCCCAGCCATGACCCAATCGTCGATCCACGCCACAAATGGGGCAGGGGTCACCCCTGCCTGCCCAATACCGCCGCGCGCCAGCCTTTCGGCCACATACTGCGCGCTGGGGGTGGTGATGGCGGCATGGCCCATCCACAGTTGCGGCGATTGCCAGCCCGACGCCTCGTAAGGGGCCAAGGCGCTGCGAAATAGCGTCCATTGCAGCCCGTATTGCGCCCTATCTTGTCCTTGCAAATTGGCCGTTACATACCACCATTCAATGCGATAGTCTGGGTGCGCGCCGTGGTCGCGCGGAAATTGCAAAATTGTGTTCGGTAAGGGCGTGGCAAAACCGTCGTTCGCGATATTGCCCAAGCCCGCAAATCCTTGGGCCTGCGCGCCCAAGGGCATCATCAACAGCCATAGCACCATCGCCCTAACGTTCATGCCGAAAAACTCCCAGCAGCCGTGCAGGCGCCATTCCCGACAATCGCCAGGCAGGCCATGCGGCGGCCAGCGTTCCCGCCAGCAAAGCCAACCCGCCAAGCCGCAGATAATCCAGCCAGAACAGATACATGGGCAAGCGCCAGCCAAAGGCCTCGACATTGACCACCGCCAAAAGCGCCCACGCAAGCGCCAGCCCCAACGGCAGCCCCATAACGCCAGTCAGTGCCGCCAGAACGATGGCGCGCACCAAATCCAACGCGGCAAGCCGCTTGCGCGCCATCCCCAGCGCCCAAACCGGGGCCAGCATCGGCAGGCGCATATCGGCCAGTGTCAGAAGGCTCATCAGCATTGCAAACCCCGCCACCGCCAGCGTCAACACATTGAGCGCGCGCGTGACGGTAAAGGTGCGCTCGAACACTTGCAGCGACAAAGCCTTGATCGCGGCTTGGTCGATGATTGCACTGGCCTCTAGCCCTGCACGATCTTGCAATGCGGCGCGCAGGGCGGGGATGCCTTCGGGCGCCGCGCGCAGGCCAAAGCGCAGCGCAACGGCGTCTGGAAACGCAGCATCAAAAACAGCTTTGGCAACAATCACCTGCCCAATCGGATTGCCATAATCCCCATAAATCCCTACAATTGGCAAAGTCAGATCAGGCGTAATCCGCAGCGTATCGCCCAAACTTAGTCCTGCGCGGCGAAAAAGCTGCTCGTTTATCAAAGCGCCTTCGCGACGTTCCACAGTCTCCCAAGCTTTTGGTGCGCCGTCTAAAAAGCGCCAATTGTCGCGATAGGTCGCGTGGTCGATCACGCCGTAGATCTTTGCAAGTTGCCCTGCGACCACGCTGTCTGCTGACACAATCGGCAGCAGCGCCGTGGCATATTGGCCCGCCACATCTGCAATACGCGCGCCTTGGGCTTCGTCCATGGCCGATACATAAAGTTCAGACGCAAGGCGCTGATCCAGAAATCCCACAAAGGTCAGCCGAAAAGATGAAACCATCGTCGAGACGCCAACATTTGCCGCCATCGCCAGCATCAGCGCCATCAGGGCCAGTGACAGGCTGGGTAATTGTTGGCGTGTGTCGGCCCAAAACCACTGTGCCAAAGGGCCGCGCGCGCCCGCGCCGAAAAGGCGCAGAACCGATGAAAGTGCAGACGGCAAGGCTAGCGCGCCCCCAATCAACAGCGCGCCCAGCATCGCAAAGCCTGCAACCAACCCGTGCCCCCAAATGGCCAGACCGCCCGCAATCACCAAAAGCGTAAGTGCCGCAAAAATCATTCCGTTTGTCCGCGCCAAGGCAAAGGCTTGGGGCTGGGCACTGGCGAGCAATGGCATCGCCGAAAGCGCCTTAAACGCCCCAGCCCCCGCAAGAGCCGCCCCGCCCATAGCAATGCCAAGGCTGGGCAGCCACCACTGATAGCGAAAGGCCAAACTACTGCCCAATTCTGCGCCATATAGCCCGCGCAAACTGACTGCCACATCGGGCAGCAAGGCGGCGGCCACGATATATCCAAGACCCACGCCAATTGCCCCTGCAAGGGCGGCCAGAACCATCAATTCTGCCAGCATCAACCCCATAATTGCCCGTAACGGCGCGCCCATTGCCCGCAGGCTGCGCACCATTACGCGGCGCTGTGCAAAGGCAAGACCAATCGCGCCGTGCACAATAAACAAGCCCACAGCAAAAGACAAAAAGCCAAAGGCCGTCAGGTTAAGATGAAAACTGTCTGTAAGACGCGCCACATCCGTCGCCTGTTGCGGCTGGGCTTGGGTCAAATGGGCGGCCACTTCGGCCAGTGGACGGCGGGTTATCGGCTGGGCTGCTGCGACAATTAGACGGTCTATTTGACCAATCCTGCCCAAAATGCGCTGTGCTGCGCCAATATCTGTGATCGCCACATCTGGGGCCATATCCGCGCGCGCAACACCCTTCAGGCCTTGGGGCAATTTGGCCAGAACATCTGCCCGCGCGAAAATTTGGCCTTCACCCAAGATAAACGCCGCAAAATCAGGAACGCCAGCACCGATCTGCAAGACAGTGCCTTGCGGCGCGGTCAGCGGATCAATTCCCATTAGGGTGATCCCGGTAAAATCGCCTTCTATCACGGGCGAAACAAGCCAGCCTGCACGGCGCAGGGCAATATAGTCGTCCATATCCAAGATCTGTCCGCTTTTGGGCGTGATCTGACCAAATCGGGCCGTGTCCATTGTGCCTGCGGCGGTGGCATAACTGGCGCGCGCCTCGGTGTTGATGGCCTGAACACCCGCCCAAAGCGCCGTACCCAGCGCCAGCCCCGTAATCAGCGTGAACAACTGCAATGGGTTGCGCCGCCAATGACTGACCAGTGCGGCAAAAATCGCGCGTTTCATGCGATTAGCCCGTTTGACAGATTCAAGCGCCTTGCCATTCGTGCGGCCAAACGCTGCGAATGGGTCACCAAAACCAACCCCGCCCGCGTTTCGGCAACCAATTCGCACAACAGGGCAAAGACGCCGTCAGATGCCGCCTCGTCCAGATTGCCCGTTGGCTCGTCTGCCAAAACCAGCTTTGGCTGGGCGGCTAATGTGCGCGCGATAGCTACCCGCTGCTGTTGCCCGCCTGACAAAGCCTCGGGGTATTTGGCCAAATGATCGGCAAGCCCTAAACGATATGCCAGACGCGTGCAAAGTGCAGCGTCATGCCGACCCGCAAGGCGCGCATGAAAGGCGATATTCGCCCCGACATCCAGCGAGGGGATCAAGTTGAATTGCTGAAAGATCACACCAACCACATCTCGGCGCAGCTTGGCGCGCCCGCCGTCATCAAGGCCCGTCATCGCCACGCCGTCAATGACGACTTCCCCGTTATCGGCGCTGTCCAGCCCGCCAATCAAATGCAGTAGCGTGCTTTTGCCCGACCCTGATTCCCCTGTGAGCGCCAGCATCTCGCCCGCGCGCAAATCAAAGGACACGCCACGAAGCACGGGTGCGTTTGGGTAGGATTTGGTTACGTTGTTAACATGCAATAGCATCTTCACCCCCATACACAGGTAACCCGTAGCTTGGCAAAGAAAAGGGCGCGCAAGCGCTGCACATGCCGTTGCATCCGCCCCCGTTAAAGATGGGGAATTACCCAAAGGATAGCTTGAAACATGAGATTTAAGGGCTAACTCTAACTTACGGAATTATAGGGAAATTTCATGGAAACTATGTCTCTTGGTCAGTATGACCTTATTTACAATGCTTTCTCATTCGCGCTTGCAGCGATGATGGCGGCGACGCTGTTTTTTTGGTTTGGCAGATCGCAAGTGGCGGATGCCTATAAAACTGCAATGACTGTAACGGGATTGGTTACATTTATCGCGGCGTATCATTATCTCCGTATCTCGCAAAGCTGGGTTGATGCCTACACCGTGATAAATGGCACGGTGACGGCATCGGGCGTTGGGTTCAATGACGCCTACCGCTATGTGGACTGGTTTCTGACTGTGCCATTGTTGCTGGTCGAATTGATCCTTGTTATGGGTCTAAGCAGTCAGGAAACCTCGTCAAAAGCTATTCGTCTTGGCCTTTTGGCTGCGTTGATGGTGGGTCTAGGCTACCCGGGCGAGATCGCCGATGTCGCATCCGGACGCTGGATGTGGGGCGGTTTGGCGATGATCCCATTCATTTGGATCGTCTATGAATTGTTTGTCGGTCTGAGCCAGTCGGTGGCACAGCAACCTGCAAGCGCGCGCGGATTGGTCAAAGCGGCCATCTGGGTGACCGTTTTGTCATGGTCTTTCTACCCCGTGGTGTTCTTTGCGGGCGCAATCGGTATTGGGGGCACAACAGCCCTGACCGTGGTTCAGGTCGGCTATACGATCGCTGATCTGGTCGCAAAAGCGGCCTTTGGCGTGCTGATATTTATGATCGCTGTCCGCAAGTCCCAAGCGGACATTGGCAAATCGGCCTAGTCGCTGAAAAAATCACTGGTGGCGGCCGTTTCGCCACCAGACCCATTTGAAGAGCTGATCGGGTCAATGTAGCCCGATTGATTTTGCCAACATCAGTTCTGAAATGGCGCATTGGTTGGGGGCATGTTTCGAAATTGTGCCTCGTTGGGCAAATGAAATTCGCCGCATCGGCGCAGGCCCCGCACATATAGATCCGATACAGATCGGTCGCTGTGCAAGCACACGCGCCTATCCGCAGGCAGCTATGCTGCTAAGGATAGTTGAGGGACGTGAACAACAGACAAATGCCGAGAGGATATTTAACGGCCACGGGATGGCACACTGCGCTGATTATTAATAACTGCCTCATTCACCGAAGAAATGCGCGCAGCGCCTAAGAGGCGCGAACGCCCCCTAGGCCTTGGACTATTCGCGCGCACGCCGCCCACCGCGGCGCCCCGATGTGGCGGCGCTGGCTGCGGCAGATGCTTCGGCAAATGTGGCACCTGCCTCGACTGCTTCTAAAACACGGGCAAAGCGGATCCATTCGCCGCCATTGGCATCGTGGTTCATCAGCATATTTGCGGCGCGAATCGCCTCCATTTCCACTTGGCGGACGGGGTTCATGATGGCGCTGGTCATGCCTGCGCCAATCGCCATTGGCAAAAACGCCGCGTTGATCCCGTGGCGATGCGGCAGGCCAAAGCTGATGTTTGATGCGCCGCAGGTCGTGTTCACGCCCAACTCCTCGCGCAGGCGGCGCACCAGTGCGAATACCTGATTTCCCGCCGTTGACATTGCCCCAATTGGCATCACCAAAGGATCCACCACGATATCATGCGCGGGAATGCCAAAATCGGCGGCGCGCTGCACAATTTTCTTGGCCACAGCAAAACGCACGTCAGGGTCTTGGGAAATGCCCGTGTCATCGTTGGAAATCGCCACCACAGGCACGTTGTATTTCTTGACCAAAGGCAGCACCAATTCCAGCCGATCTTCCTCGCCCGTCACGGAATTCAGCAGGGGCCGGCCTTCGCAGGCCATCAGACCCGCTTCCAAAGCGCCAGGAACCGAGCTGTCGATGCACAAAGGAACATCGACAACCTCTTGAATGCGCAGGATCAAATCACGCATCAGGGGCGGTTCGACAAAGTTATTGTCGGCATACCGCGGGTCAAGCGCCATTTTGTTGGTAAACACCGCGCCCGAATTCACGTCCAGAACGGTCGCCCCGCAGGCCACCTGTTCCAGCGCATCGCGCAGAACGGTGTCAAAATTGCCCATTTCCAATTCGGCGGCCAGTTTCTTTCGCCCCGTAGGGTTGATCCGTTCGCCAATGACGCAAAAAGGCTCGTCAAATCCGATCACGACGGTTTTGGTTTTTGATTCGATCACTGTGCGCGTCATGGCGGCTCCTTTAAATTATGCAGCAGGCTGTCAGACTGCGGGTTGGCAGTCGGGCCCGCCGTTTTCCGCCGCCCAGGTGGCATTGGTCTTGATCCCGCCTAGCGGGAAAAAGTGCACTTGTTCAATGGCGAAATTGGGATTTTTAGCTTTGTGGGCGGCAAGGCCCGCAATTACGTCGTCCGGGTTATAGGGCAGCAACAGCTTGGTCACATCCATCGCCCGCTTTTGCAGCACGCGCAATGATGCGCCCACGCCGCAAGCAATGGCAAATTTGATCAGCGTTTGCAGTTTGGCTGGCCCTGCAATGCCAATGTGCACAGGCAGACCAACGCCTTCGTCGCTTAGGCGTTGAACCCAATCTATCACGGGCTGCGCTTCAAAACAGAACTGCGTCGCCATCGCCATTTTGGCATCGGTGCGCTGCGAGAACGCGTATTTCCAGCGCGCGGCTTCCATCACGGCGCGGTCAGACCCGTCTGGGTCGATATCTTTATTTCCTTCGGGGTGGCCCGCCACGTGCAGGCGGTCAAACCCATCAAAGGCCCCTGATTCGAGAAGTTGCATCGATGTGGCATAATCGCCCGCAGGTGCAGGCACCCCGCCCGCCAGCAGCAGTCCCTCGTGCACGCCCACGTCTTTATAGCGCGATACCCAGTCGCCCAGCGTGGCGCGATCTTTGATGATGCGGGCAGGAAAATGCGGCATCACCGTGTAACCTTCGCCAACAATGCGCGCAGCAGTGGCAACCATGTCTTCAATCGGTGTGCCCTCGATATGGGCCACGTAAACTCTTGTTCCCAAAGGCAGAATGGCGCGGAAATCTTCGACCTTTTCGGCAGTGCGCGGCATCACTTCGATAGAATATCCTGCCAGAAACGCTTCGACATCAGCGTTGTGCGCGCGCGGCGCGCTTTCGGATTTGAAATTGAACAAGGCCATGGCCATTTCCCCCCAGAATTCAACTAGTTTTGTGGTGCTTCCCAACCGTCATTGGCAATCAGCACCTTGATGCGGTCTATATCATAGCCCGCGTCAAGGCGCGCCGCCTCTGCGCGGGCAACCTCATCGGATTCGCCGCCAACCTCATAAGCTGGTGCTTTGCGCCATTCGGCCAAATATGCATCGGCATCTTTCGCGCCAATCTTCATCGCGCAGCGGTCGATTGCCTGTTCAAAGCGTTCAGGAAGCTGCACTTTTGATGCGCTGCGCCCCTTGCCCACGATCACCTGCGCAGGAATATCGCGCCAATAAACCACCACCACATTTGCCATATTCGCCCCCAGAGTTGCCCGTATGTAAGCATCATTTGCGCCCCGCCATAGCAGGTTTTCGACCAAAGCCATAGCTTTGGCGACGAATACCTGTCGCTTTTCGTCCACTAGACAGCCCCCATGAAGCGGGTTACCCTTGGTGCAACCACTGATGGAGGGCGACATGACGCCCACGCGTCCCCAAGGGGCGGACGCACCGCAAAACGTGATTGAGGCGGCATCCACCGTCTCTCCGCTAGCGCAAACGCCTGCCCTGCCTATGCCTGCTTCGGGGCAGCTTTATGCTGCGGTCGATTTGGGCACAAATTCGTGCCGTATGCTGATTGCCCAGCCCAAGGGCAGTCAGTTTGTAATATTGGACAGTTTTTCCAAAACTGTGCAGCTTGGCGCGGGGCTAGAGGCATCTGGCCGGCTGTCGCGCGCATCTATGCAGCGCACCTTGCAGGCGTTGCACATCTGCCAAAGGAAAATGGAGGCGCTTGGCGTGACCAGAATGCGCCTGGTCGCGACCGAGGCGTGCAGGCGCGCGCGCAATGGGCGCGACTTTATGCGCCAGATCAAACGCGAAACGGGCCTGTATTTCGAGATTATTAAGGCCGAGGAAGAGGCGCGGCTGGCGGTGATTTCCTGCGCGCCCTTGGTTCTGCCTGATACCGAGCAGCTTTTGGTCGTTGATATTGGGGGCGGGTCAACCGAACTGGTCTGGGTGGATATCTCGAACGTGGCCCCAAATCAGCGCGCGCAATCCATCATGCGGCTGCATTCGGGCTTTGGCGCGCAGGCGCAGGGCGGCGCGCGGGTGGTGGATTGGATATCCATCCCCCTTGGTGTTGCCACCCTGAAAGACCAGTTCCACGATGTCGAAGACGATGGCGCGCGCTTTGCTTTGATGAGTTGGTTTTTTGAAGAACAGCTTGCCAATTTCTCGCCCTATAATTCTGCCCAAGCGCGCGCTGGGTTCCAGATTATTGGCACATCGGGCACGGTGACGACTGTGGCGGCGTCCTTTCTTGGCCTAAAACGCTATGACCGCGCCAAGGTGGACGGGCTGCATATGACATCAGACCAGATTCATTCGGTGATCCGCGAATATCTGACCTTGGGGCCAGAAGGGCGAAGGCGTGATCCGCGCATTGGGCGCGACCGACATACGCTGATTATGTCGGGGGCGGCTATCCTTCAGGCGCTGATGCGGATATGGCCTACCGATAAGTTATCCGTGGCAGATCGCGGCCTGCGCGAGGGGCTGCTTTATGCACAAATGAGCGCGGATGGCGTGTTAGAGGATGGGCCGTTTCTATGACCGACAATAAAGGCGAAAAAAACACCTCGGGGCGCGGTCAGCGCGATTTGCGCGTGCGGGTGAAAACCGCCAAAGGGCGCAAGCTGTCCTCGACGCTATGGCTGGAACGGCAGCTTAATGACCCTTACGTGCAACGCGCCAAAAAGGACGGGTATCGCGGCCGCGCGGCCTATAAGATTATGGAATTAGATGACAAATACGGCTTTTTAAAACCTGGCTCGCGGGTGGTGGATTTGGGTTGCGCGCCAGGTGGGTGGTGCCAAATTGCCGTGCCGCGCGTCAATGCACTGGGTGACCACGTGAACAAACCCATTGGCACGATTTTGGGTATTGATTTGCAAGTTGTCGAACCCATTGCTGGCTGCCAGTTGCACCAATTGGATTTTCTGGAAGATGGCGCGGATGAAAAGGTCAAGGAATGGCTGGGCGGCAAGGCGGATGTGGTGTTGTCGGACATGGCCGCTGCCGCATCGGGCCATAAAGGAACCGACCATTTGCGCATTATTGCGCTGATCGAGGCGGCGCTGGTCTTTGCCTTTGACGTTCTGGACGAAGGCGGCACTTTTGTTGCCAAAGTGCTGGCGGGTGGCGCAGAAAATGAAATGCAAGTCCAGCTAAAACGCGCCTTTACGAAAGTTGCCAATGTCAAACCGCCTGCGTCCCGCGCAGATAGTTCGGAAAAATTCGTCGTGGCAACGGGATTTCGCGGCAGCAAATTTGCGCCCCAACCTGATCCGCGAGATCTGTCGGTTTAGGGCAAAGGGGCCTGTGCGGCTGATTTAAGCGGCCACCGCCGCCCTATACAAGACGTTTGGAAAAAACAATCCGTCGAGATTCTTGTTTTCACAAATATCCTTAACGGGTTGACGCAACAACGGGTTGACGCAACAACGGGTTGACGCAACGCGCGCGTGGGCGCCCCCTTCGATCCCGCCCATTGTTACGGCCTTAGCCGCCCCAATGGCGCACCGATCCGCAGTCCATGTGCACAAAGTTCGACCGGCTGTAACGGCCAACCCCGCCCGCGCCACACGCCTCGGCAGCTTTGGCAAGGTCTTTCATGCTGCGCGAACCCAAGCGCAAATCGGCGGCTTGACCGCGCAAATGCAGCGAATTGCGCGCAACGCCGCGCGAATTTTCGCGCAGCATCGCGTTGGTTTCTGGGCTGCGATAGCCCGACAGCAGCATATAGGCCTCATCGGCATCGGTCAGCCGATGGGCTGCTGCCATAATGTCAAAGTTGTGCGGATCCATCTTGACCGCTTTGTCATTGCGCCAATCGCGCATGAAATAGTTGATTTCCTTCAACACTTGCGGGATGTATTCGCCTTCGATCCAGTAGATCGCATCGAGGCTTTCACCCGTGCGGCCAGAATACATCCGCAGGCGGCGAATATCGCCAGCGCCGCGCAAAATGCCAAAAGCGTTTGCATAGGTAGGCGCCGCAATTACAGTCGTGGCCGCAAATACGCCCAAAAGTTTGCGCCGCGAGATCAGCGAGCCGTTCGATGCTGTTTTGGTATCAGTCATTCTAACCTGTATCCCGTGGTCTTTGACCGCTTGTTGCCGCGATCTTGGATGAGTTGCATTTACACCAAATTAACGATGCCACAAAGATATGGCATAACTATGGCGAAGCACAAAGCACTCAAATGCGTAGCAAAGGCCAGTTTAGCAGGCATCGGCGAAAAATTGCTGAACAGACAAGCGCCTATGTGGGGATGGATAAATTGCAAAGCATTCTTCTAAGCGGCCACGACCTACCCCCAAAAGCGGTGTATTTTCATCCCAGTACCACCAAATCTGCGAATTTTGCGCGATGTCACGCAGCTTTGACTTGCCCAAATCCTTTGGGTGCGGCACAGTTTTCGAAAGAATACATTTTCGAGGTTGTCCTTTGCAGTCCAAATCTTCACGTATCGCTTTTCCGCTCATCGTGGCGTTTTCTTTGTTTGGCGCGTTTGCGATTCCCGCGTCGGCGCAAACTTTCAGCCCAGCCTTTGCCAAATCGGTCGCTGTGGCGGTGCAAGAAAGTGAAACGCTGGCCGCCTTTTACGCCGCGCGCGCATATGCCCCACTTTGGACAGGTGCCGATGGTGCAGCGCGTCTTGCCGCCTTGATGGGCGCGCTGGACAACGCGCAGGCGCATGGCCTGCCGACAGCGCGCTATAATGTCACCGCCTTGCGTGAGGCCGCTACAGTTGCCCGCAGTGAGGGCGATTTGGGCCGTTTGGACGCGGCGCTCAGCGCCGCTTTTCTAGCCTTTGGTCGCGATTTGTCATCGGGCGCGCTGACCCCTTCCAAAGTGGACAAGGGCATTGTGCGCGAAATCACCCGCCCGAATCCTGCTGTGATGTTGGCCGCCCTGGCAATTTCCAGCGATCCTGCAGCCTATTTTGCCGCACTTTCCCCCCAAAATCCCGCCTATACCAAACTGATGGCGGAAAAAGCGGCGCTAGAGGCGCGGATGGCGCGGGGCGCTTGGGGCGGGGCAATTCCGGCGCGCAAACTGGATGAAGGCGATAGCGGCACGGCAGTGATTGCCCTGCGTAACCGCCTGATCGAACTGGGATATTTGCCGCAATCGGCCCTGTCCAGTTATGATGGCACGATGATGCGCGCGGTGCAGAAATTTCAACGCGAACAGGGGCTGAATGCCGATGGCGCAGCGGGCGAGACGACGATTGCCCTGCTAAATGCCGCGCCCAGTGTCCGGTTGGCCTCTGTGATCGTGGCATTAGAGCGGTTGCGCTGGATGGGCAATGCGCCCCTTGGTAGCCGCTATATTTGGGTCAACCAGCCCGATTTCACGGCCAAAATCATCGACGATGGCGCAGTCACATTTCGCACCCGCGTGGTGATTGGCAAGAATGTGCCCGATCAGCGCAGCCCTGAATTTTCCGATGAAATGGAATATATGGCGATCAACCCCAGTTGGGGCGTGCCGCGGTCGATCATCGTCAAGGAATACCTGCCGCTGTTGCAAGCCAATCCCAACGCCGTGGCCCATTTACAGGTGATCGACGGCAATGGCCGCGTGGTGCCGCGCGGGGCGGTGAACTTTGCCAGTTATTCCGCGCGCAGCTTTCCCTTTGGCCTGCGCCAACCCCCGTCCGATGGGAACGCTTTGGGGATTGTGAAGTTTATGTTCCCCAATGAAAACAACATCTATTTGCATGACACCCCGTCAAAAAACCTTTTTGATAACGAGGTGCGGGCCTATTCCCATGGCTGTATTCGCGTCGGCGATCCGCTGGATTTGGCCTATGCGCTGCTGGCACGGCAGAGCGATGACCCAAAGGGCGTGTTTGCGGCGGCGCGCGCCACGGGCAATGAAACCAATATTCAGTTGGAACAGAAAATTCCTGTGCATCTAGTGTATTTCACGGCCTTTCCCGACGCGGGCGGCGAGGTGCGCTATCGCGCCGATGTGTATGGGCGCGACGCTGCATTGTTTGACGCGCTGATCGAGGCTGGTCTGGAATTGCCAGCCAAATCGGGCTAAACCAATCGCGGGGGCATATAGGCGCCCGTTTTGAAAGAACCTGCGCATGACCGCCCCCGTTTCTTTGTCGATTGCTGAAATTGCTGCGGCCCTTGGGGCCGAGGCAATGGGCGATACGGCGCTGCGTATCATCCGCGCAAGCGAGCCTCACGCCGCGGGCCCGCAAGATTTGGCGCTGGCCATGGATCCAAAATATGCCAGCGGCCTGGCCAAGGGCGGCGCCTTGGCGGCGCTGCTGTGGCGTGGGGCCGATTGGCAAGCGCTGGGGCTGAAAGCGGCGATTTATGCGCCGCGCGGGCGGCTTGCCATGGCGGGACTGTCCAGAATGCTGGACGCAGGGCCACAGATTGCGGCGGGCGTGCATCCGATGGCGCTGGTTGACCCAACTGCCCAAATCGGCGGTGGGTCTGCGATTGGCCCCTTTGTCACCATCGGCGCGGGGGTAATCATTGGCGCGCGCGCGCGCATTGCAAGCCATGTCTCCATTGCGGAGGGCACGCAAATTGGTGATGACGCGCTGATCGCGCAGGGAGCGCGTATTGGGGCAAGGGTGGTGATTGGCCACCGCGCCATGGTGCAAATGGGCGCGGTGATCGGATCGGACGGACTTTCTTTTGTTACCCCAGAAAAATCGGGGGTCGAAGAAATTCGCGAAACTTTGGGCCAGCGCGAGGTGATCCTCCCCCAAGCATGGGCGCGCATTCATTCGCTTGGTTCTGTCACGATTGGGGACGATGTAGAAATCGGCGCGAATTGCGCGATTGATCGCGGCACGATCCGCGATACCACCATAGGGCGGGGCACAAAGTTAGACAATTTAGTCCATATTGGGCACAATGTGCAAATCGGCATGGATTGTATGATTTGTGGGCAGGTGGGCATTGCAGGCTCGGCCCGCATAGGCAACCGCGTGGTGCTGGCAGGGCAATGCGGCGTGAATGATAATATCTTTATCGGCGATGATGTGATCTGCGGCGGCGCGACCAAGGTATTTACAAATGTGCCCGCAGGGCGCGTTATGCTAGGCTATCCGGCGGTAAAAATGGAAAATCACATCGAAATACAAAAAGCGCTACGCCGCCTGCCGCGCCTTGCGGCCAAAGTCGCAAAGATAGCCGGTGACACAGAACTGTCACCAAATAGTGATTAAAGGGTCGCAAAACCACGCCAGAAATACTAGGGAATGATTCACATGAACCAAATGACCGCGCTTGACGCCCATCTTGCCAGTGCAACTAGCGATGTGTACCGTGTTATTAAAATCATCGCAGATCAGGCCATGGTCGATATCGCGCAGATTGCGCCGCAAACGAAACTGGGTGATCTGGCCTTGGATAGTTTGGTGATGGTTGAGATCGTCTTTGCGTTGGAAGAGGCATTTGGCATCATCATCCCGTTCAATGCCAATACCAAAACCGCTGTTGATGTTGGGTTTGATATGTCGACCCCTGCCGCCATTGCCGCTGCGATCGAGGCACTTCCCACCGTATGAGGCGGGTCGTTATCACGGGGACGGGCACCGTAAACCCGCTTGGGCATGATGTTGCGCAGACCTTTGCCGCCATGAAACAGGGGCGCTGCGCCATCGGAGCTTTAGATATTGTGCAGGCAGATCGGCTGACTTCGCCCATTGGCGCGCAGGTGAAAGGCTTTGATCCCGCCGCACATTTTTCCGCGCGCGATATTGCGATGCTAGATCCTTTTGCACAATTCGGCCTTGTTTCGGCGCGCCAAGCACTGGCGCAATCGGGGCTTCAGCTTTCGGCAGATTTGGCGCTGCGTGCTGGCGTGATTATGGGCAATGCGGGCGGCGGGCTTGCAACCGTAAACGATGCCTACCGCGCCGTGTACGAAGATGGGAAAAACCGTGTGGCCCCCCTGACAGTGCCGCGCCTGATGGGGTCGGCCGCTGCCAGTCATATTTCTATGTCACTTGGCCTGCGTGGCCCCAGTTTTGCAGTATCTTCTGCCTGTGCGTCGTCCAACCATGCCATGGGGCTTGCGCTGCAAATGCTGCGCAGTGGGTCGGCAGATGTGATGCTGACAGGCGGTTCCGAAGCGATGCTGACCTTTGGCGGCCTAAAGGCGTGGGAGGCTCTGCGCGTCATGTCCCCAGATGGATGCCGCCCCTTTTGCGCCACCCGCAATGGCATGGTGCAGGGCGAGGGTGCGGCTGTTTATGTGTTTGAGACGCTGGAACATGCCCGCGCGCGCGGCGCTATAATTCTGGCCGAAGTGTTGGGTTATGCGATGACATCTGATGCCGCCGATTTGGTGATGCCATCGCAAACAGGCGCAGAAATGGCCATGAGCCTTGCGCTGCAAGATGCTCATCTTAACCCTGCGGACGTGGATTACATCAACGCCCACGGCACGGGCACAGCGGCCAATGACCGCGTGGAAAGCGCGGCCATTCGGTCTGTTTTCGGGGATCATGCTCGCAAATTGGCGATATCGGCAACCAAATCCATGCACGGCCATCTGATCGGCGGGGCGGGGGCTGTGGAATTGCTCGCCTGCCTGATGGCGCTGCAAGACGGCGTGATTGCTCCAACAGTTGGCTATACTTCGGCCGACCCTGACTGCGATCTGGACTATGTGCCAAACACTGCCCGCCATGCGCCTGTGCGCGTGGCACTGTCTAACGCCTTTGCCTTTGGCGGCATGAACGCTGCCATCGTGCTGGGCCGTGCGCCCAATCAGCACTAAGCCAACAGTCTAAAAGACGCATAATAAATAACCCCGCCCATATAGGGCGGGGTTATTGCCGCAATTGGGCATAAATCTTTGGATCAATTCGCGGGTTGGGTCTTTTCGATCAAATCGCTGAAGCCTGCCAACGACAGTGTCAGCGTAACCTTCGAATCTTTGATTTGCGCGGGCACGATGGTTAAGCTGGCAGCACTTCCTGCCTTCATCGCATCTAATTCCTCTGCCGTGAAGCCCACGCGCGCAATACAGCCGTAACCTGTGCAATAGGCAAAGGAATAACCTTTTGCTGGGGCATCATCAACCGCGATCAGTAGGCCCGCTTCCAGCAGCGTCTCAAGAGGCACAACGACAACGGCACCAGCCACGGCATCTTTGCCTTCGGGAATGACAAACATATTAAACTCGGCCACAGCGCCGCCCGTTTCGTCGCGCAGCAATTGGAAGATTTGGCACGGGCCTTGGCCTGTTTCAATCTTGGTGCAGCGCAGTTCCCAAGGGTCTGATTTTTCAGCCAAATAAACCTCGCCTACCTTGGCGGTTTCAAGGGTTGGCGTCACTTTTGTCGTGGCCGCATCTTGGGCCAAGCTTGCCCCTGCAATCAGCGCAAACGCGCAAGCCAAAGCGGTGGTTTTAAAAAAAGTGGTCATATCTTTTCCTGTGTAATGCGTAAGGCGTCTGACTGTGGCGTGAGCCATGGCACGGTGCCATGGCGTGGTGCCATAACATGACGCCGTAGCACGGGTCCATAGCACGGGGCCATAGCACGGGGCCATAGCATTGTCAGTGGGGCGCATGCAAAAAACTGGGCCCAAGGCGAATATGCGCCGATCTGCACCAATTTAAAAAGGGCCGGCAAGCCGACCCCTTTATTTATCTCCCTGTCGGACTGGCCGACTTATGCCTTGAAGCCTAGGCGCAAAATTTTGCTGCGTCAACGCGTTTCTCGACTGGCCGCGCAAGATTGTTGCGCGGCAAATCTTAGCCATCAAGCCCATAATTTCTTTATAAAAAAGGCCGCACCCAAAGGCGCGGCCAGTCAGACAGGGAGGAAGTCATAATCGCATTGCCCAAAGGCCGCTGCGACGCCTTCATTATCCCAGTGATTGGTTAACAATCTGTTTCGTTTGCGCGCGCCTTTCCGCTATCGTAGGTTGAAACGAAAAATAGGGTGATTCATGGGCGAGACGATCTTTGTAGGCGGCGGCGGTGAAGGATACAGCGCGCCGCAAAACCTGCTGCTAAAGTATGGTAACCGCCATGGGCTGATTGCGGGGGCCACGGGTACGGGCAAAACCGTCACGCTGCAAGTGCTGGCCGAAGGGTTTTCTGCCGAAGGCGTTCCTGTGTTCATGGCCGATGTGAAAGGCGATTTGTCAGGTCTTGCCGCGGCAGGCAGTGAAAACCATAAACTGCACGAAGCGTTCACCAAACGCGCCGCCCAAATCGGCCATACCATTGTCTACCGCCCCTATCCTGTGACGTTCTGGGATATGTTCGGGCAGGCCGGCCACCCCATTCGCGCCACTGTCGCCGAAATGGGCCCACTGCTGCTGTCGCGCCTGCTGGAACTAACCGAGCCGCAGGAGGGCGTTTTGAATGTAGCCTTCCGTTTGGCGGATGAGGAGGAGCTACCCCTTCTGGATTTGAAAGACCTTCAGGCGCTTTTGACCTTTATCGCGCAGCATGACGGCGATATCTCGGCCCGCTACGGCCTTGTTGCCAGCACTTCGATTGGGGCCATTCAGCGCCGCCTTTTGGTGCTGGAAAATCAAGGCGCGGCGCAGATGTTTGGTGAACCCGCGCTGGAACTTGCCGATCTGATGCGCGTGGACGCAAACGGGCACGGCGTGGTCAATATTCTGGCGGCGGACAAGCTGATGAATTCGCCCCGCCTGTATGCGACCTTCCTTTTGTGGCTGCTGTCAGAGCTGTTCGAAGAGCTGCCCGAAGTGGGCGATCCTGATAAGCCAAAGCTGGTGTTCTTTTTTGATGAGGCGCATTTGCTGTTCAACGACGCGCCCCGCGCTTTGGTGGAAAAGGTCGAACAAGTGGCGCGGCTGATCCGGTCCAAAGGCGTGGGGATTTACTTTATCACGCAAAACCCCGCCGATGTGCCGGATGTGATTTTGGGCCAACTGGGCAACCGCGTGCAGCACGCCCTGCGCGCCTTTACTGCCAAAGATCAGAAAGACCTCAAGGCCGCATCGGAAACCTACCGCCCCAACCCGCGCTTTGATATTTCAGACGCCATCCGCGATGTTGGCACGGGCGAGGCGGTGACATCGTTTTTAGAAGCCAAGGGTATTCCAGGCATTGCCGAACGCACCATGGTGCGCCCACCAAATTCGCAGCTTGGCCCAATTGATCCTATGCTGCGGGCAGGGGTGATGGCCATATCGCCAATGTCGGCGAAATACACCGCGGCCATCGACCGCGATTCGGCCTACGAGCGCCTGCGCACCCGCGCCGAAGCTGCCGCGCGCGACGCCGAAGCCGCCGAGGCTGCGCAGGCACGCGCCACCGAAGATGAGGCCCGCCGCAAAGAAGACGCGCGCGAATATAGCCGCGCCCGCCGCTATGATGGCGAAGGCTACCGCGAACCTGCACGGCGCAGCGGGGGATCATCGCGCAGCGACAGCCTGACCACGACCCTTGCCAAAAGCTTTGTCCGCCAACTTGGCACCCGCACAGGCCAAGCCGTGGTGCGCGGAATTTTGGGCAGTATGTTCAAGAGGTAGGGCATAAGTTCAGAACAGCTCTGGCTGATTGGCTTCCTCTGCCTTGGCGGCTTTGACGGTATCTTTGCGCGCCATCGGCAAATCCATTCGCGCGCCTGCCAGTAGTTGTTCGACCGTGACAACCTTTAACCGATCATCTTCGCGGTCCAGCAGGGGATGTTTGAATCTGCCCGCTGCGGTGATCTCGTCTTTCATCGCGCGGGTGGGTTCGTCCATCGTAATCAAAATACCAAACTCCGCCCCTTCGCGCTGGCGATCAGAGTTAAGTGTGGCCAAGGTCGCGCGATTGGCCCCGCCTGATTTCACCTGAAACACCGCCTTGCCGTTCTTGTCTTTGTCCAACAAGAAATAGGCAACGCCGTCGATCCCGCCATCCGCGCCTTTTTTGTGATTGATCCGCGCTTGGTTGGCGGAATAGGTCAGCACTGCCCATTTTTCAATTTCCTTTCGGTTTTTGTCGTCTTTGCGGTTGGCAAGGGCGCGGGCTTCTGATCCTTGGTTGTTGTAAATCTGAGAATAGTCGCGATTGGAATTGAAGGGCGGGTCGATGTAGCACAAATCAACCGAGTTATCGGCGATTTTATTGCGCAGAACGTCTAGATTATCGCCATAAAACAGCTTGTTTTTGCTGGCAGGATTTGCGCTGCTGTGCTGTGCTGTGCTGTGCTGTTTTCTTAGCCAAAATACACCCCTTAATGCCGCGTTCTGCACCTGTCATTTAAGCCTATCGTGCTAAAGATTTGGTTAATCTGCAAGGTGCAAACCCCATCACACCCCCCGCACCCACAGTTTCACCACCCTATTTTCCCGCCGTTGCACCACCTGAAACCTAAACCCGTGAAAGATAAAAGCCTGCCCTTCAGTTGGGATCATCTGCGCTTCATGGATCACTAGCCCTGCAATTGTGTTCGCCTCGGCATCGGGCAGGCGCCAGTCCATCGCGCGGTTGATGTCGCGGATCGTCATGGCCCCGTCCACGATATAATCGCCGTTTTCAGTTTGCTTCAGCCCCGCATTGCGCACAACGGCGTCGAATTCGTCGTTAATCTCGCCAACGATTTCTTCCAAAATATCTTCTAACGTAATCAACCCTTGCAGGCTGCCGTATTCATCGACCACCAGCGCAAGATGCGCGTTGCGGGCCAGAAAGGCGCGCATTTGTTCGTCCAAACTGGTGGTGTCGGGGATGAAATAGGGCTTCATCGCCACCTTTACCACGTCCAGTTCTTCAATCGTGGCCGCAACATCTGCGCCTGCGTTTTGGCGGCGCAGGCGGTCAACCTCGCGCAGCAGGTCTTTGGCGTGGATGATGCCAAGGATATTCTCCTCATCATCTTTGAAAATAGGCAGGCGCGAATGCGGCGAGGCCAGCACCTGCGCGATAATTTCGTCAGGGGTTTGATCTGCGTCGATCATTTCGATCTGGCGGCGGTGGCGCATAATCTCGTCCACGGTGCGGTGCGACAGATCAAGCGCGCCCAAAAGGCGGTCGCGGTCTTCCTTTTCCACGGCGCCTTCGGAATGGCCAAGGGCGATCGCCCCCATAATATCCTCGCGCAGGGCAAGCATCTTGCCATTGGGGTCGGCCCGCACGCCAAAGACGCGCAACATGCCGCGCACCAGCGCCCGCACCAGCGATACGATGGGCGAGAAGACCAAAATCAGTATTCGCACCAAGGGGGCCACGCGCACAGCGACAGATTCGGGAAAGGTGATCGACAAGGTTTTGGGCAGAACCTCGCCAAAGATCAGCACCAGCACTGTCATCACTG
Organism: Pseudorhodobacter antarcticus; assembly: GCA_945862435.1. Classification (GTDB taxonomy): domain Bacteria; phylum Pseudomonadota; class Alphaproteobacteria; order Rhodobacterales; family Rhodobacteraceae; genus Cypionkella; species Cypionkella antarctica_C. The sequence continues at coordinate 73,312 of CAMAXX010000007.1, forward strand.
ATGTCGCCAGCGCCACGCCATTATCGCCAAACATCCGCGTCAGCAGCGCCGTGGCCAAGGATGCCGCCAGAATATTAACGATATTATTGCCCAAGAGCAGCGCGCCGATCATGCGCTCGCTATCCTCGGTCACTTTCATCGCAGATTTTGCCCCCTTTGATCCGCGATCCGCCTGTGATTTCAACTTGCCGCGCGAGGAAGCGGTCAGCGCGGTTTCCGATCCTGAAAAGAACGCAGACATAACCAATAGCCCCAGAATGGCGGCAGCGGTCAGCCAGAAATCGGTGTCAAACGTAATGGTTTCGCTCATGGGGGGCCTTTATTTTGGTTTGGGCGTGGCAAGCGGATGGTGGGTCAGAACCAAATCCTTCAGGGTTTGGTCAAGGACATGCGTATAAATTTCGGTCGTGGCAAGGCCCGCATGGCCTAGTAGGGTTTGGATCACCCGCAAATCTGCGCCATGGGCCAGCAAATGGGTGGCAAAGGCGTGGCGCAGGGTGTGGGGGGTGACACCGGCAGGGTCAACCCCGCCCTGAGCGGCGATGGATTTAATTAGGGTGTAAAAATACTGCCGTGTGATGTGGCCGTCGGCGGCGGATGAGGGGAATAAAAAGCGCGGGGCAGGCTTGCCTTTGGCCCGCGCGGCATCTGCAGACCTGTCCCATTGGGCAAGCCAAGCCTTCGCCGCCGCGCGCGCGGGCGAGGACAGCGGCACCAAACGTTCCTTATCGCCCTTGCCGCGCACCAAAATCATCGCAGGATCGCCGCGCAGGGCATGGGCGGGCAGGGTGACCAGTTCAGACACCCGCATCCCCGTGGCATACAGCAACTCTACAAGGCACAGATTGCGCAGGCGGCTTGCGACACCCAGTCCATATTTCGCGCTGGCGGTCAGTATCGCATTCACATCGTCTTCCGATAGGGTTTTGGGCAGGGACTGCCGCGCGCCCGGCCCTTTTATGCGCAGGGCAGGGTTTTCGCTTCGCCAACCTTCTTCAAAGGCGAAACGGAACATCTGTTTGATCGCCGACAATCGGCGCGCGCGGGTGGATAGGCCCAGCCCCGCCGCCTCGCATGAAATTAGGTAGGCGTGGATATCTTCGCGGGTCGCGGTGGCAAAATGGCAGCCCTGCTGCGCGGCCCATGCCGCGAAATCCAGCAAATCGCGCCCATAGGCAAGTGCGGTGTTGGTGGCTGCCCCCCGTTCGGCGCGGGCGGCGTCCAGAAAGGCAGAAATCCAGCCATCATGGCCCTGCGGCGCGGCCATGGATCAGCCCCGCCGTTCCAAAATCATCAGCTCTAGCGCCGTGCGCCGCGCCGATGATTCCAGCCCCAGCGCGCGCAAAAGAGCCAGACCTTCGGTCACAGCGCGGTCTTCGCCCAAGACCCCCGTTTGTATGCGCGCGATAGCCGCCAAAATTCCCATGCCGACATTGCCCGATGCGGCCAACTGCGCCAGATCATCAGGCAGCGCGGGCGCTAAAAAGCCTGCCGCCACGGCGCGGCCCAAATCCCCCGTTGCGGTTTGCCCTGCCAAATCACCGCGCGCCAGTCCAGCAAGGTAGCCGCGCAGAGTGCCTGCCGCAGGATCGCCCGCCAGCCGTTCATAGGCGGGCGACAGCAGCCCCAATTCATAGGCCAAATCGCCCGCCTCGCCTTGCAGGTTTAGGTTTGCCAATGCCTCGCCATAAAGCGTGGCAAAGGCCACCTCTAATTCGGCAGCTTTCATTACGCCATAAGCGGGGGGCAGGGCGGCAGCCACCGCACCTGCATCGCCCGCCCCACCTGCATCGCCCGCCGAGATCGCCGCATCAAAGGCCTGAAAGGCTGTAATCCTATCCCAAACCCCGCCTGATGCGGATGGTTTTTGCGAGGTGAAAATCCCCAGCAATTGATTGGGCGATAACACCCCCGCGCGCGCCAAACGCTCGGCGGCTTCGGCCTGCGCTTTCCAGCCTGCGCGCGTGGACAATTCGGCATGGGCAAAGGCGATGGGAAGGGTGCCTGTCGGCAGGGTTTCACCCAGCGCATCGTAAATCCGCCAGATCAGCGGGGTGATCGGTTTGGGCGGCTGCGGCAGTGTTGGGTCGGCAAAGGCCTCTGGGTCTAGAAAGCGTTCCAGCAATTCAGCCTCGATGGCGGGAATACCGCTGAGCGCTGTTTCGGTTGACAGGGTCAGTTTAGCCCCCATCCAATCGCCAGCGCGGGCGGCGCAAAACACACGGGTCTGCGGCGCAATATCCAGCCCCCGCGTGGCCCGCATCTCGCTGCAGGCGCGATCTTCTTGGCCCATCAGCAGGCTAACATCAAAGGCACGGCGGAACAGATCAGCGTTGGTCGCAGGGCCTGCCGCCTCGATCAGCGCATAGGCCTGATCCAGCGCGCCGATGGCCAGTAGTTTATCGACCCGTGCCAGCAGCACTGCGCCGCGCTGTGCGGGGTACTCCATCGCAGGGGCGTCCGCTTCGGCCAGCAGAACTGTGACCGCCAAATCATGCAAGGCGGCAATGCCTTCGGTCTGCAGGCCGGCAATGGCGGCGCTGACCTCGCCCGCCGTCGCGCGGCCCCACAGCGCCGCGGGATAACCCGTTTTCGCGCTGGGCAGCAGGCCGACACCGTCCACCGACGGCCCGCCCAGCACTGTGGTTGTAATTGCCAAAGGCGCGGCCACCCCACCCGTAACAGGGGCCTCGCTTAAGGGCGGCGTGGCCATTGGCGATGACGCATTGGGCGACAAAGGCAGCGGCGCAGGTTTGACTGTTTCAGATAACCAATCAATCGCAGAAAGCGGGGCAGGGGCCGAGATCGGCGTTTCTTGCCCAGTGTTTTGGGCCTGCAGCATAGCTGCGTCCGCCCCCCAAAAGACAAAGGCCAGACCCAACCACCCACTGACGCAGGCGCGCTTAGCCGCCATTCAGAATCACGCTTTGGCTGGTGGATTGTGGGGCAGGGGCCATGTCGACGGTGTAGCCGTAAATCACCAGCCCCAGACCTGCCAAAACCGCTGCAGCTGCCAGCGACGTGATCCCTTTGCCCATCTTTTTTGCCCCATTTCTTGGTCGCACTATATGTTTGCCGTAACATATACACTTTCGCCGCAACATTCACCCCCCGTTTGACCGATTTGCCGCGCTTTACCCAACGCTGTGCGATTGCAGTTGGCGCGGGCGTGCGGCTTTGTCATAAAGAAGGCGTTGTATGGGCGTTTTTCTGGGGTGTTTAGGCGTGAAACTAAAGAAATCGGTTGTCATGGTTGGCATGATGGGGGCGGGAAAAACCGCTGTCGGCACGGTTTTGGCGCGCAAGCTGGCCGTGCCCTTTGTGGATTCGGATGATGAAATCGTCCACGCAGCAGGCCGCAGCATTGCCGAGATTTTCGAACGTGACGGCGAGCCGTTTTTTCGCGCCCGCGAGGCCGAGGTGATCGCCCGCCTGTTGCGTGCCAGCCCTTGCATCTTGTCCACGGGCGGCGGGGCCTTTTTGGCGCAAGCGAACCGCGCCCAAATCCATGAGCTTGGCCTATCGGTTTGGCTGAAAGTGGATTTGGAAATTTTGTGGCAACGTGTGCGGCACAAAAACACGCGCCCCCTTTTGCGCACGCCAAACCCGCGCGAGACTTTGGCGCAGCTTTTAGAGGCGCGCTTGCCCTCGTATCGCCTTGCCGATATCAGCGTCGAAGGGGCCGCTGACATCACCCCAGACGAGATGGCCGACCGCGTGATCGCCGCCATTTCCACGCGCGGCGATGTTTTAGGAGAGTAAGATGAGCGTGACAACTGTGCCAGTAAACCTTGGCGCGCGCAGCTATGAAGTGCGCATTGGCGCGGGTTTGCTGGGCGATTCTGGCGCGCAGATTGCCCCGTTTTTGCGCCGCAAGCGCGCCGCTGTGGTTTATGACGCGCGTCTGGAAGGCCTGCATTTGCCAAGGCTAATGGCCTCGCTGGCCAGCGCGGGTATCCACGCCACTGCCCTGCCCGTGCCATCTGGCGAGGGCAGCAAGGCGTGGGATCAAGTGGCGCGCATTTGTGAATGGCTGCTTGCCGAAAAGATCGAACGTAAGGACATCGTCATTGCGCTGGGGGGCGGGGTTATTGGTGATTTGGTCGGATTTTGCGCTGCAATTTTGCGCCGCGGTGTTCGGTTTGTGCAAATTCCCACCACATTGCTGGCGCAGGTTGACAGTTCTGTTGGCGGTAAAACGGGTATTAACACGCCCCAAGGCAAAAACCTCATCGGCGCATTTCATCAACCCTGCCTTGTGCTGGCAGATATTGACATGCTCGCCACCTTGCTGCCGCGCGATTTTGCATCTGGTTATGGCGAGGTCGTCAAATACGGCCTGCTTGGGGATGCAAAGTTTTTCGATTGGCTAGAGGCAAACGGCCCCGCCATGGCCGCAGGTGATGCGGGTGCGCGGGCCTATGCGGTGACGCGTTCGGTGCAGATGAAAGCGGGCATTGTCGCGCGGGACGAAACCGAAGAAGGCGAGCGCGCCCTGTTGAACCTTGGCCATACGTTCTGTCATGCTTTGGAAAAGGCCACGGGGTATGGGGGTCGCCTGCTGCACGGCGAAGGTGTGGCGATTGGCTGCGTTCTGGCGCTGCAATTGTCGCAAAACCTTGGCCTAATCAGCCAAGAGGCTCCCTCGCGCCTGCGGGCGCATTTGCGCGCCATGGGGATGAAGGTTGATTTATCCGATATTGCGGGCGATTTGCCCGATGCCGCAGCACTGCTGGATTTGATGGGGCAGGACAAAAAGGTGGTTGATGGCCGCCTGCGCTTTATCCTTTGCCGCGCAATTGGCGATGCTTTTGTGGCCTCTGATGTGCCGCAAGACGCGGTTCTGTCGCTTTTGCAGGCAGCAACGGCGCAATAATGGGCGGGCGGGGCACGAATCGCTTGCAAGCTTGGCCGCATCTGTTTTGATAGTGAAAATCTTACGGGAACGCTGATGTTTGATGACAAAACCGCCAAGGCGCAGCGCCCCATCGCCATTAAGGCTGAGGGCTTGCGCAAATCATTCGGCAGCCACGAGGTGCTGAAAGGCGTGTCTTTGACCGCGCGCGAAGGCGATGTTGTCGCCATTATTGGCGGGTCGGGCAGCGGCAAATCGACCATGCTGCGCTGCATCAATTTCCTTGAAACCCCATCGGGCGGCCAGATCGAAATTGGCGGCGAGGCGGTGGCGATGAATGCCACAGGCGCGCCCACAGACCGCCGCCAACTGGAACGGCTGCGCCAAAGTTTAGGGATGGTGTTTCAAAGCTTTAATTTGTGGACGCATATGACAGTGCTGGAAAACTTGATCGAGGTTCCCGTCCATGTGCTGAAAACCCCGCGCGCGCAGGCCGTTGAAACCGCCCGCGCCTTGCTGGCCCGTGTGGGACTGGCCGAAAAAGAAGCGGCTTACCCTGCCTTTCTGTCGGGTGGGCAGCAACAGCGCGCGGCCATAGCCCGCGCGCTGGCCATTGGCCCCAAAGCCATGCTGTTTGACGAGCCTACATCCGCCCTTGACCCCGAACTTGTGGGCGAAGTGCTGGCGGTGATACGCGCCCTTGCTGATGAGGGGCGCACAATGATTTTGGTCACCCACGAGATGAAGTTCGCCCGCGAAGTGGCCGACCATGTCATCTATTTGCATAATGGTGTGATTGAAGAAGAGGGGCCACCCTCGGCTGTGTTTGGCGCGCCGCAATCGGCACGGCTAAAGCAGTTTTTATCCAGCGTGGGATAAACCCGCGCGCTAACAGTGAGGACACTATGAAAACACTTACGAAATTCGCAGCAGCGGTCGTTCTGTCTTTGGTGGCAGGGGCCGCATCAGCGCAGCAAGTCAAAGTTGGCATCGCAGCCGAAGCCTACCCGCCCTTTGCCAGCCCAGATGCTTCGGGCAATTGGGAAGGTTGGGAAGTTGAATTCATCGGTGCCGTCTGCAAAGCGGCAGCGATGGACTGTGCCATTACCCCCGTGGCGTGGGATGGGATTATCCCATCGCTGACATCGGGGCAGATTGACGTCATCATGGCATCGATGTCGATCACCGAAGATCGTATGCAAACTATTGATTTCTCAGACAAATACTACAATACTCCAACGGGCGTTGCAGCGGCAAAAGGCTCGGGCATCACGGCCACGCCAGAAGGGCTGGCTGGCAAAATCATCGGTGTGCAGGGCAGCACCATTCACGAAGTGTATGTGCAGAAATACTTTGCCGCTGGCGCCGCCGAGGTAAAGGTTTATGCAACGCAGGATGAAGCGAACCAAGACCTTGCGGCAGGCCGCATTGACGCGACCCAAGCTGATAGCATCACGCTGGACGCGTTCTTGAACTCGGATGCGGGCAAAGCGTGCTGCGAAAGCGCGGGCAATGTCGCAGATGACAAAGAAGTGCTGGGTCTTGGGGTTGGGGCTGGTCTGCGCAAGGGTGAGGACAATCTGAAAGCCAAGATCAACAAAGCCATTGCCGATATCCGCGCCGATGGCACTTATGATGCGATCACGGCGAAATACTTCGCCTCGTCGATCTACGGCGATTGAGGATGGCCGATGGCTCTGCCCTTTCGGCAAGCCTAGATTTGCTGGCCTATTCGCCCCCCGGTTGGGGGGCGAATTTGCTGCGCGGATTGGGCAATACGGTGCTGATTGCGCTGGGTGCTTATGGGGTAGGCCTGTTTTTGGGAACCTTGGGTGCCTTTGGCAAGTTATATGGTGGCCCGCTGACGCGCGATTTGCTGGGGCTTTATACCACGCTGGTGCGCGCTGTTCCCGAACTGGTGCTGATTTTAATTTTGTATTTCGCCGTCACCGATTTGGTGAACCAAGCGCTGCTGGCCATGGGCTACGAACGCATTCAAATTTCGGGCGTGGCGGCTGGCATTATGGTGCTGGGCGTGGTGCAGGGGGCCTATGCCACCGAAGTGCTGCGCGGTGCAATCCAATCTGTGCCCGCAGGCCAGATCGAGGCGGGCCGCGCCATGGGCATGTCGCCCCTCTTGGTGGCGCGGCGCGTCATGCTGCCCCTCATGCTGCCCGCCGCGATCCCTGGCATGGCGAACCTATGGATGATTGTGACCAAAGACACCGCCCTGCTGGCCGTGGTAGGCTTTAACGAACTGGTGCAAGAAAGTCGCCAAGCCGCAGGCACGACCAAGGCTTTCTTTACCTTTTTCATGGCCGCTGGGGTGCTGTTTTTGTGCATGTCGCTGGTCTCGAACCAGATTTTTGCGCGCATCGAAGCATGGGCGAACAAAGGCACCAAGCGGGGTGGGATATGAGCCTCGCTGACCCTATTCGCCGCCATATGCCGCTGCGCCGCTGGGTGCTGGCCGCCATTGGCCTTGGCATCATCGCCTATTGCGCGTTGGCGCTGAACTGGTCGTGGCTGCAAACCCCCAAATACCAAGGTATGATCCTACAGGGCGTTTGGAACACGATTTGGATTTTGGTTGTTACAATGGTGCTGGGATTTATCCTAGCCATTCCCATCGGCTTTGTGCAGGCGGCGGGGCCATGGTATCTGGCCCGCCCTGCGCAGGCCTTTTGCACCGTTATCCGTGGCACGCCGCTGCTGCTGCAATTATGGCTGCTGTACTATGGCTTAGGCAGCCTATTTCCGATGTATCCTTGGATTCGCGAATCTGACCTGTGGCCGATTTTGCGCCAAGCTTGGCCCTATGCCGTTCTGGCGCTGACGCTTTCGGTTGCGGGATATGAAGGCGAGGTGATGCGCGGCGCGTTCAAAGGCGTGCCCCAAGGCCAGTTAGAGGCGGCCCGCGCCTTTGGTATGTCGCGCTGGGGTGTGTTCCGCCGCATCTGGCTGCCTCAAGCCGTGGCGGGCGTGCTGCCCACAATTGGCGGGGAGACGGTGCTGCAAATGAAATCCACGCCGCTTGTGGCCACAATCACGGTGATCGACATCTATGCCGTGGCCAGCCGTGTGCGGCAAGATACGTTCATCATTTATGAGCCCTTGCTGCTGCTGGCGCTGGTCTACCTCACCATCGCTGGCGTTATTGTGGCGCTGTTCGCGTGGTTTGAAAGCCGCCTGCCGAAACGAATCGCCTAATGGCTGGCAAAAATGGGGATTTGCCCCCGCGTCGCTTTGCCACCGCGTCGCTTTGACCCCGCGTCGCTTTGCGCTTTACCCCTAGGATATTTGTGGAGTTAGGAAGGAGAAGACCTCTGCCTGCTTCCTTACTCCGTAAGTATCCACAGGGGGTGAGGAGCAATAGCTCCGAGGGGGCGCGTGCGCCCCCTAACTCCCCCCAAGGCGCATTTTGGCAAATAACGCGCAGGCGTCGATTGCGGCGTCGGTGCCTTCGATATCGCCGTGGCGCATATAATCCAGCCACAGCCCGTCCAGCGTGGCCATAACAAAGGCTTGCACAGCGGGGATGCGGCCCGTTTTCCATGGGTCGGAAATTGCGGCCAGATGCGCCTCGACGCGTGTGCGCAGCTCCTCGTGTAAGGCGCGTTCTATTTCCGCCACTTCAGAGATTTCCTGCGCGGCAGACCACAAATCGACCCGCAGCCGAATATTTTGCGGGGTTAGGGTTTCGGGCGCATAGACCGATTGCAAATATTTGGCAAAGCGTTCGGTCGGGTTCAGGCCCGTCAACTCTCCGATAGGGGCGGTGACGGAAAGGTCTTGTGCAACAAGGCGGTAGGCCTCGGCCATCACCTTGGCCATATTGGTATAATGATAGGTTAGATGGCCCAGCGATATGCCTGCCCGCCCCGCGACGCGACGCGCCGTTAGGCCCGCATAGCCAAATTCAATTAGGCAATCCCGCGCTGCCGCTGCGATTTCTGCCCGCCGCGCAGCACCCGTGCGCCTTTGTCCTGTCACGCTTTCTGCCACGGATCACCCAGAGGTTGTGAGGCCATTTCCCTTTTGCAGACATTCGTCCTAAATAGCAACAAAAACCTATGGAGAGTGTTATGCCCGCCCCGTCGCCCGCCCCGTTTCGTTTTGATCTACAGGCCACTGATGGGGCGGCGCGCACTGGCGTGATCCATACCCCCCGCGGCGATATCCGCACGCCAGCCTTTATGCCCGTGGGCACAGCAGCCACTGTAAAGGCCATGCTGCCCCAAAGTGTGCGCGCGACCGGGGCGGATATTTTGCTGGGAAACACCTACCATCTTATGCTCCGCCCCACGGCTGAACGTATCGCCGCGCTTGGCGGCTTACACAGGTTCATGAATTGGGACGGCCCGATTCTGACCGATTCGGGCGGATTTCAGGTTATGTCGCTGGCGAGTTTACGTAAACTCACCGAAGAAGGCGTGCGCTTTTCGTCCCATATTGATGGCAGCAAGCATATGCTAACCCCCGAACGCAGCATGGAAATCCAAGCGTTACTGGGCAGCGACATTGTGATGGCCTTTGACGAATGCCCAGCCTTGCCCGCCAGCGATGATGTGGTGGAAAAATCGATGCAAATGTCGATGCGCTGGGCCAAGCGTAGCCGCGAAGCGTTTGGCGATAGGCCAGGCCACGCGCTATTTGGTATTATGCAAGGCGGGGTGAACCGCGATTTGCGCCAAGCCAGTGCCGAGGCGTTGAAAAACATTGGCTTTGATGGGTACGCCGTTGGCGGACTGGCTGTAGGCGAGGGGCAAGAAGCTATGTTTGGCGTGTTGGATTATGCCCCAAGTTTTCTGCCTGAAGATAAGCCCCGCTATTTGATGGGCGTGGGCAAGCCTGATGATATCGTGGGCGCAGTGCAGCGCGGCATTGATATGATGGATTGTGTGCTACCCTCGCGGTCAGGCCGCACAGGGCAGGCGTGGACGGGACACGGGGCCATTAATTTGAAAAACGCGCGTCACAAGGACGACCCGCGCCCGCTGGAGGAAGGCTGCATTTGCCCCGCCTGCATGGGATACAGCCGCGCCTATCTTCACCATGTTGTGAAGGCCGATGAAATTATCGCATCCATGCTGCTGACATGGCATAATCTGCATTACTATCAGCAGCTTATGGCGGGATTGCGCGCGGCGATTGCGGCCCGCAGCCTAGATAGATTTGTTGCAGGTTTTCATGCAAAGCGGGCTGATGGCGATATAGAACCCCTGTAAACGGGGCAAAATGCCGCCAATTTGCCCCAATTCTCCCCTTGCCCCTGCCAAAGGGCAGGCGCATGATTGGCCGCAGCGGTGGTTGACACTGTACCTGTGCAGCACCAAATGTAGTCTGTCCCCAGATGCGAGCGGGGGCAAATGGGAGGGCTGGGGTTGCCATGATGGGGCCGAAGCCTTTCGCCAGATAGGAAGATGTTATGACAAAATCCAAATCCCCCAGCTATCCTGTGCTGCCTTTGCGCGACATCGTGGTGTTTCCGCACATGATCGTGCCTTTGTTTGTAGGGCGCGAAAAATCGGTGCGCGCGCTGGAAGACGTTATGGCCGATGACAAGCAAATTTTGCTGTCAGCACAAATTGATCCCGCCGCCGATGATCCTGCCGCAGATGGTATTTATCCGATTGGCGTTTTGGCCAATGTGCTGCAGCTGCTGAAATTGCCCGATGGCACTGTCAAGGTGCTGGTCGAAGGTAAATCGCGCGTGCGCATTACCGAATACCTTGAAAATCCTAGCTTTTTTGAAGCCAAGGCCGAAGTGTTGGGTGAGGTGACGGGCGACGAGGCTGCTGCTGGCGCGATGCTTCGGTCGGTTGCTGAAGAGTTCGAGCGTTACGCAAAGATCAGAAAAAACATCCCCGAAGAAGCTCTGTCTGCCGTATCCGAGGCGCGCGAACCTGCACGGCTTGCCGATTTGGTGGCGGGCCATCTGGGCGTGGATGTGGCCTTGAAGCAAGACCTTTTGGAAACGCTGGACATCGCAGTGCGGCTGGAAAAGGTTTATGGTCAAATGCAAGGCGAGCTTTCGGTTTTGCAGGTTGAGAAAAAGATCAAGACCCGTGTTAAAAGCCAAATGGAGAAAACCCAGCGCGAGTATTATTTGAATGAGCAGATGAAAGCCATTCAGAAAGAACTTGGCGATGGCGAAGATGGCCAGAACGAAGTGGCTGAACTGGAAGAGCGGATTAAGAAAACCGCCCTGTCCAAAGAGGCCCGCGAAAAGGCCGAGGCAGAGCTGAAAAAGCTGAAAAATATGTCGCCCATGTCGGCCGAAGCGACCGTTGTTCGCAACTATCTTGATTGGCTGCTGGGCGTGCCATGGGGCGTTAAAAGCCGCGTGAAAAAAGACTTGGCCGCAGCCCAAAAGGTGTTGGACGGCGATCATTACGGTTTGGAAAAGGTCAAAGAACGCATTGTCGAATATTTGGCAGTGCAGGCGCGGTCGGCCAAGCTGAAAGGGCCAATCTTGTGCCTTGTCGGCCCTCCGGGAGTAGGTAAAACTTCGCTTGGTCGCAGTGTGGCCAAGGCAACGGGGCGTGAGTTTATTCGCATCTCGCTGGGCGGGGTGCGCGATGAGAGCGAAATTCGCGGCCATCGGCGCACCTATATCGGATCGATGCCCGGCAAGATCATTCAGGCGCTGAAAAAGGCCAAAACAACCAACCCATTGATCTTGCTAGATGAGATCGACAAGATGGGTCAGGATTTTCGCGGTGATCCAGCCTCTGCTATGCTAGAGGTGCTGGATCCTGAACAAAACGCCACTTTCACCGACCACTATCTTGAGGTGGAATATGATCTGTCGAACGTGATGTTTATCACCACGGCGAACAGCTATAACATGCCGTCCCCGCTGCTGGACCGGATGGAGATTATCCCCCTGTCTGGCTATACCGAAGATGAAAAGCGCGAGATTGCTAAGGGTCACTTGATCCCCAAGCAAATCGAAGGTCATGCGCTGAAGAAAGGTGAATTCAGCGTCACCGACGCCGCGCTAACCGAGGTAATCCGCAGCTATACCCGCGAGGCGGGGGTGCGCAATTTGGAACGCGAAATCGCCAAGCTGGCGCGCAAAGCGGTGACTGAGATTGTCAAGAAAACCTCTAAGATGGTCGAGGTGACGACCGATAAACTGGAAGGCTATCTTGGCGTGCGCCGTCACCGTTATGGTCTGGCAGAACTGACCGATCAGGTCGGCGTTGTCACGGGCCTTGCCTATACATCGGTCGGCGGCGAGCTGCTGCAGATCGAGGCGCTGCGTTTGCCAGGCAAGGGGCGGATGAAAACCACGGGCAAGTTGGGCGATGTGATGAAGGAATCCATCGAAGCCGCCGCATCTTATGTGCGGTCTGTCAGCCCAGAACTGGGTGTGAAACCGCCCAAGTTTGAAACGATGGACATCCACGTGCATGTGCCCGAAGGGGCCACGCCAAAAGATGGCCCTTCGGCAGGTCTGGCTATGGTGACATCTATCGTTTCGGTCATCACGGGCATTCCAGTGCGCAAGGATATTGCCATGACGGGCGAGGTGACGCTGCGCGGCAATGCGCTGGCCATTGGCGGGCTGAAAGAAAAGCTGCTGGCGGCGCTGCGGGGCGGTATTACCACGGTCTTTATTCCTGCCGATAACGAAAAAGACTTGGCCGAGATCCCCGACAACGTGAAAGCTGGGTTAAAGATAATCCCCGTCTCGAACGTGCGCCAAGTGCTGGCGCAGGCACTGATCCGCCAACCTGTGGCGGTGGAATGGGATGAAGAGGCCGAAGAGGCTGCCGCCGCTGCGCGTCAAGCGGCGCGCGATGCAGCTAGCATTGGCCAAACGGCGCATTGATCTTGGGGCAGGGCGCGCAAGGGGTGGAGAGCGCAAGCCTCCACCCTAGCCACACTGGCCTTTGCGCAAAACAAAAGGCGCGCCGGTGGCGCGCCTTTATTTTTTCAGCCTAGGTTTTGGCCAAAGCCGCCCAGGTTTAGATGCGACCTGCGTTGCGTGCGGCAACCAGCAGAGCCAGCACGATAATCACAGGGATAACGATCCCAGCTGAAGACGACGACGAGTTTTGCTGCACAACTTCTGCTGGCATCATCGGCTCTTGGATCATTGGTTCGACGATGGGCTGCGAGAAGCCGCCAGCGAACGCTGACGACGTGGCCAAAGCAAAAACACTGGCCAGAAGGATGGACTTTTTCATATTGCTCTCCTCAGAGTTAGATGGCGATTCCGCCTGTTTTCGGCACGATACGTGCATGGTCACACTACCACGACGAAAACGGCCACGCCATCTTTTTGCTGTCCAAATACGGCAAATATGTGGCGATAGGTAAAATTTGGCGAAATTCCGCCTTAGTTTCCTTTTGGGATTTGGGCGCTTTGGTCATAGCATTGTTTCCATTATCGGGCTAATCTGGTGCAAATGCTTGGTAATAGGGTGCTGATCCATGGCGACTAAATCTTCGGCTTCAAAATCTTCCAAATCCACAAAAACGACGAAACCGGCTTTGGCCGCCGTGCCCAAAGATGACACGGCCCTGCCAATTGCTGAACAGGCAGGGCCACCTGTCAAAGCACCGCTGATCGCGGTTGTTTCCGAAGTTGACGACATGGATGACGGCCCCGCGCCTAAGGGCGACGCGGTAAAAATGAAAGAATTGCTGGCCGCTGTGGTCGCCAAAACAGGGGCAAAAAAGAAAGACGCCAAGGATGTAGTCGATGCCGTTCTGGCCGAAATCGCAGCAGCCCTGACGGCGGGAAAATCGCTAAGCCTGCCACCATTGGGCAATCTGCGCGTGGCCAAAACCCAAGAAAAGGGGGGGGCCACCATGATGGTTCTGAAACTGCGCATGGGTGGTTCGGGCGGCGGCGGCGAGGGCGGCAAAGGGGCGAAAGATACCCTTGCAGAGGACGAAGTGGGCAGCTAAAAGCCGCCCATTGGGCGATTAGCTCAGCGGTAGAGCGCATCGTTCACATCGATGATGTCAGGGGTTCAAATCCCTTATCGCCCACCATAGTTTGTGTATTTTCAGGCGGCGCTTGCGCCGCCAGTTGCATTTTATAATTCATTTCAGGCTGTTCCACGGTGCGAAAGCACTCTGTCTAACACAGCCAAATGGCCAAGAATCGCCATCGGTACGAGGAAAAGCGGTATCATCAGATAAGGCCAGCCAAGGTTCGCTTGTGTGATGATCGCCGTGCCGACGGCGATCGTGAAATCCGTCATGCCCATGACCATGTGACGGGCGGCCAAACGTCTTGCGTTGCCATTTTCCATCGCCCTTGCGGTGAACCTCGCGGCAATACCAACGGAAATGTCGCCAAGGCCTGCGATCAAGGCAAATAGCCACGGAACCTCGCCCATAGCCGCGCCAATCAGGAAAAATCCGCCGATGACTCGGGCTTGCTGCCAACGTACCAGCCAATAAAGGGGAATGCTGCGAACCGCTGCGCGTATCGACGCAAAGGCCAGAAATAGGATGATCCCGACAACGACCTGTCCGCCAAAGTGCGCGGCAAGGCGCAGTATGGGGGGGGGAAATGTGAAAAGGCCAAACACGGTCATCGAGGCAAGTCCCCCCCAGATGACGATCCACGCCAGCCACAATGGCGCGAAAAGCTTGCCACGTTCCCGTGCAAGCTGCAGCGGGGTAAGGGCAATGACAGTAGCAAGAACCAGAAATACGACATGGGCTGCAAACATCTTCAGTTTCCCCGCTTGGCCAAAAGACCCTGACAAGCGGCGGAAAGGTCTGCGCGATTGTCCTGCAGGCATTGGCGCAGATCCTCTGCTTGGCCGATCTTGAAGAAACAAAATTTAAGTGCATCAGGTCGGCACAGCGCGCGTTCCTCGGCGGTCAGGGCTGCGGTTTGGCTGAAAACAGGTTGCGACATCAGCAGACATGCGCAAATAATGGCCCGAAAGGCGTGCATATGGTATCTCCGATCAAGGGTAAGCTAAGGGTGATCCTCCGCAAGGATTTACGGATGGGTTAGGGATTGTAATATGGCGTTCTTTATATTATTGTCATCATATAAATTGGCCCATGTCAAGAAGGGATCTGAAATGGCGCGCTACAATACCGAACATCATGCAAAATCCCATGCTGTCATCCTGCAAGCCGCGTCAGAACTTATCCGTGAACATGGGTTTGATGCAGTCTCCGTAGGAGCGGTCATGAAATCTGTCGGGCTAACGCATGGCGGGTTTTACGCCCATTTTGCAGATAAGAATGATATGCTTGCAGCGGCAATGAAGCAGGCATTGCTGCCAACTGTTGATCGTTTCGAACGTTGGACGGCGGCGGCAGAGGCGGAAGGCGATGCATCGCAATTCGCGCGGACGTATCTGTCAGATCAACATCTTGCACGTCCCAGCGAAGGCTGCGCAGCCGCGGCCCTTGTATCAGAAGTGCCGCGTCAGGATATGGCGTTGCGCACAGAATTTGCCGAAGGAGTGCAAAAGTCGGCTACAATTCTTGGCCGTATTTATCCAGGGGATCAGGCATGGGGCGTGTTCGCGTTGATGTCAGGCGCGTTGGCCTTAATGCGGGCTGTTCCAAACGACGACATGCGTGCAGCTATAAGGGCGCGCGTCATGCGCGATTTGCAAAAGCTTGCAGTGCCCGATTGACGCGAAGCCTTTCGAAAGGTCACACGGGCTTTTCTGGACGATTGGCTCAGCGCATCGATGATGTCAGGGGTTCAAATCCCTTATCGCCCACCATGAAAAGCCGCCCTTTGGGGTGGTTTTTTTATTTACCCCCTTGCGCCATGCGATTTGCACCGCTACATCGCGCCCCACGGGTTGTTAGCTCAGTTGGTAGAGCGTCTCGTTTACACCGAGAATGTCGGCGGTTCGAGCCCGTCACGACCCACCATTTCCCCCATAACGAGCCGCTCACATTAGATGTGCGCAAATGCGTATTGCGCAGTGGCCCCCTTTGTCCCAGTTTCAGGCAAAGGAGCGCGAAATGAGCTGGAACCCCCTGTTAGACGCCACCATTCCAATCGGTGATGATATTGACCGTATTGAAACCCACCACATCGCCCGCGCCCGCGATTTGGGCGGTTTTGAAGTGCGCCGCGCGCTGCCATCGGCGCGCCGCCAAATGGTGGGGCCGTTTATCTTTTTCGATCAGATGGGCCCTGCCGAGTTTCTAACAGGGCAGGGGGTGGACGTGCGCCCGCACCCTCATATTGGTCTGTCCACCGTCACCTATCTGATCGACGGCGCTATGCATCACCGCGACAGCTTGGGATCGGATGCATGGATCAAACCCGCCGAAGTGGCGCTGATGACGGCGGGCCATGGTATCACCCATTCCGAACGGATGGACGGCGCGGCACGCACGGCCCCGCAGCGCCTATATGGCCTGCAAACATGGCTTGCCCTGCCCGAAGCGTTAGAAGATGCACCCCCCAACTATCATCATACCAAGGCAGACCAGCAACCCGTGCTAGAAGCCGAAGGCAAATCCGTGCGCCTTCTACTGGGGTCTGCTTGGGGCGAAACCGCCCCCACGCCCCTGCCGTCGGAAACCTTCTACGCCGATGCAACCCTTGCGCCAAATGCCGCTCTGCCGCTGCCAGACAACGTTGAAGATCGCGGCGCCTATGTCCTCTCAGGTTCGCTGGTCGAGGGCAATGACACCCACGGCGTTGGCACAATGCTGATCTACCGCTCAGGGGATAACCTTGCCATCCGCGCAGGTGAGGCGGGGGCGCGGGTGATCCTTTTGGGCGGGGCCACGCTGGGCGGGCCGCGGTTTTTGTGGTGGAACTTCGTCGCGTCCTCTCAGGCCCGCATCGATGCCGCCCGCGAGGCGTGGCGGATGGGCGATTGGGCGCATGGCCGTTTTAGGCTGCCGCCCCATGACAACGCCGAGTTTATCCCCGCGCCAGAAAGATAATGCGGGGGCGGTTCTGCCCGAACAACTTTTTCAAATCTGCCGCAAAAAAATCCCCAAACCCCGCCCAATTCAGCCTTGACGCCCCGCGCCGCCCCGTCTAATACCGCCCCACGTTGATGGAAACACCAGCGGACGGCACAGCGCGGTGGTAGCTCAGTTGGTTAGAGTACCGGCCTGTCACGCCGGGGGTCGCGGGTTCGAGCCCCGTCCACCGCGCCAGTGCTACCTAAAAAGCCGCCCTTCAAAAAGGGGCGGCTTTTTGGTTTTCGAGGCTCTTGCATGTGCTCTTGTTAATAATCATATAATTGAATATGAATATATGATTATAAATTCCCCGAAAGGCCCCCCATGCAAACCGCCCTAAACCTGCTAGACCAAATCCCCCTCTCAATCCTCATCATTGCGGCCCTTACCTTTGGGCTTGCCCCGTTCTTTCCGCAGCCACACATTACCGAAAAACTACGTATGCTGCTGGCGGGCAACTTGACCAAACCCATCGATATTTTTGACTTTCTGATGCATGGCCTGCCCTTTATCCTGCTGGCTGCAAAACTGGCCCGCATGGCGCTAAAGACCTGATCCAAAAGCCTAAAGTTTCAAACGATACCTTATATGCCCGTCACTGGGCGTATAGCTGTCATACAGTGCGCGGGCCTGCGCGTTGCCCTCGTGCGTGTGCCAATATACCCGCCCCCAACCCCGCGCGCGGCCCAGTGCCAGCAGGTCATCAATCAACGCCCGCCCTATGCCGGCTCTCCGCGCAGATGCATCCACAAACAAATCTTCCAGATACCCGTCATCCCCCAGCACCCAAGTGGACGGGTGATGATGATGAATGGCAAACCCTACAATGCGCGCCCCAGCCACCGCCACCCGCGCCTGAACTGGGCTGCCAGCATCCATCAACCGCGCCCAAGTTTGCGCTGTGACAGCTTCGTTCAAAACCGTGCCATAGAACGCCAAATACCCATCCCACAGCCGCCGCCAGCCGTCATAATCGCTGGCCTCGCAATCCCTAATCTGCATAGCGCCCTTTCACATTGGCCAAAATACCTTCCAGAGGGGGAACCCTGTGAAGCCCCGCTTCTCAGGGTGGGGGAGGGTGGAAACCCCTCCCCTCTGTTTACAATCGCGCCGTTAGACCAGTTTGGCCAAAAGCCGCGCCCAAGACCTGATCCCTTTGTGGAAACTTTCAACATCGTATTTTTCATTGGGCGAATGGATCGCGTCGTCATCTTTGGCAAAGCCAACCAGCATCGCGTCCATGCCCAAATAGGTCTTGAAATATCCCGCAATTGGGATCGACCCGCCGCAACCGACATAGGCGGCAGGGGTGCCCCATTCATCCGCCAACGCCGCGCGGACGGCCTCGAACGCGGGATGCTCTACCGACATATGCCCCGCAGACGATGCACCATGCGCGTGAAATTCCACGCTGCAATCGGCAGGCAGGGCGGCGCGGACATAGGCGCGAAACGCCTCGCGCACGGCGTTCGGGTCTTGGACGCCCACAAGTCGGAACGAGACTTTTGCGCTGGCTTTTGATGGCAGCACAGTTTTAAATCCCTCCCCAGTATAGCCGCCCCAAATGCCGTTCACCTCGGCGGTGGGGCGCGACCAGATCATCTGCAGGGGCGTCGCAGTATCCTCGCCCGCAGGCACCGAGAGGCCAACATCGCTAAGGAAGGTGGCGTGATCGAACGACAGCGCTTGCCATTGCGCGGCGATTTCTTCGGGCAGATCATCCACACCGTCATAAAACCCGTTCAGCGCAACCCGACCCGTATCATCGTGCAGCCCTGCCAAAATGCGGCTCAGCACGCGAATCGGGTTGATCGCTAACCCGCCATACATCCCCGAATGCAGGTCTTTGTTTGGCCCCGTGATGGTCACTTCCTCGCCCATCAGCCCGCGCAGCATGGTGACAATCGCGGGCGATCGGCTTTGAAACAAGCCGGTATCGCAGATCAGCGCCAAATCAGCGCCAAGTTCGCGCGCATTGTCTTGCATAAACGGGATCAAGGATGGCGATCCGGATTCTTCTTCGCCTTCCAAAAAGATTGTCAGTCGGCAAGGCAGGGCGCCATGCACCGCGCGCCATGCCCGCAGCGCCTCAAGAAAGGTCATCAACTGGCCTTTATCGTCCGACGCTCCGCGCCCGCGAATGACGCGGCCCTTAGCCGTTTCCTCAATCATAGGATCAAAGGGATCTCGCGCCCAAAGGTTTAGCGGGTCAACTGGCTGCACATCGTAATGGCCGTAAAACAGCAAATGCGGGCCACCTTCTCCACCCCCACCTTCTCCACCCGCAGCCTCTCCGTCCGTTGCCACGACCATCGGATGGCCAGACGTGGGGCGAACAGAGGCGTCAAACCCCAAGGACACCAAATCCTTGACCAACCATTCGGCGGCCCTGGTGCAATCGCCCGCATAGGCGGGATCGGTGGAAATCGATGGGATGCGCAAAAGGTCCAGCAAGCGATCCAAGGCGCTGGGCAAAGCCGTGTCGATTTGGGCCAGAACGGGGATAAGCGGGGCGGTGTCGGGCATGGTCATCCTGCCAAAAATTTGGGTTAAAATGGTGCGGCAAGATAGCGCCGCAAGCGAAATCACCCCTAGGACTCTGGCACAGGTTTTGGTAGAGGCGGGGCAACATACAATCGTTAATTTGAGGGCTGCGAAAATGCAAGCAAAGCACATTACCACTATGGGTTTAATCAGCTTCGTCGCTGCCGCGATGTTGGCCGCGCCAACCCGCGCCGAAGTGGCCACCGAAACTGCGACATTGGGCGATTACAACGTCACCATGTATGTCCAGCCGTTCTTAACCGACGAAGACCTGGGCATTTTGCGCATGGTGCTGAAATCGCAAGACGCGCTTGCGTTGTTCGTGCCGCAGGCGAACGGATTTGCTGCTATGGCCGCCAGCCCTGATGATGGTTTTATCAAAGACGGCGTTCCATCTGCTTCGGTTGTAGCGCTGGGCGGGTTGCCCGATTCCGCTTCTGCGGCGGCAAATGCTGTGGACGGCTGCCAAAAGGCCAAGCAGGGCGCGGCCGATTGTGTGGTGATTCTTGAAATCGCACCGAAATAAGGTCACACTCTTGGGTTGATATTATCCAAGATTAACGCAACCTTAGGCGAAAACCCGCCATTTTTTTCGGCTTTTCGTCTTTAAATTCAACCTCTGCCGCGAAAATCACTTGATTGTGACAAAGTTTTCCACAACAACAAATGCAGTCGATTATATTGTGCACAACTCGACTTATACACCTAATTTCGTTTGGATTTCCCCGATGCTTGGCCGTATTGCCACACCACCCATGGAGACCTGCGTCAACCTGAAAGGGTTTGACGATTTTGAAGTGAGCCTTGGTGATGCCATGCGCGGCGAACGGGCGACGTTGGGTAAATCCTTGCAGGATATTGAGCGGGATCTACGCATAAAATCTTCTTATTTGGCGGCGATTGAAAACGGAAATCTGGCGGCCTTTGAAGCGCCAAGCTTTATCGCAGGTTACGTTCGGTCGTATGCGCGGTATCTGGGTATGAATTCCGAAGATAGTTTTGTTCAGTTTTGCCGCGAGACGGGCTTTGTGCCGGCACATGGCCTGTCGGCCGCAGCTTCCTCTGCCGCAGTGGTCGCTGCGCGCGCCAAAAGTGCGGCAACGGGTGGTTCGGTGTTCAATCCCGGCGCGCTTGGGCAGCCTCAATCGGGCCTCGGATGGTTAGAACCGGGGGCTTTGGGCCAAATGGCAGTGCTTTTGGCGGTGATTGGCGGGCTTGCCTACGGCGGCTGGTCGCTGCTGCGCGAGGTGCAAATGGTGCAGCTTGCGCCCATTGACCAAGCCCCGACGATTGTTGCCGATGCGCCCGCCGTTTTGGGCGCAGCATTCAGCGATACTGCCGCGTCACTTGACCCCGTGGCGCAGGCCGGTACGGCACTTGCGGCCCCGCAATTGCCGCGCAGCAGCGATGAAACAGCAGCCCGCATCGCCCAGCCCGAAGCGCTGGATGTGCCCATTTTGATCGCTCGCGATGGCCCGATTTCGGCCATTGACCCGCGGGACACCAGTGTTGGGAACGCAGAAGTTGTGGCCGAGCAGGTGCAGGTTGTCTCGGCACCTGAATTGGTCGAAGTTTTGGCAGTGCGCCCCAGTTGGATCAGCGTGACCGCCGCCGATGGCACGGTTTTGTTTGAGAAAATCCTTGATGCGGGCGAGCGTTATGCCGTGCCAGCCCTTGAAGTCGCGCCTCGCCTTAAGGCGGGCAATTCCAGTGCCATCTATTTCGTTATGGGCGATCAAACTTTTGGCCCTGCCTCGCGCGGGCCAGAGGTGGTGCGCGATGTAGATTTGTCCGTTCAGGCTGTGCAGACAGTCTATTCTTTGGCAGATCCCAGTCTTGATGGTGATCTGACTGCCTTCGTGGCAGAAAATGATGCATATTTCGCACCTGCCCCAACAGAATAGCCCGTGCGCAAGCGATTGCCTTTCGCGCGCCAATGCCTATCCTGTGTCCAAAAGATAGGTAGGCCATGACCCATAATCCAATCCGCCCTTGGCGCAATATCGAACGCCGCGTGTCGCGGCAAATCCGTGTCGGTCGCGTTTTGGTCGGCGGGGACGCGCCTATTTCGGTGCAAACCATGACCAATACTCTGACCACCGATGTGGCGGCCACCATCGAGCAGATTCAGCGCTGTGCCATTGCAGGGGCCGATATTGTGCGCGTCTCTACCCCAGACGAGGAAAGCACCCGCGCGCTGCGCGAAATTTGCGCCGAAAGCCCAGTGCCCATCGTGGCGGACATCCATTTTCACTATAAACGCGCGATCGAGGCAGCGCAGGCAGGGGCCGCCTGTTTGCGAATCAATCCCGGCAATATTGGCGATGCCAAACGTGTGGCCGAGGTGGTCAAAGCGGCCAAGGATCACGGCTGTTCTATCCGCATTGGGGTCAATGCGGGCAGTTTGGAAAAGCATCTTTTGGACAAATATGGCGAGCCTTGCCCCGATGCGATGGTGGAATCGGGCCTAGATCATATCAAACTGCTGCAAGACAACGATTTTCACGAATACAAAATTTCGGTCAAGGCGTCGGATGTATTCATGGCCGCCGCTGCCTATCAGCAACTTGCAGGGGCCACAGATGCACCTATTCATTTGGGTATCACCGAGGCCGGGGGCCTGACTTCGGGTACGGTGAAATCATCCGTTGGTCTGGGCATGCTGCTGTGGGGCGGGATTGGCGATACAATACGTGTGTCGCTGTCTGCTGACCCTGTCGAAGAGGTCAAGGTTGGCTTTGAAATCCTGAAATCGCTGGGCCTGCGCCATCGCGGCGTGACGATTATTTCCTGCCCGTCCTGCGCGCGGCAAGGTTTTGACGTGATCAAAACAGTTTCCGCACTGGAAGACCGCCTTGCGCATATCACTACATCCATGAGCCTTTCGATCATCGGCTGTGTGGTCAATGGCCCGGGCGAGGCGCTGATGACCGATATTGGCTTTACCGGCGGCGGCGCAGGCAAAGGCATGATCTATTTGGCAGGCAAACAAAGTCATACCCAAAACAACCAAGGCATGATCGAGCATATCGTCGAATTGGTCGAGGCGAAGGCGGCAGAATTGGAAAAGCTTGAGGCAGAAAAGGCAGCGGCTGAATAATCAGCAGCGCCCAGATTTATGCGCGCCCAGATTTATGCGCGCCCAGGTTCATCCTCTTTCTGCCGCCACAACCTCTTGCATCGCCTTTAGGGGCAGATACCCGCGCAGCATTTGGCTGCCCACCACAAAGGTCGGTGTACCGCTGATGCGCAAAGCATCCCCCAACGCCTGGTTTGCTGCAATCACGCCGTCCACTTCGGGCGCGGCCATGCGTGCCAGAATTTGGGCGGCGTCCAGTTCAAGCTGGCCCGCAAGGGCGGTCAAAGTCGCTTCGTCAGGCTCGCCGCGCAGGGTAATCAGCCCGTGATGCGCGCGTTTATAGGCATCATTGCCATGCAGTTGCAGCACCGCAATCGCAAAGCGCGCAGATATAACAGAAGCATCGCCCAATATCGGGAACTCTTTGACAACAAATCGAATATTACCATCCGCCTTGATCAATTCCTCGATTTCAGTAAAGGCTTTGCGGCAGTATCCGCAGCGGTAATCGGTAAATTCCACGATGGTGATATCGCCGTTTGGGTTGCCCCCCACCCAAGAGGCGCCATCGCTGAACAGTGCGTCTTTGTGCGTTTGCACCAGCGCCAAATCTTCGGCCCCCTCGGTGACATCTTGGCGCGCTTGCAGCACCTCGATCGCCTCCATAATCACTTCAGGGTTTTCCATCAGATAGGCCTTTACCTCGGCGCGAAAGGCGGCGCGTTCGGCCTCGCTCATGTCTTGCTCGGCGATAGCTGCCAAGGGGGTTAGGGACAGGGCAGCGGCAAGTATGATCGGGCGCATGGGATACCTTTTGACAATTTGCACCAGCATAGAGGCAGGGGCGGTAAGATCAACCCTGCCAAAATGCAGCAGGCTACACGCCTCGCGCTATTGTGAAGCGGCTAGATTGCGCCCCTTGACCGATTTACAACGCAGGCGCGGGCAGCGATACTGCACGCATGACCCGCTTTGCCCGCTTTATCATTGCCCTATGCGCCGTGCTTGCCGCAGCCCCCCCTGCAACTGCGCAAGAGGGCGCGCTTTCGGCGCTGGCAAACCTGGATGCCAATGCTTCGCAAATCTCAACACTGGGCGATGGTTTGGCGGTCACACTCGCCCTCAGCCAGTCCGTGCCATGGCGGGTGCGGGTGCTGAACGGCCCACCGCGCCTACTGCTAGATTTTCGCGAAGTTGATTGGTCGAACCTTGCCGATCTGCCCGTGGACAGCGATGCCATCCTTGGCTTGCGCGCGGGTGTGTTTCGCCCAACTTGGTCGCGCCTTGTCTTAGACTTGCCCAGCCCGATGGTGGTTGCGCGCAGCGAAATGGCCACATCAGACGCGGGGGCGATAGTGGGTGTCACCCTGCGATCTGCAACGCACGACGAATTTGCCGCTGCCGCCGCTCTGCCAGAGCCGCCCGAATGGGCGCTGCCCCGCGCCGCCGATCTGCCCCCCGCGCGCAAGCCCCTATCGCAGCGCTCAGGGCCGCTGATCGTCGTTTTAGACCCTGGGCATGGCGGCCTGGACCCTGGGGCCGAACAAGGCAGCTTGTCTGAGGCCGATCTAATGTTGACCTTCGCGCGCGCGTTAAAGGAAGCGCTTTTGCGCACTGGTGATGCAAAGGTGGTCATGACCCGCGAGCAGGACATCTTTGTTCCGCTGGAGGAACGCGTATCTATCGCCCGCGCCGCCGCTGGCGATGTTTTTATTTCGCTGCATGCCGATGCTTTGGCCGAAGGGGCGGCAAAGGGGGCCACGATTTATTCCTTATCAGAAGATGCCACAGACGAGGCGGCACAAACCTTGGCCGAACGGCACGACCGCGATGATTTGCTGGCTGGGGTGGATTTATCCGCGCAAGATGACCTTATTGCGCGCGTTCTGATCGATATGGCGCGGCTGGAAACCACCCCCCGCACGGACCGCTTGGCGCAGGCTTTGGAAAGCGCGATCAAAGCGGCAGACATCATAATGCACCGCGACGCGTGGCAAACGGCGGGATTTTCAGTGCTGAAATCGCCCGACATCCCATCGGTTTTGTTGGAGCTTGGTTTTTTATCATCCGAGTCTGACCGCGCCAATTTGACCGACCCCGCATGGCGGGCCCGCATGGCGGGAGCGATCAAGACAGGCGTTCTGGCATGGGCCGTAACCGAGCGCGCAAGACCCCCCGCGCCGTAGGGCGCAAAACCCAAACCGCGCCGTAGGGCGCAAAACCCAAACCACCCCAGTCCAAACCCCGTGCGGGATTGTTGCCGATCAGGGGCCAATAACCCGATAGTGCTTTGACCTTTTGCCATGCCAGCCCTATAAGGCGCGGGCGCGAAAGGCCCCCTTAGGCCTGCCGCCCTGCCAATTGGGGAACCTGCGTGATCAGATTTGTTTTGGGTATCATCGGCTCGATTTTTAGCAATATCACCTTAGCGGTGTTTTTTGGGGCTATCTCGCTAGGCGGGGTCTTTTGGGTTTATTCTGACGGGTTGCCCAGCCACGAGAGCCTTGCGCAATACGCCCCTCCCACCATCAGCCGTATCTATTCGGGCGAAGGGCGGATCATCGACGAATTTGCCCAAGAGCGCCGCCTGTTTGTACCCAGTGAAGACATTCCAAAACTGGTCAAAGACGCGTTCATTTCGGCAGAAGATAAGAATTTTTACACCCATGCGGGCTATGATGTTACCTCGATGGCCTCGGCACTGCGCGATGCGATCACCTCGCGCGGGGCCAATCTGCGGGGGGCATCCACCATCACCCAACAGGTGATGAAGAACTTTCTTCTGGATGGATCGCGCAATGTGGAACGCAAGGTCAAAGAATTGATCCTAGCATCGCGGATTGAAGAAACCCTGACCAAAGATAAAATTCTAGAACTGTATTTGAACCAGATTTTTCTTGGCCAAAATAGCTATGGCGTGGCGGCGGCGGCGCAGACCTATTTCAACAAAACGCTCGAAGAATTGGCTCCACACGAGGCGGCAACCCTTGCCGCCATGCCCAAAGCGCCGTCCGATTATCACCCCGTCGATAACCGTGACCGACTTATCGAACGACGCGATTACGTTTTGGGCGAAATGCTGCAAAACGATTTCATCGATCAGGTCAGCTATGATTTCGCCGTTGCTGCCCCTCTGCTGTCGGTCCAAAATAGGGATTATCCAGCTTACCGACAATCACTGCCGCCACGTGATTATTTCACCGATGAAATTCGCCGCCAATTGTCGAGCAGTTTTGGCGAAGAGGAATTCTTTGGCGGTGGTCTGACCATTCGCGCAACTGCCGACCCTGAATTGCAGAAAATCGCCGCCCGCGCGCTGCAAAAGGGGCTGGAAAAATTTGACCGCAATCAAGGTCTGTGGCGCGGCACGGGCAAGACCCTGCCAGCCGAGGTGCTGGGAGATGAGGCCGCATGGCGTAAAGCCCTGTCTGAAGTGGTTGATCTGCCCCGCGATGTGGCCGAATGGCAGGCCGCGGTGGTGCTGGAACTGGGCGAGGACACGGCGCAGTTGGGTATCGAAGGCGAAACACAGGGCGATCCCCTCATACCCGCCAAAGATGTGACTTGGGCGCGTAAATTAAACGCCGATGGTTCGCGCGGACGCACGGCGCGCGTGCCCGCTGATCTGGTGGCCGTTGGCGATGTGGTGATGGTCAAGCCGATCATGACCGAAAATGGCAGTTTTGATTATTATTCGCTGCGCCAAGTTCCCGAAGTACAAGGCGGCTTTATGGCGATGGACGTGAACACAGGCCGCGTTATGGCGATGCAGGGCGGGTTTTCGTACCAATCGTCCGTGTTCAACCGCGCCACGCAAGCAACGCGGCAACCCGGCAGCGCTTTTAAACCCTTTGTCTATGCCTCTGCATTGGACAGCGGCTTTACCCCTGCTACAATCGTTGTGGATGCGCCGATTGTGGTGGACACGCCGCAGGGCTTGTGGACACCCAAAAACGCCAGCAACAAATTCTACGGCCCCACGCCTTTGCGGACAGGTATTGAACAGTCGCGTAACCTTATGACAGTGCGCATCGCGCAAGAGGTCACCATGGAAACCGTCGCGCTCTATGCGGAAAAGTTTGGGGTCTATTCGCCGATGCAGCCCTTTTTGGCCAATTCTTTGGGCGCGCAAGAAACCACCTTGTTCAAAATGGTTGCCGCCTATTCGATGTTTGCCAATGGCGGCGAGCGGGTGGAACCCACGCTTGTTGACCGCGTGCAAGACCGCTTTGGTCAAACAGTGTACCGCCATGACAAACGTGAATGCGCCGATTGTGCGGCAAATACATTGCCCGCAGGCCAGTCCTTGCGCATCACCAGCAACCGCGAGCGGGTGATGAACGCTGTCACCGCCTATCAGTTGACCTCGATGCTGCAAGGGGCCATTTTGCGCGGGTCAGGCAGCGGTGTGCGCCTACCCGTGCCTGTGGCGGGCAAAACGGGCACCACCAACGATGCCAAGGATGTGTGGTTTGTGGGCTATACATCGAACATGGCGGCGGGCTGCTACATGGGCTATGACCAGCCGCGCAGCCTTGGGGCAGGGGCTTTTGGCGGCACGCTGTGCGTGCCTATTTTCCAAGAATTTATGACCGAGGCGATCAAGCGCTTTGGCGGCACGCAGTTTGCAGTGCCCGAGGGCGGTTATTTCCAAATGGTTGACCGCTTTTCTGGCGCGCGCCTTGGCCCTGATGCCAGCGGCGAAAATGTTATCAACGAATTCTTCCGCACGGGCGATGATGGGATTTTGGGCATTGATTATGTGGTCGATGGCGGCTTTGGCATGGGGCAAAATCTGCCGCTATTTGCGGTTGGGGAGAGTGACTTTTTTGGTCAAGGATCTGATGTTGTGACCACATCGGATGGGGTCAGCGTTGCTGTACCGCAAAAGGCAGATTTTGGCACGCTGTCTTCGGGTGGGCTGTACTAGGGGCTTTGCCCCCCTCTTGCCGCTTGCCGTGCAGCGCGTTACAGGAAGGGCAGTTCAAAGGAAGCCCCCATGCGCGCCGAAACCCAAGGCCATATTGACCAAATCACCAAATCCCTACGTCTGCTGGCGCAGCGAATGGATTTGCCAACCATCGATCACCGTCTTGAGGAATTCAATGCGATGATCGAGGATCCGAACCTGTGGAACGATCCTGCCCACGCGCAAAAGCTGATGCGCGCGCGCCAAGCGGTGCTGGATCAGTTGTCCACCTACCGCATGATTGACAGCGGGCTGAACGATAATGTCGAGTTGATCGCACTGGGCGAGGCCGAGGGCGACGCGGAAATTGTCACCGAGGCAGAGGCCGCATTAAAAGCACTCCTTGAAGTGGCTTCGGCCAAGGAACTCGAGGCGCTGCTGAACGGCGAGGCAGATTCCAACGATACGTTTTTGGAGATTAACGCAGGCGCTGGCGGAACCGAAAGCTGCGATTGGGCATCTATACTGGCGCGCATGTATGTGCGCTGGGCCGAGAAAAAGGGCTATAAGGTAGAACTGCAGTCCGAAACGGCGGGGGACGAGGCGGGGATACGCAGCGTTGCCTATAAGATTTCGGGCCATAATGCCTATGGCTGGCTAAAATCGGAAAGCGGGGTGCACCGTCTTGTCCGGATCAGCCCGTTTGATAGCGCCGCGCGCCGCCATACCAGCTTTTCCAGCGTTTGGGTCTATCCCGTGGTCGATGACAATATCGATATCGACATTCCCGACCGCGACATCCGCATTGATACTTACCGCAGTTCCGGCGCGGGCGGCCAGCATGTGAACACCACCGATTCGGCGGTGCGCATCACCCACTTGCCGACCAATATTGTGGTGACGTCGTCGATGAAATCGCAGCACCAAAACCGCGAGATTTGTATGAACGCGCTTCGCTCGCGCCTGTATCAGTTGGAACTGGACAAGCGTAATGCCGCAATCAATGCCGCCCACGAGAATAAGGGCGATGCCGGTTGGGGCAACCAAATCCGTTCTTATGTTTTGCAACCCTATCAGATGGTCAAAGACCTGCGCACGGGGCATGAAACATCCGACACTTCGGGGGTTTTGGACGGCGATTTGGATAAGTTTATGGCCGCAACTTTGGCGATGGACGTGGCAGGCAAATCGCGGGCCGAGGCGATGGCAGACGAATAATCCCCGATCTTGTGGACGAGCTTTGGCGTGACTGCGCCTTGCTAGACCCAGATATGTGGTCTTTTGGCCAAAACTGCTTCGGAAAACATAAAAGCGCGCCCATAGGCGCGCTTTTATGATGACATTAGGGCCAGCTATTCTTCTTTAGGGGCCGCGACGCGGCGCGACGAGCTTGGCGCGCCCGAAGCGCGGCTAGATGCCAGCGGGTCGTCTTGGCGCTGCACTGTGCCTTCAAACTGCGCGCCCGATTCGATGGCGATGGCTTTATGGATAATGTCGCCTTCCACGCGCGCCGACGAGGTCAAACGCACCTTCAGCCCGCGCACAGTGCCCTGCACTCGGCCATTTATCACGATATCATCTGCCACCACTTCGCCGCGGATATTGGCAGACTCGCCCACAGTCAGCAGGTGGGCGCGGATATCGCCCTCAATCGTGCCTTCCACTTGAATATCGCCCGTGGTTTTCAGGTTGCCCGTGATGGTCAAATCCGAAGACAGCAGCGATGCTGCAACTTTCACCTTAGGCGCCGACGAGGTGAAATCCATCGTTGGTTTTGCCGCAGGGCTTTCAACCGGTTCGCCCGACACCGATTCGCCTGGTTTCGAGGGTTCGTTGATGCGTGTTTTAGAAAACATTTTGTCCAGCCTTTATAAAAGTCATCGGGTTTTTAGGAGACCCGCCAATGCGAACCTCGTAGTGAAGATGTGTGCCAGTTGAACGGCCAGAATTCCCCATATCACCAATCCGATCACCGCGCGACACTTTTTGACCGAGTTCGACGCGAACTTGCGCCAAATGGGCATAACGTGTTTCAAAGCCGTAGGCGTGCCGAATTTTCACAAGCCGCCCATAGCCGCTTTGCCAGCCAGCATGGGTGACGACGCCGTCTGCCGTCGCATAAATGGGCGAGCCGTAGGCCCCCGCCATATCCTGCCCCTCATGCCCGCGAACCCCGCGCCCAAACGGATCGCGCCGGTTACCAAAGCCCGATGAATACCGCACGGCCGTTCTGACCGGCATCGCAAAGGGGGTTTTGAAGGCAGCTTCGCGATACTGGTCTATCTCTTGCAGGCCCAGCAAAATGGAATTGGCCCGCACCTCTTCGGCAAAAGGGGCCTCGTTGCGGGTGGATAGTCGAATGGGCGTCAGCGGCCCGCCTTGCCAGTCATATCCGCGTTTTGCCGCGTCCACCAACGATTCAGGGTCAAGCCCCGCATCGCGGAACATTTGATCTAGCGGCTCGACGGTCACTTTCAATGCCTGTTCAATCTGGCCGAAAATAACATCGTTGCGGGTTTCCAGAGCGCGCTTGGCCGATGCGACTGCCGCAAACTTTTCGTCCGCTTCGGCGGCCAATTTTTCGGCCCCATCGCGCTGCACGGCCGTCTGGCCCAGCGTATCGGTCACATAGGCTAATGAGGCCGCGACATCGCGCTGGCGCGCTTCGGCGGTGCCGCTGCCCGTAGCATTCAGCGCCAAAAACTCGGCGCGGGCTGCATCACGTTCGTCGATAGTCCGGCGCAGGGTGTTTTGAATCACATCAATGCCAGTTTCCAATTCGCGGCGGCGTTGCTCTGATGCCAAAAGCCGCGCTTGCATCTGCGCCACTTGTTCCAAAGCAGTGCCAAATCGCGCTTGCGCGCCGCTTGCTTCGGCTGCGCGCAGATCGCGGTCTTCTGACAGGGCATTGAGACGTTCTTCATACAAGGATTGCTGCCGCGCGACCTGTTCGCGCGATGTGCCTGCAGAAATAGAATCCATCAGCAAAATCGCCGTGGCCAAGATCATCCAGCCAAGCGACAGCGCGCCAATGGACAAGGCCACAAGCTGCGTAAAAGGGCGCAATCTAATAAAGCGTGTATCACGGTCAGATTTCAAAAACAGTCGGCGTTCGGGCAAATAGGCATCTAGCCGAGCGTTGATACTGTGCGAAACCTTGGTTAACACGCGCGAATTCCCCCAACTCAATAGCCGATGCAAAGCACCTGACGCGTCAAATTGTTAGGAGGCTGCGCGCGCGCAAGCAAGCGCTTATCCATCTGCGCCTTAACCTGCGGCAGCTTTATGCCATTTCCGGCAAGAATCTGCCGATTTAAGGAAGCTTGTCGCCTTTTAGTTGCGGTGCGGCGGCGATTTTCGCGGCAAGTGGCCAATAGAAATCGGGGGGGATACCTGCCTCGGCGCGCTTTTCTTCGTTAAAGGGGGGCTTAAGTGCGCCGTGAAAATAGCGCCGGACAAGTTCGTGAAAGGCATCGCGCGGGTCGCGCCCTGCCTGCCCACACAGCCAATTGAACCATTTTGATCCATAGGCAACATGTGCCACTTCTTCGCGGTAGATCACATTCAGCGCGGCCAAAGCGGCCTCGTCTTGATGGGCTGCGAACAAATCAATCATCTGCGGCGAGACGTCTAGCCCCCGCGCCTCTAGAACCATGGGAACCACCGCAAGGCGCGCCAGCAAATCATGCGCAGTGTCTGTCGCCGCTTGCCACATCCCAGCATGCGCGGGCATTGCCCCATAAAAGCTGCCCTTTGCTTCCAGCACATCGCAGACAAGGTTGAAATGCTTGGCCTCGTCATCGGCGGCTTGCACCCAATCATCGTAAAAGCTGCTGGGCATGGGCACATGGGCGAAACGGGCAATAATATCCCAGTGCAAGTCAACTGCGTTCAGTTCGATGTGGGCCAGCGCATGTAGCAGGGCAATGCGCCCCGTTTGCGTGTTTGATCGCCGCCTTGGCACATCGCGCGGATCAAGCAGGGCAGGGGCGCTTGGGCGGGAGGGTTGATCGGGAGGGCGTGCATTTCCCAACGCAATCGGCTGGCCCGCAGCAGATGCCGCGCGCCAGGCCTGCGCGTGGCGATGGGCGCGGGCGGTTTTTTCCCGCCCATCGCCGCAGGTCAAAACATCTACCGCCATATCCGACAGGGTCAGCGTCATAACGCGGCCAAAACCTCGGCCGCGTGTCCCTTGACCTTGTCTACCTTCCAGATCACTTCTAATTTACCCTCGCCATCAATCAGAAAGGTCGTGCGCAGCACGCCAATCACGGGTTTGCCGAAAAAGATTTTCGGCCCGTATGCGCCAATGCTTTCCATCACGTCGGCCTCATCGCTGGCAAGCGGAATGGTTATTCCCATTTTTGCGATGAATTTGTCATGCTTTTTCGGGCTGTCTTTCGACAATCCCACAACCGCCGCGCCCTTGGCGGCAAAGTCGGCGGCCATCGCGTTAAAATCCATCACCTCATTGGTGCAGCTTGGCGTGCCATCTGCGCCATAAGTGAACAAAACCAGCTTTTTGGGACGAATGTCCGACAGTTTGATCGTGCCGCCGCCATCGCGCGGCATCGTCAAGTCGGGAAATGATTGGCCGATGACTGGCATAAAGTTGGCCCCCTTAGGGTGAAATTTGGCAAAGGCGCGCCCAATTGAGCACCATAGTTGTCGATCTAGTTGCCTTTACGCAAAGATAAAGGCAAGGCGGGGAAAGTGATTTTTCGGGCAAGAGTATGGCTGCATATACAGATAATGCCACCGTCGCCAATGCCGCGCCCTTAGCGGGCGCAAGTGGGCGACGATTTTGGCCACGCAGATGGCGCGGGCGCGCGGCGATGGCGCTTGCGGCGCTCATGGTTGCTGCAATGGTGGTGCTGGGCAGTGGCGTGGGCCTGCCTGTGCCCAAATGGGCGCTCGCGCGCATTGAGGCACGGCTGAACGTCGCCATCGCACCAAGCCTGCCTGCATCGACCCTTGCAATCGAGGGGATCAGCCTGTCGTTTGGCCCCCGCTTTGCCTTCCGTTTGAAATTGCGCGGGGTCGAACTGCGCAACCTGTCGGGCGCGCCCGTGATGGCCCTGCCCATAGCAGAGGCGGATTTGGCCCCGCCGGGCCTGCTGCAAGGCCGCGTGCACTTGCGCGCGCTGCGCCTGACGGGCGGTGCAGTGCAAGTCACGCGCGATAAGACGGGCGCGCTAGACATTGCGTTTGCGGGGGGCGCGAGTTTCAATGTGGGCCAAGTTTTTGCCCAGACTGATGGCTTTTTCGCCTCGCCCCTTGGGCGTGGACTGGGCGGAGTTACGGTAGATGGCGTGTCACTTGCGCTGCGCGATCTGCAAACGGGGCGGGTTTGGGCCTTGGGTGATGGCGCGCTGAACATCACGCAAGAGGGCGGCAACGTGGCCGCTGATCTGGCGCTGGCGCTGATGGGCCAAGATGGGGCTGCGCCCAGCAAAGGTAAAGTCGCGGGCAAAGTTGAAATCAGTTTAGTCCGCGCTGCAGGCAGCGCGCGCGCGGATGTGTCGATGCGCGTAACTGGCGTGTCGGCGCAGGATTTGGCCGCGCAGGCCTCGCCTTTTGCCTTTATGTCGGTGCTGGACGCGCCGATCACAGGGCAGGTCGTCACAACGCTGACCCCGCAGGGCATTTCTGCGTTGCAGGCCAGTTTGGACATTGGCGCGGGCAGCCTTGTCCCCAATGCGGGGCAAACAGCCAAGCCGCTGGTCTTTCAATCGGCTAAGCTGGATTTGTCCTATCATCCCGCGCAAGGGCGGATCGTGCTGAACGCGTTGAACGTTGCATCCGATGCTCTAACGCTGCGCGCAAATGGCCATGCGGATATGTTGCGCGCCGATGGCAGCGTGATTGCAGGCGCGTTGGCGGGCGAGACACCCGATACCTTTGCCGCAACTCTGCAACTGGACAGTCTGCGCTTTGATCGCCCCGATGTGTTCACTCAGCCGGTCGCTTTTTCCCAAGGGCGCGCGCAGCTCGGCCTGCGCCTTGCCCCGTTTGCTGTAACACTGGACGATGTTTCGCTGACCGATGGCACGATGACCATTGCTGCAAAAGGCTCAGTTGCAGCAAAGGCGGCAGGTTGGGATACCGCGCTGGATCTGCGCGTGGATGAAATATCGTCTGCCAAGCTGCTGGCCCTTTGGCCCAAAACGCTGAAGGTCGGCACGCGCGATTGGCTGGATCGCAACTTGCTGGCAGGGCAGTTCAGCGATCTGCGCCTTGGATTGCGCGGCGTGGCGGGCCGCGCGCCCGAAATGGATCTGCGCTATCAATTCAGCGGGCTGAAAGCCACACCGATGCGCAGTCTGCCTCCCATCATAAATGGGCATGGCTATGGCGCTCTGTCAGGGCGCAGCTTTTCGATGGTGCTGGAAACGGGCCGCGCCACTCCGCCTGCGGGCGGCGATTTGGATATGGCGGGATCAGTCTTTACCATTCCCGATACTCGCGTCATTCCAGCATTGGGGCAATTGACCTTGCGCAGTGCGGGCAGCTTGACTGCGACGTTGTCGTTGATCGATCAGCCGCCCTTTCGCTATATGGAAAAATCGGGCCGTGCGGTCGATTTTGCAGATGGCACAGCGCGTCTGACCACGCGCATCACCCTGCCGCTGCAAAAGATCATTACCTTGCCCGACATTACCTTACAGGTTCAGGGCGAGGTGAGCGATTTCGCGTCAGATCAACTGGCGATGGGCCATGTCCTGCGCGCGCCGCGCCTGTCGGTCTTTGTTGATAAGGCGGGGCTGCGCATTGCAGGAAAGGGCGATATTTCGGGCGAGGGGTTTGATGCCGCCTATGGCATGGTTTTTGGCCCTGATAATGCGGCGGGCCGCGCAAAGATTACAGGGCAGGCCAATCTGACTAATGCGGCGCTGGCGACCTTTGGCGTAGCCTTGCCCGATGGGATGGTGTCGGGGCAGACGCGTGCGGACATTGAAATTGACCTTGCCCGCGGGCAGCCAGGGCAAATGCGCCTGACGTCGGATTTGGTTGGAATGGGCCTGCAAATTGACCCGATTGGATTTGCCAAACGTCCAGATGATACGGGCAAGCTTGCGGCACAGATAACCCTTTCCAGCCCGCCCGAAGTGACAAGGCTGTCGATTGACGCTGCTGATTTGCAGGCCCAAGGCACTGTCCGTTTGGCCCAAGACGGCGGGCTGGATACCGCGCGCTTTGCAGAACTGACCATTGGCGAATGGCTGGAAGGGGATGTGACTTTCCTTGGCCAAGGCGCGGGCAAGCCGCTTAAACTGTTGCTGGACAATGCAAGCGTTGATCTGCGCTTTTTCCCCACGGCGCGCGGCAGTCAGGGGACGGGCGCGGGGACGGGGACGGGGACGGGGGCGGAAAGCGGCCTACCGCTTATCCTGCGTCTGGATACGTTGCGCATCAGTGACGACATAATTCTGCGCGGATTTGCGGGTGATTTTCCTGAAGCGGGCGCTTTGACGGGCGATTTCACCGCCCGGCTTGACGGCGGCACCCCGCTGAAAGGCCAACTCTCGCCCAGTCGCTATGGCACAAGGGTGCGGGTGGTCGCGCAAGATGCGGGCGCTGCGCTGGTACAGGCGGGTGTCTATCCATCGGTGCGCGGCGGCGCGCTAAATTTGGTGCTGACCCCGCGCAAGGCGCAAGGCACCTATTTAGGAGAAGTCACCATGCAGGGCGTCCGCGTGCAAAACGCCAACGTTTTGGCCGAATTGCTGAACGCAATTTCCGTGGTGGGACTGCTGGACCAATTGGGCGGGTCTGGGATATTGTTTAACAATGTCATCGGCAGCTTTATTCTGACACCTCAGGGCGTTGATCTGCGCGAAGGAGCGGCCACGGGCGGATCTTTGGGTGTGTCGATGCAAGGCATTTACCGATTTGAAGGCGCGGCGCTGGATATGCAGGGCGTCGTCTCGCCCATCTATGTGATAAATGGCATTGGCGCAGCGATTTCCAAACGCGGCGAAGGGGTTTTGGGATTTAACTACCGCTTGCGCGGCACAGCGGATACGCCGCGCGTTTCGGTCAACCCGCTGTCTGTGCTGCTGCCAGGGTTTTTGCGCAATATCTTCAAACCGCCGAAGGCAAAGCTAGAGGCACCGCAATGAAGCTGGATGATTTCGATTTTCACCTGCCCGAGGCGCTGATTGCAACTCGCCCCGCCAGCCCGCGCCCCAGTGCAAATCTGTTGCTGGCCGAAGGCGGGCAGATCACCGATGGGCAGGTCTATGATCTGGAACATATCCTGCGCGCGGGCGATTGCCTTGTGCTGAACAACACCCGCGTGATCCCTGCCCAACTGGCAGGCACGCGCGCGCGCGGGGATGCAGTGGCAAAGGTGGATGTGACCCTAATGGCCCCCGATCCTGCGGGCGACTGGCGGGCCATGGCACGGCCCTTGCGCAAGCTGGTCGTGGGCGATGTTGTGACATTTTCTGCGGGCCTAACGTGCGAAGTTATCGCAAAAACCAACGAGGATTGCCACCTGCGCTTTAACCTTGCGGGCGATGATTTTGATGCGGCGCTTGGGCTGGCGGGCCAAATGCCGCTGCCGCCCTATATTGCCACCAAACGCAAAACCGATGCGCGCGATATCGCCGATTACCAAACCGTGTTTGCCCGCCACGCGGGGGCTGTGGCTGCCCCCACTGCCAGCCTGCATTTCGATCTGCCCTTGCTAGACCGCCTTGCCGCCAAGGGCGTGCGCTGTGCCGAAGTGACGCTGCATGTTGGCGCGGGCACGTTCTTGCCCGTCAAGGTGGATGACGTGACCACCCATAAAATGCACGCTGAATGGGGCGAGGTAACCGCCGACGCTGCAAAAGCGATCAATTTGGCAAAGGCTGCAGGCGGGCGGATTATTCCCGTGGGCACAACCGCGCTGCGGCTGATTGAAACTGCCGCGCGATCTGGCACCCTGCAGCCTTGGCGCGGGGATACTGACATTTTCATCTATCCAGGCTTTCAATTTCATGTAACTGATGGGTTGATGACTAATTTTCATCTGCCCAAATCCACCCTGCTGATGCTTGTATCGGCCCTGATGGGCAAGGCGCAGATGGATATTGTTTACGCCCATGCAATCGCCCAGAATTATCGGTTCTTTTCTTATGGAGATGCGTCGCTTTTGCTGCCAGATGGCAACAAAAACATGGTATAGCTGTGTGAAGGTGGAGTTGTTATGATCCTAGTTCTGCGCCAATCTTGGCCACTTTTGCTGGGCGTGATGCTGCTGATGCTGGGCAATGGCGTACAGGGCAGCCTTTTGGGTATTCGTGGCGCGTCCGAAGGGTTCTCTACATTTCATCTGTCCATCGTCATGTCAGCGTATTTTCTGGGATTTTTGGCGGGGGCCAATCTGGCCGCCCCGATGATCCGCCGCGTGGGTCATGTGCGGGTGTTTTCGGCCATGGGATCGGTCATTTCGGCCGTGTTGATCTTGTATCCGATGCTGGTGGAATGGCAGGCTTGGGCGCTGATGCGGGTGCTGATCGGGTTTTGCTTTTCGGTTGTGTATATCACCGCCGAAAGTTGGCTGAACAACACCGCCACGAACGAGACACGCGGCCAAACTCTGTCGGCCTATATGATTGTGCAAATGCTGGGCATCATCGC
>CAMAXX010000008.1 GCA_945862435.1 Pseudorhodobacter antarcticus
GGCGAGGTTCATGCCTTGATGGGTGGCAACGGGGCGGGCAAATCTACACTGATGAAAATCTTGACAGGCGTTTACACCCGCGACGGTGGCACGGTTAAGATCGAGGGGCAGGCAGTTGACCTTTACGGCGCCAAGGGTGCCGAGCGGGCAGGTGTCGCCATGATATTTCAAGAATTCTCGCTGGTGCCAACGCTGACGGTTGCCCAGAACATTTTTCTAAAACGCGAGCCGCGCTTTGCCGGAACGCCCTTTATCAATGGCGCTGAAATGGTGCGCAGGTCGCGGGCGATTTTGGATGAATTGGGCGTCGACATTGACCCCGAAGCGTTGGTCAGCAGCCTAAGCGTGGGCTACATGCAGATTGTGGAAATTGCCAAAGCGCTGTCCAAAAAGGCGCGGGTTTTGGTGATGGACGAGCCGACATCTTCGCTGTCTGAAACCGAGACTTCGGCGCTGTTTGAACTGGTGGGCCGGCTGCGCGCGTCGGGCATTTCTATTGTCTATATCTCGCATCGCATGGCCGAAATCCTGTCGCTTTGTGACCGCGTGACCGTCATGCGCGATGGTCAAACCGTGATGACCGAAAACTGCGCCGACCTTTCTGTTGCCCGTATTGTCGAAGCGATGCTTGGGGCAGGAAATGCCGCTTCATTTGCCTGGAAAGACCGCAATGTGCCGCAAACCGCGCGCCCCGTTGTGCAGGTGCGAAACCTGCGCTTGGCCAAGCGGATCGAAGAGGTCAGCTTTGACATCCGCGAGGGTGAAATCGTCGGGCTGGCGGGTTTGATGGGGTCGGGGCGCACAGAAATTGCCGAAACCCTATTTGGCCGCCGCAAGGCCGTATCTGGCGAAGTGATCTTTGATGACGCGCCCGTTACAAGCCAAGCAGATGCCATTGAGCGGGGCATAGCGCTTGTCCCAGAAGACCGCCGCAAATTTGGGCTGGTTTTGGAACATTCGGTTGGCGCAAATATCATCTTGCCGAACCTGCGCCGCTTTACCCGCCGCCTGTTTGTGCAAGACGCCGCCGCAACACAAGTTGTGCAAGACACGATCAGCGATCTGTCGATCAAAACCGATGGGCCAGAAAAATTGTCGCGGCTTTTGTCTGGCGGCAATCAGCAAAAGATTGTCATCGGCAAATGGCTTGTCCGCGCCCCGCGCCTGCTGATCTTGGATGAACCCACAATCGGTGTCGATATCGGTGCGAAATCTGAAATCATCGATACCGTTCGCGCCATGGCTGACAAGGGCACGGCGGTTCTGGTGATTTCATCCGAACTGGAAGAATTGATGGCGATCAGCGACCGTATTTTGGTCTTGCACAGCGGACGCATCGCCGAAAGCGTGAATCGTCGCGACATAGCGACAGAGGAGGAACTTCACCATGCAATCCAAGGACATAAACATTCCGCGCCCGCGCGCGGCGCGGCCTAAGGTTCAATTGCAAAACTACGTCGTCTACATCTTCTTCGCTGTGGTTCTTGCGTTCTTTGCGATTACAATCGGCGATAAGGGGTTCTTATCGGTGACGAACCTATTCAACATCGCGCGCACGACGGCGATGATCACGGTGATTGCCGTTGCCATGACCTTTGTGATTTCGGCAGGCGAATTAGACCTTTCGGTGGGCTCGATTGCGGCCCTATCTGCGCTGACCTGCGGATTGGTGATGCAGGCGGGCTTTGCTTGGCCCTTTGCTGTGATGGCGGGTCTGACCGCTGGTTTGATTGTGGGCAGCATGAACGGATTTTTTGTGACCGTGATCGGCATCCCATCCTTTCTTGTCACGCTTGGCATGATGCAATTCGTGCGCGGATTGGATATGCGCATTACCTATACCAACCCGATTGCCATCTCAAACCCAACGTATAATTCGATCTTTGGGTCGGGCAGTTTGTTTGGTGTTCCGTCCCTATTGATTTGGTCAGTTGCCGTCGCGTTGCTGGGTTTTGTGGTACTGAAATACACAGGGTTCGGGCGTCAAATTCTTGCTACAGGCGGCAATCGCATGGCTGCTGAATATTCGGGCGTCAATACGCGCCGCATCAAATTCGCGGCCTTCCTATTGTCAGGCGCTGCGGCCGCCCTTGCGGGATTGCTCTACACGGGCATGATGCAAACTGCGCGGTTCAACTTTGGCGAGGGTGCCGAGTTGATGGCCATCGCTGCAGTAATTCTGGGCGGCACAAGCCTTTTTGGCGGCAAGGGTACCATCCTAGGCACCTTTGCAGGATCGCTGCTGATTGGCACAATCAACAATGGGCTGATCATCATGGGGCTAGATGTGTCAGAGCAAATGATGGTCGCAGGTGGGATTATTATTCTGGCCGTAGCCTTCGGTAAAAAGCCCGCGAACTAAGACCCGGCGCTGCCAAAGCGGGCATTGGGAAATGGCTGGCATCCTACAATGAATCGCCCCGGGTTTACTGGAGGTGTTTGTGTTCAAATGTTACGCAGCTTTTTGATCTTCGTTCAAGCTTGCATAGATTGCCTCCTCTGCTTCTTGGGGCGCGACATAGCCGATGGCACTGTGCAGCCGTTCTGAGTTGTACCAGCTGACCCAAGCCATGGTTTCCCATTCGATTTGGCCCACAGATTTCCAAGGAACCATGAAGTTGATGACCTCGGTTTTGAACAAACCAATAATTGTTTCGGCCATGGCGTTATCATAGCTGTCGCCGACACTTCCCACCGATGGATCGATGCCAGCTTCGGCCAATCGCTCGGCGTATTTTATTGACAAATATTGCGATCCGCGATCCGAGTGGTGAACCAATCCACTGCCATTTTCTGGACATCTTTGGCAAATAGCCTGATTGAGAGCATCAAGAACAAATCCTGTTGTCATCGATGTTGATACACGCCAGCCCACGATTTTGCGGGCAAACACATCAATTACAAAAGCCACATAAACCATACCGACCCAGCTGGAGACGTAGGTGAAGTCAGATATCCAAAGCTGATTTGGCACCGTCGCCGAGAACTCGCGGTTAACTTTATCGTCAGGACAGAGCTGTGCAGGATCAGGGATGGTCGTCCGCTTCTTTCCTCGCCTAACGCCTTGCAAACCAAGCATCTGCATAAGCCTTTCGACGGTACATCGCGCGATATCATGCCTATCGCGGCGCAGCTGATGCCAGACCTTACGGGCCCCATAGCGCCCTCTACTCGCCTTAAATACTCGGCCTGTTTCTTTAGCGTCAATCAAATCACGCTTGGTGCGATCGGAGGCGAGATCAGGGTTTCCGGCAATGGCGGCACGCGCATAATAGGTTGCTGGGGCGATCGGCAAAACACGGCAGATCGGCTCGACCCCAAAAGCATCACGGTGTTTTTCAATGAAAGCGGTCATCTGCGGAATGGGCGGTCGAGCCGCTACAGGCAGCGCTGAAGCGGTGCCGCTCTGCCTTTCGCACCTGGGCAAAATATGCCGAGGTCGGTTCAACCGGTCAGCGCAACATCTTTGATTTGAGATGTTCTGAAAGGACCCACAATGTCACGAACTGGTCGCCCTGGATTGTCGCATGCACAAAAGGCTGAACTCTGGCAGCGTTGGAAGGCTGGGTGATCGCTGAGTGATATTGGTCGTGCTTTGGGAAAACATGCGGCTTCAGTGTTTGGCGTTATCGCGGGAAAGGGTGGTTTTGCGCCAATGCCACGGTTGCGCAAGTCTATTTCTCTTAGCTTGATGGAGCGCGAAGAAATATCTCGCGGTCTTCTCTCTGGGCGATCGTTTGGGCAGCTTGGTCGCGATTTGGGCCGCGCCGTCTCGACAATAAGCCGCGAAGTTGCGCGCAACGGTGGACGCAGGGCATATCGAGGCACCCGCGCAGATGAACATGCGTTTGATCGTACTAGACGCCCCAAACCTTGCCAACTGGCATTCAATCCTGTCTTGTGCAAACCGGTCGCAGGAAAGCTATCGGAGCAATGGTCACCGCAGCAGGTCGCAGGCTGGCTGAAGGCCCAGTATCCTGGAGACCCCTCAATGAACGTATCACACGAGACGATCTACAAAAGCCTGTCTATTCAATCGCCCCAATGAACAGAATGGGCGTGCTCAAGAAGGAGCTTTTGGCCCATCTACGCAGCCGCAGGATCATGCGGCGGGGCCGAACTGCAACGACCGCAGGGCAAACGCGGGGGCAGATTATCGGTGCGATTTCGATTAGGGACAGACCAGCGGAAATTGAAGATCGCGCGGTCCCTGGACACTGGGAGGGCGATTTGCTCAGCGGTTCCAAGAACAGCCACATCGCCACTTTGGTTGAACGCAGATCGCGTTTTGTCATGCTGGTCAAAGTAAAAGGCAAGGACAGCGACAGCGTTGTGGGCGCTCTCATCCACCAAGTCCAAAACCTGCCCAACGGGTTGATGACCTCGCTTACGTGGCATCGGGGCATAGAACTCGCCTACCATCACAAGTTCACTGTAGCCACTGATGTCAGCGTCTACTTTTGTGACCCCCAAAGCCCCCTCTCGGCGTTTGCTTCGCAAAAGCCTGCTGGGTAACACTTTGCAAAGGGGCAGCAACGAAAACACAAATGGCCTGCTGCGCCAGTACTTTCCCAAAGGAACCGACTTGTCCGTATACACCCAGAACGATCTTGATCAGGTCGCACTAAGCCTTAATGCAAGGCCAAGAAAAGCACTGGGCTTTCAAACTCTAGCTGATAGGTTCGAAACAGCCGTTGCACTGACCGATTGAACCCACCGAGCCTTCTTCAGGATCTCATTGGCGATGCGAAGCTCCTTATTCTCTCGCTCCAGTGCCTTTAGCCGATTCTTGTCCGCGCTGCTCGGCCCAGATCGCGCACCAGCATCGCGCTCAGATTGTTGGCACCAGATCCGCAGGCTATCAGGCGAGCATCCCAACTTGGGTGCGATCGCCTTAAACGCTGCGTTGTCGCTGCTATAGTTGCTACGATTTTCCTGAAAAAGCCGAACACCGCGTTCGCGAAATTCAGCCGTGTACTTCGGGGAAGATTTTTTCTGTTCCATGGGGATCATCCTTTGAGAGTTTTACTCTCCAGTAAACCCGGGGCGATTCAATGGCCCCGAATACATCAGCGAAACGCTGCGAAAATGGGCTGAGAAACATGGGGTTACGGTTCAACACATTTAATCTGGCGAACCGCAGCAAAACGCCTATGTCGAGCGCTACAATCGAACCGTTCGGCACGAATGGCTGGATCAATACATCATCGAAAGCATCGAAGAAGCACAGGACCAAGCCACGAAATGGCTCTGGACTTACAACAACGACCT
Organism: Pseudorhodobacter antarcticus; assembly: GCA_945862435.1. Taxonomy (GTDB): domain Bacteria; phylum Pseudomonadota; class Alphaproteobacteria; order Rhodobacterales; family Rhodobacteraceae; genus Cypionkella; species Cypionkella antarctica_C. Next base: position 5,272 of record CAMAXX010000008.1, read on the forward strand.
CCCCAACATCCCTCTCACGGTTTGCAGGCAAACCGTTGCCGGGCAACGGGGCATCGGCGGCATAGCACCCGCAATGAAACTGAAAATGGCCGCGTAAGCTCTACGGACGCACTCCGTTAAAAAGAGGGAGATTACCCACGCTCTAGTCTTTTTCTGTCGGTTTTGTGCAGATTTTGCTTTGCCACCAGCCCATCTAGATGATGCCGAACGTTTTCGTGCGCAGCTTCGAGAGAAATAAACCAGCCTTTAACCCTTCTCACCCGCTAGACGCTCGGCAACGAGTTCATCCACGATCAGCACGCTGGGCTGTAACAGTTTCAGAGCAGCACGAATGACGCCAAGTTTGTACCAGCCGCCCGAAGCGAGGATGATATTGCGGGTCCCCCGCAGGTCATTTGGATTTACGGCGAGCACCCGTCTGTTAACCGGATGGTCGACGATTCTACCCTCAGCATCGACAAAATGACAGAGCACGTCGCCAATTGCGCCAGCACGCTCAAGTGAGGCTAGCTCTTCACTTGTCAGCAGCCCGTATTGCCTAAAGACGGAATGTGGCCTTAGATCACCGACAGATACGATGGCCATGTCTAGCGAACGGGCCCGCAAAAAGATATCACTCATTCCGGTGTGTGCCGCCAAAGCGTCGCGTGTGACCGGATCAGGGGCAAAGACGGGGCAGGCCATCATATAGCATTCTGCCCCTAAACGGGCCGCGACGCGCCAGGCGAATTCGGATGGATTCTCGTCGCTGACGCGGGTCAGCCCTCCCAGTAAAGACATCACGCGAATGCCATCCGGATCGCGTTGGACGATGGCGGGAACGGCCGCCGAAAGCGTTTTTCCCCAGCCAAGACCGATCGTCATATTTGCGCTTAAGGCTTGCGAAATATAGGCGCCGACTTCGGCCCCAATGATCCCGCCTAGTTTGGTTTCATCCTGTGGGGTGGGCACAACGATGGCTTCGGTCAGACCCCACCGTTTCTCAAGAGCGCGTTCCAGCTCGACACAACGTGCTAGGCGTGTCGTGACGCGGATCTGAACTGTTCCGTCTTGCCGAGCTGCCGACAGGATCCTCAGAACGCGCGACCGGTTCATTCCGACCTTGTTGGCAATTTCGTCCTGGGTCAGCCCCTCGACATAATAAAGCCAAGCGACGCGCGTCGCCATATCTTCGCTGATATCTGGTGTCGTCACTATGATCTCACCCTTTCTCAAGGTTTTTGATCAAAGTACGGTCATTCTTTTCAAATGTCCAGATTTCTAGTTCGCTCGGCGACGCAGCAAATCGACCAATACCGCGAGCAGCACGACAGCGCCCACGATCACCCTTTGCCAGAAGCCGGATACGTTCATCAAAACCGTTCCATTGGCAAGCACCGTCAGAAGGAGTGCCCCAAGCACCGTGCCCACGATAGATCCCTGACCACCGCGCAATGACGTGCCGCCCAATATCGCCGCGGTGATCGCCCCCATGAGCCAGCCTTCACCGACCGAAGGCTGTGCGCCGTCCATTCGGCTAGCAAACAGGATACCTGCCATGGATGCCAACATACCCGAAAGGCCGTAGGCGATGAATTCCACTCGCCATGCTGGAATACCAGCTAAAACCGCCGCGTCGCGGTTACCGCCCACAGCAAAGATGTTTCTGCCGAAGCGGGTCTGAGTCAGCATCCAGATAAGAACAAGTGCTGCGGCAACAAAGATCAACACCGGCACGGGAATGCCAAGGACCTCGCCTTTGCCAAAAACCGTGAAGCTTTCGCCAAGCGGCCGGATTGGATAACCCTCGGTAATAACGAGCGTTAGGCCGGCAAAGATTTCCCAAGTGGCGAGTGTCACAATAAAAGGGTTGAGCCTTAACACAGACACGAAAGTGCCGTTGATCGCCCCAAGGAAGAAACCGAAAGCCATGGTGAACGGGATCACCAGCCAGGGGTGTAACCCCCATTGGGTAAGGGCGATTGCCCCAACGATAGCAGAAAGTCCGGCACCTGCGCCGACGGAAAGGTCGATCCCGCCGACCATCAGTACCAAGGTCTGACCCAAGGCTACAAGCCCGACAAAAGCAGCCGTCCGGATTACAAGCGACACATTAAAAGATGAAAGGAAATTGTCTGTCGCAAGGCTCAGGGCAAACACTAGAATCGTGAGCGCCACCATAACACCGCTCGCTTCCCAACCCCAGAACCGGACCATCAGTGATGCCTGTCGGCGTTCATTCTTTTGTGCGATCATCTCTGCCCCCAAAAATTCATTGTGCTGTTCCACTCCCTCAAGACATCGCCAGTTGCAAAAGGCCTTCCTGAGTTGCGTCCTCACGGCTTGCCATGCCCTTAACGGATCCTTCGTGCATCACTAGGATGCGGTCGGCTACATCAAGAAGTTCTTCCATTTCCGACGAAACCACTATGATCGAAAGGCCGCGCTCTTCCGTAAGGCGCCGCAGCACGCTTTGGATCTCGAACTTAGCGTTTACGTCGATCCCGCGTGTCGGCTCGTCTAGGATCATCACCTTGGCGTCGCGCATCAGCCAACGGGCAATGATGAACTTTTGCTGATTGCCACCAGAAAGGCTGGTGATCGGTTCTTTCAGCGAATTGAATTTGGCCTTCATCTGCTCGGCAAGGCTTTCGACCTCGGTGAGCATATCGCGGTTGCGGATGCGCAAGAAACTTGTGAACCGGTTTAGCGTTGGCAAGGCGGTGTTCTCGGCAATCGATAGAAGCGGGAAAATCCCCTCCTGTTTGCGCTCTTCGGGCAGGTAGACAAGCCCTGCACGAATAGCGTGGTAGGGGCTATCAAACGAGACTTTTTTGCCCTCCAGCCGAATTGTGCCTGCTTTAGCGCGGGTGGCCCCAAAAATGCATTTGGCCATCTCTGTGCGTCCGGCGCCGATCAGACCTGACACCCCCAGGATCTCACCTTTGTAAAGATTGAAAGACACGTTTTCAAACTCACCCGCACGCGTAAGGCCCTCGACCTCCAAAACAGGTTGCGTTTGTGCCACGTTGCGGATGGACTGCGCCCCGATTTTTGGCGGGCGGCCCGCCATCAGGCGGACCATTTCGTCGCGAGTGGCGACTTTGGCACTCAACTCACCCGCATGGACCCCGTCCCGCAGCACGGTGATACGATCAGACAGACGGCGGACTTCGTCCAGCCGGTGCGAGATATAGAAAGCCGATCGGCCCAAGCGCGCGAGGGCCTCAATATAGCCAAGAAGCACGCCTTCCTCGCGGTAGGTCAGGGATGCCGTGGGTTCGTCAAAAATGAGAATACGGGCCTCGGTAGCCGCAGCGCGGGCGATCTGCACCAACTGCTGCTGCGCCTTCGACAGGTTTGAAACTTTGGCACGAGGATTAATTGAGTTATCAACCTGATGCAGGTGGTGCGTCGCCCGCTCGCGCGTCTTGCGCCAGTCAATCCCGACGATGCCGCCGCAATGTGCGCCTAGTAGGATGTTTTCATACACTGATAGGTCGGGAACCAGACTAATTTCTTGGGGAGCGATGGCGATGCCGTGACGTTGGGCATCATTCGGGCTTTGAAAATGTACTTGTGCTCCGCCGACGAATATCTGCCCTTCGGTGGGGGCGAAGCGGCCGCAGATGATGTTCATCAGGGTTGATTTGCCTGCACCGTTTTCACCAATTATTGAATGAATTTCGCCACGGTTCAGGCTAACCGATACGTTGCTAAGTGCGCGCACAGGACCGAAGTACTTTGAAATGTTGCGGGCTTCAAAGACGGGAACGGGATGGGACATAGCGCTAGCTCCGAGTGTTCAATATCCGTCAGACGGGACTGGGCGCACCCTCGGGTGCGCCCAGCTGTAGTCAGGCGTTAGCTGCAGTCGGCCTTGGTGAAGAACCGCGAACCGGTGTTGTGGAACATCGGAATCGTGTGGTTTTCGTTCATTGCGACCATGTACTTCACAGCCCAATAGCCCATATCCCACTGACGTTGGGCTTTCAGTGCATCGATTACGCCCGAGCATACAAAGTCCACAGCTTCGGGCAAATCATCCATACCAACGATGGCCACTTTTCCCGCAAGGCCAGCATTATCAACCGCGCGTGCAGCCCCGATCGGGTTCGACGCGTTTGACCCAAAAATCCCGGCAAGATCAGGATTGGCCGATAGAGCGGATTCGGTCAGGGCGACGGCGTTCTCAAGGATATCGTCGTCAGGCTGCTCGAACACGATCTGCATGTCTGGATAGGCTTCCAACGCCTTTTTGAAACCGGTGATGCGCTGCACGTGGTCTGAGGCGGTCAGGCTGCCCGAAAGAATGGCGACCTTGCCCTTGCCGCCAAGCTTTTCGGCAAGGAATTCACCCAGATCAAAGCCATCCTGTTCGCTTGACTTTGGACCGATGAAGGGGAAGGCATCATCGCAGAACGAGTTAAAGGTGATCACATTTAAATCTGCCTCAACTGCTTCTTTCAGCAGCTGCACGTTTGTGGCCTGATCAAGACAGGCAACGGCAAGGCCATCGGGAGCGCGGCCGATATTGGCCTCGATCCGCGCATTCTGATCGACCACATCGGCTTGCGGCGGCTGATCCCAGACCACGTTGACCTTGATACCCTGCTTTGCAAATTCTTCAACGGCGAACTGACCACCTTCTGCGACAACATCGTACCACGGGTGAATGACTTTTGGCACAAAAACAAAAGTCAGTTCCTTCGTCACCGGCACAATCAGATCACCCTGACCTTGTGCAACGGCCGGAATTGCGGCGACGAACATGCAAGTAGACATAGCAAGGGCGGCAAGCCCCTTTCTTAGAGTATTCATAGGTTTTCCTCCTGTTGACGTGTGTTGTAGTTAAGATATCGGCGCGGCTTAGGCGGCCTTGACCGAGCAACTTTTCATGAAGTGCAATGTGGCTTCCATAGAAATAATCCCCGCCTGACTGCCCAGCCCCGTGGCATTAAGCGCCGACGCAGCCTGAGCGAGCCTCACGGAATCATACTTACTCATCCCGGCCAGAAGCCCAGCCGCGAACCCTGCATTAAAGACGTCGCCGCAGCCACAGGTACAGACAACATCAATGGCATAGGCAGGAATGGTGAAGCAAAGACCAGCTCGGTCTCGATAGTAGGCCCCATCCGCACCCAGCGTGAAGATACACGCAAAGGCACCCATCTTAATGAAGACTGCCGCCATCTCATCTAAGTCGTGCAATCCGGTCAGAGCCCGCGCTTCCTCGACCGATGGGATAAAATAATCCGTCCACGGCAGCACTGCAGCCACATCTGGCAGATCTTCGGCAGAGCCTGCAAAAACATCGACTGTCGTCAAGCAGCCCCGCGTCTTGGCATGACGCATCAGAGCGGCGTTTTGCACACCATCCATTGCATCCATCAGCCCGACACCGCCCAAATGAAAAACTCGGGTATCTGTGACAGTATCAAAACTGTCCGCGGCAACTACGAAATGCCCCGTCGCACCTTTGACATGCAGCGCAGGGCGGGATCCATCCGCCCGGGTCAGCACGATTGAACTGGAAGTCGGTACATTATCAAAGCGCTGCAGGCATGATGTATCAATACCGAATGACTGCAACCGGTTTACTGACCAGTCACCCATCATGTCACGGCCATAACCGCCTACGGCGAGCGTTTTCAGCCCCAGTTTCGCTGCGACAATCGCCGCCGTACCTGCCGCGCCCGATACCGCGAGCGTGATGCCGCTGATCAAATTGGTGCCTCCACCTGCGGGCACAGCCTCGAACGGCCAGCCAAGGCAGTCGAATGTGTAAAAACCTACTGATACGTAATCGTGTCGCATCTGCGTATCCCCATCTCATACTTGAATATGAATTGCACAAAGCAATTAAAGTCAACACAAATGTTTTGCATTAAGGGGGAAAAGTAGACACAATATGGCTATATACACGAAATATTTGTATAAATTTGCATAATTTAGCGAAAAAATATTCTAGTTGCACGAAGTTATGTGATCATAGTAGATTCATTTCATACTTTTGTGCAAGGAAATGACAATGAAAGCAGCGATCCTGAATGCGCCAAACGAACTGGCATTTACAGACGCCGCAGATCCTGTTGCGGGTTCAGGCGATCTTGTCCTGAAGGTTAAAGCAGCAACAATCTGTGGCACAGACATCCGTATTTTTCGCGGGCGCAAAACTGCGGGCATCCGCTATCCGTCGATCATCGGGCATGAATTCTCGGGCGAGGTGGTGCAAGCGGGAAACAACTCGGCCTTTTCCGTCGGTCAGCGCGTCGGCGTTTGCCCACCCATCCCTTGCGGCCATTGCAATCAGTGTATGCGTGGCAATGAAAACCTGTGCCCCGACCTTCAAGCAATCGGCTACGAAATCGACGGTGCCTTTGCGCAATACATTCGGGTTCCGTCTCAGGCTGTTGAAATGGGCAATGCCCACCTGTTGCCCGATGCAATTAGTCATGAAGAGGCGGCCTTGATTGAGCCTTTGGCTTGTGTGCTGAATGGCCAGAACAAAGTGGCTTTGCGTCAGGGCGACAGCGTTGTCATCCTTGGATCCGGGCCTATCGGCACCCTGCACATTAAGATGGCCCGTTTGCGAGGGGCAGGGCGCGTCATCGTCAGCGAACCGAACGCGGCCCGGCGACTTGCGGCGCTTCAGGCGGGTGCTGATGTTGTCATTGACCCAACCGCAAGTGATTTGCGAGCGGCTGTTTTTGCCGAGACACGTGGTCAAGGAGCGGATGTGGTCATTTGTGCGATTGGCATTCCGGCACTAGCCGCCCAGGCCATCGGGTTGGCTGGTCCAGGCGGAAGGATAAGCCTATTTGCCGGTTTCAGCAAAGGCGAACTCGGCAGTCTGGATATCAACGCGTTGCACTATGGTGAACTGACCCTTGTTGGCGCTTTTGGCCTCCAACGGCGTGACTACGTTGATGCCATGCACATGATCGCCGACCGCCGGATCGAGGTTGCCAGCATGGTTACGCACCGGTTCGGGCTTGCGCAGATCGAAGATGCATTTACCACCGCCGAAAGCGGTGCTGCGATGAAGGTAGCCATCATTGATGTTTGATACTGAAGAATTTGACGTCATCATCCTCGGTGCGGGGATCAACGGCTGTGGCACCTACCGCGACCTCTGCGCCCAAGGGTTGCGCTGTTTGCTGATTGAGCGTGAAGATTTTTGCGCAGGGGCCTCTGCCGCCTCATCGCGGCTCATGCATGGCGGGTTGAAGTATCTGGAAACCGGCGAATTTCGTCTGGTGCGGGAATCGCTGATCGAACGCAACATGCTTCTGTCCACTGCACCACATTTGGTGCATCCGTTGGAATGCGTGGTTCCTGTGCGATCCTTTTTTGGTGGGATCATCGAATCCGTCGCCCGTTTTTTAGGGATCAAGACCTCGCTGTCGGACAGGGGCTTTTTGATCACCGCGCTGGGTCTAGCGCTTTATGACATTTACGGTCGCGCTCTGCGGCAGATGCCCCGCCACCGGATGCTGGGGCGCAGCGCCTTGCACCGCCAGATGCCGGGGCTGTCGGCCAACATTTCAGGCGCGGGCCTATACTATGAAGCGCATATTACCCATGCTGAGCGGTTGGGGCTGGAGTTGGTGCTGGATGCCGAGGCGATGAACAAAGCCAGCCGATCCATAATCCATGCCGATTTATTGGGTGTCGAAGGCGACGTGATCCGCTACCATTCAAATGGCCGTGAGGCCTGCGCCCGTGCTACGGTTATCATTAATGCGGGCGGGGCTTGGATTGATAGGATCAATGCTCAATTGGGTATCAGATCCCAACTGATGGGCGGCAGTCGCGGCTCGCATCTGGTGATCAAGAACCCTGATCTGTCCGAAGCTCTGGCCGGGAGAATGATCTATTTTGGTTCCGCTGACGGGCGAGTAAACCTTATCTATCCTTTCGCGGATCGCGTGTTGGTGGGGTCTACCGACATTCCCAACGCCGATCCGGATGCGGCAACCTGCTCGGACGCCGAGGCCGATTATTTACGCGCGGCTGTGGCCGAAGTTTTGCCCGGCATCCCGATCAGGCCGGACCAGATTGTTCAGCGGTTTTGCGGCGTGCGGCCGCTGCCGCGATCCGACGCCAAGGATATTGGCGCGGTAACCCGCGATCATTCCATTGTCACACTGACCTTGCCCGAAACGACAATCCCAGTTCTATGCCTGATCGGAGGCAAATGGACAACGTTTCGCGGCTTTTCCGAGCAGGCTACAAATCAGGTTCTGCGCCACCTTGGCGTAACCAGGAAGGTTTCAACGGCAGGTCTGCCAATTGGCGGCGGTTTCGAGATGCCACGGACGGCGCATGGGCGAAACGCTTTGGCTGCAGATCTGGCAGCCGATTTTCATCTTGCACAGGCGCGCGTAGCGATTCTGCTGGCAAGGTACGGAACCCGCGTGAGGGACTATCTGGTCAGCCTGAAGGGTGATGCAGAAATACCGTTGAGAAGTTGCCCAGAATATTCTGTTCAGGAGATTCGTCACATCTGCCAGACAGAGCGTGCAATGACCGTTGATGACATCTTGCGGCGACGCACACTTATTACACTGACCGGGCAGGACAGCGCCGATGTGCGCGATCAGGTAAATTCGATCCTTGTTTCTGCTCAAGCAGGGCTTCCCTCGTCTTAAGGAGTAATTTCCGCCAAAATTAGCGGCTGCAAAAGTAGAGTTTCTCATCAATGTTTATGCATCTGCGAATTGTCGTTTGAGGGTTTTCGCGGGGACGAGCATCTGGTCGCAATTGGCCTAGACCCTTTAAAGGCCATCGTTCAGGAAAAAAACTGCCAAAACATAAAAGCGGCTTGCCAAGACCCTCCCTGACGCAATTCATCTGCATTGCACAATCTCTCGATGTTCGTCCCTATGACCAGTTTTGTCATGGACGTCGGTTATGAATGGGATATTCATAATCTGCGAGGTTCCCGATACACGATATGCTGTCCGCTCGTCTTATCAATTTGGCCAAGGTAAATAGTTCGGCTGAGGTAAGGAAGTCTTTGAAATCTGAACTTTTTGAATTGGCCAAGCTGTGCCAAATCGTGCAGATCAACAGCTACCTTCTTGATGCTGTGGCGGTCCCCATGACACCTGCGGTGCACTTTGTTTTTGGTGCCGCGTCCCTATTCGTGACCCTGACAGAATTGAGCCGCAGTCAAGGCTAATTTGCTGTCATCGCCCATTTGCAAAGCACGGGTCAGATTGACCCGCTAAAGGCCAGTACAGAAAAGCGCCGCAATCTGATCGAACGCCTTATCCTTGCCAGCAGCAGCGATCTTATTGCCGAGCACTTTGGGTCTTGCCCGACGGGATACTTGTGAATTTCGGCACGTTTGGGAGATCGCCCGCGCAAATCAAATCTTTATCGAGATCTTCACAAACTGGTCAAGGAGATTCCTAATTTGGCAAAGGGAAGACCTGCACCTGTTCTGTTCCGATCGGGTTCTCACGCTAAACTGCCCATAGTTCCGGGGCCGCGGGTGATTCCCAGCCGAGGGTTGAGTGTTTCCGGCGCAGGTTGTAGATGCGGTTTATGTATTCGAAGAGGCAGACCTCGACTTAGCGAAGGGTTTACCCGCTGCGACGCCAGACGCGCTTTGGACTTGTCACAGTTTGATGCAGCGCAATTAGACCCCAGTTTTGGTGTAAAGCTGCAGGACTATAAGTAGAGGCAGAATGGATTTATGTTGAAACAATGTAAGCCAAAAAAAATATTATTAGGTGGTAAGTAGTAATTCCGCGTGCACAGAATTTGCACATAGAACGCCGTAATGGGCTGATTTCGATATATTTAAGACATCCTCGGGGGTGAGCGCACAGCGCGAGGGGGGCAAAGCCCCCCTAGATCAGCCCGTAATGCCGCGCGCCTGCGATCAAATCTGGGGCAACGTAATGCGCCCAGCGGCCCTGCGTTGGCACAATATCAGGCACTTGCACCACGATGCAGCCCGCGAGGTGGGCGGCCTCTGCACCCGTTTCGCTGTCTTCAAACACAAGGCATCGGGCAGGGTCGACCCCCATTCGCTGCGCAGCCATAAGGTAGGGTTCGGGTGCGGGTTTGGGCTGGGTGACGTCATCGACTGTAATCACAGTTTGAAAGTGATGGTCAATCGCTGCCAGTCGCAGTTTATGATGCGCCGCCTCGCGCCCTGACGACGTCACCAGCCCCATCGGGCGCAGGGCCGCGCGCAAAAGATCATGCGCGCCCAGTTTCATCGGCAGGCCTTGCAAAATCGCAGCGTGAAAGCGCGAATCCCATAGGCGGGTTAGCGCGTCAATATCCAAATCGGGCAAGGTCTGCGCGATAAACTTGCGCGAGGTGGGCTGATCTACTCCGACCAAGCGGTGCATGAAATCGGTGTCCACTTCCGCGCCAAGTTCGGCAAAGGCAGCGTGGCCTGCGGCCAAACCCACAGCTTCGGTATCAATCAGCGTGCCATCCAAATCGAAAAGAATCGCGTCAATCATGCTGCACCCCATTTCGCGCAGCCATAGCGCGCTAAAGATGCAAGCGAAAGCGCAGAAATCCCGCCTCGTCCAGCCCAATCGCTTCGGGGCGAAAGTGATCGATTTCGCCCAAGACCTGAACTGCAATCGGGCTGCTGGCAAACCAAACACTGGCCCCGTCAATCGGGGCAAAACGCCAATGCGCCGTATCGGTCTGCGGCGCAGAATGGCCTTGTGCGATATGGTCGCGCAGCAGATCTTGGATCATCTGCGGGCTTTGGGCCATAACGTGGGTCTGGCTTGTGCCTGCAAAGCCTGACTTGCCCTCGCGCCGATAGCTGTTTGAGGCCAGCGCAAAGACCTGATCGTCGCGGATCGGCTGCCCTTGATAACGAATATGTCGCAGCCGCCGCGCGTTTGGGTTTATCAGCGCGCCCTGCGCATTAAACATGGGCGGTTGGCTGATGTCGACCTCGTATGTCAGCCCAAAGATCATATCGCAGTTAAAGCTGGGAAAATCGGCATTCAGCAATTGGACATCGCGCGCGCCTTGGGCAATTTGAAAGTATTTGCTAACCGCGCGTTCCAGCCACAGCGCCACTTCTGCCCCCGTGACGCGAAAACCAACCAAGCGATTGGGATGCATGTATAAATCTGCCGCATGGTGGTGCAGCAGGGGGCCTGGGGCAAGGTCGGTATAGTTTTCTGGCCCGCCGCGCCCGCCCGCCTTGAACGGGGCAACGGCAGACAAAATGGGCAGATCAGCATCGGGGCCGCCCGCCAGCATAGCCGCCAGCCCCGACGATTGGGCCTGCGCAATAATCGACAGCGCCGCCGAAGAGGAGATGGTTGAAAAATAGCTGTGCAAGCGCAGATCGGTGTGGCCGATAACTTTCGTTGCGGTTTGGGTAATAAACGCATGGGCAGGTTCGGCCAAGGCGCGGATTTGCGCGGCATCGCTGACAAGGGGGGCCAGTTGCCCAGTGCTGGTGCGCTGGGCTATCGCGCGCAATTGGCTGTAGCGCGACACCACCTGCCAGCCCACCGCTTGGCGCTGCATCACAACATCGACCACGCCAAGGTGCGAGCCAAAAAAGCCGGGCAGAACCAACCCACCCTGTGCCCCGCTTGGCCCACTGGGAAATTGCTGATGCGTATGACCCGCGATCACCACGTCAATCCCCGCAAGGGCGGCTACGGCATTGGCAAGATGTTCTTCGCCCACACTATCGCCGCTACTCTCGCCCGCTTCCCCTTGGGCAAGACCCGTATGCGCCAAAGCCACCACAATATCCGCCCCTGCGGCGCGCAGCGTGGCGGCATAATGTTTGGCTGCCGTCAGCATGGGCGCGGCGTAAGCGTGTCCATTTAAATGGGCCGCTTCCCAAACCAAGGTCTGCGCAGGAAGCAGGCCCATCACACCGACTTTTAGAAGGTGCTTTTCGCCCGATCCATCCACACAGTGGCAATCCATCAGCAAGGTTTGGCGCGCAAAAGGCAAATCATCAAAGGCAAAATTTGAACTTAAAACAGGAAACCGCGCGTCTTTTGCCGAATGGCGCAGAAACGGCAAACCGTGGCTGAATTCATGGTTGCCCAAATTAACGGCATCATAACCCAGATCATTCATGGCCGCGATCATCGGATGCACGCCTGGCGCAGGGAATTGCGCCGCCAGCAAATCGCCAATCCCCGAGCCTGATAGAAAATCGCCGTTGTCAAACAGCAGCGAATTTTCGACCTCGGCCCGCGCGGCGGTGATCAACTGGGCCACGCGCGACAACCCTCGGCCTTCGGCAAGTTTGTGGGCGTAATAATCCCACGCGGTCAAACACGCGTGCAAATCTGTGGTCGCCAAAATACGCAGACGAACCTGCGCAGCCCGATCCAAAACGTTGGTGCCCGTGACGCTTGCTGACATCTTTCCCGATCGATTCTTATTGGCCGCGATTGCGCCCAAAACCCCTGGCCCCAATAACTTGGCCCTCAATTTTTAAAAAACCACCGCGTAAACCTATACTTATGCAATACACTCTATGGTTGAGTCGCGCAACACCACAGTCATACCAATCTGATATTGCAGTCATCGTAACTTATATGGCGACGCGGAAGATGAAGTGCTAGATAATCGAAAGAATACAATCGAGGTGCTGCAAATGATGAGCTATGCCTTTCAAGGGGCACAAGATTTTATGGATCGCGCCGCCTTTCTGCGCAAAGATGACAGCAAGATTAAGGCACTCTGGCACCAGGAAACCACCCGCGTTTTTGCGCTTTGGCGCGGCAAAGTCGCTTTTTCCCCTACCGCGGCGGGGCTGGTTTGGCTGCCCAGCGATCATACCATTTTGGCGCAATCTACCACGCAGATTTTTTTGGGCATGCAGGGCGATATAGCTTTGTTCGCTGCCGATGTTTCTGGCTGGCAACCCAGCGAAGATGTGGCGGCAGAAGGTGGTTTTTTTGACGCTAACCTGCAAACGCATCCCGATTTGCCAGATGGTGCGGGGTTTGCGGATTTGCGCGGCGTCATGACGCAGCTATCCGCCCTGGATGCGGACTGCGCCGCCACAGCCAAGGCGCTTTTGTCTTGGCACGACAGCCACGGCTATTGTGCGCGCTGCGGCGCGGCCAGCTTGGCCTGCGATGCAGGCTGGCAGCGCCAATGTCCTGCGTGTAACACCCCGCATTTTCCGCGCACCGATCCCGTGGTGATTATGCTGGTTACGCGCGGGGACAGCCTGCTGCTGGGCCGATCTTCGGGGTGGCCGGAAGGAATGTATTCTTTGCTAGCAGGTTTTGTGGAACCTGGCGAAACGCTGGAATCCGCCGTGCGCCGCGAAGTGTGGGAAGAGGCAGGCGTTCGCATTGGCGCTGTGCGTTATTTGGCCAGCCAGCCGTGGCCTTTTCCTGCCAGCCTAATGCTGGGCTGCATTGGCCATGCCACAAGCGATGAGATCACCCTTGATCCTGCCGAATTGGAAAACGCCCTGTGGCTAACGCGCCAAGAGGTGTTGGACGTGCAGCTTGGCCGCAACCCTGCGGTGAAAGCCAGCCGAAAAGGCGCTATCGCCCAAGGGTTGATTGAGGCGTGGCTTTCAGGCAAGATTGATTAAGGAAAGGCTAACCCCAATCTAGCCTTCATCTTACTGGACACACTCCCCTCTTTCAGTATGAAAAGGCTCGCAATGAAGTTTTCAACCAAGCAGGATATCGAAACGCCAGCCGCTTATATTTATGCAGCCCTTACCGATTTTGAGGGTTGGGAACGCGCCGCCATGCGCCGCGGTGCGGATGTAGCGCGCACAGACAAAATGCGCCAAGTCGGGGCGGGCATGTCATGGCATGTTGCGTTTCAATTTAGGGGCCGGCAGCGCAAAATGGAATTGCGCCTGCTGAACATGATACCGAACAACAAACTGGAATTTGCCGCCCTGTCTGCCGCCATTGAAGCCTACAGCAAGGCCGAGATTGTGGAAATGTCCTCCAAACGCGCGCAGTTGCATGTGACGGCGAATATTACGCCGCTTACGCTAACCGCCAAGCTGTTCATTCAATCGCTAAGGTTGGCTCGGGCGCGCGCTGACCGCAAATTTGCCCAGCGCGTGCAAACCATCGTCACCGAAATTGAGGCCCGTTATCGCGGTGAACAAAAGGTCAGCTAGTGTTCGACCTTCAGCACGATTTTTCCCGAATGGCCGGGGCTTTCCAGCCGCCAATGTGCGGCGGGTGCCTCGAACAGGGGATATTCACTGTCAATCACCACGCGAAAACCGCCCGACTCGATCAGCGGCCACAGATGCGCCTCTAGTTCGGTTGCGATGCGGGCCTTGGCTAGGTCTGATTGCGGGCGCAGGGTGCTGCCTGTGATGGTCAGGCGGCGCATCATCACCTCGGCAAAGTTCACTTCGGCCTTCGCGCCTTCTAGAAAGGCAATCTGCACCAGTCGCCCGTCATTGGCCAAGGTTTTTATGTTGCGCGGCAGATAAGGGCCGCCGACCATATCCAAAATCAAATCCGCCCCGCCCACTTCGCGCATTTCAGCAACGAAGTCGGCGCTGCGGTAATTAATCGCCTTTTCTGCGCCCAAATCCAAACAAAGTTGGCATTTCTGATCTGTGCCAGCAGTCGCAAAAACCCGCGCGCCCATGGCCCGCGCGACTTGGATGGCGGTTGTGCCAATGCCTGACGTGCCGCCATGCACCAAAAACCGCTCGCCCGCGCGAAGGCGCCCGCGCATCACCACATTCGACCAAACTGTAAAGGCTGTTTCGGGCAGGCAAGCCGCCTCTCGCAGCGAAAGACCCTTGGGAATGGGCAAAGCGTGGCTTTCATGGCAGGCGGCATATTCGCTATACCCGCCCCCCGCCAGCAGCGCGCAAACTTGATCCCCCACGCTCCACCGCTGCACACCAGGCCCCAAGGCCACAACCACGCCTGCCCCTTCCAGCCCGGGCAAGGGCGATGCATCAGACGGCGGCGCATAAAGCCCCGCGCGCTGCAGCGCATCGGGGCGGTTCACACCTGCATAGGCCAGCCGAATGACGATTTGGCCGTGGCTTGGCACGGGCACAGGCACCGAAACGGGTTTCAAAACATCTGGGCCACCTGCGGCGGATATTTCCATAGCCAGCATTGCGTTTATCAAGGACATCACACTCTCTCCTTCGTCACGCGCCGCCATGGGACTGCCCCGGCAGATCGCCCCGCCGTTCTGGCGCAGAAATCCTTTCCAAAAGCTTGAGCGGCCCCGCCATAACCGCGCTTGCTATACGATTTTGCCGCAAACCTGCCTTAAATTTCTCAATTTCCATGACATTTGCGATGCGGCGGTCGATGAATTGGGCGGTATCTGCATCGCCTGCCGAGGTATCGCCCAGCCAATACAGCACGGTGCTGGCATAAACTGCCGACAGCGTGGCGCGTTTGGAATACCAATTTACATCGCGCGAGGAATCTCCAAGCGCATCCCAAATTACATCCGCCGTGCCCCAGATCAGCCCCGCTCCTTCGGGGGCATGGCGCGGCAGCGCAAACAGGGCGGACCCCTTGCGCACGGCATCCTTATCGGCCAGTTCCAGCCGCAAGCGAATGGCATGGGCAATGCGGTCGCGGTAGCGCACAGCAGCCAGATTTTGCCCCGCCAGCGCGGCCCGCAAAGCGGCGTCCCCCGCGCGGTGATAGGCGGCCGCCAAATCCACGCCGCCGCGCGGAAACAGCGCGGCCCCTAATGCCGGCGCATGGCCAGTATCGCGTAAGGCGGCGGCAAGGGTGGCACCCGACCAGCCGTCAAAGGGCACATGCGGCAAGCAGGCTGCCAAAATCTGCGCGCCTGCATTTTCCATGCTGTGATCGCTCATCGCCCGCTCCTTTTGCTGCCTGTAGACACGATAGCACAGATTTGCTATCAGACCAGAGCCTGCACAATTTGTGCAACTCTAGCTTAGGAAGGTGGTGAAAACCACATGCAGGTCAGCGTCCGTGATAATAATGTTGAGCAAGCCCTTCGGGCCCTTAAGAAAAAGCTGCAACGCGAAGGCGTGTTCCGCGAAATGAAGCTAAAGCAACATTTCGAGAAGCCCTCCGTGAAAAAAGCGCGCGAATCCGCAGAAGCCGTGCGCCGTGCGCGCAAGCTCGCGCGGAAGAAACTTCAGCGCGAAGGCGGTATGTGATTTAGGGGCCGATGGCCTGCTATCACCAAAGCTGGGGGTGTCGTGCCCCGATGTCTGGCCCCTGCTGAAAAGTGGGGGCTTTTCATTTGGGGGGCAAATGTGTCTGTTTGCAAATGTATGGCGCGGGTCTGGCAAGCGTCTGGCATGCGGCGGGCATCAGAACTTCCAAGTGCGGCTGTTACGTCTGGCTTAGGGCGCGTGATGTCACGCACCGTTTTGCCGGTCACTGTGGGGGCCGGGCGGTGCGTGCAAGCACGCACCCTACGCTTGCTATGTAGATGGCGCACAGATGGATATTGTTTTGATAAATGTCGTCTTTCATGGAATTTGTTTTATCCAAAACAGTAGCCCCCCTATACCTCCAACGCCGTCGTCTTCACCACTGTTCTTAGCGCGAACGACGATTGCATCTGCCGCACCCCCGGCAGGCGCGACAGGAACTGCCGATGTATCCGCGCGAAATCTTCGGTATCGGTCGCCATGATTTTCAGGAGGTAATCGGCGCTGCCTGCCATGAGGTGACATTCCAGCAGGTCAGGCACGCGGGCGACGGACGCCTCGAACGCGTCCAGCACATCCTCGGCCTGTGATTGCAGGGTGATTTCCACATAGACAGTCGTCGGCCGCCCCAGTTTGCGCGCGTCCAGCAGGGCGACATAGGCGGCGATAATGCCGTCCGCCTCTAACCGCGCGACGCGGCGGTGGCAGGCGGATGCGGAAAGGTTCGCCTTTTCGGCCAGTTCGGCATTGGTAATGCGGCTATCCTTCTGCAAAAGGCGCAAAATGCGACGGTCTGTTGCGTCTAGCTGCGGATCGGTGGGCATTTCTTCGAAACCTTCGGAAAAATAGCGCAATTTCTTGCGCCATAGGGTCAAAACTTGCCCAAAATGTCAAAGCAATTGCGCAGGGCCTGCCGCATTCTAAACCTATCGCCGTTTTGGCCACAGGGAGAGCAAAATGAAAATCGGATGCCCCAAGGAAATTAAACCGCAAGAGTATCGCGTGGGGATGACCCCGAATGCGGCGCGCGAGGCTGTAAATGCTGGCCATACAGTGCTGGTTGAGACGGGTGCAGGCATGGGCGCTGGCTTTTCTGATGCCGATTATACCGCAGCGGGCGCGCAAATTATAGCCACGGCGGAAGAGATTTTCGCCAGCGCCGATATGATTGTTAAGGTGAAAGAACCCCAACCAATTGAGCGTGCCCGCCTGCGGCAGGGGCAAATTCTGTTCACCTATCTGCATTTGGCCCCCGACCCAGAGCAAACCAAAGACCTGCTTGCATCGGGCGCGACCTGCATTGCCTATGAAACGGTGACCGATGATCGCGGCGGCTTGCCGCTTCTGGCGCCCATGTCCGAAGTGGCGGGGCGGCTGGCCCCGCAGGTGGGCGCATGGACGCTGCAAAAGGCGAACGGCGGGCGCGGCGTGTTGATGGGCGGCGTTCCGGGTGTTTTGCCTGCCAAGGTTCTGGTCATTGGCGGCGGTGTTGTCGGCACGCATGCGGCGAAAATCGCGGCGGGGATGGGCGCGGATGTGACGGTGCTTGACCGCTCGGTGAACCGCTTGCGCTATTTGGATGATGTGTTTGGGGGTTCGTTCAAGAATGCCTATGCCGATGCGGCGACCACGATCGAGCTGGCGCGGCAGGCGGATATGATTATTGGCGCGGTGCTGATCCCTGGGGCGGCTGCGCCAAAGCTGATCTCGAAGGCGCAGCTTAAGGAATTGAAACCCGGCGCGGCGCTGGTGGATGTGGCGATTGACCAAGGCGGATGCTTTGAGACCAGCCGCGCGACTACCCACCAAGACCCGATTTACGAGGTGGACGGCATTATGCATTACTGCGTGGCCAATATGCCGGGGGCGGTTGCGCGCACCTCGACGCTGGCCTTGGGCAATGCGACGATGCCGTTTATGCTGGCGCTGGCGAACAAGGGCTGGAAGCAGGCCTGCAGCGATGACAAGCATCTTTTGGCTGGGCTAAATGTGCATGCGGGCCATCTGACCTATGCCGCTGTTGGTGCGGCGCTGGCGCTGCCCAGCATCACGGGGGCCGAGGCGCTGAAGATTTAGCGACGGAGTTGCGGCGCGCGGGCGTTTAAAAGGAAACAGCAAAAAGGTCTCCCATGTTCGCGCGCCTTTCCTTTCTAAATCCCTACTGGCTTTGGGCCGTTCTGGCCCTGCCTGCCCTGACCATGATCGCACCCTTCTTTGGCGAAGAAACCCGCGAGTTGCGCGATGTGATCCACGGATCGGGCGAATTTGCCGCGCGTTTCATGATTATTTCCCTGATGGCCACGCCGTTGATGCTGCTGACCAAAGGCAGCGGTTTTGCCCGCTGGCTGAAAAACAACCGCCGTTATTTTGGCGTTGCGGCTTTTGCCTATGCCGCTGTGCATACGCTGGCCTATGTGGTTGTTGAGCAAACCTTGGCACGCATTTTGGCCGAGGCGAGCGATTTTGATATGCTGACAGGTTGGCTGGCCTTTGCGGTGTTTATCCCGCTGGCGGCCACGTCTATGGACTTTGCCGTGCGCAAGATGGGCATATGGTGGAAACCGCTGCAACGCTGGACATATGCCGCCGCTGCGCTGACCTTGCTGCACTGGGCCAGCTTGCATGACTGGGGCGGCTGGCCCCCAGCGATGGTGCATTTCGCACCCTTGGCGGCGTTGACGGTCTATCGCATTTGGTGGAACTATTTCCGCAAGCGGCAGGGTCACATCGCCCTAAGTGCGTAAACAAAAAGGCCCCCGAAACGGGGGCCTTTTTATAATGGCGCAAGATTATTTCTTCAATGCAACCAGAATGTCCTTCAGCACGTCCAACTCGCTTGGGCCAGCGGGTGCAGCAGGTTCGGCTGGCTTTTCCCCTTTGATTTTATTTACGCCTTTGACCAGCAAGAACACCACAAAAGCGATGATGAGGAAATTGATTACAGCAGTGATAAACGCGCCATAGGCGAATACCGCATCGCGCGCCACTTGCAGGCCTGCACCTGCTGGCACTGTGCCCGACAGCACGACATACATGTTGGTGAAATCCACCCAGCCCAAGATCAGCCCGATGATCGGGTTGATCAGATCGCCCACAAGGCTGCTGACAATGGCCGTAAAGGCCGCGCCGATGATGATACCAACGGCCAAGTCCATGACATTGCCCTTGGCGATAAAATCCTTGAATTCCTTGATCATTTCCGTTCCCTCTTTTTTTGCGCTTTTTGCGCGATTACTTGCGCGCGCACCTTAGCGCATAAGTTGCGCAAATTTGCATCAATTTTTGTGCATCTTGGCCGGGAATTTCTGCTAAAACTTCCCAAACAGGAGAAGCATATGACCAACCTTTCGCAATTTCCCATCACTGCGCGCTGGCCCGCCAAAGACCCCAGCGTTATTCAGTTGTATTCGCTGTCCACGCCGAACGGGGTGAAAGTATCGGTCGCACTTGAGGAAATGGGCCTGCCCTATGAGGCACATTTGGTGGATTTTGGCAAGAACGAACAGATGACGCCAGAGTTTTTGTCGCTGAACCCAAACAACAAAATCCCCGCAATTATTGACCCGAACGGGCCAAACGGCGCGGCGCTGGCGCTGTTTGAAAGCGGCGCAATCCTGATTTATTTGGCGGAAAAGTCGGGCAAGCTGCTGCCAGTGGCGAACCGCTACGAAGTGCTGCAATGGCTGATGTTCCAAATGGGCGGGCTTGGCCCGATGTTTGGGCAGTTTGGCTTTTTCCATCTGTATGCGGGCAAGGACATTGAAGACCCCCGCCCAAAAGAGCGTTATCGCGCCGAATCTGCGCGCCTTCTGACAGTGCTAGATAAGGCTCTAGAAGGGCGCGACTGGATCGCGGGTGAATATTCTATTGCCGATATCGCCATCGCGCCTTGGCTGCGCGGGATGCGCGATCATTACAAGGGCGGCGATTTGGTGGAATTGCCCGCGCGCAAGAACGTTCTGGCCTATCTGGAACGTTTCCTTGCCCGCCCTGCCGTGCAGCGCGGCCTAACTGTCCCATAAACAAGCAAGCGTTTCACGGCGCATCACTCGCCAAAGGGGATCCAGACCGTTTTTACATCGGTTGCCGCGCGCAAAAACGCGCGGCCCTCGGCGGCGGGCGCAAACCAATCCACCGCGCGCGCATTGTTGACCCAAGTGCGTTTCAAGTTGCCCACCGACTGCGCCTCGATCATCTGCGATAGCGGCGAGGATGAGAACGACCACACCGCATCCACATCCATATGCCCCGCCAGCGATTTAGCCAGTTCATTATGATCGCCCGTGACGATGTTCACCACCCCTGCGGGCACATCGGATGTTTCCAGCACTTGGTAGAAATCGGTGGCCACAAGCGGCGCGGTTTGTGAGGGGATAAGAACGCAGGTATTGCCCATAGCAATCGCAGGGGCCATCAGCGAAATCAGGCCCAGCAGCGGGGCCTCGTCGGGGCAAATCGCGCCAATCACGCCGACAGGCACATTCAGCGCCAGCGCCGTGCCGCGCAGCGGAACTGGCTTAATTGCGCCGTCATATTTGTCGGCCCAAGCGGCATAAGTGAACAGGCGCTGGATGGACATGTCCACTTCGGCAGCGCCATCTTTGGCCCCCATATCAGTTAGACGGCGGGCGAATTCATCGGCGCGGGCCGACAGATTCTCCGCGATGAAATAGATCACCTGCGCGCGGTTATGCGCTGTGGCTTTGCCCCAGCCTTTGGCCGCGTGGGCGGCTTCAACCGCGTTTCTGATGTCCTTGCGGTTCCCGATGCCAATCTCGCCCAGAACTTTGCCTTTGGGCGTGGTGATGACTTGGCTATAGCCGCCATCTGGGCGCGATTGCTTACCGCCGATAAACAGTTTTGCGGTGCGATCCAGGCCTTCGGCAGAGGTTGGCGCGGGAAAACTGGCGCGCGCTTGGGCCAGCGGTTTGCCCTGCGATTTGGGCCGCAGATAGGCAAGCAGCCCCTCCCACCCACCTTCGCGGCCAAAGCCAGACTCGCGCAGACCGCCAAAACCTGCGGCGGCATCGAACAAGTTGGTTCCATTGACCCAAACCACACCCGCGACCAGCTTTGGCGCGATGTCTAAGGCAAGGTTGATATTCTCGCTCCAGATCGAAGCGGCAAGGCCATAGCGGGTGTTGTTGGCCAGAGCTGCCGCCTCTTCTGGCGTGCGGAAGGTCATGGCCACCAGCACGGGGCCAAAGATTTCTTCCTGCATCAAGGGGCTGGCGGTGGACAGGCCGGTAATCAACGTGGGCGGATAATAGCAGCCGCTTGGAATGGGGGTTGCAGCGCGGTAGATATCGCCCGCGCTGGCGCTGACCATATCTGTGATGCGCGCCAATTGTTCGGGATGCACGATGGCCCCCATGTCGATGCATTTATCCAATGGATCGCCGACGCGCAGCCCGTCCATGCGGCGCTTTAGCTTGGCATAGAACCGATCCGCGATGCCCTCTTGCACCAACAGGCGGCTGCCAGCGCAGCAGACCTGCCCGCCATTGAACCAAATCGCATCCACCAGCCCTTCGACGGCGCTGTCAATATCGGCATCGTCAAACACGATATAAGGCGATTTTCCGCCCAGTTCCAACGTCAGCGCTTTGCCTGTGCCTGCCGTTTGCGCACGGATTTTGCGGCCGACTTCCGTTGACCCCGTGAAGGCGATCTTGTCCACACCCGCATGTGCAACCAGCGCTGCGCCAGTATCCCCCGCGCCCGTGACCACGTTCAAAACGCCTTTGGGCAGACCAGCCTGCACCGAAAGCTGTGCAAACAAAAGAGCCGTGAGCGGCGTGTATTCGGCGGGTTTCAGCACCACCGTGTTGCCCGCAGCCAAAGCTGGGGCTACTTTCCACGCCAGCATCAGTAGCGGGAAATTCCAAGGGATCACCGCGCCCACAACGCCCAAGGGCGCATGATCAGGCAATTCAGCATCCCGCAGTTGCGCAAGCCCTGCGTGATAATAGAAATGCCGCGCGACAAGGGGGATGTCGATATCGCGCGTCTCGCGGATGGGTTTGCCATTGTCCATGGTTTCCAAAACCGCAAACAAGCGGGCATGTTTTTGCACCATCCGCGCGAGGGCATAAAGGATTTTGGCCCGCGCATGGGGGGCCAGTGCCGCCCATTTGCCCTGCGCGCGGCGGCCGGAGGCAACGGCGGCATCCACATCATCAGCCGACCCTGCGCTGATATATGCCAGAACCGCGCCCGTGGCGGGGTTCAGCGTTTCAAAGGTGTTTGCGACATTGGTAAACCGCCCATCAATCCAATGGCCAAAGCGGCCCTGATGCGCGGCTATCCATGCCTGCGCCTCAACCGCGCTTTCGGGGGCTGGGCCGTAGGACATGGTATCGAAAATATCTTTAATGGTCATGATATGCTGCCCCTTATGCCAAAGCATGGCGGTGGCCCGCCGAATAATGGCCCGTCAGGTAATGCTCTAACTGCCGTTCGATATCGCCCAGCAGGCTGGACGCGCCAAAGCGGAACAGATCGGGCTGCACCCAAGGCTGCCCCAACTCGTCCTTCATCAACGCCAGATAAACCAGCGCATCCTTGGCCTTGGCAATGCCGCCTGCGGGTTTGTAGCCTACCTTAATGCCTGTGCGGTCTTGGTAATCGCGGATCGCGCGGATCATGGTCAGCGATACGGGCAAGGTCGCATTCACGGCCTCTTTCCCCGTTGAGGTTTTGATAAAATCCGCCCCCGCCATCATGCAGATCAGGCTGGCGCGGGCGACATTGCGCAAGCTGCCCAATTCGCCCGTGGCCAAAATCGCTTTGACATGCGCATCACCGCAGGCCTGCCGCATGGCCAGCATTTCGTCATACAGCGCCTGCCAGTTTTGCGTCAGCACATGGCGGCGCGAGATAACGATATCAATTTCCCGCGCCCCCGCCTGCACCGATTGGCCAATTTCGGCAATGCGCAAATGCAGTGGCGACAGACCCGCAGGAAAGCCCGTGGATACGGCGGCCACGGGAATATTGCTGCCTTCCAGCGCGCGCACGGCGATCTCTACCATATCGTGATACACGCACACCGCGCCCACAGTCAGGCCCTGCATCCCCAGCGCGTCCAGCACTGCGGGCGCTGCGGGCTGGCGGGCTTTGGCACATAGGCGCTGCACGCGGCCCTTGGTATCGTCACCCGACAATGTGGTCAGATCAATCAGCGAAATGGCCTTGCACAGCCATGCCGCTTGATAGTCTTTCTTCACCGTGCGCCGCCCGCCAAGGGTCGCGCAGCGGCGTTCAATGGCGGAGGTATTGGCCTGCACAGATGCAACCCAATCCA
This sequence comes from Pseudorhodobacter antarcticus, assembly GCA_945862435.1. Lineage (GTDB taxonomy): Bacteria > Pseudomonadota > Alphaproteobacteria > Rhodobacterales > Rhodobacteraceae > Cypionkella > Cypionkella antarctica_C. The sequence goes on from CAMAXX010000008.1 coordinate 28,695, forward strand.
GATCCAGTGGCATGGGCGCGTTGCGGGTATGGGTCACTTGCGGCAGGTTTTGGCTGTGCGGCAGGGTCAAAGGTTTGGTCAGTTGCATAGGTGGCCCCTTTTGCGGGTGTAGCATCACTTTGACCCAGTGGTAAAATTTCTGCAAGCGGGGCTAATCTTTTTGCGCAACGGGCGGTTGCGCCGCCCATTTTGCGCCGTTTGCGGCAGGCGGAACATCGGCAGGGTTGATATGGCTGTGGATCAAGGTCTTTGCCAAGTATAGCGCCGTCAAAGGCGCTGTCAGAAAGATGAACAACGTCACCAAGACCTCGCGCCAAGAGTCACCCGCGATGGCGGACGCAATCAGCACCGCGCCCAAGCCCACAGTGCTGGCTTTGGTCGGCGCATGTAGGCGCTGCATCGCATCTTTTAGGCGCAGCAGTCCATAGCTGCCAATCAGCCCAAAGATACCGCCCAACACCAACAGCGCTGCAATAATTAATTCTAGCGTTGCCCCTATCATTCGATGACACTCCCCCGCAGCAGATATTTGGCAAAAGCGATGGTCGAAACAAAGCCCGTAAAGGCAAACAGCAGCGCAGCCTCAAAGTTAATGCCACTGGCGGTTTTGATGCCATACAGCACGATCAGCGCGATGCCATTCACCACCATCGTATCCACTGACAAAATGCGGTCCGTATTTGTCGGCGCAAAGGCCAGTCGCCACAGGTTCAACAGCAGCGCCACGGCAAAGCAGCCAATTGCAAAGGTCAAGGCCAGTGCGATCATGCGAAAATCCTTTTCAAACGGGCCTCGTAGCGGGATTTGATGTCGTCCCTAATCGAAACTGGATCAGGCGCGTGCAGGCTGTGGATCAGCAGGCTGCGCCCACCCTCTGCAATATCAACTGTCAAAGTGCCCGGGGTCATGGTGATAGTGCCCGCAAGCAGGGTAATTGCCTCGGGCGAGGGTAGGTCAATCGGCACTGTGATAAACGCCGATTTGATCTGCGCGGGCGGCATGAACAGGATGATCTTGGCCACAGTAATGCTGGATACGACCACATCATGCAGGACTAGCCCGATATAGCCCAGCAGCGCCATAGGGCGCACAAGGCGGGGGCGCTCGGGCCAATAGGCGGCGCTTATATGGGGTATCGCGATGGCCAAAATCGTGGCCATCACAAAACTGCCCACGGCCAGCTTATTAACCAGCAGCATCCATAAAATGCCAAGGGTCAGGGACAGGTAAGGATGAGGGAATATCTTGCGTATCATGGGGCCACCTCTGGCAATGACTGCACATTGATATAGGCCTGCGGGGCCATCAGATCATCCGCAGTAACGACCAGCCAATCCGCCACGGGGGCGGCAAGCAGGCTTAGCGCGATCATCGTTGCAACCAGTGCAAAGATGGCGGCAAAGGCGATCGGCTGGGCGGGGTGTTTTGGGACGGCCAGCGCGGGATCAACCCGCCAGAACAACGCCGATCCCGCACGCGCGAAGCCAACCATGGTGACAAGCGTTCCAAGCAAAATCGCACTCCATGCCACAGGGGCAGGCGCAGACAATGCCTGCAAAACCTGAATTTTACCGACAAAGCCAGATAGGGGCGGCAGGCCCACCATGGCCACAGACGCCACCATGAACAGGCCAGCAATCAGCCCGCCTTGCGCCATTTTGGGCCCAGCCTGAGCCAGATCATCGCCGCCGCGCCGCGCGGTGATGGTATCCACCAACAAAAACAACGTGGCGGCGGCCAAGGCGGAATGCACAACATAATACAGCGCCGCCGCCAGCGGGGGCGCTGTGAACTGCGACAAGGCCAAGACGACCACCCCCATCGACCCGATGATTGCGAACCCCACAAGAGATGCAAGGCGCGGTGCCGCCAAAACGCCAAGCGCGCCCACTGCAATGCCCATCAGGCCCGCGGCCCATAGGATATCGCCCCAAAGCGCGCCCGTGGCCGCTAAGCTGGGCGGAAACACCAACGTGCCAAAGCGGATCATCGCATAGGCGCCCAGTTTGGTCATAACAGCAAATAGGGCAGCCACAGGGGCGGGGGCCGCCGAATAGCTGCGCGGCAGCCAAAATTGCAGCGGAACCAGCGCCGCCTTAATGGCAAAGACCACCAGCAGCAGCGCCGCCGACAACCGGATCAGCGCGGCATCTTCGGGCGGCATACGGGGCAGTTTTTGCGCCAAATCGGCCATGTTCAGCGTGCCTGAAATGGCATAAATCGTCGCCAGCGCGAACAAAAACACAGTCGATCCCAGCAGGTTAAATGCCACATATTGCAAACCTGCGCGCATCCGCTCGGCCCCGCCGCTATGGACCATCAGCCCGTAAGAGGCGATGAGCAGCACTTCGAAAAACACAAACAGGTTAAAGGCATCGGCCGTTAGAAACGCGCCGTTTAGCCCCATCAGTTGAAACATAAACAGCGGATGAAAATTCTTCCCGCGCCGATCCCAGCCAGTTGCCAGCACATAGACCATGACCACGCCAGCCAGCCCCGCAACCAGCGCCAGCATCAGGGCGGATAATCGATCTAGCACCAGCACAATGCCAAAAGGCGCGGGCCAATTGCCCAGAAAATACGGCGTCGGCCCAAGGCTTGCCTGCGCCAAATTATACACTGCCAGCGCAATCAACCCCGCAAGCGCCAGCCCTGACCCAAATTTCTGAAACGCAGGCTTTCGTGCAAACAGCACCATAAACCCCGCCATCACAGCAGGCAGGATAACGGGCAAAATAACAAAATGCGCCGTCATTGCCCGCCCCCATCCGCGCTGTCATCGCCCTTGTGCAGAAAGCTGCCCAAAGCCAGCATCAAGATCACCGCCGTCATACCAAAGGAAATCACAATGGCCGTCAGCACAAGGGCTTGTGGTAATGGATCGATTGGGACTGCGCCCATACCAATGATGGGCGGCGCATTCAGCGCCACGCGGCCCGAAATGAAGATGAAAATATTCACCGCATAAGACAGCAGCGACAGGCCCAAAATCACAGGAAATGTGCGCCGTTGCAGCATCAGAAACACCCCGCCCGATGTTAATGCGCCAATGATTAAAGCAAGCAGAGCCTCCATTTATTGCCCCCCTTTTTTCAATGGCGTACGTGTTGTTTTTGGGGCGGCGTCGCCCCGCACCTGCCCAAGTTGCGCAAGGCTGGCCAGCGCCATCATCACCGCGCCCAAAACGCACAGAAACACGCCCAAATCAAACAACGCCGCAGTGGCCACTTCAAACTTTTCCAGCGGCCAAAGCGTGACATAACCATAGTTCGACGTCAGGAAGGGCCGCCCTGCAACCCAACTGCCAATACCTGTGGCAGAGGCAATCAGCACCCCTGCCCCGATCAAACTGTGGTAGTTGATCCGCCCACGCGACATGCTAACCGCATGGCCAGACGCAATAAATTGCAGCAAGAACGCAATTGCAAATATCAGCCCCGCCACAAAGCCGCCGCCAGGCAGGTTATGCCCGCGCAAATACAGATAGACCCCGATCAGCATACCAATTGGCAACAAGAACCCCGTGGCCACTGCCAGCATCATTGGGTTCGGATCGCCCGCGCGCCCAACCATCGGAAACATCGGTTCCAGCCGCGCGCGCACATTTGGCGCGGCAAGCAGGCCTTGCGCCACAGCCGCTATAATAAGCGCAGCAATGCCCAAGACGATAATCTCGCCGTAGGTATCATAGCCACGAAAATCAACGATGATGGTATTGACCGCATTCGTGCCCCCCGCGCCTGGTTTTGATTGCGCCAAATGAAACGCGGAAATCGCAGGAAATGCCGCATCGCGCAGCATCAGCGTATAGGCCAGCGCCCCCGTCGTCAGCCCCACCGCACCCGCAATCGCCGCCGCACCAAAGCGCTGAAGAAACCCAACCTCGCGCGGGGTGGTTTTTGGCAGGATATTTAGGGCAAGCAGCATCAAAATAACGGTCACCACCTCGACTGTGATTTGCGTAAGAGCAAGATCGGGCGCAGATAAATAGGCAAAGCCAATGGAAATGATAAGCCCGACGACCCCGACATACAGCAGCGCCAGCATCCGCTGCGCGTGGCGCACAACAGCAAGCGTCAACACAACCAGCAGCACCCCGCCCAAGACCAATGCACCAAATGACAGCGGCGTGGCCGGGCGCGTGGAGGGGCCCAAAACCTGCCCCCAAATGGCAAAGGCAGTGACGGCCAGAATGGTACTAAACCCAATTGCCATATTGCGGCTAAGCGCCCCATCGTGCAGGCGCAAAACAGACGCGCGCGCAGCCCAAATCATCCCGCCAAGCCCTGCCTCAAAGGCGCGCTTGCCACCCTCGCGCGGCGCGCCATTCCACACGGCCCGCAGTTTGGGATACAGGCCCAGCAGCAGCGCGCCGCCGCCAAAGGCCGCAATCGACATCCACAGTCCAGGGCTGGCCAGACCATGCCAATGGTAAATCTTCACCTCGGCAACCTGCCCCATGGCGGCACTTGCGGCCAATTCCACCAGCCAGCCAGCACTGGTCATCGGCGCAAACCCGATCAGTGCGACCAGCGCCACCAAAATCGCCGGCGGCAGCCACAGGCCAAGGCCTGCTTCGTGCACATCCTTTAAAGCTGGCTTTTCTGGCCCAAAAAACACCCCTCCGACAAAGCGAAACGCGTAGGCGAGAGAAAACATTGCCCCCAAAGTGGCCAGCAGCGGCACGGCCCAAGCGGCCCCTGCCCAAACCGTATGCGCTGCTTCTTCCAGCGCCATTTCTTTGGACAAGAACCCGTTTAAGGGCGGCACCCCTGCCATAGACGCCGCAGCGATCAGCGCCAGCGCAAAGCTGATCGGCATGGCGCGGCGCAGGCCCCCTAGTGCGGTGATATCGCGGGCATGCGCGCTATGATCGACAATCCCCGCGATCATAAACAAAGGCGCCTTAAAGCTGGCATGGGCAATGATGTGGAACACGGCAACAACCAGCGCCTCGCGCGTGCCAAGGCCCAGCAGAAAGGTAATCAGCCCCAAGTGGCTGATGGTGGAAAAAGCCAAAATCGCCTTTAGATCATCTTTAAACAGCGCCACTTTGGCGGCGTAAACCATGGTCAGCAAACCCGTTGTCGCGACGATGTAAAACCACGCATCCGTGCCCGCGAGCACGGGCCAAAGCCGCGCCAGCAAAAACAGCCCCGCCTTGACCATTGTTGCCGAATGCAAATAGGCCGATACTGGCGTAGGTGCGGCCATGGCATGGGGCAGCCAGAAATGAAACGGCATCTGCGCCGATTTGGCAAACGCGCCCAGCGCAATAAGAATAAGCGCGGGCAAATACAGCGGGCTGGACTGAATCAGATCGGCCTTGGTCAAAATCACAGACAGATCAAAACTGCCCGCAATTTGCCCCAAAATCAGCAGCCCCGCAAACAGGGCAAGCCCGCCTGCCCCCGTAACCGCCAGCGCCATGCGCGCGCCGCTGCGGGCCTGCGCATCATGGGCCCAATAGCCAATCAGCAAGAAAGACGTCAGCGTGGTAAGTTCCCAAAAAACAAGCAAAAGCAGTATGTTATCGGAAATAGCAATCCCCAGCATCGCGCCTTGGAACAGCAGCAAAAACACCATAAAGCGTGCAAAGGGGTCATTCTCGCTTAGGTAAAACCGCGCATAAATGATAATCAGCATACCAATGCCAAGGATCAGCACGGCGAACAAAAACCCAAGCCCATCCAGCATAAAGTTTGCATTTAAGCCCGCGCTTGGCAGCCATGCCATTTGGGCAAAAACCACTTGCCCCGCATTGATCGCAGGCAGATGGCCCAGCACAGCCACCAGCGCGGTGGCCGTGCAGCCCCCCGCAGCCAGCGCCACGGCGTTTTTGCCAAAGCGCGCCATAGCACCAATAATTAAGGCACCCAAAAACGGCAACGCAGATAGCAAGAACAAAGACATGCGCACGCTACCCCAATTGTTGAAATCGAAACCTGCACTTGCGCACTGGTAAATTGCAACCGAAGGTTACAGCCCCTTCATATCCGCAATCAGCCCATCAATATCGCCATTGCGATTGTCCAGCATCGCGCCAATCTCGGTGCGTTCAGACGCAAGTAGGTTGATACCTTCGATGATGATATTGAAGAACAAGTTCTTGCCCGATTTATCAGAAACATGCCAACGGACATCGAACGGCGTTTCGCCTTGCAGGGCAACCATCGTTTTCACTTCGAAATAGCTTTTGACGGGTTGAGCATCGATCACTTCGATCTTGCCGCCAATAAATTCGCGGAAACGGCGGCCATATTTCGCGCTGATATAGCTTTGGAACGCCCCAGTGAAGGCCGACAACTGCGCGGGCGAGGCCGATTTGGCCGCAACGCCCAGCACCGAACGCGCAATCACGGGAACATCCGCATAGCGACCAAAAATCCGTTCAAAATCTTTAATCATGGCGCCCAAGTCTTTGCCCGAATTGATCACGCCATTGATATCGGCTACGACCTTATCGATCAGTTGTTGCGATTGCTCGGCTGTCAAGGCCAGCGCCGGCATCGGCAGGGCAAATGCGACCGAGCCCATGGCAAAACCTGCAGCAAAACGGCGACGGGTTAGGGTTGATTTATTCTGCATAGGGATCCTCGAATTGATCTAAAGACGCGGCATCACCCGCGGTTTGGCCCAGTTGAAAACGACGGTTTTGCAAATACAAAATGCGCGCCTGCGCATAGCTGTCTGCACTGCCATACAGGATACTATCAACCGTTTCCACATAGCGTCCGCGATCCACCACCTTGGACGCAGCCCCTGCCACAGTGCCGATATAGCTGTCAGGTGGCGGAAGCAATATTTGCATTGGATTGATAGCGATATCCACAATCAGCCCCGACAAATCGCGCGTTGTGGTCGGGCCAATCACGGGCGGCTCTAGATACTGGCCTTCGCCAAAGCCCCAAACATGCAGCGTCTCGCCAAAATCTGTGTCTTTGCCCGTCACGCCCATGGCGGTGGCGGGGTCAAAAATGCCGCCAATGCCGATGGTGGTATTGATCACAAAGCGCAAAGTATTTTCAGCCGCGCGGCCAAGGCGCACCTGTAAGACCGAATTCACAATATCGGTCGGGCCCGACAAATTGCGTGCAAAATTGACCACCCCTTGGCTAACAGGCCCACCGCCTGGCCGCACAACCGACGTTGCGATGGGGCGCAGAATATATGTATCCAAGCCCAAATTAAACTGATGCACAGACCGGTTAAACTCTTCGCCCGGATCATTTATTTGTGCAGGCACAGGCGGCGCAGTGCAGCCAGCCAGCAGCCCCGCAGCCACAGCCAGGGGCAAAAACACCAGCCTTAGGCCAAATACTGTCATTTCCTTAACCTTCATCAGACATCGTCCCTGCAAACAGCGCTCGCTGCCAAACCACGGCAAACTTGCGCATTGTTTGCCCCAATCTAGTGCTTTGTTGCAGCGCCATCAACCGCAACTCGCGGGCGCGACAGAAACATGGAAAAATACTTGCGTATCGGCTATAAAATGGTCACCACAACACAACATGTTTAAATCGTAGCAGTGGAGCTTAGATTTGGCCAATATTGACACCAAACGCGGGCGGCTAGAACTGTTTGCCGCCCAAAGTGGGCAGGCTCCTTTGCTGTGGGCGACTTTGGCCTTTTCCACAGCCGTTAATCTGCTGCAATTGACTGGCCCTTTGTATATGATGCAGGTCTATGACCGCGTGCTTGGCAGCCAATCAGAGGCGACTTTGGTGGCGTTGACGGGTCTTATAACAGGTCTGTTTCTGATTATGGGTGTGCTAGAACACGTCCGTGCGCGCGTTTTGGCGCGCGTAGGGGCCAAGGTGCAAGATAAGCTAGATCGGCGCGTATTCGCCGCCGCCATGCAGCGCCTGACAGTTGCGCCAAATGATCCCAACGCTATGGCGGCCCAGCGCGACCTAGAGGCGGTTCAGCGGCTTTGGGCATCTTCAACGCTGATCGCCGTGTTTGACGTTCCATGGACGCCTATCTTTATTCTGGCTATTTCGATTTTCCACCCTGCTTTGGGTCTTTTGGCCCTTTTCGGCGGTGCTTTCTTGGTGACCGTTACCATTTTGAACCAAAAAATGACGGCAAAGCCACAGGCCCGCGTCAATGGCCTGACCATGCAAGCCGAGCGTGTGTCTGATATGATTAAGCTAGAGGCAGAGCCCGTGCAAGCACTGGGCATGACAGGAGCCGCCTTTGACCGCTGGCAGCAAACCCGTGCAGCCGCGCTAAAGGAGAGCATTGAGGCGGGCGATTTGGCGGGCAAATTTGCGTCCGTGTCCAAAACATTTCGGCTGTTCCTGCAATCGGCGATACTGGGCCTTGGCGCATGGTATGTGCTGCAAGGCGAAATGACTGGCGGCGCGATGATTGCGGCCTCGATTCTTATGGGCCGTGCGCTGCAACCCATCGAAATGGCTGTTGGGCAGTGGCCGATCATTTCCCGCGCGATTGAGGGGTATGAGCGGCTTTCGATCTTGCTGACCATGAGCCCAGAAAAACCGCGCCCCATGAAACTGCCGCGCCCCCGCGCAGTGCTTGATGTGCAGAACCTAACTGTTGTGCCCCCGGGCGAGCAGCAGGCCGTGCTGCGCATGGTCAACTTTACCCTGAACCCTGGTCAGGCTTTGGGCGTGATTGGGCCGTCAGGCGCGGGCAAATCAACCTTGGCGCGCGCGCTGATCGGGGTTTGGCAGCCCTCGGGCGGCAAAGTGCGGCTAGATGGCGCAAGCCTAGAGCAATACGAGACGGATATTCTGGGCAGCTACTTTGGTTATCTGCCCCAGCGCGTTGGCCTGTTCGAGGGGACGATTGGCGAAAACATCGCCCGCCTGCAACCCAACCCGAGTTCCGATGCCATTGTTTCTGCGGCAAAGCGGGCCGCTGCACATGACATGATTCTGCGGCTGCCCGAAGGCTATGATACCAAAGTGTCGGCTTTGGGGGGGCGGCTGTCTGGCGGGCAAATTCAGCGCATCGGCCTTGCCCGCGCGCTGTATGGGGAACCTGTGATTTTGGTGCTGGATGAGCCCAACTCGAACCTAGATAATGATGGCACCTTAGCCCTGAACGCGGCCATTCGATCCACCAAAGAGGCGGGCGGCGCGGTGCTAATCATGGCGCACCGCCCTGCCGCCATTCAAGAATGCGATCTGCTGCTGGTGATCGAAGACGGCACGCGCCGCGCCTTTGGCCCGCGCGATCAGGTGCTGCGCGATATGGTGAAAAACCACACCGATATCGTGCGCGCTGCTGGCCCAGGAGGGGTGTCTTAATGAACGAAGATAAGTGGTCTGCTGCAAAACCCCTGCGCGTGGGGTATATAACTTTGGGCCTGCTGGTGTTCGGTTTTGGCGGATGGTCGATGCTGACGAATATTGCGGGCGCGGTCATTGCATCTGGTCAAGTCGAGGTGGAAAACAACCGCCAAGTCGTGCAGCACCCCGACGGCGGCGTTGTGACCGAAATCAACGTCATCGAGGCACAATCGGTGAAACAAGGCGATATTTTGATCCGTTTGGACGGCAGCCTTGTCCATTCTGAACTGACGATCGTAGAGGGCCAGCTTTACGAGGCAATGGCCCGCCGCGCCCGCCTAGAGGCCGAGCGCGACGAAGCAGAAGCGCCGATTTTCCCAGATGAATTGCAACAAGCCGCGGCCAAACAGCCCGAGGTGATGGAGCTACTGGAAGGCCAGCGAAAACTGTTCTTCTCGCGCCTTGATACGCTGGATAAACAAACCCAGCAGATGCAAAAGCGCGCGGCGCAAATCGCCGCGCAAACCACGGGGATAGACGCGCAGATCACCGCCCTCAACACGCAGATTGGCCTGATTAATCAAGAGATGGCGGATCAGAAAACCCTGCTTGCCAAAGGACTGGCGCAAAACAGCCGCGTGCTGGCGCTGGAACGCGAGGCGGCGCAATTGCTGGGGTCGGTGGGCGAGCTGACGTCGTCGCGCGCGCAGAACGAGGGCCGTGGCACAGAGGTGGATCTAGAGCTTTTGCGCCTAGCGGCCCTACGCCGTGAAGAGGCCAGCACCCAGCTGCGCGACATCGGCCAAAGCGAGCTGGAATTGATCGAACGCCGCGCTGCCCTGCGCGAACGCATCGCGCGGCTGGAAATCCGCGCACCAGTATCAGGGCTGGTCTTGGGGCTGCAAGTCACTGGCGCGCAATCGGTGCTGCGCCCTGCTGATCCTGTTTTGTATATCATCCCGCAAGATCGCCCCTTAATCATTACCTCTCGTGTTTCACCCATTCATGTGGACGAGGTGCATGTAGGCCAAGACGTGCGGTTGGTGTTTCCTGCCTTTTCCGCGCGCACCACGCCAGAAATTCATGGCCATGTCATCAACATCTCGGCAGATGCGATTGTAGATCAGCAATCGGGCGCAACCTATTACCGCGCGCAGATTATTCTGGACAAGGGCGAGCAGGAAAAATTGTCCCACGAAACGCTGCTGCCTGGCATGCCTGTAGATGCCTATATTGCGACGGGCGCGCGCACACCGATGGCCTACCTTTTGAAACCCTTTACCGATTATTTCCGCGCGGCCTTCCGCGAAAGCTAAGGATATTGAAATGACCCATCCCATTGAAACACGCTTGATCACTTTGGGTATCGCCCTGCCGGCAGCGCCGCCCCCCGCTGCCAATTATGTGCCCTATGTTGTGGCAGGCAATTTGGTTCATATTTCAGGGCAGATCAGCCAAGACGCAAACGGGTTGATCAAAGGCCGCCTGGGTGAGACGATGGATGTCGCCGCCGGTGCCGCAGCCGCACGGGCGTGCGCCATTTCGATTCTCGCCCAGCTTAAGGCCGCCGTGGGGGGCGATTGGGCGCGCGTTGTGCGCGCGGTTAAACTGGGCGGGTTTGTTAACTCCACACCAGATTTTACCGACCAACCCAAGGTTATCAATGGCGCGTCCGACCTTTTGGTCGAAGTGTTGGGCGATGCCGGCCGCCACGCCCGCGCGGCCGTATCGGCCCCTTCCCTGCCCTTGGGCGTTGCCGTGGAAATTGACGCGATTTTCGAGATTTCCTAATGCGCACGCCCCTGCCAGAGGCGTTTTTGCGCCTGCCCATCGCCCACCGCGCCTTGCACAACCGCGCGCTGGGGCGAATCGAGAATTCGCCCGCTGCGATCAGTGCTGCAATTGACGCAGGCTATGCCATTGAAATTGACGTGCAATTGTCACGCGATAGCGTGGGAATGGTGTTTCATGACGAAACGCTGGATCGGCTGACTGCGCAGAAGGGGCGCGTGGCGGATCGAACTGCGGCAGACCTGAATGAGATTGCCCTAACAGGCGGGCCAGATTGCATCCCCACTTTGGCACAGGTGCTGCGCAAAATCGCGGGCCGCGTGCCCCTGCTCATTGAAATCAAGGATCAAACGGGGGGTATGAGCCTAAGCGATGGGCGGCTAGAGACGGGAGTGGCGGCAGACCTAGCAGGCTATGCTGGCCCTGTTGCCCTGATGTCGTTCAACCCGCACAGCGTGGCGCATATGGCGCGGCTTTGTCCCAGTATTGCGCGCGGGATCACCACCTCGGCCTTTGACGCATCCGATTGGGCACCCCTGCCTGCCCCGATATGCGATCATCTGCGGGGCATTCCTGATTATGACCGCACAGGTTCCAGCTTTATCAGCCACGAGGCCGCCGATCTGGCCCGCCCGCGCGTGGGAGAGTTGCGTGCGCAGGGCGCAGATATTTTGTGTTGGACTATCAAATCCGCTCAGGCCGAAGATGCCGCGCGCAAATACGCCCAGAACATCACCTTTGAGCAATATCTTGCGCACTTGCCTTGACGCAGGGCCGCGCTGCTGCATCTTTATAAGTGCAGACCGCGCGCCGAAGGCCATCCCTTGACCCTGACTTTGCTGGAAAATTTTGACCAAACCGATGACGCGGCATGGGACGGCATGGCGGGCAATAGCGCGGGCTTGCGCCCCATTGACCCTTTTACCACGCACCGCTTTTTGACCGCATTAGATGCCTCTGGTTCTACGGGCACAGGCACAGGTTGGCAAAATCGCAGCCTTATTTTGCAGGACGGCCCCGTCCAAGCCGCCATGCCGCTGTATGCCAAAGGCAACAGCCAAGGCGAGTATATCTTTGATCACAGTTGGGCCGATGCATTCCAGCGCGCGGGCGGGCGGTATTACCCAAAGCTTCAGGGCGCAGTTCCCTTTACCCCCGCCACGGGCCGCCGGTTTTTGGGGCCAGATCATATGCGCAGGCCTTTGCTAGATGCCGCGATTGATTTGGCTGATGGCAATGGGCTGTCCAGCCTGCACATCACGTTTTGCACCGAAGATGAGGCGCAGGATTTGGCGGGCCATCGCGGGCTTTTGCACCGCATCACCCAGCAATTCCATTTTCAAAACCGCGGCTATGGCACATTTGACGATTTTCTTGCCGATCTTTCGTCGCGCAAGCGTAAGAATATCCGCAAAGAACGCGAAGTGGCCGCCAGCCACGGCCTGACCATTCGCGCCCTGACGGGCGATGACATTGCGCCAGAACATTGGGATGCTTTTTGGCAGTTCTATCAGGATACGGGCGCGCGCAAATGGGGCACGCCTTATTTAACCCGCCGTTTTTTCACTGAGATTCACCGCACAATGCGCGGCGATATCCTGCTGGTTTTGGCCTTTGATGGCGAAACGCCAGTTGCGGGTGCGCTGAACTTTATCGGCCGCGACACCTTGTTTGGCCGTTATTGGGGCGCAGTGGTGGATTTGCCCTGTTTGCATTTTGAACTGTGCTATTACCGCGCTATGGATTTTGCGATTGAACACAAAATGTCTCGCGTCGAAGCGGGTGCGCAGGGCGAACATAAACTGGCACGCGGCTATTTGCCCGTTCAAACCCATTCACTGCATTACATTAGCGACCCGAATTTCCGCGCCGCAGTGGCGCAGTATCTAACAGCCGAACGCCGCGCCGTAGATCAAGACATAGAAATTCTTACCGCATACGGCCCGTTCCGCCGCTGCGACACACAGGAGTAACCCATGGCCCCCGCCCTAACACCCGACGAACGTTCCGCGCTGGTGCCGCCGCTTTTGGCGGCTGGTTGGGCACTAAACCAGGGCCGCGATGCCATCACCAAGCATCTGAAATTCAAGAATTTCTCACAAGCTTGGGCGGCAATGTCACGCATTGCCCTACTGGCCGAAGCGATGGATCATCACCCCGAATGGGCCAATGTTTACAACCGCCTGGACATAACGCTGACAACCCACAGCGCTAATGGGCTTTCAGAATTGGACATTAAGATGGCCAGCAAGATCGACCAGATCGCCAGCGAAATGGGCGCCAGCGTTACAGTCTAAAGTTGTAGCTATCTTCGCGCTTGGCATGATTCGGGTTTTATTGTATGTATTTTCGAAACAATAAACGGGGCAGTAACATGTTGCAGCGACACGAGGATTGGTTTTCCTTTTTTGGCATATCGCAAAAGGACACCGACCGCGCAAAAAATCTGACCGACACAGCGATTGGCCCCTCGGCTGGCATGATGTCACACGGCGACTTTTACGCTTTGGCAGCAGCCTTGCTGCACCATAAGCCGACAGTGATTTTCGAAATTGGCACCTATATGGGCGTATCATCGAACTTTTTTCTGTCGCTTTTACCCAAAACCCAAGTGATTTCGATTGCGTTTATACCTGCGTCGCAACTTAGCCCCGATATGGCATCTGCAGATTCTAATGCCGCCTATAACAATGATGACCTTAGCCTTGATCAGGTTGGATCGCTGGTCAGCAACGAAAATCGCCCGCGGTTTACACAACTGATTGGGGATTCGCATACGATAGTTGCGCGCGATTTCGTGACGCGGCATGGAAAAATGGATTTCGTGTTTATTGATGGTGACCATTCCCGCGACGGTGTGGCGCAGGATACCGTTTTGGCCATGAACCTGATTGGCCCAAAGGGTGCAATTGGCTGGCACGATGCCAACCCAAAGCGCAGATACATCGGGTCTCGGTTGTTTTTAGAACAGGATTTAGAGGTTACCGCGCTTGCCACCGCCGACAATTACATCGGCGGTGTCGCTTTTTGGACGGAAAAGCTGGAAAAACGCCTGCTTTCCAAAGCTGCCGCCTAAGCGGCAAGTTGGCGGCTTAAATCGCAGCCAGCATCGCCTCGCCACCCGAAATCTCGCACTGGCCCGATTCATCGCCGTGATGCATCACCTGCACCACGCCGTCCACCGCATATAAAGCATAGCGTTTCGAGCGGTGGTTCAGCCCAATATGGGGCAGGTGCAGCACCATATCGATAGCCTTAGTAAAGCTGCCATCGCTATCGCCTAAAAAGGTGATCCCCGCCTTGGCCCCGCCTGTGCCGTCAGCCCAAGCACCCAAGACAAAGGGATCGTTCACCGAAAGGCAAATAACCTCGTCCACGCCCTTGGCATCAAAGCCCGCTTTGGTGCGGATAAAGCTGGGCACATGTGCTGTCGTGCAGGTGCCAGTGTATGCCCCTGGCAGGCCGAAAATCACAACCTTGCGGCCCTTCAGCTTGGCTGCCAAATCCACCTGCTCGGGGCCTTTCGCGCCCATTTGCATCAGCTTTGCGTCAGGCAATTTCGCCCCTACTTGCAGTGTCATCTTGCCGCCCTTTCGCGCATGTGTTTTGTCTGCGCCAGATATAGGGCTTGCGCCAGATAAGGCCATAGGGGGAATGATGAGCGGCATTGTTATTGTGGGCGCAGGCCAAGCGGGCGCAGCGTTGGCCGCTAAGACGCGGTCGCTGGGGTATGATGGCAGCATAACGATAATCGGCGGGGAAACCGCCCCCCCCTATCAGCGCCCGCCCCTGTCCAAAGCCTATTTGATGGGCGAAATGGAAGCGGATCGTTTGTGGCTGCGCAGCGCCGAATTTTATGCGGAAAACAAGATCGACTTGCGCCTTGGCCAGACTGTTTCGGCCATTGATCCTGCTGGCAAAATCATAACCATTGCGGGTCAGCCGTTGCCGTATGACCATTTGGCGCTGACCACTGGGTCAACCCCGCGCCGCCTGCCTTCCGCGATTGGCGGGGCGCTGGCGGGGGTTTATACTGTGCGTAACTTGGCCGATGTCGATGCGATGAAACCCGAATTTGTGGCAGGCCGCAGTTTGGTGATTGTGGGGGGCGGCTATATTGGGCTAGAGGCCGCAGCCGTCGCCTGTAAGCTTGGGTTAAAGGTGCATGTCATTGAAATGGCCTCGCGTATTTTGCAGCGCGTCGCGGCCCCCGAAACATCGGCCTACATCGCGGCGATGCACCGCGCGCATGGGGTGGAAATACATGAAGGTACGGGGCTGGATCGCATTTTGGGCGATACCCGCGCGCAGGGCGTGCGCCTGACAGATGGGCGCGAGATTGCTGCCGATTTTGTGATTGTTGGCGTGGGGGTCACGCCCAATGCTGAATTGGCGCAGGCCGCTGGCCTGACCATCGACAACGGCATTGCAACGAACGATTTTAGCCGCACGTCAGACCCCGCCATTTGGGCCGCGGGCGATTGCGCGTCCTTCCCTTATCGGGGTGGGCGCATTCGGCTGGAATCGGTGGGCAACGCGATAGATCAGGCCGAGGCTGTTGCCGCCAATATCATGGGCGCAAACACGGCCTATGTGGCAAAGCCGTGGTTTTGGTCTGACCAATACGATTGCAAATTGCAAATCGCAGGGCTGAACACGGGATATGACAATATCATAACGCGCGGGCCTGATGGCGAGGCGGTTTCCTTTTGGTATTTCCAAGGCGAGACGCTGCTGGCGGTGGATGCCATGAACGATGCGCGCGGTTACATGGTGGGCAAGCGGCTGATTGAACAGGGAAAGTCCCCGTCCAAGGCTGATGTGGCCAATACGCAAATCCCCATCAAAGACCTTTTGAAGTGAGGATTATCGGCGGCGCATCGCGCGGCCTTAAACTGGCCGAAGTGGGCGCTGGCGATGCAGCCGCTCACCTGCGCCCCACGTCCGACCGCGTGCGCGAGGCGATCTTTAACCTGCTGATTAATGGCGGCTATGGCAGCCCAGTGCAGGGCGCGCGCGTGCTGGATGTTTTTGCAGGCACGGGCGCATTGGGTCTAGAGGCGCTTTCGCGCGGGGCGCAGCATGCCACATTTGTTGAGAATGGCCGCACCGCACTGGCGCTGCTGACGCGCAATATCGCGCTGATGCGGGCAGAGGCACGCACCACCCTGCTGCGCCAAGACGCTCTGCGCCCAGCGCCCGTTGGCCTGTATGATTTGGCATTTCTAGACCCGCCCTATGGTAAGGCAATGGGCGAAGCGGCCTTGCCGCCTTGGCTGCCGCACCTGACCGAAGACGCGCTGATTGTCTGGGAAGACAGCATAGCCCCCACCATCCCGCAGGGGCTGGAAAGCCTAGACCAGCGCCGCTATGGCGATACTTTGGTGACCATTCTGCGCAAGACCTAGCTGAAAAACAGTCCCTTGGGCGAGGTTGTAAAAACCTCGCATCCTGTGGCGGTCACACCGATCGAATGTTCAAACTGCGCAGATAGGGATTTATCGCGGGTGATCGCTGTCCACTCATCCGCCAGCACTTTCGTCTCGGGCCTGCCCAAATTGATCATCGGCTCGATGGTAAAAAACATGCCCTCTTCCAGCACAGGCCCCGTGCCTGCACGCCCGTAATGCAGCACATTGGGCGGGGCGTGGAACACGCGGCCCAGCCCGTGGCCACAAAAATCGCGCACAACCGAACAACGGTTTTCCTCGGCAAAGGATTGGATCGCAAAGCCGATGTCGCCAAAGGTATTGCCTGGTTTCACGACCGCAATGCCGCGCATCAGGCATTCATGCGTCACCTTAATCAACCGCTGCGCAAAGGGTTTAGCGCTGCCCGCCGTATACATGCGCGATGTGTCGCCGAACCATCCATCAACAATCACCGTGACGTCGATGTTCAGAATGTCGCCCTCTTGGATCATATCCGATGAACGCCCCGGAACTTTACTGCCGGGAATACCATGACAGACCACATGGTTGACGGAAATACAGCTGGCGTGTTGGTATCCGCGATAGCCTATTGTGGCAGATACCACGCCCACGCGCGCAACTTCATTGCGGATGAAATCATCCAAGGCGGCGGTGGTGACCCCTGCCACCACCAGCGGGCCGACATCATCCAAAATCTGCGCCGCTATTTGCCCTGCGGCGCGCATCCCTGCAAAATCCGCATCTTCATAGATACGAATACCGTCTTTTGTTACGCGGCCCCGAAGATCGTCCAACTCGCACCTCTGCTTTCGGCGCAAGATAATGACAATGGCGGGGATTTGCCAGTGCCGCACGATTGCCCTTGCGAATATGTAATGAAACGTCACAAACATTGCTGAAAAGAGGAGAATGAGATGACCAACCCCACTGCCGCGATGCTGGTGATCGGCGACGAGATTTTGTCGGGCCGCACCCATGATGCCAATACGCATTTTCTGGCTGGGGCGCTGACGGGGCGCGGCATAAATTTGCGCGAGGTGCGGGTGGTCGCCGATGAGCAAGAAGCAATTGTGGCAGCGGTCAATGCGCTTCGCGCGGCCTATACCCACCTGTTTACGTCAGGCGGCATTGGGCCAACGCATGATGATATCACCGCTGATGCCATCGCCGCCGCTTTTGGTGTTGGCATTTCGCACCGCGCTGATGCAATGGCCTTGCTGACCGCACATTACCAAAAAGTTGGCCACGAATTTAACGCATCGCGCCAGCGCATGGCGCGCATTCCCGATGGCGCGGTGCTGATTGATAACCCTGTCTCTATAGCGCCCGGGTTTTCGGTGGAAAATGTGCATGTGATGGCAGGGGTCCCGTCGATCTTTCAGGCCATGGTAGCCTCGGTGCTGCCGACACTGACAGGCGGCGCGCCGCTGCTGTCGGACAGCCTGCGCGTGATGACGGGTGAGGGAGATATTGCCGCCCCATTTGGCGCGATTGCCGCGCGCTATCCTGATCTGTCGATGGGGTCCTATCCCTTTGTGCGCGATGGGGCGCAGGGCACAAATTTGGTCGTGCGCGGCACGGACGCTGGCCAAATCGCCGCCGCGATGGCGGAGTTAACCGCAGCCTTTGCCAGATGATACTTGCCGATGTCGTTCAGGCCACATGGCCGCCTGCCCGCAGCTTTGACACGGGCCCGTTTACCTTGCGGGATGGGGCGGGCGGGGGCAAGCGCGTGTCAGCGGCCTGTGTGAACGCGCCCTTTACGGACGCGAATTTAGATGCGGCCGAAGACGCGATGCGCGCGATGGGCCAGTCTCCGCTGTTTGCGATTTGGCCAGATCGGGGCGATTTTGGGCTGGACGACGCTTTATCGCAACGGGGGTATCAGACCGTTGACCCTGTGGTTGGCTATGGCGCAGATGCCCAAGACATCATGCGCCTTGATACGGATATTTCACATACCTACCCACATTGGCCACCGCTTGCCATCGCCCGCGAAGTTTGGGCGGCGGCAGGTATAGGCACCGCGCGTCTGCAGATTATGGCCCGCGCTGCTGGCCCCAAAACTGCAATTTTGGTGCGCCGCGACGATCATCCTGCGGGGATGTGTTTTGTGGCAATCGCACAGGGCCATGCCATGATCCACGCGCTAGAAGTGCAGCCAGAGCATCGCCGCAACGGTCTTGCGCAAAGGTTGATCCACCGCGCCGCTTTATGGGCAACTGGGATGGGCGCGGCGCGTCTGTCTTTGGTTGTGACACGCGCAAACGCCCCTGCCCGCGCGCTGTATGCGCGCATGGGCATGGCAGAGGTCGGCCAGTATCATTATCGCGCGGCAGGCGCGTTATTGCAAAACGGGCATGTCTGAAAAGCGCCGCGCCAAAAAGTCGATAAAGGCGCGCACTTTGGGCTGGGTGAACCGCCCAGGGGGATAGACCGCATAAATCCCGCTTGGGTCGGCTGGCAGGTTAGCAATCGCTTCTTGCACCAAGCCATCGCGCAAGGCCTCGGCGCACAGGAAGTGTGGCAAGTACGCAATGCCAAGTCCCGAAACGGCCGCATTCATCAGCGATTGACCATCATTCATCGTCAGCCAACCCGCCGAGCGGATCACCCGCTTTTCGCCTGACGGCGAGGTGATTCGCCAAAAATTACCATTTGCTTGGTTAGAATAGTGCAGCAAACGGTGCTCATTCAAATCTTCCAGCCGCATTGGGCGGCCATGTTTTTGAAAATAGGTCGGGCTCGCGATCAGGCGGTAGGCAGTTTCGGTCAACTTGCGCGCCCGCATCGAACTGTCTTCCAAATCGCCAATGCGAATCGCCATGTCAAAACCCTCGGAAATCAGTTCAACAAAGCGGTTGTTCAGGACCATATTCACAGTGACATCGGGATATTCAGACAAAAAGTCGCCCAATATAGGCGAGAGTAAATTCGACCCGAAATCAGTTGCCACAGAAATGCGCAGCCGCCCCGAAGGCGCCGATTGCATCGAGGTGACCAAAGCATCAGCATCGCCTGCATCGTTCAAAACACGGCGGGCGCGGTCGTAATAGGCAAGGCCAATTTCTGTGGGGCTGACGCGGCGTGTGGTGCGGTTCAAAAGCCGCGCACCCAGACGCGCCTCTAGCGCCGAGACGTGTTTAGAAACAGCAGATTTAGAAATTCCCATCTTTTTGGCAGCGTCTGTAAACCCGCCTTGGTCAACAACGGTCGCAAACGCTTCCATTTCTGTGAGTCTGTCCATTATGATCGTAATCCCCAAATCGCGTGGTAGTAACTTTGTTTCGGTTTGCCACACAATTAGGGCATAGCTTGGGCGGGTCTGTGGCGGGGAAAGGGTGAGTTTGTGGTCAATTTGGCGGGGCGGGCGGCAGAATCGCGCTGTTTATGCATATTCTGGCAACAGTCGCCGCATTACAGCCGCAAGTATTGCCAAAGGGTTAACAATCACTGACCCATCCCGCGCAACAATACCGTATCGGATATGCGCAACAAATATGCATGCAGCGCAGCAAGCGGCTTGCGGCGCGGGCTTTGGGCCTTTATCCCTTTTGCAACTGAACAAGGGATACGACCATGACGATCAACACCCGTTTTGACAAATCCAAGCTTCCCTCGCGCCATGTGACCGAAGGGCCAGCCCGCGCGCCGCATCGCAGCTATTTCTATGCGATGGGCATCACCGAGGAAGAGATACATCAGCCTTGGGTGGGCGTGGCGACATGCTGGAACGAAGCAGCACCCTGCAACATCTCGCTGAACCGTCAGGCGCAGATTGTGAAACATGGCGTGAAAAAGGGCGGCGGCACCCCGCGCGAGTTTACCACCATCACCGTGACAGATGGTATCGCGATGGGACATGAGGGGATGCGCTCGTCCCTCGCCTCGCGCGATGCGATTGCCGATACGGTGGAACTAACGATGCGTGGCCATTGCTATGACGCGCTGGTCGGCCTTGCGGGCTGCGATAAGTCGCTACCAGGCATGATGATGGCCATGGTGCGCCTGAACGTGCCATCAGTGTTTATCTATGGCGGATCGATCCTGCCAGGCCGCCTGAACGGCAAAGACGTGACAGTGCAGGACGTGTTCGAAGCGGTGGGCCGCCTGCAAGCGGGCGATTATTCCGAAGCAGAGCTTGCCATTCTGGAACGCGTGGCTTGCCCATCATCTGGGGCGTGCGGTGCGCAATACACCGCCAACACCATGGCCTGCGTGTCCGAAGCTATTGGCCTTGCGCTGCTGAATTCGTCGGGCGCGCCTGCCCCGTATGAATCGCGCGATCAGTATGGCGAGGCATCGGGTGTGGCTGTAATGAACCTGATTGAAAAGAACATTCGCGCGCGCGATATCGTTACGCGCAAGTCGCTGGAAAATGCCGCTCGCGTGGTGGCCTGCACCGGCGGCTCTACCAATGCAGCCCTGCATCTGCCGGCGATTGCGCATGAGGCAGGAATTGATTTTGATCTGTTCGATGTGACCGACATCATGCGCGATACGCCTTATTTCGTCGATCTGCGGCCAGGTGGGAAATATGTGGCCAAAGACCTTTACGAGGTGGGCGGCGTGCCGATTGTGTTGAAGGAACTGATGAAAGCGGGCTTGATACACGAGGATTGCATCACCGCATCTGGCCGCACGATTGGCGAAGAGCTATCAGAAATTGTGGGCGATGCTGATGGCCGCGTCATCTATCCTGTTGCAACGCCCATCACGGCCACGGGCGGCGTTGTCGGCCTGAAGGGCAATCTTGCGCCAGAAGGTGCAATAGTCAAAGTCGCGGGCATGACGCCTGCAGAACAAGTCTTTACTGGCCCTGCCCGTGTGTTTGAATGCGAAGAAGATGCTTTCGAGGCGGTAAAACAACGCGCCTATAACGAGGGCGAAGTGATTGTGATCCGCAACGAAGGCCCCGCGGGTGGCCCCGGCATGCGCGAGATGCTGTCCACCACCGCCGCACTGTCCGGCCAAGGCATGGGCAAAAAGGTGGCGCTGATTACCGACGGCCGTTTTTCGGGGGCGACGCGCGGGTTTTGCGTGGGCCATGTTGGGCCAGAGGCAGCACATGGCGGCCCCATCGCCCTGCTGCAAAACGGCGATATTATTTCGCTGAACGCCATTACGGGCGAACTTTCTGTCGCCCTCACAGACGCAGAACTGACCCAGCGCCGTGCAAACTGGAAAGGCCCGCGCCCAACCCAATATGCCACAGGGGCAATTTGGAAATTCGCCAAACTTGTTGGCGGCGCACGCTTTGGCGCTGTCACCCATCCTGGTGCAAAGGCCGAAGCCCATGTCTATATGGACCAATAGCGCGCTGGCGCTGGCCTGTGCGGGCCTGACGGCCTGTGCGGGTTTGGATATAGGAACGACCCAGCCTCGCAGCATTATTGTGCAGGGCGGAGATATCAAGGTGGCGGCACCTGCTGGCTATTGCGCCAATCCGCAGGCCAGCACCGATGGTGCCGGCAGCGCCGTTGTGCTGATGGGGCGCTGTTCGGCCACATCCAGCGCAACACCCGCCGTAATCACGGCCAGCGTGGGCGCTTCGGGGTCTGGCGCGGCGCTGGATGCTGGGCCAGTGGCGCTGACGCGGTTCTTTACCTCGGATCAAGGGCGCGGGATGCTCGCCTCTACTGGGAATCCTGCGGATGCCGTGGTCACCTCGTCCGAAACCGAAGACGCGGCCGTGCTGCTGCGGATCAAGGATGCCAATTTAGGCGAATACTGGCGGGCTATTCTGGCATTAAAGGGGCGGCTTGTTATGCTATCTGCCATGGGGGCCGAAAGCGTTGTATTGCCACCTGAACAAGGCCGCGCGCTGCTGTCCAAATCCATGGCAGTCCTGCGCAGTGCGAACCCCGACAAAACAGCGCCAGCGGTCGGCCTTGCAGGGCTGTTTGCTGCATCCAAAACCCCCGCCGCACCCGTGATCGAGGTTTTGACCCCACCCGAGGGCAGCCTGCGACCTAAGCCGCGCGTTCCCAGTGCTGGATGAACAGCGCCAAAAC
Organism: Pseudorhodobacter antarcticus; assembly: GCA_945862435.1. Taxonomy (GTDB): domain Bacteria; phylum Pseudomonadota; class Alphaproteobacteria; order Rhodobacterales; family Rhodobacteraceae; genus Cypionkella; species Cypionkella antarctica_C. Next base: position 51,192 of record CAMAXX010000008.1, read on the forward strand.
CGAACCAATTGCAGCATCGCTTTCACCCGCGGGTGCTGCAATTTGTGCGACCAAGCCACGCTTTTTATCTTCGATCACCGCAGCAACATTTGCCGTTAGCCCCGCCTCGGCCAAAGCGGCGTTGTAAACACGCGTGATCGCCATGCGCCGCAAGTCAGGCTTAAAGGTTTTTCCGACCCCTGTTTTTGGCATTTCTGGAATAATCTCTAGATACTTTGGCACTGCCGCGCGTTCATGGATACGCTGCTCGACAAAGGCCATAAGGTCGGCACTTGTCACGCTGGCATCCTTGACCAGTTCAACATAGGCGCAAGGCACTTCGCCCGCATGTTCGTCAGGCTGGCCAATGGCCCCCACAAATGCCACCTGTTCGTGGGCCATCAGCGCCTCTTCAATCATTGCGGGGTCAATGTTGTGGCCGCCGCGAATGATGATGTCTTTGGCGCGGCCCGTGATATATAGATATCCATCCGCATCCATCCGCCCCAAATCACCCGTGCGCAGATAGCCGTTTGCGAACAGATCTTTATTCTTATCCGCCTCGGTATAGGTGGCCCCTGTCACCACACCGGGTGAGGTCACGCAAATCTCGCCCGATTCGTCTGGCCCGCATTCATGTGCGCCTCCTTCGGCATCAAAGGTCATAATCTTGACACGGGTATAGGGGAAAGGCAGGCCAACCGATCCAATTTTCTTGCCGCCTTCGGGCGGGTTGATGGATACTAGGCAAGTCGCCTCGGTCATGCCATAGCCTTCGACAATCTGCACGCCTGTTGCCGTCTCGAACCTATTGAACAGTTCAATCGGCAGCGGGGCAGACCCTGAAAATGCCCCGCGCAGGCTGGAGACATTGGCATTCACAGGCCGCTGCATCAGCGCTGAAAGCGCAGTCGGAACTGTGACCATGTAGGTCACCCCCCAGCGTTCGATAAGTTTCCAGAAATTGTCAAATACACCTGCCCCACGATACCCCGCAGGCGTTGGAAAAACTACATGAAAGCCCGATGCAATGGCCGACATCATAATTGGATAGGCTGCAAAAACGTGAAACAGCGGCAGCGGGCAGATCACAACATCAGTTTCTTTGAACAGCAGCTTTTTGCCCAGCCATCCGTTGTAGATCATGCCGCTGGCCATATGCTGCGCGACCTTTGGCATACCCGTTGTGCCGCCTGTGTGGAACAGAGCGGCAAAATGGTCGGTAGTGCGGTCTGCAAAGGTCAGTTTATCTGCGGGCTGTTTGTCGCACTCAGCGTTAAAATCCAGCACGCGGGCAGCGTGGCTGGTGGGATTTTTGGGGCGGATCAGCGGCACGATCAACCGCTTGGCCCCCGTGATATAGCCCAGCAAATCCACCTCTAGAACTGTCTGAACATTGGGCGCATAGGCCAGTGCTGCAGTTAGTTTTTGCGGCACATCGGTTTTGGGAAAGGCGCGCAGGGTGACGACGACCTTTGCCCTCGTCTCATGCAAAACCGTGCCAATTTGGGCAGGGTCAAGCAGCGGGTTGATCGGGTTCACTTTGCCCGCCGTTGCCCCCGCCAGCAGCGTGACAGCGGTTTCCAAACTGTTGGGCAGCACATAAGCCACCACATCATCCTCGCCCACGCCAAGGCTGCGAAACAAATTGGCGGCTTGCGTCACGCGCGCATGCAGCCCGTACCATGTTAAAGTTTTGGCAGGCGATTGCGGCTTTGATTCGATTTGAAAGGTAATTGCATTGCGCGGGCCAAAATTGGCTTTGGTCTGCGACAAAAACCCATAGATCGACGCAGGCAAGCCGCGCCGATCCATCGGCATTTCCGCCTCAATCGCCGCGACATCGGCGCGCGATGCGAATATTCCCATAGCTTTCCTCCCAAAAAGCGCCCCTCTGATCGGGGGATTTTGGGTAGATTGGCGCGCTGTGCAGATATTGCAAGTGGCGAGTTGCCCCGCCAAAGAAATCGTTGCGCCACACTGATGCCGCGCAACGCAAAATCATCCTGCGCAAAGGCCTATTTTGCAGGGATGCGCAGCGTCTGACCTGGGTAGATTTTATCAGGATGCGTCAACATGGGGCGGTTTGCCTCGAATATCTCGGGGTAGCGGCTGGCCTTGCCCAAGGTTTTCTGCGCGATGGCTGACAGTGTGTCGCCTTTTTTCACGACATGGAACACAGGTTCTGGCCCATCAGCCGACGCTTCAACCTACGCAACACCGCGCACATTGCCTGCCGCAACGATAATTTTTTCTTTTTCTTCGGGCGATACGGCCGTCCCTTCGACCACAATCTTATCGCCTTCGACTTTCAGTTCCACGCCTTTCATATTTAGCCCGATTTTTTCCATTTCGGCCTTAATCACCGCGCCATCTGGCGGGGTGTCGGCCTTCGCTTGGCCGCCAAACCACGACGATCCCGTTTCTTTCACAAAGCTCCACAGTCCCATGTCAACTTCCTTTCGTTCCACCACAGCGGTATGGATAGCAACCTATGGTAGCTTAGCGGTGCAACACCTGTGTGACCACCTAAAAGTTAACTTAAATTTGCCCGCTGCTATCCGTAAATTGCAACCGCGCCAGCCGCGCATAAAGCCCGCCTTCGGCCACCAGCGCATCATGCGTGCCAGTGGCCACAATGCCGCCCTTTTCAAATACGACAATTCTATCGGCCCGCTTTACTGTGGCCAAGCGGTGGGCCACGACCAGCACCGTGCGCCCCGCCGCCATATGATCGACTGCCTGCTGCACCGCGCGTTCAGATTCCGCGTCCAACGCCGAGGTTGCCTCGTCTAGCAGCAGCACAGGTGCATCGCGCAAAATCGCGCGGGCAATGGCAATGCGCTGCTTTTGCCCGCCTGACAGCATCACCCCCCGCTCGCCCAGATAGGTGTCATAACCTTGCGGCAGATCGGTAATAAACTCATGTGCAGCGGCGGCCTTTGCCGCAGCCTCTACATCAGCGCGGCTTGCTCCCGTGCGGCCAAAGGCGATATTTTCATAGGCCGATGTGGCAAAGATCATCGGGTCTTGCGGCACCAGCGCCATAGCGGCGCGAAAATCTGATCGCGCCATATCGCGCAGATCAATCCCGTCCAACGTGATGCGGCCAAATTGTGGGTCGTAAAACCGCATCAACATATGAAGCATCGTCGATTTGCCCGCACCAGAGGGGCCAACAAGGGCCACAGTCTCGCCGGCCTTGATCGTCAGGCTGACCCCATCCAGCGCCAATGTTTCGGGGCGGGACGGATAGGCAAAGCCAACCCCTTCAAAGGCGATATCACCCCGAACGGGGCGCGGCAGCGCGCGCGGGCCAGCGGGGTCTGTCACAGGGTCTTTGGCGGCAAGCAGTTCAACCAAACGTTCGGTCGCGCCCGCCGCGCGCTGCAATTCGCCCCAAACTTCCGACAGCGATCCAACGGCCCCCGCCACAAGCACGGCGTAAATCAAAAACTGCACCAATTCGCCCGCGCTCATCGCGCCAGATTGCACATCGCGCGCGCCGACCCACAAAACGCACACAATCGCGGCAAAGATCAGGAAAATCACGACAACTGTCATTTGCGCCCGCGTCATGATCCGCGTGCGGGCCGAGGTATAGCTGGCCTCGGTCACGCGGGCGAAATCGGACATGGTCGCAGGTTCATGGGTAAAGCTTTGCACCGTTTGCACGGCGCTAAGCGCCTCGGACGCGCGGCCAGATGACTGCGCGATAAGGTCTTGGTTATCGCGCGACAGGTTACGCAGGCGGCGGCCCAGCACCACAATCGGCACGATCACCGCAGGCACGATCAGCAGCACCAGCGCCGTAAGCTTGCCCGATGACAAGGCTAGCAGCACGATCCCGCCAATTAGGGTAAGGATATTGCGCAGGGCGACGGACACCGATGATCCGATCACCGACAAGATCAGCGTGGTGTCGGTGGTGATACGCGACAGCACCTCGCCCGTCATAATATTGTCGAAAAAGGCAGGCGACATGCTGATCACGCGGTCAAACAACGCTTTGCGGATATCGGCCACAACCCGCTCGCCAAATTTCGTGACATAGTAATACCGCACGCCCGTGCCCAGCGCCAGCAGCGCCGCAATGGCCAAGGCGGCGGCAAAATAGGTATCGACCAATTGATAATCGCCCGCAGAAAACCCATCCACCACGCGGCGCACGGCCAAGGGCAACGTCAGGCTAACGGCAGATGTCAAAATCAGCGCGGCCCCCGCCAGAATGGCCATGGCGCGGTAGGGGCGGATAAATGGCAAAAGGCCACGCAGCGCCCCGATCCGTCTGGAGGGTTCGCGTTTTTCTAAGCTTGCATCGACCATGCTCAATTCTCCCTATGCAAGGGCGATGTATGCCCGCGCGGCCCCGCTTGCAAGCCACGTGAATTTCTGGCCCCATAGGCACAAAGGAAATGCTATGCCCGAATTTTTCACCGCCCCCGAATTTTTCATCGCTGCAGACGGCACGCGCCTTGCCTATGACGACCTAGGCGCTGGCCTGCCGCTTTTGTGCCTGTCTGGCCTGACCCGCACGATGGGGGATTTTGAATATCTGCGCCCGCATTTGCCCGCGCTGCGCCTGATCCGCATGGACTATCGCGGGCGCGGGGCAAGTGGGCATTCGGGCGCGGCCAGCTATACCGTGGCGCAAGAGGGCGCCGATGCGCTGGCTTTATTAGATCATTTGGGCCTACCGCAAGCGGCCATATTGGGCACCTCGCGCGGGGGGCTGATTGGCATGTATCTGGCCAGCACCGCAAAGCCCCGGGTGCTGGGGCTATGCCTAAATGATGTCGGCCCGGTTATCGAAAAACAGGGCCTAACCCGCATTTTCGACTATCTTGGCACCAACCCGACCGCGAAAACGCACGCAGAACTGGCCGCGAAATTGCCCAGCCTTATGGCAGGGTTTTCCCATGTTCCGCCCAGCCGCTGGCTGCAAGAAGCGCAACTGCATTACACACATTCGGCGGAAGGTCTGCGTATCACTTATGACCCCGATTTACGGCAGGCGTTTTTGGCGGCAATGGGTGGCACGAGCCTTGACCTATGGCCGCTGTTCGATGCCTGCGCGGGTCTGCCCCTTGCCCTGCTGCGCGGCGAAAACTCTGATTTGCTATCATTGAATACTGCCGCCGAAATGCGCCGCCGCCGACCAGATATGCTGTTCGCTTCCATCCCGAACCGCGCGCATATTCCATTTCTGGACGAAAACGAAAGTGTCGCGCTGATCCACGCCTTTTTGGCGAAGGTCTCGTGAATGGCATTGGTTTACCTTCCCGATATTCGCCTAAACGCCAATCTGCGCGGGGATGCATCTGCGCCGCCCATTGTCTTGATCCACGCGCTTGGCACGCACAGCGGTTTGTGGGCCGATGTGCCTTTGCCGCCCAATTTGCGGGTTCTAAGCATGGATTTGCGCGGACATGGCGCGTCAGACGCACCCCCGCCGCCCTATCAAATGGGGGCGATGATCCGCGATGTTGAACGATTGATAGACCATTTCAATCTGCGCGATGCGGTGGTGATCGGTGTGTCCTTGGGCGGGCTAATTGCGCAGGGTCTGGCGATAAAGCGGCTGGATTTGGTGCGCGGGATGGTTCTGTCGAACACTGCCGCCAAGATCGGCACAGCCGAGTTGTGGAGCGCCCGCTGCGACGAGATTGCGCGCACAGGGCTGGAACCCTATGCGACTGGCGCGATGGAGCGGATGCTGGGCCGCGCGTGGCGGGATCACCCCAAGATGCCTATGTTGCGCCAAATGCTGGTGCAAACCGCCCCCGAAGGTTGGATTGGTGCCGCCCGCGCCATTGCAGGGACAGATTTCTACACGCCCACCGCTGCGCTGCGTCTGCCGACTATGGTGATTGCAGGGGCGAATGATGGCACGACACCGCCCGATCTGGTGCGCGAGACAGCGAATTTGATCCCCGGCGCTGAATTTCACCTGATGCGCGGTGTTGGCCATTTGCCCATGCTGGACAAGCCAGATGCCTATGGCGCATTGATTGCAGCCTTTCTGGCGCGCATTGGTCATGGCTGAGTTTATATTGATCCACGGCGCATGCCACCGGGCAGGGGTTTGGCGCGCGGTGCTGCCCGCTTTGGCGGCAAAGGGCCACTTTGCGCAGCCGGTATCGCTGCAGGGTGCAACTTTGAACGAACATGCTGCAGGAATTGTGGCCCAGTCGCCCAAGGGCGCGATACTGGTGGGCCATTCGGCAGGCGGGTTTGTGGCCCATGCCGCAGCTCTTGCTGCGCAGGGACATTTTGCGGGTGCCATTTACCTATGCGCCTTTATTCCAAGCGTGGGCAAATCCGTGGCCGATCTGCGCCGCGCGGCCCCAAATGACGCTCTTGGCCCCGCTATTCGGCGCGTGGACGAAGGGTATCAGTTTGACCCTAACATCGCGCTTAGTCTCTTTTTCAACGGCTGTCCAAATCCTACCGCCCACGTCGCTGGCCTGCGGGCTGACCCAGTGCGGCCTGTGCAAACCGCTTTGCCCGATCTGCCTGCATACTTTCCCCGCGCCGCTATAATCTGCGATAATGACCGCGCCATTTCACCCGCCTATCAGATGCATATGGCTGCGGGCATTGCGCTGCGCCGCCACCTGCCCTGCGGCCATGCGCCGTTCTTTGCGGCCCCAGACCTGCTTGCACAATCTTTGCATGATTTGGCCGACATGATAGGTCGCAGATAGACCAGTGCATGTCCGAATCCTGCCCTAGCCTATCCCAAAACGCGAGGCTTCGATGAAACTAAAGCACCTAGAGATTTTTGTTGTATCCCCCCCTGCCCCAGGTTGGGGCGGGCGTTATTGGATATTCCCAAAGCTGACCACCGATACGGGGCTGGTCGGCTATGGCGAATGCTATGCCAGCACCGTTGGCCCTGATGCCATGCGCGCGGTTATTGAAGATGTGTTTCACCGCCATATGGAAGGCGAGAACCCCGAAAACATCGAACTGATGTTCCGCCGCGCCTATTCGGCAGGGTTTACGCAGCGGCCAGACCCAACCGTTATGGGCGCGTTTTCGGGGCTGGAAATTGCCTGTTGGGACATTCTGGGTAAGGCGCGGGGGCGGCCCGTTTATGCGCTGCTGGGCGGCAAAATGAATGCCCGCGTGCGCAGCTATACCTATCTTTACCCAGACGAGGGCGATGATGCGGCCGAATTTTGGGTGAATGCCGATATGAACGCCCGCGCTGCCGCCAAGGCTGTGGCACAAGGCTTTACGGCGGTTAAATTCGATCCTGCTGGCCCCTACACAATTCGCGGCGGGCATCAGCCTGCAATGTCGGACATCTCGCGCAGCGTGGAATATTGCGCCAAAATCAGGCAGGCGGTGGGTGACCGCGCCGACCTGCTATTCGGCACGCATGGCCAATTTACCACCGCAGGGGCGATCCGTCTTGGCCGCGAATTAGAACCCTACAACCCACTGTGGTATGAAGAGCCGATCCCGCCAGACAATCTGCACGAATTTGCCGAAGTGGCGCGCATGGTGCGCATCCCCTTGGCTACGGGGGAGCGACTTTCGACCAAGGCCGAGTTTGGCGCGCTGCTGCGCCTTGGCGGGGTGAAAATTTTGCAGCCTGCCTTGGGGCGCATGGGCGGGATATGGGAGGCTAAGAAAGTGGCCGCAATGGCCGAAGTGTTCAACGCCGAAATTGCCCCGCATCTATACGCTGGCCCCGTGGAATGGGCCGCGAATATTCATTTGGCGGCGTCGATCCCCAATATCCTTATGGCCGAGACGATCCAAACAGGCGGCGCGTTCCATTTAAAGCTGATAAAGCACACCCTGCAATGGAAAGACGGCTACATCATACCGCCAGAGGCCCCAGGATTGGGCATTGAGTTTGACGAAGAACTCGCCCTAGCCCACCCGTTCACAGGGGATGGGCTGCATTTGCAGATGCAAGAAGCGCCTTGCGACTATGCGCAAGGCAACCGATTTGCGGGCGGCGCGCCACGGGATTAGGCGCGCCCAAAACAGGCTCTAACGCGCCTTTTAGTCGCGCAACAACTCGTTGATCGAGGTTTTGCTGCGTGTCTGTGCATCGACCTGTTTCACAATCACCGCGCAATACAGGTTGATGCCATTCGTCGATGGCATCGACCCTGCCACCACAACGCTGCCCGCAGGCACTTCGCCATAGGTGACGGTGCCTGTCGCGCGGTCAACGATTTTGGTGGATTTGCCGATAAACACGCCCATCCCCAAAACCGACCCCTCGCGCACGATGCAGCCTTCGACAACTTCGCTGCGCGCGCCGATAAAGCAGTTGTCCTCGATAATGGTCGGGCCTGCCTGCATGGGTTCTAACACCCCACCAATGCCCACGCCGCCCGACAGATGCACGTTTTTGCCGATTTGCGCGCAAGACCCGACTGTGGCCCAAGTGTCCACCATCGTGCCTTCATCAACATAGGCGCCAAGGTTGACGAAAGACGGCATCAATACCACGCCCTTAGCGATATATGCCGATTTGCGCACCACAGCGCCTGGCACCGCGCGAAAGCCTGCTGCGCGAAAATCGGCATCTGACCAACCTGCATATTTCAGATCAACCTTATCGAAACCTGCGGCAAAATCGGTGGGCGCGCTGCCATAACCCATCACGGAATTGTCTTTCAGTCGAAAGCCCAGCAGCACTGCCTTTTTCGCCCATTGGTTCACGTGCCAATCGGCCCCACGCTTTTCGGCGACGCGCAGCGCGCCTGTGTCTAGCGCCTGCAAAGTTGTCTCGATTGCATCGCGTGTCTCGCCGCGGGTGGCGATGCTGATGGTATCGCGCGCCTCCCATGCAGTTTCTATGGCAGCTTCTAGTGCGGCGTGGCTCATGGCGGTCTCCCTAGCGGTTGGGGCCGTATAGCTGGCAAACCGCTCTGTGGCAATTAGCAGCCGCGCACGAAGCGCGCTTTCAGAACTGCCGCAAGCGCAATTAGCCCAAGCTGTACCCAGCGCCGCGCACTGTGCGCAGCGGGTCTTCGCCGCCATGTTCCATCAGGGCCTTACGCAGACGGCCGACATGCACATCTACCGTGCGGGTATCGACATACACATCGCGGCCCCAAACACGGTCAAGCAATTGCTCGCGCGAAAAGACGCGCGATGGCTTTTCCAAAAACGTGGCCAGCAGGCGAAATTCTGTGGGGCCAAGTTTCACTTCGCGCCCCGAACGCGACACGCGGTGCGTCTCGCTGTCCATCGCAATATCGCCATGGGTCAGCACAATACCGACTGTGGCAGGGCGCACGCGGCGCAGTTGCACGCGGGCGCGGCTCATCAGTTCAAGCACGGAATAGGGTTTGACCACATAGTCATCTGCCCCAGTCTCTAGCCCGCGAATACGGTCCAGCTCTTCGCCCCGCGCCGACAGCATAATGATTGGAATGGCGCGCGTTTCGGGCGCAGTTTTCAAACGGCGGCATACCTCGATCCCCGATAGGTTCGGCATCATCCAATCAAGGATAATCACATCGGGGTTTTCTTCGGCCACCAGCAACAGCGCGTCTTCGCCATTGCTGGCCTGCACCACGCGAAAGCCTTCGGCGGCAAGGTTATAGGCCAAAACTTCGCGCTGAGCGGGCTCATCCTCGACCAGCAGCACAGTAGGAGCGTCACCGTATTTGGCCATGATCTGGGCCTACTTCTGCGCCGTGGCGTCTGGGCCTTTGGCACGTTCGTCATCTGGCAGGCTGCCCGTGACCAGATAGATCACCTGTTCAGCAATACCCGTAGCGTGATCGCCAACGCGTTCGATATTTTTGGCGATGAAATGCAGGTGCATGCAGGCCGTGATATTGCGCGGGTCTTCCATCATATGGGTCAGAAATTCGCGGAAGATGCTGTTATACATTTGGTCAATTTCAATATCGCTTTGGCGCACTTCTTCGGCCAAAACCGCATCTTCGGCAAAATAGGCGTTCAGCGCCTTAGAGAGCATCGCCACAACCGAACGCGTCATCCGTTTGATCGCCGCGGACGCGCCGTTGATTGCAGGCATATCAGCCAAAACAATTGTGCGCTTGGCCAAGTTTTTGGCGTAATCGCCCGACCGTTCCAGCCCACCCGCAAGGCGCATAATGGTCAGCACGGTGCGCAAATCGGTCGCAATCGGGGTGCGCAGGGCAATGATCCGCGCACATTCGCTTTGAATCATTTCTTCTAGCGCGTCGATGGCGGCATCATCCTTGCGGATTTGCGCAGCCAGCGCCACATCACGCGTTTCCAGCGCTTCGGCGGCGGAAAGCAGGGCTTTTTCCACCAGACCGCCCATTTTGGCGACTTGGGCTTTGACACCCTCTAGGTCGGCGTCGAAAGCGCTTCTGATATGCGATGAATTTGCCATAATGCGTTCCTTAACCAATTCGACCAGAGATGTAGGATTCCGTGCGGGGATCTTTGGGGTTGGTAAAGATCTGACCAGTCTCGCCGTATTCAACTAAATTGCCAAGGTGAAAAAACGCCGTGCGCTGCGAGACGCGGGCGGCTTGTTGCATCGAGTGTGTGACGATGACCACCGAATAATCGGTGCGAAGTTCGTCGATCAGTTCTTCAACTTGCGCGGTCGCAATCGGGTCGAGAGCCGAACATGGCTCGTCCATTAGCAGCACTTCGGGCGAAGTTGCGATGGCGCGGGCGATGCATAGGCGCTGTTGCTGCCCGCCCGATAAGCCGGTACCGCCTGCATGAAGACGATCTTTTACTTCGTTCCAAAGTGCGGCGCGGCGCAGCGATTTTTCGACAATCTCGTCCAATTCGGACTTGTTGCGGGTCAAGCCGTGAATACGCGGGCCGTAAGCCACGTTGTCATAAATTGATTTCGGAAATGGGTTTGGCTTTTGAAACACCATGCCCACTTTGGCACGCAGTTGCACGGGGTCAACGCGGGCATCATATATGTCTTCGTTTTCCAGCAGGATTTTACCTTCGACACGGGCCGAAGCGACTGTATCATTCATGCGGTTCAAGCAGCGCAGAAAGGTCGATTTGCCGCAACCCGACGGGCCAATAAAGGCCGTTACGGTTTTGTCCAGAATGTCGACATCTACATCCTTGATTGCGTGGTTCGTGCCGTAGAACACTTGCACGCCGCGAGCTTCGATTTTGTTTGTTTCGGTTTGCACGTCACGCTCCACTCTCAGGTCTTTCATGGGATTCTCCTTACCAACGGCGTTCAAAGCGGCGGCGAAGGATGATGGCAACAATATTCATGACCAAAAGAAAGGCCAGCAGAACGATGATCGCGCCCGACGCGCGTTCGATAAAGGCAGGGTCAGACCGCGCGGCCCATGCGTAAACCTGCACGGGTAAGGCGGTGGCAGGTTCCATCACGCCGCCAGCCAAGGGGCCAGATGGATAATTCACCACAAAGGCCTGCATTCCAATCAAAAGAAGGGGCCCAGTTTCGCCCAAAGATGAGGCAAGGCTAAGGATGGTGCCCGTTAGAATTCCCGGCATGGCCAAGGGCAACACATGGTGGAACACCATCTGCACCTTAGATGCACCGATCCCCAGCGCCGCCGTGCGGATCGACGGCGGCACAGCGCGCAGGCTGGCGCGCGTGGCAATGATAATCGTCGGCAGTGCCATAAGCGTCAGCACCAAAGCCCCGACCATCGAAGAAGATTGCGGCAGCCCGCCAAAGTTGATGAATATGGCAAGGCCCAGAATCCCGAATACAATCGACGGCACGGCGGCAAGGTTCGAGATGTTCACCTCGATCAAATCGGTAAAGCGGTTTTGCGGGGCGAATTCTTCCAGATAAATCGCCGCAGCAACCCCCAAGGGCAAGGACAGCACAACGACCAAAGCCATCATGTAAAGCGTGCCAATGATTGCCACTCCAAGGCCCGCAGATTCGGGTCGCGTATCGGACGCATCAGGGTTGGTAAAGAATTTGGTGTTAAAGCGCACATCCAAAATGCCCGCCTCTTGCATTTTGTCAGCCAGTTGCAACTGCTCGGGCGAGATGTTGCTGTCCAGCTTGGCGGTTTCCATCGTGACGCGACCTTTGAAATAGCCGTCGATACGGCCCGTGGCAAAGGCGGAAAAGTCAATCGTTTGGCCGATCAGGCTGGGGTCTGCCAGAACCATATCGCGCAGCCGTGCTGGTGCGTCGCCCGAAATGAAGGCCCCGATATCTTTTTCGGACACGCCATCAACGGCAACCTGCCGCAGAACCAGCTCGGCAATCAGCGACTTTTCCAAAACTTTCTTATAGCCAACCGTGGTAACCTTGGTCATTTCGGCAATGTCGCGGTTGCCCTTTGGGTCTAGCGTTGCGGCATCCATCGTCACGGGAAAGCGCAACGTCGCCTGCGAAAAGGCCGAAATTCCGTCGGAGAAAATTGTAATCAGCATGATCCCAAGGGTGGCCAAGCTGATGACAATTGCGGCAATGCCATAGGCCTTATAACGGGTTTCAGCAGCATTGCGGCGGCGCATCAGTTTGCTGGGCACCAGCAAAGACTCTGATTTTTGCGGCAGATCGCTAGGGTTGATTGACGCGTCGCTCATTCGTATTGCTCCCGATATTTGCGCACGATGTACAGGGCGACCACGTTCAGCCCCAAGGTCAGCACGAACAGCGTCATGCCCAAGGCAAAGGCGACCAGCGTTTCTGGGCTGTCAAATTCGGTATCGCCCGTCAACTGGCTGACGATTTTAACAGTGATCGTGGTCATCGCTTCAAACGGGTTCAAATCCAGTTTAGCAGCAGCGCCCGCGCCCATGGTCACAATCATCGTCTCGCCAATAGCGCGGCTTAGGGCCAGAAGCATCCCGCCAACAATCCCTGGCAATGCGGCGGGCAAAATCACCAAACGAATGGTTTCCGATTTGGTCGCGCCGATGCCATAAGATCCGTCGCGCATCGCCTGCGGCACCGCGTTAATCACGTCATCGGCCAAGGACGATACAAACGGAATGTTCAAAATGCCAATCACCAAACCCGCCGTCATCACCGATGATCCCGAATTGCCCCAGCCTGTCGGCTCGGCAATCCAATCGCGCAGGATCGGGCCCAATGTGACAAGGGCGAACAGACCGAACACTACCGTTGGAATCCCCGCGATCACCTCGATGGCGGGTTTGACCACGGACCGCACGCGCGGTGAGGCATATTCCGCAAGATAGATCGCCGAAAACAGACCAATCGGCGCAGCCACAATAATCGAGACAAAGCTGATATAAATCGTGCCCCATAGCAGTGGCGCAAGCCCCAGATCACTGCCGCCTTGGAAATTGGGCGACCATGTCAGGCTAAAGAAGAAGTCTTGCCACGGATACATGGTGAAAAAGCGCAGGCTTTCGCCAACCAGCGATAGAACGATGCCAACAGTCGTCAAAATCGCGACCGTGGAAGACAGGCTTAGCAGTGCCATGATGACTTGTTCGACGCGGTTGCGCGCGCGGAAATCTTTATTCGTGATTCGTATTGCATAAATCAGGCCGGCCAAAGCAACCAGAAAGGTCAGTATGCTGCGGCCGATATTGCCAACAACCGCGTACTTGCGATAATCCTGTGCTGCGGTCAAAATTTGCGGCGTCACTTCTGCGCCCAGGGCCACACCAACATCGGCAAGGCGATCGCGCACAGACCCAAATTCGGTGCGCACCATATCGGCCTGCACTTCGGTCATGGCGCCTTGGGCAATCGCAATGTCCAACCCTTCGGCCACACGGCGCACATCAGCCATAGCAAGGGTGCGCGCTGCGCTTGATTCAACCACTTCAGGCGGGAAATAGCCCACCAACTGACGCTCGATCACCAAGGGCTGGATCACCAACCAAAATGTAAGAGCGAATAAGGACGGAACGATCACCATCAGCGCACCGTGCCAGCCGTAGTACAGTGGCAAAGAGTGCATCTCTTTGATGTTACCTGCTGCCGAGGCCAAGGCGCGTTGGCGTCCAATAACAAAACCGACCAGCGCAAGAACCGCAATAACCACCAGCAGCATGAAGACCGACATGATATGCCTCAATCCAAGGGTAATAATAGTCTAGCAAAATAAATGGCGGCGCAGGGGTCTGCGCCGCCACTTTTTTTTAGATTATTCCAGTGGGCCCATTGGGGTGCCAGCAGCAACCATAGCTTGGGTCGCAGCCAGTTCTGGATCGGAAACCAAGCCGTAGGCAGCCAGCGGGCCATCTGGGCCAGCCATGTCATCGGACACGAAGAAGTCGATGTATTCCTGAAGGCCAGGGATCACGCCGATATGTGCTTTCTTGACGTAGAAATACAGCGGACGCGACACTGGGTATTCGCCAGTAGAGATCGATTCGGTCGAAGGAACAATACCCGACATCGTTGCCACTTTCAGCTTGTCGGTGTTGTTCTGGTAGAACGACAGACCGAACACGCCTACAGCGTTCTTGTCAGCGTCCAAACGGGCCAGCGTTTCGGTATAGTCGCCGTCGATGTCCACAGCGCGGCCATCGGTGCGCAGCTCCATGCAAGCCTTGTCAGCATTACCAGCTTTTTCTTTGTCGTCTTTGCCTTCAGCGGTTGCCAAGAACAAATCATGCGCGCCGGTTTCTTTGCAGCCAGCCACAACAACTTTGGTATCAAAAACTTCGCGTGTGCCGTGCTTGGTGCCTGGAACCAGTGCAAGAATGTCTTGTGCTGGCAAAGCCGCGTTCACTTCGGCCCACTGAGCGGCAGCGTTGTCAACCAAAGCGCCGTCTTTTGCCACTTTTGCAGCCAAAGCCAAGTAAACGTCCGAAGGAGTCAAAGCAAAATCAGCGCCGGCTACGTCGGATGCAAACACGATGCCGTCATAACCAAAACGCACTTCCATGATTTCTGCAACGCCATTGGCAGCGCAGGTGTCGATATCTTTTTGGCTGATACGCGAGGACGAGTTTGCGATGTCGATGGTGTTTTCGCCAACGCCTTCACACATTTTCGCACGGCCAGCGCCCGAACCACCACCTTCAACGACGGGGGTAGGGAATTGCGAGAAATTCTCGCCAAAAGCTTCTGCTACGATCGTGGCATATGGCAGAACGGTCGACGAGCCAGCGACTTGAACGTTGTCACGTGCCATCGAAACGGTTGCCGAAGCGGCCAAAATGGCCAAGGTCGAAACGGTGATTTTGGTCAGTTTCATGGATCTCTCCTGATTACGGGTGTGGGCCAAACCTTTGGCTCAATCGCGGGCATAGGCCGCTTGCGTAACGTCTTTATTTCAGTTTTGTGACAGTTTTATGAAAATTGCTGGGGATAAGATTCTACGCCTTTCCATTGATCTTGCGCGCCCTTGCCACTAAAGCAGGGCCAAACAGCGAAAGGATGCGGCGATGGGTTTCAAGATGGGTATCGTGGGCTTGCCGAATGTGGGCAAATCAACGTTGTTTAACGCGCTGACCCGCACCGCCGCAGCGCAGGCCGCGAACTTTCCCTTTTGCACGATTGAACCAAACGTGGGCGAAGTTGCCGTGCCTGATGCGCGGCTTGAGAAACTGGCGGCGATTGCGGCTAGCAAGCAAATCATCCCCACCCGCATGACCTTTGTTGATATCGCGGGCCTCGTGCGCGGAGCGTCAAAGGGCGAGGGACTGGGCAACCAATTCCTTGCCAATATACGTGAATGCGATGCCATCGCCCATGTGCTGCGCTGCTTTGAGGATGGCGACATCACCCATGTCGAAGGGCGCATCGACCCTGTGGCCGATGCTGAAACCATTGAGACAGAACTGATGTTGGCCGATATGGAATCGATTGAACGCCGCCTTGTCGCCTTGGGCAAGAAACTGCGCGGGGGCGATCAAGAAACGCTGGATCAAGACCGCCTGTTGCGGGCAGCTTTGGCCGTGTTGAACGATGGCAAACCCGCCCGCATCGTTCAAGTGGCAGAAGATGACCGCCGCACATGGCGGCTGCTGCAACTGCTTACGAGCAAACCCGTGCTATTCGTTTGTAATGTCGAGGAATCTTGCGCCGCCAAGGGAAATTCCCAATCGGCCCGCGTGGCCGAAATGGCCGCCAAACAAGGGGCGGCGTCGGTGGTAATTTCCGCCAAGATCGAGGAAGAAATCAGCCAACTTGCCAATGACGAGGCGGCGATGTTTTTGGAAGAAATGGGGCTAGAGGAGGCAGGCTTAGATCGCCTGATCCGCGCGGGCTATAAACTGCTGGGATTGCAAACCTATTTCACCATCGGCCCAAAAGAAGCCCGCGCATGGACGATCCCCGCCAAAACGCTGGCCCCCCAAGCGGCGGGGGTGATCCACGGCGATTTTGAAAAAGGCTTTATCCGCGCCGAAACCATTGGCTATGACGACTATATCGCTGGCAACGGCGAGACGGGCGCGAAAGAGGCGGGCAAGTTTCGGGTTGAAGGCAAAACCTATGAGGTCAAAGACGGGGATGTGCTGCATTTCCTGTTTAACGCGTAAAGGCCCGCGTTCGGTGGGGTAAACTGTTGGTTTAACAGCAAAAACGGCGTATGGCGCGCGTATGTTTTGTGTATTGCATCCGTATTGCATCCGTCCCTACACGCGATGGCGTTGGAGGGCGTTAACCAAGGGGCGGCGAATCGTGGAGTGTTGGTGCGAACCGCGGCGATTTCGAGACGGGATTCATCCGCGTTGAGGCGATTACCTTTGACGACCAAATCGCTGGGCGCGGCGATTTAGGGGAAAAAGCGGCGGGGACGTTTTGGGTGAAGGGGAAAACCTATAAGATTAAGGACGGGGATGCGCTGCATCTATCGTCTAATGATTAGGGGGTTGGGGCTGGGAGTTTGTCAATATACTCGATGGCTGCGTCGGCCATCAGCACATACTGACTGGCACCAACATCAAGATAAACCTGACGCGCAGCCAATACGTTTTTTTTCGCCCTTTCAAGATGCACCGCAGAGCCAGTTTTTTCAAAAAAGCACTTTCTACCCCCCCGATGTTAAAATGCGTCTGCGCCCAAGCCAACGGCACAATCTCTCGCTTTGTTTCCATCAATGCCTCCTGAAAGGCCGAACTCGCTTCTTCCAGCAATTCCAGCCCTGCATCCCCATCGGTGCTGCGCCCAAGGTCCACAAGTGCAGAGGCAAGATTGTTTTTTACACTTGCCCATGCCAACGGCGCAGCCTCTCGCCTTAATTCAAGTAAGGACGACCTATAAGCTGCGATAGCCTCTTTCAACAGCGCCAACCTATGTCCCGCAGAAGCGTATTTCGTAAGGCGGAAAAGCACAGTTCCAAGATTATTTTGCGTCATGGCCCAATCGAGCGGGACAACCTCTCGTTTCCGCTCCAACAACGCCAGTTGATAGGCCGCCTTCGATTGCTCCAAAAGTTTGATCGCCTGGGCTCCTTCAGCGCGATTACCCAATTCTGATAGTGCAACCCCAAGATTATTTTCGATTGCAGCCCAGTCTAAAGGTGCATCAGTTCGAGTCAAACCATGCAAAACAACTTGGTAGGCGGCGACTGACTCTTCGAGTTTGGCAACATCGTTGGCCTGCATCCCAATGTATTGAAGTGCTCTAGCATGTGCGAAATAGAGGCGGCTCTTATCTTCAAGCCTGATTTCCGCGGGTGGGTTTACCATCAAGGGTGCCGTCAAATCTAACACGCGCCGCATGCGTGGCTCCAAATAGTTGCCCTCATCCCGATGTGTTGTTTCGACCAAGGTCAGCATTTTGGCGGCAATCATTGCACCCATATCTGCGCCAAAGTCCGTGGTCAGGGTACTTTTTTCCACTCTGTAATCACCGTCTAGGGTCATGTTAGCATGGGTCATGGATAGAGCGATCAATTCATCGCGGCTGATCACTTCGCCCCACAGCACCACATCCGCCCCAGAACGACGAGCAATGTCGCTTGCAAGTTCTTCTGCCGCCGCCGCCCGCTGCCCAGCGTTGCCCGTTGTGCTGTAAATCATGCAATTTATGCGTTCTAATTGGATCGCCGCCCCCAGATCATCGCCATATAACCGGCGCATGCTGCGGTCGGTGAGATTGGATTGCGTTAGGTCAGGATCGTTCGCCAAATCCGTGACGATAATCAGATAGCTTCCCAATGGGCGTTCGATTTCAGCATCGAAATAGGTTTCAACGCAGGTTTGTTCGGCTGGGCCTTCGGGCCAGATAAAGCTGGAAATCTTGGACAGGGCCAAGTTATGCACATCTTGGAAAATGCCCAAGGATAAACCTATCAGCAGCGCGCATCGCGTTATAATGCGCTAACAACGTCGCAATGCTGATTTGACCAACAGGCACATGATTCCGCCGATGCTGCTCCCTGACCAAAAGGTCGCAAGGGCACCCCCGCAAATCAAATTGAATTTTTCGGAAAGGAAACGATGCTGAGCGTTTCCCGTCCGTGAGCTTCCTTTTTCCCTCTTGCCCCCTTCCCCCTGCCCCGTTAAATGGTTCGGAACGGAAGCGTGGCTGAGAGGCCGAAAGCACTCGGTTGCTAACTGAGCGTAGGGGGAACCCTACCGTGGGTTCGAATCCCACCGCTTCCGCCAAAAATCTCTCAATAAATGTATTTATATCAGGACCTTGGATTGATCACGCCAAATTTTGTATACCGATCAGTATACCGATTGAGATAATTGCAGCGCGCACTGGGCGCTGAGCATCAGTCGACTTGATACACTTTCGGGTAAGATCTCTGCGCTGTGGTTGCTCTTGGAACGCGTGGCGGCGTTCATAGCGCTCACGTGACGATGCTGGCGGCATCGCCAAAAAAAAGGATGGGACCTGAACGAAGCCACAAGTCGACTTAGACCGTTTCGATAAGTACCTAGTGTCAGACCCTTCGCCTGAAGACTGCTTCATGCTTTTCGACCGCGATGGGTTCCTGAACGCTCTAGCCTGCGGGCCTGAGGTGATCTCAGCGGACCAGTGGCTCGTGTCACGCAACCTTCGATCACACCTGCTGAGCCTCCAGCGCAGCCAACCTCGCCTCGAATTCGGTAGTCTCCAGCGTGCGCCTGTAAAAATCGACCAGCGCCATGACCTGCGCCCCTTCCGTCGGCGTGAGGTCGCCCTCGGCAACGGCTCTGAGGACCCCCGCGGCGGCATCTGAGGCATCGCGAGCGCATTGCATGGCGGGTAGGTCGAACTGAATGGGAGCATCCTTCACAGGAGGCACGAGGCGCTCCAAACAAAGCCGCAGGGCTGTCGTGTCGCCCCCTAGCGCCATTTGTACTGCCTTGCAGCTCAGCGCCTCTGATTGGCCCTCCATGAGGCTTAGCGCCGCCATGGTGGCCCGGTTGCGCGTGCCACGTCTCTTGCCGGGGTTCCCTGACGCGAACCGACCCGCCGTATCACGGCCGCTATTTCCGCTCATTATGAAACCTTTCCAAAGCTCCCAGTAAAGTTAACAGCTCATCATTGTTCATCGTGCCGATGTCGCCAGCGTGACGCTGCCATATTGCCATGGCGGGTTCGCCAAGCTCCGTGATATCAATTTCCCGTCCTTGAGGGTGCGGCACCGGACGGTTACGCTCAAGTCGTACGAGGCGGTTTTCGAGCGTTCGTGACATGCGTTATAATATAAAATATAAGTGCAGAATTGTACAGTTCTTGATCGCCCGCGCCATGGCTCTGTTGCATTCGACGGGTGAGATGGCCGTGGGCGATCGTTCGAACGGCGTATCGATCATCGGTTCCGAGTTCCATGGCAAAGTTCTTGGCACCACGCAGGTCGGCTCGCTGCACGCGATCCGGCCGCAGACCAGCGGGCGCGCCTGAGTCACAGTGGCTGTCGTCGAATGATTTGGAACAGCCGCGCTGATTTTGGAGCGGAGGTCATTGGCTTAGCAGGATAAGTGTGAAGGTCGACCAAGATCGCATTAGCAGCTTGCACCCGAAGTCGCTTCTAGTGCGGCCGGTAGTATCGAGCTAGAAGTTTCTCTCGACGGGCCCCGCTCAACGCTTCTCGGATTGGTCGCATCAGGTGATAGAAGATGTCTGAACCGGCCGTCTTGCTGCGCATCCGTGCCGAAAGCTCGCTCGCTGATCCGCACAGCCTGCGCTTTGTGGTGGAGCGCGAGGTGCGGGCCGGGGCGGCGGCCACCTTTTCCAGCGTGGCAGCAGCGCAGGGCGCGCCGTTGGCCGAGGCTTTGTTTGCGTTCCCGGGGTAGAAAAAGTTGATGTATCCGGCGCGTTTGTGACGGTGGTCAAGACCGATGATAGCGATTGGACTGCGCTGAAAGGGCAGGTTGCACAGGCCATCCGCGACAGCATGGCCAGATTTTCTGCGCCGCTGGGCTCAGAGGCCAGAGCCGTCGGTCAGCCCCGAAACGATGCCGAAATCCGTCTGGCCGTGCAAGGGGTGCTGGACAGTCAGGCGAACCTGGCGATTGCCAGCCATGGTGGGCACGTGAGCGTCACCGACGTGCGTGATGGTGTCGTCAGCATGCTGATGTCGGGGGGGTGTCAGGGCTGTGCATCCTCTGCCGCGACGTTGCGCGGCGGGGTGGAAAATATGATCCGCGCTGCGGTGCCCGAAGTCCGCGATATCATCGATGTTACCGACCATGACGCCGGCTCGAACCCCTATTACAGCGCTGCACCGGATGGCCCGCCGATCCCGAAGCGTCCGTTGCTGTATCGTCCCGTCCCACCCGATGCTATCTCGCGGGAGGATGGCCAATTCCTGATCTCGCCGGACTACCTTGCTACGCGTCTGGGGATGGACGCCGAAACCCTCCGGGCAGGACTACGATCGGGCGAGGTTGTCAGCCAGTCCGAAGCCGGAAGCGGAGGGGATGCCGGAAAAACCCGACTGATCATACGCTCCGCTCACCGTGTCTGGGCGGCCGAAATCGCAGCGGACGGCGCTGCTCATGAAGTCCCTGCGCCGCGTGCTGCTGCAGTAGCTGCTGCAGTTGGCAGCACGTTGCGGGATCGCATTCGGGCGCATCTGACCAGCTTGTCAGCAGCAGATGTGCCGATGACTTACGGCAAGCTTGCCCGCGCGATGGGGCTTTACCTGCCCGGTTCCATTGCGAAAGTGACCCAGGCGCTGGAGGCGACAATGGTTGAGGACGCCAAGAATGAGGTGCCGTTCCTGGCTTCAATGGTCGTCGGCAAAGCTGCGCAAGGCAATGCAGCCAAAGGGTTTCATTTGCAGGCGCGTGTGCTGGGTCGAGGTCCGGGATTCGGCGAGGACGACCGTTCGTACCATCAGCGCGAGTTCACAGGCGCCGTTGCGATGCTGAAGGGCCGAGGCTGAAAAATTGCCAAAACTGGGTGCCAATTTCTGCCGAACCTAACCGGCTTGGGATCTGGCTGTACTCCTATTCTGCGTGTGCTGGACAATTATGCAGATGGAAAACCACATGCGTTACGAGGCCTGAGCGCGACAAAAAATTCGCGGCAGTGCAAACCTCTATCCACCTTCTCGCCCCATGAAAGGTCCCATTCATTGCTTCAACAAACCACGGATCGATATTCGTTGGTCCATACCCACGCGCCCGGTTCCAAGCATCGATCTCGCGTAGTTCAGCGGCGAATTCGTCGGGCGACGCGGCCTCCTTCAAGGTCGTGTCGCCCTCACAATAGCTGAAGATCATACGGCGGGTCGGGTTGGCCCATATACCGAAATACGATGCGTCCTGCGCCGTATCGACCTGCGCCCAGCCGTTCTCATAGCTGCAGAGCCCAAAATCATAGAGGTAGCGATCGGCGGCGGCGAACTCGCGGGTGATCTTCATGCTGAGACCTGCGCGCGGGCTGTGATGGCGATGACGCAGAGGTCGCGGTAGCGCGCCATGGCCTTCGGGCTGGACGAGACCGGGTTGATCTCGAAGGCCTGTAGCGCCGCGATATCGCCCGCCTCGGCCAAGGTCACGATCTGGGCCAGCTTGGCGCGGAACCGGGCGTGGGTCGGCTTGGAGAAATCAGGGGCGGGCGGCAGCGCGCCGGTCTGCGCCTGATCGAGAATGGCTTGGCGCTTGCCGACCACCGGAGCGGGCACGGCCTTCGGTTCGTCGACGGGCGCCGGGGTGTCCTTGCCCGCAGGATCGGGGTTGCTGTAATCCAACACCAAGGTAAGCCGGGCCTCGGCCTGATCGCAAGTGTCGGCGGTCATGATCGACGTGAAGGCGCGGGCCCCGCGATCGGCGCCGATCCTTGCCGCCAGCAAGCGGGCGAAGCTATCGCCCGCCTTCTTGGAGTTGGCGTTGGGTTCGATCGGGGTTTCGGAAAGGCGCTGGGCCAGCGTGTCGATCTGCGCGGCGGTGAGGGCTTTGGTTTTCACGATGGCGTTCCTTCAGGCGTTGGTGATGTGGGCGGAATGCCCGAGGGTGGTTACCGCGTAGATCATCGTGCGACCGTCACCGATCGCCGCGCCAAAGGCCTGCGCCTCCGGCAGGGTCGCGAATTGCTCGCGTGTGCGGGTGGCGGGCGTGCGGCCCCGGGCGGCTACGAAGTGGGCGGCGTTCTTCAGGCAGAATTCTTCGTGGGTTGTCAGGTGCTTCATGGCGCTCTCCGTTGCGTTGTGATGGCTGCAGACAGCGGTTGAGACCAAAAGAGAGCAACTCCTAAGTCGCTGACTAAATGAAGTTTATTGCAATGCCAGCACGCCCATCATTGCTGGGAGCCTATCGCCCACCTACCAATCGGGGCGGCTGACGTGGGTGCTACGTGGTATTACTTTGCGGCAAAAGGAGTGCCCTCATGACCGTGAAATCCTAGATCTCTCTGACCGACGATCAGCATAGTTTCGCCAAGGAACTGGTCGAAGCCGGGCGCAACTCGAGGATCAGCGCAGTGCGGCAACAGGGGAACGACCTGCTTCGCCAGCGCATCCAAGACGGCAATCTGCACCGAACCGCGCTGAAAGCGCTGCTGGACCGGCGCAGCGCCGGGGCGTTTGTCAGCAGTGCCCAGATGGACAAGACCATCGCGCGTATGATCACTGAAAAACGCCGCACACATGCGGTTCAGAATTGAGTTTTCGGCGGAAGCCGAGCGTGATTTTGCCCTGATCTTCGACCACCTGTTTGAGACTTACCGCAGCTTCGGCGAATTTGTTGAGACTGTGTTAGATCATTGCGAGGACCGCATCCGCGATATCCGCGCGGGCGCCGAACGGCTGGGTGCGGCGCCGTTTCGCGGTGACCATCACGACGATCTGCTGCTGGGTCTGCGACATTTGACGATCGACCGGGCGATCTGCTGGTTCGAAGTGGACGAAGCGGAACAGCGGGTCCGCATCCTGGCGATCTTTTTCGGCAGCCAGGATAACATCCGCCACATGCTGACGCGGCTTCTTACGCCCTGAAGCAACGGCACCACGCCGCGGGTCAGGGCCAGTTCCCAGAAGACCAACATCGCAGCCTAGCACAGCATGAGCCTTTTACATTGCGCCTATGCAGCGATTGGCGCTTCCATCAGACGAAGATCGGCACCTTGAATTAGCGGCCGCCAATGGCAACACAATCGCCCGTCAAACTGCCTATTCGGCGGGGGCATATAGTTCATCTACGAAGATATAAACGACACGCGGGGTGTCCTCGCCAGTTCAGTCCTCCAGACGAACCGGAAGAAGCGCCGCCTGACCCCGATGAACACCCTCGATAAAACCCGTCATGCCCGGCCCCCGCTGACCAGCGGAAGTCCACCACGCCCGCCAGTTTCTACATAGCTCCGGTCCATACTTGGCATTGGTAAGTGATCAGCAAAATTTGATCCAGTAGTTGCCCACGCGGACCTTCGGAACAACGGCGCCTGTCGCTTTCTCGACCTTCGTCAAAATTGTCGATTGCATCGGGGTCACGATGCTGCGCCTTGAACAATGGAGCCAGACTGGTAGTGCCATCTTGGGGCGTTTTCCCCGCATCGGCTATCAGCCATTCTGCGATAGTTTGCCTGCAAAAGTTACCCGCGCGACACAACTCGCTAGCCGGCGATGGCTCGGCCTGAGGCGTCGAAGAGATGGTAGTGCTGCGCCTTGGGGGATACCGACAAAGTTGTGCCTATTGCTATCTGTGTCGTGCCTGGCAGGCGGACCGTCATCAATTCTTCTTCGCCGATTTCTAGGTAAGTGAAGCTGTCGGCGCCCAGGCTCTCGGAGTGGACGGCGACGCCCGTCCAGACACCACCTCCGTCGCCAACGATCTCGAGGTGTTCGGGGCGGACGCCGACGTAATGCGCAGGGAAAGCCGCAGCCTTGGCACCAGCGAGGATGTTCATCTGCGGCGAGCCGATAAATTGCGCCACGAACAGCGACTGCGGCGCGTTGTAAAGCTCCATCGGAGTGCCGACCTGCTGCACCGCACCGTCCTTCAGCACGACGATGCGGTCGGCCATGGTCATGGCTTCGACCTGATCATGGGTGACGTAGATCATCGTCGTGTCGGGGAGCGAGTCGCCAAGTCGCGAGATCTCGATGCGCATCTTCAGGCGCAGCGCCGCGTCGAGGTTCGAAAGCGGCTCATCAAACAGGAACACCTTGGGGTTCCGCACAATCGCCCGCCCTATGGCGACGCGCTGGCGTTGGCCGCCCGACAGATCCTTGGGCTTGCGCGTGAGGTAGGGTGTAAGGTGCAGGGTCTCGGCGGCTGCAGCCACGGCGGCCTCCCGCTCGGGCCGCGGCATCTTGGCGATGCGCAGGGCGTAGGCCATGTTCTGTGCCACCGTCATATGCGGATAAAGCGCGTAAGTCTGAAATACCATTGCGATGCCGCGCTGCGACGGCGGAATGTCATTCACCACCCGCCCATCAATGGCGATGGTCCCGGATGTGACGGTCTCCAGCCCCGCGATGGACCGCAGCAGGGTGGACTTACCGCAGCCCGAGGGCCCGACAAAGACGACGAATTCGCCGGACTTGATGTCGAGGTCGATGCCTTTGAGCACGTCCACCGGGCCAAAGCTTTTTCGCAAGTTGGTGATTCTAATGTCGGACATCGGTCTTCCTTGGCGCTGGATGGGGGCGGGCGCTTCAGCGCACAAACACGGCTTTCTCGGTCTCGCGGGCGTCGAACATGCGGAAGGCGGTCTCGGCCTCTTCCAGCGCAAAGGTGTGGGTGGCCAGCCGCTCAAGGTCGATCCGGTGCGTCTGGATCAGGCTGAGGATGTCGGCGTATTCGTCGATGCCGAAGTACCAGGAGCCGAAGATGGTGACCTGTTTGCGGATCAGCTGCTCACTGGGCTTGATCGTGGTCGTGGCGGCCTCACCCACCAGCGCCAGTTTCCCCATCGGGGCCAGCGCGTCGAGCGCCATGTTGTGGGCGACGCTTTGGCCGGAGCAGTCAATCGCGCCGGTCAGCCCCTCACCGCCGGAGAACTCTCTGATCTGGTCGGCCGCCACGGGATCGCGCGGGTCGAGCGCGAGGTCGGCCCCGAGCGACAGCGCGAAGGCCCGCCGTTCCTCGATGGGATCAAGTGCGACAACCCGGCCGCCCATCGCCTTGGCGGCCAGAACGCCGGCGGTCCCCATCGGCCCCATGCCCCAGATGCCGATACGCGACAGCCCGTTCACCCCAAGCTTGCGCGAGGCCGAGAAAAGCGTGCCAAACGCGTCCGTCGAGATCGCGGCCGCGAGGTGCGACATGCCCTTGGGGCTTTTCAACAGATTGCGGGCCGGAACCTTGAGGAACTCGGCGTTGCCACCGTCCATGGTGAAGCCCAGGCATTTCCACTTGGCGCAGAGATAGAAGTGCCCGGTGCGGCAGTGGTGGCAGACGCCGCAGCCGACGCCCAGGTATACCGCTACGTTGTCACCTTCCACGAACTCGGTCACCGCTTCGCCGATCTGAACCACGATTCCCGCAGGCTCGTGGCCGCAGACGAACTGGTTCGAGTCGCCGCCTGAAATTACAGCGTTGCCATAGTAAAGGCTAAGATCGCTGCGACAAATACAGGAGGCCTTGATCTCGACCAGAACTTCGTCAGGGCCGATGCTGGGCACGGGCACGGCGCGAATTTCGACCTGCTTGTTGCCCGGCAGGAAGACGGCGGTCATCTTGGGCATTGTAAGGCTCCTACCTTAAAGAGAGTCATTTGACGGCGCCGGCCGAAAGGCCACGCACGAACGAGCGCTGCATGGCCAAAAACAGCACAACGAGCGGGGCGAAGGCGATCAGTCCGGCGGCGGCGATCCCGCCATAGTCAACGCCGTAGCGTCCTTGCAGACTCGCGGCACCGACCGTGATGGTTTTGAGCGTCTCGGTCTGCAGCACAACGAGCGGCAAAAGATACTCCTGCCACGAGAACAGGAAGACGATCAGCGTCAGAGACATAAGGCCGGGCCGGGCCAGCGGCACCACCACCGTCAAAAAGCCGTAGAGCGGGGTCGCGCCGTCCATTGTGGACGCCTCGATCATCTCGTCGGGCACCTCCTGCATCACCGTCCGCATCATGAAGACCGCAAAGGGCATCAGCAGCGCGGCTTGGGGGAGGATCACGCCGAGATGGGTATCGATCAGCCCCATCGCCTGTAGATTGCCGTAGAGGGCAACGATGACTGACGGGGCGGGCACGACGAGCCCTGCGAGAAACAGCGCGAACAGCGCCTCGCGGCCGCGGAACCGCATCTTCGCAAAGGCGTAACCGGCCAGCGGCGCGGTCAGCAGCACCAAGATGGTGACGGCCACCGAAATCTTGAGCGAGTTCCAAAAGAAGGTCGAGAACCCGCTTTCGGTCCAGACGCGCACATAGTTTGCCGTCTCGATCGGCCAGGGCAGGCTGAGGGGTCCATTGAACAGATCGGCCTCGCTGCGCATCGAGGCCAGCAGCACGAGGTAGACCGGCGCCAAGGCGTAAAGGGCGAACAGCGCCAAGATGATCGTCTGGGAATGCCTAGTGATGCGGTTCATTTGGCCCTCAGCAGTCGGAAGGCAATCGCGCTGAGGCTCAGCACGATGACCAGAAGGACGACAGACAAGACGGCGGCGTAGCCGAAATCGCCCACGAGGAAGAAGGTTTTGTAGACGTGGGTGGTCAGCACTTCGGTGGCGTAGCCGGGCCCCCCTTGGGTGGTGACCCAGATCAGGTCGAAAAATCGCATTGCCTCGATGGCAGCGTACAGGCCGAGGAACAGCGTTGAGTTGTTGAGCAACGGCACGGTGATGTCGCGGAATTTCCGCCACCAAGGCGCACCGTCGACCTCTGCCGCCTCATAAAGCGATGGGTCGATGGACTGGATGGCACCAAGGTAGATTACCACGCAGAAGCCGAAGAACGTCCAGGCGCCGACCACGTTAAGCGACACCAGCGCTGTGCTCTCTTCGGCGAGCCAGGCACCGGCGAGGTTGCCGAGCCCTACCATGTCGAGCCCGTAGTTCAGCAGGCCGAAAAGCGGGTTGTAGATCCAGCCCCATATTATCCCGGCGACCACCAGCGGGATGGTGCGCGGGATGAAGTAAATGGCGCTCATCACCTGAATGGTGCGCGGACCGCGCTCGGCCAGGATCGCGGCGAGCAGAAGCCCGGCCAGCAAGGGGAAGGCCAGCGTCAGCACGACCCAGATGGCGTTGTGGCTGAGCGCCGCCCAGAACACGGAGTCCGATCCAAGACGTAGATAGTTGGCCAGACCGACGAATTCCTGCGCGATGCCGTTGTCCCAGGAGAAGAACGAGTAGCCCACCACCTGCAGGATCGGCACGACCACGAAGGCCGCATAGAGCAGCAGCGCCGGCAACAGGAAGAGGTAAGCGGGGCGCGAGGACATCGCGGGGGCAACCTTTCAGGAGAGCGAGGTGGGATGAACGAGCAGGATGAACGAGCAGGATGGACGGGCGGGCAGAATGGACGGGCGAGGCGGGCGGCAGAATGGATGGGCAGGATGAATGGCGGGGCGGGCCGCGAGTGGCGGCCCGCCGGATTCGGCTCAGGGGAGCCAGCGCTCGCCATTCGCGCCGGAGGTGACCCACGCGGCCTGCATCGTCGTCAAGAACTCATCGGCCGTGACTTCACCACCGGCGAGGCGCTGCAACTCGGGGTAGAGGACCTGCGTCATGCTTTCGGGCAGGGTCGTGTGCAGGTCATAGAAGTTGGCATCGGGCGTCGCGAGGCCGCCGGTGAAGAACTCCTGTACCACGGGGTTTGCGCCCCACGCAGCCAATTCCTCGGGCGTCGTGCCGATGGGCACAGTAAAGCCCTTCTGCACCCAGACTTGCCGGCTTTCGGGCGAGACGAGGCAGTCGAGGTAGGCTGCGGCCGCGTCGCGGACCGCTGGCGTCGCGGCGGCGGAAAGCTGCCACTGCGAGCCCTCTCCCCACATCGTCCCGGATGCCACGCCCTCGGCGATAGGGGGCAGCATGAACACGCCCAGATCGAACTCGGCACCCCGGATCATGTCCTGCAGGACCCATGTGCCGGTGATGGTCATTGCCGCCCGGCCTGACAAGAACAGCGCGTTGGCCTCATCGTAGCCGACACCGTTGAAGCCGCGCGGGAAGTAGTCGGCCTTGGCCCAGTCCTGGAAGGTCTGCGCGGCCTTGAGGAAGGCCGGATTGGTCCAAGGCTCGTCGCCGAAGAGCACCTTCTCCTCAAGTTCGCGCCCGGCGGTCAGACCCAGAATCAGGCTGAAGGTGTTGGTCGCGGGCCAGCGGTCGCGGTTACCGAAGGCGACGGGAATGATCTCCTTGCCTTTCAGTGCAACCGCCAGCGCCTCGAACTCGGCGTAGGTGGTGGGCACAGCAAGGCCATTTTCCTTGAAGAGGTCCTTGTTGTAGTAGACCCCCATCAGGTCCTGTTCCATCGGCAGGCCATAGACCTTGCCCTCATATGAGTTGCGCCCCTTGTAAAACGCGTTGACCTGATCCCAGCCGTACTTCGCGTAGTAGTCGTCAAGCGGTGCCAGCGCCCCGACCCGCGCGTAGCCTGAAAGGACCGAGGCTGCGGGCCATGTATAAGCCAGATCCGGAGTCTTGCCCGCCGATACGGCGAGGCGGTAGCTGTCGCGGATGCCGATTGAGGGGGCGATGGTGCGCAGCACCTCGGCACCATTCAGCGCGGGCTTGCAGGTGGCGATCAACTCGTCCATCGCAGGGCCGGCGGCGGTGATGCCGCTTTGCGCGAACTGATCCCACTGAGTCACCACGACGGTGTCCTGGGCTGTAGCCTGTGTGGCGATAAAGAGCACGAGCGGCGCGCTCCAAGCGGTACGTTTCATTGTCGTTCCTCCCGGTTAGACGTGACCCGCTGCCCCGATTTGGGGGCTGGCGGAAGATAATTCAGAGAATGGATTTCAAGTAGGCCTGGGCGCGCCGGGCCATGCCATCGGGCTCGACGTTGCGGCGGTTAAAGCCGATCTCCATCGCCAGATAGCCGCTGTAGCCAACGTCACGCAGCGCCTGGATCAGCGAAACATAGTCCACCACACCGCTGCCTGGTGCGTCGCGGTTCACGTCGGCAAGGTGGACGTGCTTGAGCCGCGCGCCAAGCCGGTAGACATAGTCGGTCGGCACTTCATTGCGGTAAAGCGTGTGGTATGTGTCGAACATCGCGCCCACGTTCGGGCGGTCAACAGCGTCCATCAGGGCGATGACGTCGTCACAAGAGTCGATCAGGTTGCTGTCGGCCGAAGTCGGCTCGACAACGACACTGACACCAGACGCGGCCGCATAGTCGGCGACTTCGGCCAGCGCGGCTGTCGTCCACTCCAGCGCCAGCGGCCGTGCTGTCCCGAACACCTGCCAACCAGCGACGTAGATAAGCGTCGGAGAGCCCCACGCGGCGCACAGGTCGGTGACCTTCTTGTACATGTCGATGGCGGCTGCGCGCTCGGGCGCGTCGGGGGACGCAACGTTATAGCCAGCGCCGCCACCGGGTGCTGGCAGCATGCTAGACACTTTGATCCCTTCGCCGTCAAGCACACGGCGAATTTCGTTACGGCGTTCAGTGCTCAGATAATCGGGGAAGGCATGCGGAGCCGCGGCCCCGATCTCGATCCCATCATAGCCGATGCGGGCGAGGCGTTTGATGACCTCTTCCAGCGGATAGGATGGCACCCAGACCGGGAAGCCCGAGTAGACCCAAGTGTTGAATGCAAGTTTCATCATGCCCTCCCAAGACATCGTTCGCGTTCGATGAGCCACAGACGTGGCGGATAGACCGCACCCTTCCCTCGTGGACCCCGGAGAATCACCCTCGGACACAAGTGGACTATAGGGGGCGAAGCAATGGTCGGAACCTGCTAAGTTGTCCAATTTGGACATTGTATGGATCGGCTTCCAAAACGGACATGTGGACTGGGTCCCCTGCATTCGGGTAAGACAAAAGCACCAAGCCGGTCGGACAGCCCGGGTCCAATCGCCAAAGATGAAAAGGGCGCCGCGATGATCGAACCGAATGGAGGCAGCCGCCGGCGCACAGCGGATGAACGTCCAGAGGGTCCGTACGAGCTCGGCGACGGGCAGTCGGCCGACCAGAAGGCGATCCGCGACGAACAGGTTCGCTTTGTCGATTTCGTCGCCCAGATCTACGACGAGGCCGAAACACTGCTAGGCCCGACCGGCAGCCAGCGCGAAATGCGCATGATCTTGCATCTGATTGCCAGCCATTTTGACGGCCATCTGGTGACAAGCTCTTCGCTCGCCGCTGCGTCGGGTCTGACGTACGGGACGGCGCTTCGAACTATTGAAGACTTGCGCGAGCGCGGCTTGATTGTCTTGCGTGCGCGGACGGCCTCGGGGCGGTCGCAGTCGTTGCACCCGTCGGCCGGGCTGCTTGCACGGTGGCGTCAGTTTGCTTATCGCGGCGACGTGCTCATGCGCGGCACCCTGCGCAAGGAGGCTTCGCCGAGGCCGCGCCGGACCGTGCCGCCGGCGGTCCTGCCCCCGCCGGCTGCTCTTGAAACCAAGCTGAGCCTCGGGCGCGGCCTGCGGGTCCTTGTCCATGCCGATCCTACTTTCATGGCGATGCTGAACCTCAAGCGTCAGTTCGAGATGATACTTGGGACCAGCATCGAAAGCCGGGCCCACTCCATCGACCGGCTGAGGGCTGAATTGATTATCAACGCGCAAAGGGCAGTGTCGCTTTATGACATTGTCGCCGTCGACCTGCCGTGGTTCGGCGAGATGGCAGACGAAGGTCGCCTGTTGCCGCTGGATGCACTGATTGCCGAAACCGGGTTCGATCAGTCCGACATTTATCCCGACGCGTTGGCCAGTTCATCGTGGCAGGGCGTGCAGTACGGCGTACCGATCATGGTGTCCGGCGAGATCCTTGTCTACCGCAAGGACCTGCTGGCCGCCGCCGGACTGAAGCCGCCGCGCACCGTCGAACAGACGTTGGCGGTTGCGCGGACCCTGCACGACCCCAAGGCGGGACTGGCAGGGATCAGCTGGAACGGCGGTCGCGGCACCCCCCTTGGCCACACCTTCATGATGATCATGAGCGCCTTCGGGCAGCCGATCATCGATCTGCGGCCCACCGCCGATGGCTTTGACGCCGAAAACGTTTCGCCCGCCAACATGCGCCCGATGTTCCAATCCGACGCGGCGCGGCAGACGGTGGAATATCTACTGGATCTGCTGGCAGTGTCGCCGCCCGGCATCTTGAGGATGACCTGGTACGACCGCGCGCGCACCTACGCCAGGGGAAGCGCAGCGATGGCCTATTCTCATTCGATTCTGGCGCCGGTTCATGAAACCGACCAAACCTCTCCCGCACATCTGTGCACCGGTTACGCCCCGCATCCGACAGGTCCCAAAGGACGGCCGATTGTGCCGATGGGCGGCTATTCGCTGGCCATCCCGGCCAACATCGCCGCCAATCGCATCAGTGAGGTCTGGCGAGCGCTCCAGACCCTCACCACCGCGTCGGCGACCAAGCTCTATCTTGCCAACGGCAGCCTTGCGAGCCCCAGAAGCAGCGTCAGCCGCGATCCCGAGGTAGCGGCCTTGTCGCCACTGATTTCAGCCGTGGACGATATGGCGCGGCAGGGGTACCTGCGGATGTGGCCGCGCCCTCCGGTGCCCGGCATCGCTGACCTCATAGCCATCGCAGGCGAAGAGATTCACGACATTCTGACAGGCACAAAAACGACCCGCGAAGCGCTTGCGACAGCAGAGCACCGTGCCGAGTTGCTGCTGCAGTCTCGGCGCGACCTGTAAGGGACACGCCGCTTGCGAAAACATCAGCTTTATGGGGTTAACTGGACGGGTGCAGTCACGGTGTCAGGCCGAGCGAGCGCAAAACCTCTCGCGGGGCGGGTTTTCTCCAGATGATCTGAAAGCTGTCGGCCACATTGTCGCGCGTCACAGGGACTCCGGGCAAGGCGATCCAGGCAGGAATTGTGCGGCCCAGCAGGGCAAGGATTGTGGTCCGGGCGGCGACCACACCCTGTTGAAAGGGCTGCTGGGCCGCAACACTAACAAAAGGTTTGCCTGCGGCCAAAGAAATGGCGACATCTTCGCCAAGATCGACGGTCGCAATCACAATCGAGCGGCCAGCTTGCGCGAACCGGGTTGATACCGCCATTGCAGGCGTGTCCCAAACCACAAAGAACGCGGAAATCTCGGGATGATCCGCGATCAGCCGCTCGGCCAGATCGGCCGCTTCGTCCACCGCGCCGAACCGCAGCACATGGGTTTGCACGTCAGACCGGTTCGCCTGCATCCAGTTGGTGAAAGCAATCTCACGCTCGTTGGTGGCGAAGAAATCAGCGGCAAAGCCAAGGACGCCGACCGCCGCCCCTTGGGCCAGATGAGGCGCAAGCCCCGCAGCCGCCATCCTGCCAAGACCGAAATTGTCCGACGATACAAGCGAGGTGTAATGCGAGCCGGGCAAAAGGCCGGTCGGCACATTTTCAAGCAGCACCAGACGGATGCCTGCCTCGGAAACCCGCCCGAAGGCCGCCGCAACCTGTTCGTTCGCCACCGGCAGGGCCACGATCGCATCCGGACTCGCTGCGATCAGCCGATCCAGTTCGGCCACCTGCCGATCCGCCGAAAATCTGCAATCGACCACCTCGGTGACCACCACTCCGCAATCACCGAAGACGCCCAGCATCCCGGAAATCTGCAGCCGGGTCCAATCGCCGTCCAGCGTATGCAGCACGATGGCCACCCGTCTGGTTGCCGCCTTGACGGCGGCGATATCCTCGGGCAGCAGGCTGACCCGTTCCGGCGGAGCTGCGCGTTCGCCATGGGGGCCAAGTCCGGAAATCGTCACGGTGCGATCCTTTCCTGCACGGATGGTGGTGCTGCGACCGATTGCGGCACCTCGGCAATCTGCGCGCGCGCGCAAAAGGCGGCGAAATCGGGATGCAGGGTCGGTTTGCCCTGAATGATCCAGTCTTTTAGGAAGGCAGGCGCAAAGATCGCCTCGGATGCCACGCGCGCCGCGCCCACCAACCCCGCCGAACTGCCCATCTGCGAACGGATGATGCGCAGATCGCGCGTGACCAGCGGGTGAGACGCACCGTAAACTGCCTCACGGATCCCTGCCAGCAAGATGTCGTTGGTCTGGGCCAGTGTGCCCGACATGACGATCAAGTCGGGGTTCAGCGCATTGGCCAGGGTTGCGACGACCTGCCCGATCAGATGCCCCGACTTGGACAGGATCGCCACGGCGGCGGGATCGCCGATCTGCGCGGCCTGTGACACTTCGATGGGGGTGATCTCGCTACCGCGCCGCAAGAGATCGGCCAGAACCGGACTGCGACCTGTGTCCGCCGCCGCCCGTCCTTCGCGCTGGATCATGTCCGAGCCCGCCATCGCATCCAGCGTGCCGGTCAGCCCGTCCGATTGCACCGGAAGCGCACCGATCAGGCCCGCCGCCCCCTGCGCGCCGCGATAAAGCTGCCCGTCACACACGATACCCGCGCCGATCCGGCGTCCGACCTTGATGAACAGCATCGACCGCAGGCCGTGCCCTGCACCGGCATGCAACTCTCCCATGGTCATGGTTTCCACGCTGGACCGCATCCAGACCGGCACACCGAACTGGCGGGTCAGGGTTTCGACCAGCGGAAAGTCTGCCCAGGCAGGCAGGACCGGGGGGGTGGCGGTCATGAAGGCACCATCGCGCAACGAAGGCACCGTGCCGGGGACCGACAGCGATATGCCCCAAGGGGCCGTGGGGATGCTCTGACGCTCCAGACACCAGCGGAACAAGGTCGCCAGCCGGCTGGCCAGATGTGCGACAGGGGCGGTCAGGTCGGCGGCCTCGTGGTGTTCGGTCAGAAGGTTACCCGACAAGTCGGACACGCCCACGCCAATGGCCGTCTGGTCCAGCGTCGCCACCAGCACCAGCCCGCGCCGGGCCGCAAAGCGCACAAGCCGCGGGGCGCGCCCGCCAGTGGCAAGCCCCAGCTCGCTTTCATCGACAAGGCCCAGATCCGCAAGCAACTGCAGCCGGTCAGCCACCACGGCCCGCCCCAACTCGCTTTCGCGTTCCAATGCCTGCCGGGTGGTCGCGCGCTCGGTACGGATCAGATCCAGGATTTCGACGAGTGAGGGCGCCGCCGTCTCGCTGTTGCGCGGACGACCCTTCCCGCGAGTGCGGCTCGATTCGGCGGTCTCGGCAGCGTGCGGCGACAAATGCCTCTCCTGTGCTCTGCCTTAACACAGATAATAGGGTGTCTTTGGTCGTTCAAGGAAATACTTTTGCCTTAAATCAGCAAAAGATAGCTTACATAAGCCAAAATATAGTTGACCTACACTGATTCTGGGCGTAATCACGCTCCTATGGCTTGAGGAGGCCTTGAGGAGGAGCGGTCAGGTGGACAAAGTCCCGCCAGACCCAAAGTGGGGGATCACTGATGGCAGCGTGGAAGCTGGCGTATCACGCCAATTGCTGGGGGCAGCTTGGCGGTAACGCCGTAGGGGTCACTTCGATCACCGAACTCAGCTATCGGACCTTTGGGGCGATGGACCGCGCTTTTGCCGATATCGCTGCGGCTGGCTATGAAGGCGTCGAGCTGTTTGACGGCAACCTGCTGGACTACAGCGCCGCCGCGATGCTCAGCCTTCTGGCCGACAACGGGCTGGCGCTGGTTGCCGCCTATGCCGGCGGGAACTTCATCTTTGACGATATCCTGCCCGAGGAACTTGCCCGTGTGACCCGCGCCGCCGACCGTGCCGCCGAACTGGGTGCGCCGCATCTGGTGGTGGGTGGCGGGGCCAAACGCTTTGACGGAATACGCGAGGCGGATTATCACAAGCTGGGCGCGGCGCTGGACCGGGTCAAGGCGATTGCCGATGCCCGTTCCTTGCGCGCGCATTACCACCCGCACCTGTCCACCATCGTCGAGGGTCCAGCCGAGGTCGCCAAGATATTCGATCTGACGAACATCGATTTTTGCCCCGACACGGCGCACCTGGCCGCCGCAGGGGGCGACCCGGCGCAACTGATCCGCGATCACGCACAGCGTATTTCGTATGTGCATCTGAAAGGGTTCCAGAAACAGCCCTTCGCCTTCACCCCGCTGGACCGGGGCGACGTGCCCACCGATCCCATTCTTCAGGCGATGAAGGACGTGGGCTTTGCCGGCTGGGTCTGCACCGAACTTGACAGCTGGCCCGACCCTGCCGAAGGGGCGCGGATCAGCCGTAACTATCTGAACCGGGCCGTTGCGGGCTAACCCGCAGGTCCTTTATCGGGGGCAACCCTACATCTTTCCGGGAGGAAGAAATCATGATTACCAGACGTGCTCTTATGGGCTCGGCCACCGCGCTTGCGCTGGTCATGGGGCTCAATGTTCCCGCCTTTGCCGACCCTGACACTGCGCTGGCCGCATTGCAGGAAACGGTGCTGTCAAAAGGCCCGAATGGCGAAGACCCCTCGGCCCCGTCCACCGTCGTTCTGACCGACGAGGAACTGGCCAAGATCAAGGAGATGGGCGCCACCGCCGCAATCGTTATGCACTACGGTGGCAATGACTGGTCCCGCGCCCAGATCAACGGGCTGCAGACTCAGTTCACCGCCATGGGCATCGAGGTGATTGCAGTGACCGATGCGGGCTTCAAACCCGAAAAGCAGGTCAGTGACCTTGAAACCATCATGGCGCAGGCGCCCGACATCATCGTGTCGATCCCGACCGATCCCACCGCCACCGCAGCCGCCTACCGGGCCGCTGGTGAAGCGGGTGCAAAGCTGGTGTTCATGGACAACGTGCCGGCGGGCTTTGTCGCGGGTACCGACTACGTTTCGGTCGTCTCGGCCGACAACTACGGCAACGGCGTGGCTGCGGCGCATCTGATGGCCAAGGCCTTGGGGCCGGACGGCGGGGATATCGGGCTGGTCTTCCACGCCGCCGATTTCTTCGTGACTAAGCAGCGCTATGACGCGTTCAAGGCTACGATCACCAGCGACTATCCCAACATCAAAATCGTGGATGAACAGGGCATCGGCGGGCCGGACTTTTCGGGAGATGCAGAAAAGGCGGCAGGCGCGATACTGACGGCCAATCCGTCGATCAAGGGCATCTGGGCAGTATGGGACGTGCCCGCCGAAGGCGTGATGGCGGCGGCGCGCGCCAACGGTCGTGATGACCTGATCATCACCACCGTCGACCTTGGCGAGAACGTGGCGATCAGCATGGCGCAGGGCGGTTTCATCAAGGGCCTAGGCGCGCAGCGTCCTTATGATGCGGGCGTGGTCGAGGCCAAACTGGCCGGATACGCGCTGCTGGGCAAAGAGGCGCCTGCCTTTGTCGCGCTGCCCGCTTTGCCGGTCAGCCAGGACAATCTGCTCGACGCCTGGATGCAGGTCTATTCCACCGAAGCGACCGACAACATCAAGTCGTCGATGCAGTGATCCCTGCCGCGCGGGGGCCATCCCCGCGCGAAATCAGAGCCTTCGGTTCAACAGATTGCTCCCTGTTCTGACCGAAGGCTCATCCCCTATCCACCGGAGACCGAAAATGACCAAAGTGATGAATGTCGCCATGATCGGCGGCGGGTTCATGGGCAAGGCGCATGCCATGGCCTATGCGTCGATGCCGATGTTCTTCTGGCCTGCCCCGGCCATTCCGCACCGCAAGGTCGTGGTCGATGTCACCGACGGCATGGCCGAAGAGGCGCGTCGTCGGTTCGGTTTTGACGAGGCCAGCAGCGACTGGCGTGCCGTGGTCAACCGCCCGGATATCGACGTGGTTGATATCTGCACCCCCAACAACGTCCATGCCGAAATCGCCATCGCTGCGGCGAAAGCGGGCAAGCACATCATTTGCGAAAAGCCCCTCGCACGCACGGTGGAAGAGGCCCGCGCAATGACCGAGGCGGCGAAGGTCGCCGGGATCATCCATATGGTCGCCTTCAACTATCGCCGAACGCCCGCCGTGGCGCTGGCCAAAAAGCTGATTGACGAGGGCCGGATCGGCCGGATCCTGAACTTCCGTGGCACCTATCTGCAGGACTGGTCGGCGGATGAGAATGGCCCGCTGTCCTGGCGGTTCCAGAAAAAGATCGCCGGCTCCGGCGCGGTGGGCGATATCGGCACGCATGTGGTCGATCTGGCGCACTACCTCGTCGGCCCGATCGCTGAGGTCATCGCGATGACCCATACCTACGTCAAAACCCGCCCGCTGCAGCAGGGTGGCGTGGACAAGCTGGGCGCGTCAGAGAAATCTGCCGATGCCGAGCGCGCGCCGGTGGATGTGGACGACGAGGTGATCTCGATGCTGCGCTTTGCCGGGGGTGCGGTGGGCAGCCTTGAGGCGACCCGCAACGCCTGGGGCCGCAACAATTTCATCACGCTGGAAATTCACGGCACCAAGGGCTCGATCCATTTCAACTATGAACGCCGCGACGAGTTGCAAGTGATGTTTGCCAATGATCCGGCAGATGTGCGCGGGTTCCGTACCATCTATACTGGCCCGGCGCATCCCTATGGAGGCGGGCTTTGGCCGATCTCTGGCCTGGGCATCGGCTATTCGGAGACCAAGATCGTGGAGTGTTTCGATTTCTTCAGCGCCATCGCCTCGGGCAAACAACCCAGCCCGAACTTCGAGGACGGGCTTCTGACCGAACTGGTGGCGGACGCTATGCTGCGGTCGGGCGAAACCGGCAAGTGGGAAACGGTCGGATGATCGTCCCCGTCCCTACCGTCCGCATGACCGGCATCTCCAAGTCCTTTGGCGGAGTGCGCGCGCTGGACAATGTGGATCTGGAAGTTCTGCCGGGGGAGGTTCATGCCCTTCTGGGTGGCAACGGGGCGGGGAAATCGACCATTCTGAAAGTGCTGAATGGGGTGCATGTGCCCGATGAAGGCACGGTCGAGGTGGCAGGCCAAAGGCTTGCCGCCCCGACGCCAGAGGCCGCCCGCGCGGCGGGCGTGGCGATGAACTTTCAGGAAATGTCGCTGATCCCGACGCTGACCGTGGCCCAGAACGTGTTCCTGACCCGCGAGGCCCGTGATGCGCGCGGGCTGATCGACGACGAAGATTCCATCCTCCGTGCCGAGGCGATCTTCAAGATGCTGGAGGTCGAGGTGAACCCCCGCGCGCTGGTGGGCGATCTGGGGGCGGGGCAAAAGCAGCTGACCGAGATTGCCAAGGCTATCAGTCAGGACGCGCGGGTGCTGATCCTGGACGAACCTTCGACCGCGCTGGCGGTATCAGATGTGGAGCGGCTGTTCGTCTTCTTGCGCAAGCTGACCGCCAAAGGCGTGGCGATCATCTATGTCAGCCACCGGATGGACGAGATTGCCCGTATCGCCGACCGCGCCACTATCCTGCGCGACGGGCGGCATGTGATCACCGCGCCGATGGCTGATCTGCCCATCGATACGATGATAGAACATATCGTCGGCAAACGGTCCAAGGGGCTGGCGGATGTGGTGCGCGGCGGATCGGCGCTAGGTGAAGCCTTGCTGGAGTTGAAAGGTGTGACCGGACCGCACAAGCCCGATAACGTCAGCTTCACCCTGCACCGGGGCGAGGTGTTGGGGCTTGCCGGGTTGCTTGGCTCGGGCCGTTCTGCGCTGGCCCGGGTGATCGCGGGGATCGAGCCTGCGGTTGCGGGCGAAATACGTATCAAGGGCAGGCCGGTGCAGATCCGCCGCCCCGCCGATGCGATTGCTGAAGGCGTGGCCCTCGTGCCCGAAGCTCGCGCCACGCAAGGCATCATCCCCGCCCTTAGCGTTGCCGAAAACATGGTCATGGCGGTTCTTGGGCGGATCACGAAACGCGGTCTGGTGGATCGCCCCCGCGCGACCGCGATCACCGATAGCATGATCCAGCGCCTTTCGGTCAAGACAGCCAGCCGGGACCATGCCGTGTCCACGCTGTCCGGGGGCAACCAGCAAAAGGTGGTGATCGGCAAATGGCTGGCCACGGACCCTGATATTCTGATCCTTGATGAACCCACGGCAGGTATCGACATCGGGTCGAAATCCGAGATTATCCGGCTGGTGCGCGACCTTGCGTCGGCGGGGAAAGGGGTCCTGGTGATCTCGTCCGAGCTCTCGGAGCTGCTTACGGCTTGCGACCGTATTCTGATCATGACCGATGGCCGCGCGCATCAGATGCTGGACCGCGCCGAACTGGACGATCCCGACGAGACCAACCCCGACCATGCCCTGCAAGCCGCCGAGCGGCGTCTGCAGATCGAGATTCAGAAAGCCCTGACCGCAAAGGAGGCCATTCATGGCTAAGCCAATACCTGCCCCCGGCGGGGCCCTGTTTGCCAACTGGCGACAGAACATCATCTACATCGGCTTTGTCGCGATCTTTCTGGTCTTCGCACTGACGCTGAACGACAAAGGGTTCCTGAACCCCAACAACCTGCTGAACATCGTGCGGCAGACGGCGATGATTGCCGTGATGGCCATCGCGATGACCTTCGTTCTGTCGGCTGGCGAGATCGACCTGTCGGTGGGGGCCGTGGCCGGATTGGCGACCGTGACGGTAGCCATGGCCATCAGTGTCGCGGGCCCCTTTGGAGGCGTCTGCGCCGGCATTGCAACCGGCCTTGCAGTAGGAATGTTTAACGGCTGGCTGACCACCAGAATCGGTATTCCGTCCTTTCTGACGACGCTGGCCATGATGGGCATCGCCAAGGGTGTCGCGATGTGGATATCGGACACTGCCGCCGTGCCAATCCTTTCGCCGGGCTATTCCTGGGTGTTTGGCGGCGGGTCTGTTGGGCCGATCCCGGTGCTGTTGTTCTGGATTGCGGCACTGGGTGGAGTGGGGCACATCGTGCTGCGCCGTTCAGGCTTTGGCCGCCGGGTGTTGGCGACCGGTGGCGGGGAAACCGCTGCGCGCTATTCCGGCATCGATACGGCAAACATCAAGATGAAGGTGCTGGTCTTGTCGTCCTGTGCGGCGGCACTGGCCGGGATGCTTTACGCTGGACGTCTGCAATCTGGCCGCTTCCAACTAGGCGAAGGCGACGAGTTATCTGTCATCGCGGCGGCGGTGCTGGGCGGGACCAGTCTGTTCGGCGGCAAGGGCACCGTGATCGGCACCATCGTTGGCGCCATGATGATCGGGCTGATCAACAACGGCCTTATCCTGTTTGGGCTGGAGTTCAGCCAGCAACTGATCGCGCGAGGCGGGATCATCATCCTCGCCGTCGCCCTCAGCCAGAAGCGGTGATGCGATGGCGCATGTGACCATCATCGGCACAGTCACGGCAAAGCCCGAGACGCGCGACGAGCTTCACGGATTGCTTGCCGCGCAGGTCGCCCCAACACGGGCCGAGCCCGGCTGCCTCAACTATGACTTCCATGTCGATGCGGCCGACCCGTGCTGTTTCGTGTTTTATGAAAACTGGCGCAGGCAGGCCGATCTGGAGGCGCATCTGGCCATGCCCCACCTTGCGCCGCTGTTTTCACAGCTTGACCGGCTTTTGGCCAAGCCGGTCGATATCCGGCACCTGACGATGATTTCGGACCTGGCCGGTCAGCATTGACATTGCAACCGTGGCGCTGGTCAAAGCCACGGTGAAACCTTCCATGGAGTGGATCACGACATGCGCCTGAAACTCGGCATGGTGGGTGGCGGCAAGGGTGCCTTCATCGGTGGCATCCATCGCATTGCGGCGCGACTGGATGGCCATTGGGACCTGGTCGCCGGGGCGTTTTCGTCCGACCCTGAACGGGCGGCGCAATCGGCGGCGGAGCTGGGGATCGCGGCACAGCGCAGCTATGACAGCTTTGCCGCGATGGCAAAGGCCGAGGCGGCGCGACCGGACGGCATTGATGCCGTGGCGATCGTTACGCCCAATCACCTGCATCCCCCGGTCGCCACGGCTTTTCTGCGGGCGGGAATTCCTGTGATCTGCGACAAGCCGCTTGCCACAACTGTCGAAGATGCTGAGGCGCTGGTCAAATTGGTGGCCGAGACCGGCCTGCCCTTTATCCTGACCCAGACCTACACCGGTTATCCGATGGTCCGCGAGGCACGGGCCCTGGTCGCGGCTGGTCGGATCGGTCGCGTCCGTCATGTTCAGGTGGAGTATTTGCAGGACTGGCTGGCCATGCCGGCCGAGAGTTCGGGGAACAAGCAGGCGGCATGGCGCACCGACCCGGCCCAGTCAGGCCCCGGCGGGTGCATCGCCGATATCGGCACCCATGCCTTCAACCTTGCAACTTTCGTGACCGGTCTAGTGCCAAGTGCAGTGCTGGCCGATCTGACTGCTTTCGGACCGGACCGGGCCCTGGATGACAATGCCGCGATCTTGCTCAGGTTCGGGGAGGGTGCCAAGGGCATGATCTGGGCGAGCCAGGTTGCGCCGGGAGCCAAGAACGGCCTTCGCATTCGCGTGGCCGGCGAGGCCGGAGGCCTTCTTTGGGATCAGGAACGACCCGACGATCTGGAGTTCACTCCCGTTGGCAAGCCAACTCGAACCCTGCGGCGTGGAGGTGATGGCGTTTTAACGCCTGCCCGCCTTCCGGCGGGCCACCCAGAGGGCTATCTTGAAGCTTTCGCCACGCTTTATGCCGAAGCCGCCGGACAAGTGCGTGAGTTTCGCAACGGGACGAAATCAGGCAGGGACATCGTTTTGCCGACCGTGTCGGACGGGCTGGCGGGCATGCGTTTCATAGTGGCCGGAGTTCGATCAAATGAAGAAGGCGGGATCTGGGTCAGGCTCTGATGCCCGAATTTAAACGATTATTTGCGTACCAATCTGCATGGTTCACATCAGAGTTCGTTAAAGTTCAATAATACCAACGGCCTTCGCGCGTGACTCTTTGGGGATTCCCAAGCGTTCCGAACTCTGACTCAATGTGGTCTCATAGGCAAGAAGCAGGCATGGCAGGGATTGCAATCATGCGGCAGAAATTGACGGCGACGGAGCTTCGCGCGGCGACGGGCAGGATGCACGTGCGGCGCGGCGGATGCTGGCGCGCTGGTGCTGAAGGGCGTCGACCGTGCAACGGCGGCCGAGACCCGCGGGATGCACCGCCAGACGCTCCGGGACTGGGTGCATCGCTACAACGCCGAGGGTTTCGCCGGGCTGGTGAACCGAACGGTTCCGCACCGCCCCCGGTGGCTGGTGCCCGCGCAGCTGGCCGAGCTTGCTGCATGGGTCGAGGCCGGTCCCGATCCGGCGCGCTCCGCCGTTGA